>JAUHYC010000009.1 GCA_030426685.1 Alphaproteobacteria bacterium
ACATGATCCGCAAGGGCCAACTCACGCCCGGACTCTGCCTATTTCAACAGTTCGCTGGGCTCGCTACCTGACACACAAGCGTTTGCTGAAACAACTCAACGGGCTCAAATCTTTGCAACAAAACCTCGGAGGGAACAAACACCAGATTCTGCATACCCGTCAATTAGCCCCCAAAGATTGTGACACATCGACCGGTATCTAAACACAGACTCAGCGTTACGCTCATTAATATTGCTTTTTGCGCACTACATGAATCTGTGGATTTTCTACTGCCTGAGCAATCAGCACTGTTTTCAGGCTTCGACCAAGCTTAACGCAAGGCTGCTTGAGGTCCAGTGGCTTGAATCACTCAAAGATCGACCCATTTGCAATTCCTGTTATTGCATACGACTATCGACACCCCCTGCCCTATAACTGAGTGCCCGCCCATCTTGATCGTTGTTGAGTAATCAGCAATTTGCGATCCCAGTTGCACCGGACTCGTCGGAGACATCAATCACAGAGATACTTAGACGACATGTGATTTGCGTGTTGTAAAGTCTCAGGAGTTTTGGTGCCTCAAAGAATCCAACCAACCATCCCAGCAAATTCGACACCGCTCACGCCCTGCAAGCTCACTAGCGCTTGCACCTCAATACCGGATCGGAGAGATGCAGGAGTTTAGTTTTGCCTCTGGACCCATAATCAATTCAATAAAACACTTGTCGCTCAGCACGGTTAGAATCTTGGGTCATGCGGCTTCAGCCCACGACCAGCGCTCAAATTCCGATAGACCTTTGGTGCCATAACAGCCGGCCGATGCGTCAAAAAAAATGGCGCTGGACTTCTCCAACGCCACTTAGCCCGACCAACCTTACCCCGTTATCTTACCCATGGGTAAGATCGTCTTCCTCGCGCAGATCATCAATCAACGTGGCAATGGCAAGCTCAAGTTTCGCGCGATCGACCCGAGTAAAATCCAGATCATACCGGAGCTCCAATCGTCCACTCGAAGCGGAACATTTGGCGATTCCTGCCCTGCCCTTCACCTGAAACGTGGTTTTGGCGCGGCGCGGTTTACCGATAGCATCTGGTCGAGGCTTCGGTGCCAATTCGCCATCCTGAGCTAGAAAACTACGCAGAATGGCAATCTCCCGCGCGCTATCCCTGCCCGGCTCGCGCATCAATGCTGTGTTGACCTGGCGGATCAAGTCTGGATCAGCGTCCAGCTTGCGCTTAAGCTCAACGCCCACATTGCGCGGAATATCGTTGGGGTGCATCAGCACCGCCTCCAACATGTCCAACAAACTCGCAAATGCACGGATGTAACTACGCTTCGTGTAGCTTGCGGATTTGAAGAGCGTTGATACGGCTTTGTCCACATTGGGGCAATCATTTGCGGGATCTTCGGCATAGGCACGCGCCAGTGCGCCCATTTCGGCAAATGAAATATCTTTGCGGATCAGGTTCTCATCGACCATGCGGCGGTAGCTGTCATCCAAATCAACCGGATCCGATATCCCGGCTGGAATCGTCGCATAGCGCTCATCGCCGGTTTCCTCCAACAATGCTCGGTAGGCTGACAACCTCCGCATACCCTGAATCAACTCATACCGACCGTCAGTACGACGCTCAACACGGATCGGGTTGGACAATCCGATATCCTGAATCGACGTCTTCAACTCATCCAATTCCGGATCCGGACCTGGTTTTCGGTCACGCGTCAGTCTTTCGGTGAGCACATCAACGAGAGAGATACGCTCCGTCACAAAACCTTCGGCCCGCAATCGGACCAATTCGTGGGCCAGGCGATCATTTTCGACGCGGATTGCATCCTCGGTGGATTGTTGATCGCGCAACGCATCAGCATTTTCAGAGATGGCCGCCGCCATCGGGCCGCGCCGCTTCTCAAGTACTTTGTCGGGTATCTTGCCAACCGGGATCTCTTCTATCGTCGGCATATCGATATCGAACATTCTGCGTTTGCGGCTCATGCGTCATCCTCCAGCTTGTCCCAGGCCGATAGCATCACACCCCGGAATTCTTCATAAACATTGTCAAAGGTCGAACGCGCGCGGCGCCAAGTCTCGCGCGTCATTTCGCGATAATCCATCTCGTACACCGAGCTCAGGAATCGACCAGATTGTTCAACCGCGCGGGTCATCTCGACCGGGTGATTTGCCAGATGGTCCCCGAAAACCTTGCGGAACGCATCGTACATTGCGGTGTGAAGTGCGTTACCGGGCTCATATCGGGTCAGCAGAAAACGCAGCTCGCAGAAGGTTTTGGGCAGCCCGATCTTACCCGTGGGTAAGGTCTTGTCGAAACCATAGGCCAGATCTTCAAGCGCCTCCGCCAATTGCCCAATGAAAGACGTGGTTGAATCATATTCCCAGTACCCGGGGCCAGAGGGGATATAGAGCATATCCGCAGCAAACACGGCATTCATCGATTGATAGCCAATCGCGGGTGGACAATCGAACAGGATCAGATCGTAGGCATCATCCGGTATCTGATCCAGGTAACGCGACACTGCGGCAAAAAACGACCATTCCGGATTCAGGTGGCGGTATTGTGCGGATGCAAATTCGACGAAAGCCGCGTTGGCGCAAGAGGGGATTGCATCAATAGTCGACCACGAGGTCTGTTTGATGAAGTCAGAAATCCGCAAATCACCCAACCCCATATCGGTGATCGAAGGTGGCAATTCACGGCGGGGCAGGGCGGTTCCGGATTCTGCAGCGGCGGGACGATTGTTCATCCGTGTTGTCTCGCGGATCAGATCGCGTGCCATGATGCCCCAGACCGTATAGTCCTCGGCCACGTCGGTCAGACCCATCGAGTGACTCAGCGTTGCCTGCGGATCGAAATCCACGACCAGAACACGATACCCGTCCAGCGCGGCCGCATGTGCCAGATGTAGCGCGACGGTGGATTTGCCCGCGCCACCTTTAAAGTTCGCGACTGCCGCCCGGATGGCCCGCTTGCCGGCAGGGCGGGGCGGCGTCAGAGCTTTACGATTGATCTTGAGCCTTCGGCGCAACTCATTGACCTCTTCCAGGCTGAACCAGCGCTGGCGGCCATCGGGCTCGACCTCACCCCCGGGAAGCGATGGGTCCGCCGCGAGTTTCCCCCGAAAGGTCGACTGATTCACCTTGAAGATCAACTCGGACACTTCCCAGCTTGAAAAGCGGCGCAGGGTCTTCTCCATCTCTGGGCTGAAGGTCTGCTGGCGAATCCAGCCCTGCAATTTGAGGGACTGGGTGCGCAATGCATTTAGGTCTTCGTGCGTGTACATGCCTCAATTCTCGTTTGTTGGACGCTAATTTTCTTCTTTTCGACATTTACGCTTGATTTGCACTTTTGGCAAAAGAAATTATTCTGAGGTTACGAACTTACCCACGGGTAAGAAAATAGGGCCAGTCCGCACCAGAATCGATTCGGGTGGTCACTCCTGTTCCCGCACCGCCGGCATGGCGACGGAGGGCCAGATTTAGGGGGTCACACTATTTCCCTTGGCCGCATTTAGGGGGACATAATAGGCCAATAAGGGGTCATCCTATATGTCCCCCATCACCATAGATTCACCAATTTCTTTTTCTTTTTGATTGCGGATTGGGGGCCGATGCGGACGCATGAGTAACGAACTCTTGACAGAATCGAAGTATTGGACGCTAATCAGGACACACTAACGAAAAGCGTTGGGAAACGGCGCGATCGACGCGGGATGATACCCGCCTGAGGCACAATGAGCGGTGAGGACATCTATGCAGGTTGCGAAACCGGTCGGGCGTAATGCGCCTGCACTGAAGTACGATATCCTGTCGGCACTGGCAGTCTATGCCTTGTCGGGTGACAAACATCGTCACCGCTCTGTTCTACGCATCGTTACCCTGATCACCACTCGCTATAACTGGCGTTCGAATGAGCTGTCGATCGGACGCGAAGAGATCGCGCGCCTCTGGTCGGTCAACGAACGGACGGTAAAACGCGAGATGGCCAAGCTGCGCAGCGCCGGGTGGGTCGCCGTCAAGCGCCCTGCAGCGCGGGGTCGTGTCGCAGTTTATGAACTGGACTTAAAGCAGATCATGCTGGACACGGTCGAAATCTGGCCTGTCATCGGACCGGATTTCCAGGATCGGATGCAGCAGGAGCCTGCCGGAGATTCCAATGTTGTGCCATTTCAGGCCAAACCATCCCTTCCGCCGCCAAATGGAGAAGACCTGTGGGGGCAGGTGCAATCCATTCTCCATGGGCGTGACCCCGAACTTTGGGCCAGCTGGTTTCAGCATCTGCACGAGGCCGAGAGGGCAGGGGGCCAGGTCACGCTGGTGGCGCCGTCACGCTTCATGGCGGATTACATCGCGCAGAAATGGACGGCACGTGTTCTGGCCGCTTATGGGCGCATCGATCCTTCGATCCGAACCCTGCGTATTGAAGCCGCTGAGTAGGGCAGGGGTCAAGCGGGCTTGCCCAACAGCAAAGGGCAGACTATCTAGCGGCAATGGTTTACGAGCTGGGCAACAGATACCGGCTTACCTTTGATCACTGTGGAAGCTTGCATTGCTAAAGATCAAATCGAAATTTGCAGCACTCGCGGAAGACTCAATCCTGTGGCGGCTGTTAGCCGAAAACATGCGGGCACAGATGGTGCCCTATATCATTGCAATCATTGCGATGGTCTTTGTCGCGGGCACCACCGCAGCCGTTGCATTCATCATGCGCGACGTGGTGGATTCGCTGTTTGACAGCGAGAATTCCAGCAAGATTCTGGGTGTCTCGATTGCAGTATTCACGATCTTCCTGATCAAGGGCGTGGCGACCTATGTACAGGTCGTTGCATTGACCCGTGCGGGGAACCGGATCGTCGCGCAACAGCAGATCAGGCTGTATGACAAGCTGCTGCGACAGGGGGTTTCATTCTTCAATCTGACCGAAAGTTCGGATCTATTGATGAAAGTGACCCAATCAGCGCAGGCCGCTCGGACCGTGATCGAGATCATGGTCACCACAGCGGTCAGAGACACCCTGACATTGATCGGTTTGCTGTTTGTGATGTTCTACCAGCAACCTATCCTGTCCTTGTTTACCTTGATCATTGGCCCCCTGGCGATCTGGGGTGTTCGCTCGCTGTTGCGCAAAGTGCGCGAGATTGCGGATATGGAACTGCAGTCGATGTCGGCAATCATGAAGGTCATTCAGGAAACCTCGGCCGGTATTCGAGTTGTGAAGTCTTTTGGGCTTGAGGAACGCATGGCCGGGCAGATGTATTCGGCTGTGAAAAGCGTCGAAAAGCGGCGCAACAAGCTTGCGCGCCTGCAGGCGGCAACCAGCCCGCTCATGGACATTCTGGCCGGCTTTGCCATCGCTTCTGTCATCGGATTGAGCGCTGCCAATTTGTTTGGGTCTGCGGGCTCGACCCCAGGCGAATTGATGTCGTTCGTGACCGCTTTGATGATGGCCTATGAGCCCGCCAAGCGCCTGTCCAAGGTACGCGTGAAGATGGAAATCGGATTGCGGCGTGTGAAGATGCTGTTCACGTTGCTGGATCAGCCTGAAACTCTGCCCGAAGATGCCGACCCAAAAGCACTACCGGATGGCCCGCGTGAGCTGGTCTTTGACCAAGTCACCTTTGGCTATCGCAAACGGGATCCAATCCTGAAGGATTTGTCTCTGACCTTCGAGGCGGGGAAAACCACTGCCCTAGTAGGCCTGTCCGGGGGCGGCAAATCGACCATCCTGAATCTTGCATTACGCCTCTATGACCCGATCAGCGGTTCGGTTTCAATTGACGGACAGGACATCAAGTTCGCCTCGTTCGAAACATTACGCAAAAACATGTCCTTCGTGGGTCAGGAGACGTTCCTCTTCTCGGCCTCCATTGCCGATAATATCCGATTTGGTCGCGAAGGTGCTTCGCAGACGGACGTGATCGAGGCGGCGAAGGCTGCCAACGCCTACGATTTCATCATGGGGCTGGAGGACGGGTTCGACACTTTGGTGGGCGAAAACGGCGCCTTCCTGTCTGGTGGGCAGAAACAGCGCTTGGCGATTGCCCGCGCTCTGCTGCGTGACAGCCCGATCTTGTTGTTGGATGAGCCGACCAGCGCGCTGGATTCACGATCCGAACATTTGGTTCAGGAAGCCCTGCACCGCCTGACCGAAGGGCGAACCACCATCATTGTAGCCCACCGATTGTCGACGATCATGCACGCGGACAAGATCGTTGTCATAGAAAGCGGCGAGGTGCTGGAGCAAGGCAGTGCCGCGCAGTTGTTGGAACATGAGGGGCCGTTCAAGACGCTGTACGACCACCAATATTCCAACGCGGTCAATGCGGAATGACGCAAGCATCAGACCGCAACCCGCCAGAGGCCTCGGTCATTATCCCGACTTATCAAAGCTGGGATCAATTGCAGCTTTGTCTGGATGGGTTGGCCGCGCAGACCCTAGATTTCGGGCGGTTCGAAATACTTGTCGTGAATAATGATCCCAGCGACCCTGTGCCCGAGGGGTTTCGCCTGCCTCCAAACACCCGCATTCTGAGCGAGGCAAAACCAGGCTCGTATGCCGCCAGAAACCGAGGCATTGAAGAAGCCTCAGCATCGCTGCTGTTTTTCACGGATTCCGACTGTCGGCCTGATCCACAGTACGTGGCCGCCGGGTTGCGCATCGCCGCCGAACATCCCGAAATTGGCCGGTTCGGCGGGAATGTCGTGTTGATCCCGAATGGTCAGGAGTGGACCACGGCTGAGCTATATGACGTCCATCTTGGTCTCGAGCAGCAAAAGTGGGTTGAACGCGGCCGAGCGGTCACGGCCAACCTGATTGTCCGCCGCGACGTGATCGAGCGCGTAGGTTGCTTCAACGACACTGTTCTTTCGGGCGGTGACATGGAATGGAATGATCGCGCCAAAGCTGCGGGCGAACCCATCCTGTTCGCGGCCGAGGCCATCGTCCGCCATCCCGCACGCGGCAGCCTGCGCGAACATATCACCAAGGCGCGCCGCATCGAGGGCGCCCGCCTGCGCCGCAATGCCCGGCGCGGCTTTGTGAACTATATCCCCCCTGTGCACAAACTGATCCCATCCTTCAAGACGCTCAGGAACCTTCTCAGCACCCCGGAACTGACGACAGGGCAGGCCTTTGGTGTCTGGGGTGTCCATTATGCGCTGCGGGTGGTGAAGATTACCGAGACAATCCGTCTACTGTGGATTGGACGGCCAGATCAGCGCAAATAAAGCGTGAATACAGCTAATTATGTACTGCGCATTTCTGCCAATAAATGATCATTGTTGTGAGTGGGCAGTAGTCTTCGGTGGATCTGTCGCGAAGAGTGGATGCGTCACAAACTTTGGGGGCCAACCGACGAGTATGCAGAATCTGGCGTTTGTTCTCTCCGAGAAGTTTTCCAATAGGCTTCAGCATGATCTCTAGAAAGGCTGTCATTTCTCCAAGGATGCGGTTTTGTACGCTGTATACTTCTAACTGCGGTACACGGTGTCCTATCGCGATTTGGAAGAAATCACGACGGGGCGCGGAGTGCGAGTTGACCACGTCACATTGAATAGGTGGGTAGTGAAGTACTCGCCGATAGTTGCTGCACGGGTGCAATCCAAGAAGCGCCCAACGCTGAAATTCTGGCGTATGGACCAAAGCTACCTGCGTGTGCGTGGCAAGTGGATGTATCTCTATCGAGCAATTGACAAAGCGGGGAACACCCTCGATTTTATACTGTCTGAACGAAGAAATGGGCTCGCAGCGACCAGGTTCTTTGCCAAAGCGCTGTCGTCAAACGGCATCCCGGACAAAATCGTGATCGACAGGAGCGGCGTTAATGGAGCGGGTATTCGAGAGGTGAGCCGAATCCTGAAGCGATTTGGATGCCCGGTCGAAGTACAGACAATCAGGTCGAAATTTTTGAGTAACATGATAGAGCAGGATCATCGGTTCATTAAGCGGCGTGTTCGACACATGTGCGGGTTCAAACCGTCCAAATCCGCTTCGGCTACACTGGACGGCATCAAGGTCGCCAAAATGATGCCGCCAGATATATAGCGTCCACCGGACTGGTTGCGCGAGGGCGTCAGGCCAACCCAGGGACTGACCCTCGTTGAAGACCGGAAGAACATTGTCATGGCCGAGCCGATCCTTGGTATCGTCATCAAACGGAGGCAAACCGGATCGTCTTTGCCGAGCTGACGAACCCGCTTCTCAAGAGCCGCTAGCTCCAATCGCAAGGATGCTCTGGCACGCAGCATCGGTTGGTAGCGGCTTCCAACATTGGGTTGCCCTCCGCCAACTCCCGGATGCGGGCCTTGATCCTACCGTGAGAGGCCGCACCCACCTTGAGCCCAAAGTTCCGGAGCAAGCCTCTCAGCGACATCTCCAATACAATCATATTCTGCTGAATGGCTTTTCGAGCGCTGAGTACGGCAGGGGTTGCCTGAGGTGAGGCGGGCTTACAGTGAACCGGGCGGAACCAACCAAGATGAAGTAGATGCGCAATTCCCTCGAAATCCCGTCTATCCACCTTGATCGGCATAGGCTTCAATGCATCTTTCACCTGGCGGGTTTCTATAAATGCGGCGTCAAAGCCCAACTCTGCCAGCCCACGATGCAATCATTGCGACCTAGGTCCAGTCTCTAGGCCTATCGCGGCGATGTCGTCGGCCAAACCATCCAGCCACAGGCCAGAATCTCGGGATCGCTCGCCGCATCAGTCTCTTTGATTATCTCACCTTGCTCGCTGACAACGCAAACCGCGGTTCTGGAAAGTGATACATCCAATCCAACAAACAGTCTCATCCCGTCGTCTTTCATGTGGGTTCAATACGGGAATGGCGCCAGCGCAGTGCTGATCTGGCGAGTGGTAACGGCGGTGTGTGACGCAGGTCCCGTTACGGCATCTCATAACCAGTATATTACGATAGCCGCAAGTCCGATGCCGGACAGGAAAACTTTTGGCTATCTTTCGTATCGGGTCGCAACGCACCGCCAACCCTTTGGCCTGTCGCGCACGCTCTCAGTCCGATTGCGATGTTTGTAACGGTGCTTGTTGTATTTTACCGCTTTCTTACGCTGTTTCCGGCCAAGGAAGCAGGCGCGTATCCCTTTATCTTTCAACACTTCCCGGAACCAATCAGTGTCATATCCTCTATCTCCGAGCAGCCAGTCGACATCCGGCAGGTTGCCCAACAACACTCGCATGCCGATATAGTCACTGACTTGCTCGGCGGAAACGAACAGGTTGAGTGGACAATCCTGGCTATCACAGATAGCACGCAGCTTGGCATTTATGCCGCCCTTGGTTTTGCCGATCAGGTGGCCACGCTCCCCTGTTTAAACCGCAGGTTTGAAGCCGCGCGATGGGCCTTAAGATACTTGCGCGGGCGCACTCGAAACAGTGGTGTTTGCCACTCACCTCCAACGCTTCCAGCGGTTGCAGAGTGCCTTGAGTGGGCCATACTTTCGCGGAGCATCGGACTAGCGCAAGCCATTGCGGTTGATGGAGATAATCCCGCTCTAAACACGTTTGTAATCCACACGGGGCTTGCCAAGGCTCTTCGGAAAATAGGGCTGCAACCGCGCCATCTGCTCGTCGGTCAACCAACACAACTTTCTCATCGCGCCTCCTGAAGTTCAGGAGCTAGAAGCAACCCTGTTCGGAAATTGCAACCAAATCAATGAGTCCAGATCCTAGAGACGCGCCGAAAGACAAAGGGATACGGCCCTGCATCCCCGGCAGAAGGTCACGTAACAGACCTGCCGACAATGACAGGCGCGGATATAAGTGACGCACCCGCATCGAGATTATGTTCGGTCGACAGAAGGGTTGGTGTCACGTGGACATCTGCTACGACAGGTACCCCAAGGTCGTCCTTTCAGCGATCGCTCTCGCCGCCGTGGTTATCTCTTGGCTCTGACAATCAATGCTTCAGGAGCCTAGTCCGGCAGGCCGGCTGTGCCGAGATCTCCGACAAACTTATCGAGATCAACGGTCTTTAGGTTTTCGAATGCCAGTCTCATTCGCGCCTTCGTCATCCGTGGGCGAATGGCATTGCCTTGTTCGGTAATCCGCCGGGCTTCGCCCTCACGTGATTTTCGTGCCAGAATTGCCGCCAAAATATAGTGGCCGAA
The DNA here is from genome assembly GCA_030426685.1 of Alphaproteobacteria bacterium. Classification (GTDB taxonomy): domain Bacteria; phylum Pseudomonadota; class Alphaproteobacteria; order Rhodobacterales; family Rhodobacteraceae; genus Ruegeria. The sequence continues at coordinate 10,120 of JAUHYC010000009.1, forward strand.
TGGTTCAACCGACCTTCCTTCCATTGCAGCTCTTGCGCAAGCTTCAGCCAGGTCCATCTCATCTTCCAGAATGTATAGACACAATGCTTTGGCGAGCAGTTTGACCTTGTAATAAGGCCCGGCTGTGCCAAATCGCGTCGCTGCCTCGATGCTCTGAAGTGCGAGCCTGGGCTGATCATTTGCGAGCCTTACAATTCCCAGCACCAATTGCGCGTTAGCCGAGCTTGGGTTGAGTTTAACTGCAAGTTCGGCTTCGGCAGTCGCCGCATCGTGCTTTTTTAGCACTGAGTAAATCCGGGCGAGGCTTGCGTGCGCGAAACTGCTTTGATCATCCAGAGCTACCGCGCGTTCAGCGTGGTACAAGGCACGTTCTTTCGCTCCTTTCCTGTCATCCACCTGCAGAAAGACCAGTTTCCGCAATAGCGTGTTAACCATCACGGCATGAGCAAGTGAGTAGTCAGGAGTCAAATTAATGGTTCGGGACAGTATGTCGGCTGCTGTCTCAGTATCCTCGCTCGTGAATTTGTACAAATGCCAGAGCGCTTTTTGCACCCGATCCCAGACGCTAACTTCGCCACGTTTCAGGCGCGCTTGCTCGCGCATGTCAAATCTCAGTTCCCAATCTATATGCCCGACGACCGCCGAAGCGATTTCCTGTTGCAGCGAAAATACATCTTCGACATCCCGAACCAGCCGATCTGCCCAAAGATCATGACCTGAGGACGTGTCGACCAAATGCGCGTTGATGCGAACGCGTTCGTCGTCATAAAGCACGCTGCCTTCAACCAGGTAATGCGCCCCGGCGCGCTGTGCGATTTCCTCTCCTGTAAGGACTGATTGCGTAAGAAATTTCGTGGAAGTCGGAGACACCACCGCCAGCCAGTCCACTTTTGCCAACTCGGTAATGAGTTCCTGATTGATACCCGAGACGAATGTGTCAACGCCACTTTGTGAATTCAGACTTTCAAATGGCAACACCGCGATCACCGGTTTCTGCGGCGCCGGAAGTTGGGTCATAATACGGCGGCGCAGGCGATCTTTCTGCGGTGGCGGTTCTGTGCTGGGTAAGGAGACTTCAGGATCGGCACGAGGGTTCGATTTGGGAGCTGCCGGGGTATCAACGTCGAAAACAGGTCCGTTTTTGGGCCAGTCGACATTGTTGAGCGTGAAGTAGTCTTTCAGGTTGTGCGCTGCATACAAAAAAGCATGGCTTCGTAGATTGTGTTCAATACTCTTGTTCGCAAAATTCAGGCCTGCAGCGACACGTGCCAGAAGATATTGGCTTTCCATAAAGCTGAGGCGATGACTTTCGTGCCGTTCAACCCAATTCATGGCCTCGGTTCGCAAGGTTCTGACAAATTCGGCAATTCCAACGTCATCTTGCCAAAGCCCTAACGTGTGGTGTTTTGGATGAAATAGCCCTAGTTCGTCCAAAATGGCATCCCATTGTGCGGGCAGGCAATTTCCACGCCGTGCCAACAGGTAGGCCAGCTCAAAATATGCGTGATCGTAAAACAGGAACTGTTTGTCCTGATACATGGCAAGGTCAATCAGGTAGTAGTCCGGTTCGCTCTGCTGGTGAGCTCGCACCAGAACGTTATGACCGTGAAGATCCCCATGCAGGCGACCCTCCGCTGCCCGAATGTTTAATCGACTTGGAAGATCACGGTTTTGAGCGAATGCCAGCGGGTTTGGATACCAGTGCCCCTCATAAGAAAAACAGGGCTCCAAGGGATCGTGATTGCACGATTTGGACAGAAATTGGTGTAGACGCCCCTCTTCGGGATCCAATCGGTATCCGAGCCACCGGGAAAGCAGATCCTGAGGCGCATGCATTCCCGGTGCGATCCGGTAATCAGCGTTCCAATCTTCAAACAGGCTTCTTGCAAGCCGCTGAAGGACATTGAGCGCCAACTCATACCCACATGCGTTCCATGGAACTGAATACTCTAGTCCTCTGGCAACTACTGTCGAAAGGATAGCAATTTTGCCTTCATGCTCCACTGATCCAACAATGCGGGCAAGATGCTTAGACGCAAACTCTGGGGCCGCTTCGAATGCTTCACGATGCAGTTGGACCTCGGTTTCTTCATTCCACTGAGAATCCGGGCAATTATCCAGCTTGAGTATAGCCTGACCTTCGAACGCACCACTCGTAATATCAACTATAAAGACAAGTGCCCCCGACTTGCCCGCGCTGAGTTGCCTGTGGAAATAAATCTCACCCGAAATCTTCCAAGAAGAAGTCACCAGCGGCAAAAGCTCACTATACTCTTCCGGCCATGTGAGATCATTGGTAACAGTCATCAATCACACTTTGCAAAAATAGCATCCCATCCGGCCTGGTTCAGAATACAGACCGTGGTGCTTGTGATAATACACCATCCAAGAATTGCGCCAAGACGACTAAGTTCAAGAGTCAAAGCCAGTAAATGACAATGGCGAACTAATTCATTGGGGGGGACCACCGGTGTTCGCCTAGTTTGATTTTGGTGTACGCTGATTTTGGCCCGGCCATTGCCGATCGAGCTGAGTTGCTCACCAGGCTTGAGCAGGTGATCGCAAGTCCGCGAAACTCACGGCGGGCAGCGCCATATCGGGTTTCTGGTGCCCTAACATTTCGATGGAACATTCTGGTCTTGATGAGAGTTGTCGTTTTACACGCCAATCTCGCTCGAACGGGCATCCTCTGGCAATCGATAGGAGAATCCGATGAACAGAATTATTTACATTATTGGTCTGGTGGTTGTCGTTCTTGTGATTTTGTCGCTTCTTGGCCTGCGCTGAGATCCTGGCAGCCGCTGATCTGGAAATCGCCCCTGACCGACCTTCGAGCGGTTCGGAACCGGTATCGGACGCGGTCGCTGCCTTGGGAAACAAGACGGCATTGGCGACAGAAACTTGAAAACAATCACCCCTGTCAAAACCAGCGCAACATATCCTTTTTCGCCTTTGGAGGAACTTTTTTCCGACTTATCGGTTTTGGTCTACGTAAACTTTAACAACTGAAAGGGTACACCGATGCTGTATTGGGCACTTATCTTCTTTGTCGTGGCGATCATTGCTGGCGTTTTTGGGTTCGGCGGCATCGCATCTGCCTCCGCTGGAATCGCGCAGGTATTGTTCTTTATTTTCCTGATCCTGTTTGTGGTTACGCTCGTCGCTCGTGTAGTTCGGAAGTAGTGTGCTGCGCGCTATCGCAATACGCGCTCAACGTTTCATGCGGCTGCGATCTGAAATGCGGGGCTGAAACAGTGCAACGACTTGCCGGTAATCCGTCCAAGTGCGGATGCGACGCATATGAAGCCGCTAGCGAGCAGCGTGAGATCGTGCCCGACGATCTGGTGATAGCGTCTGAGGCCTTTCGGAAACAGGCTGCCTGATGTTTCGTTCCATGGCCAATACCTGAGCGCAAAAAGATTCGTCCTGCCGTCCCGGGATCCATCCCCTAATGAAAACCGGGAAGGTAAGCCCCGTCGGATCCCGTCCGGCGGGGCTGCTGTTTCAAGAATTCTTGATTAGTCAGGCCTTGAGAGTTTCCGTCGATGCAAAGAACATCGCCTGACTTACGGCCGAGCGAACCTGATCTTCCGAGTAGGGTTTGGAAATCAGGAAAGCCGGCTCCGGCCCTTCGCCCGTTAGCAACCGTTCGGGATAGGCGGTGATGAAAATCACCGGTCGCTCGCCTTCATCTGCAAGGATGTGATTGACGGCGTCGATACCGCTGGATCCATCGGCCAGTTGGATGTCTGACAAGATGAGGTCGGCGTGCTCCTGTTTCGCGAGGGTCCGGGCCCCCAATTCAGTGCGGGCAATACCTGTGATCTGATGTCCCATTTCGGATACGATCGCCTCGAGGTCCAGTGCGATGACCGCCTCGTCCTCGATAATCATCACTTTGCCCGCAGTTGAGCGGCTCATTTCCTCGTATGCAATGTCTATCAGCTGTTCGGCTTCATGCACATCAATGCCCATGATCGTCCCGATGTCGGCGGTCGGGATTTCCTCGATCGTGCGCAGCAACAGGGCTTCGCGCGTATTTGGGGTCAGTTGCCTGAGATGGGCCTGCGCCTTTTTAGCCAACCCGGACCCTTCGTCGGTGTCAGCGATGGTTGAACCTGAACTGGACCAAATGGCATGAAACACACGAAACAGCGCGACTTTGGCCGATGGCTCGGCAGTATATTCAGCGGTTCCCGCCAGGATCGCTTCGAGAGTGGCCACAGCATACTTGTCGCCGCTTGTCTGACTGCCGGTCAAAGCCCGTGCATACCGCCGCAGGTAGGGCAAATTTGCTCCGATCTGACTGGCAAGCGCTTCTCCGGTTTGAGCCGTCATTTTGCGATGTTCCTTTTTTTGAACTAAATATGGAACTATACGCGCGGTATCGCGTTTGGTTCCATGATACCGCGCAAAAAACTGTTGGGTAGCATGACAAGAGAAGCATCATCGCGAAAACGCAGCAAGCGTATTGATCGCGAAATAGACGAAAATCTGAAGCGAGCCTTCGACGAAATGGCCAACGAGCCGATCCCGGATCGGTTCACTGAGCTGCTGGATCAGCTCAGATCAGGCGCAGCGCATCCTAAAACGGGCTCGGAGCGCGATAGCAATGACTGAGCAGAGCACCGACCCCCGCGAGGAACTTGTTGAACATCTGGGTGCCCTGCGTGCTTTTGCGGTCAGTTTGACACGCAATCAGGCAACCGCCGATGACATCGTGCAGGACACCCTGGTCAAGGCGTGGACCAATATTGATAGTTTCGAGCCCGGCTCGAACATGCGGGCGTGGCTGTTCACGATATTGCGTAATACCTACTACTCGCTTCACCGTAAACGTAAGCGCGAGGTTGAGGACGTGGATGGCACGCATACCGAAAGCCTGGCGCAAAAACCGAGCCATGACGGACGGTTGAACATGCGCGATTTCTACGATGCGTTTGATCAACTCAACGATGAACAGCGCGAAGCGCTCGTCCTGGTCGGTGCTGGCGGCTTTTCTTATGAAGAAGCTGCCAAGATGTGCGGTGTAAAGACAGGCACGATCAAAAGCCGCGTGAACCGTGCACGCGCAAGGCTGGCGGAGCTCATGGACATAGATGACCAAAGTCAGATCGAGATCACAGACACTGTGACCGCAGGGATCGTGGCACAGCAGAGCGTTGCATGAACCGAAACCGAAGGCTTTGGCCCGATAGTCTGATCTTCAGGCTGGCATTACTGATGACGCTTGCCCTGCTGCCGTTGGGGCTGATTGCGATCTACCAAACGAAGGCGGTCGTGAACGAAGCCATACGCCTGTCTCACGTTTCGTTGTTGTCACGAACACAAAGCGCTGCTGCAAAGGAACGTGAACAGCTGCAGCGTGCAGGAGGTGCTGCACAGGGGCTGGCATCGGCAATGTCTTCCCTTGCGGGAGACAAGGATGCTTGTGCTGAGGCGTTGGAGGAATTTGTTCATAACCGGCAGGAATACACCTTTGCCGCGTTTATTTCGCTGACCGGGCAACTGGAATGCACATCGGACAAGTCCAGTGGCGACGTGTCTGATGACTGGCACTTTCTGAAAGTGGCTGAGATTCAAGACCTGTCTTTCGCCCTAGTGCGTAGTGAGGACGGCAAGACGTTATCCAGCCTCATGGCCAGCACGCCGGTGCAAAAAGGAGGCGAGGTCATAGGGTACGCCGCCGTTGCAGCGCGCCACAACCTGGTTGGCACGGTTTCCGGCCAACGTTGGGCGGAAGACGGGGTTCAGTTCGCAACCGTGGACAGCCGGGGGGAAATCCTGTCATCGAGCGTAGCATTGGATCAGGCAGCAATGTCGCTTCCGGTCTCGGTTCCTCGGCGTGAACTTGTCGGTCTGACGGGCAGTACTTTCTTTGAGGACGCCCGTTCCGGCCACGAACGGTTTTTCGCGGTCAGTGAGATCATCCCCGATCAAGTGGTCGTCGTGGGCAGCTGGCCTTCGGAGGATGCATTTTCGGTCGAAGAGGACACCGCCTCGATCGTGACCCTCGCGTTTCCGGTTTTGATGTGGATTGCGGGTATTGCGGTTGCTGTACTCGGAATTCAGAGACTGGTCATCCGACATCTCAACGCATTGCGCAGCGCAATGCGGCGATTTGCATTGGGTGAACGTGAGGAGGCTGCGCTTGAGCTGGTCCATCCTCCGAAAGAGTTTGAAGAAGCGCGGCAATCTTTCAATCGCATGGTCGCCATCCTCAGCGACGCGGAACGCCGGCGCGAGGTGGATTTGGAGGAGAAGACGATCTTGCTGCGCGAAGTGCATCACAGGGTCAAGAATAACCTGCAACTGATCGCGTCCATCATGAACATGCAGGCACGTGGCGCGCAAACGCCGGAAGCTCGCCGAATGTTATCTCAACTGCAGCGGCGTGTACGCGGGCTGGCATTGATTCATCGAAGCCTGAACACCAACCCAGATATCACGACGGTCGACACCCGGGACCTGATCGCCAACCTGATAAACGAGATTGGCTCGATGAGCGCGGGCGACGGGCAAGCCATTACCATCGAGAAGGACCTTGTGAGTGTGGCGCTCAGCCAAGATCAGGCCGTTACACTTTCAATGCTGGTTTCCGAGGCCATGACCAATGCGGTGAAGTATATTGGTATACCGGAAGGCGGGCGCCCGGAAATTTCTGTTTGTATGAAAGAGGCGGATAATAATCATCTGATCTTGGAGGTGACCAATACCAAGGGGCAGCCCGTGCTGGCTGAAGATGACGTAAGTGGCAGTGGCATTGGCAATAAGCTGATCAGGGCATTCACCATGCAACTGGATGGGCAGTCCGAGATTTCGGAAACTGAAACTCTTTACAAATTTAAGGTAACTTTCCCGATTGAGGGTGGCATAAGCTGAACCAGAAAGCTCGGTCACATGGCGGGTAAGCGGATGATTTATCCTTGGTCTTCGAACAATAGCGATAAGCAGGATTTCGAAGTTCTGGTCACGGCAGAACATGCGTGGCCCGCGCTGGAACGTCTTGTGTTGGAGGCGCAGGATGAGGTGATTGCTTCGTTCCGCATTTTTGACTTCAGTACTCCACTCATCAGCGCCGACGCGAAAGCAGTCGGGGAAACCTGGTCCGATTTGATCGCGGATGCGGCCCGGCGCGGCGTCACCGTTCGCATCATTGTCAGTGATTTCGATCCCATTCTAGCGGCGGATTTGCATGAGATCGCGATGCGCACGGCGAGTCAGGCCGACGAACTTTCTGAAAGTCTGGGCGAAGATCTTGCGGGGAAATTGCATGTGCAGGTTGCGATGCATCCTACCAAGGTTGGAACAGTGCCGCAGATTGCCTTTTTCCCTGCCGTTTGGCGCAAATTAAAGAAATTGCCGCGAAAGCGTAGGGAGGCCGCAGTCGGCAGCGACGACAGTCCCAAGCCACCTTCGCTCTATCCGGTGTCGCATCACCAGAAACTGGCCGTTGTTGACCGAAACGTGCTCTATATCGGTGGTTTGGACCTGAACACCCGGCGGTATGATACGCCGGATCATGATCTTCCTTCGCATTTGACTTGGGCGGACGTCCAAGTGGTGGTTCGCGGACCGGAGGCTGAAGAAGCGGCGACTCACCTCGAGAATTTCCTGCTCGAAATCGACAAGGCGCAGTGTCATACCGAATTTCCCAACATCAGCAGAACCCTGTCTGCGCCGCGTCGATTTGGCTTTTGGGCGGTGTCACCGAAAACGCTGATCAAGGAAATCGAAGAGGATCATCTGGCGGCGTTCCAACAGGCGCAACAGCTTATCTACATCGAAAGTCAGTTCCTGCGATCCAGCGTGATAGCGGACGGGTTGGTGCGCGCAGCCAAGCGGAACCCGGATCTTACTCTGATCACGGTGCTGCCGGCCCTGCCCGAGGATGTTGCATTCGACGGCAATCGGGGGCTCGATGCGCGCTATGGCATGAGCCTGCAGGCCGACGCCTTGAAAAAGATCACGGCAGCATTCGGCGAGCGGTCTTGTATCGCCAGCCCGGTCAAACAGGTTTTTGCCGCACGCGATGCCCCTTCGGTACTGCAGGGATCGCCCGTCATCCATTTGCACAGCAAGGTGCTTATTACCGATCAAAGCTTTGCGCTTGTTGGATCGGCCAATCTGAACGGAAGGTCCATGCGTTGGGATACAGAAGCCGCCCTGCGCATTACCGATCCCGGCCGGATTTCGACGCTGTGGGAAACGCTGGCCCGCCATTGGTGGCGGGATCATCTGACCGAAACGATGCTTGACCCGAAACTGGCCTTACAGGCGTGGAAGGAAGAGATCACACGCAATCGGGTAAGACGGCCAGAGGCGCGTCTTGGTTACCTGGTGCCTCATGAAGCCGACAAAATGGAAAAGCTCCATCAACCTGTGCCGGGCGCGACAGAGAATATCGTGTAGAAGGCTAGACGCCCTTATCCGCATTATTTGATGGAACAACCAACATCTTGCTACACCAAAGTAATACTGGCAGGGCGACTATTGCTCCGATCGGCCCCCACAGCCACAGGCCGAAGATGATGGCAAGAAAAACCACCAGCGGGTTCAACTGAAGCTGTCTGCCAACGAAGAGCGGGGTTACAAATTGCCCCTCGGTGACATTCAGCGCCAGAAACGTCAGCGGCGGAACGATTGCTGCTGCGCCACCTAGTTGCATCAAACCCGCGATCGCCAGACCAAATATTACGATCAAGGGGCCAAGGTAGGGTATGAAGTTCAGCAGAGCCGCGACCAGACCCCACAACCAAGCGTTGCTCAGTCCGATTACTGCAAGAGCGGCCGCAGTTGCCACGCCCAGTCCTATGTTTACGATCGTTACGGCAGCAAAATAGCGGGCAACCGCGCGTTCGGCACGGAACAACCTTTCACACTGTCGGTCTGCACTGGCGTAAAGGTCATTGCGGGTCAGCACAAATAGAAACAATGTACCAACAAAGATCAGCACCTGGCCCCCGAAGTTCGGGGCAATCCATAACGCATCCATCATTGTGGGCAGTTTCGCAGAGTTGGAATCGTCGTCTGAATTTTCACCACTCACGGTCTGTTCAATTTCTTCTCCGATATCTTCCAAGCCGCGCAGCGTATCGGCAATTCCAGTGATCCAGCCGCGAATTTCGAGCTTCAGCCGAGGCAATTGATTGGTCAACGTGGAAATCAACGGGTCGATTGAGAAGAGCAATGCCGTCAACAGCAGTGTTGCAAAGGCTAGTAGCGCAAGCGCGACAAGCACTCTTGGGACGCCATACCGGTTGAAAAGATCGGCGAGGGGCGACACGACTACTCCAATAACCAGTGCAAAAACCGCGGGCGCCAGGAAGGGTTTGGCAAAGTACAGGGCAGTGCAGGATGCGAGCAAGGTCAGGATCAAAAGCATGACCCGTATGGACTTTGTCGAAAGAAGGGATGCGAGCATTGTGCAATCTCAATATGAAATGTCTGGAGGTCGCCGAGTTATGTCTGTCTGGCGGTGGACCTGGGACCAAACAAGAGCCACAGAATAAATCCGATCAGCGGTAACAGGATGACAAGCAGCACCCACAGAACTTTCGTTCCCGTCGTTGCTGACGATCCCAAGATTGAAATGATTGCCCAGAGACAAAGAACCAGAAGGATCAGGCTGCCGAGGCCAGCAATTTCGAACATTATGGTCCCTTCCTAAGACATTCCGCCCATGCCGTGTTTCGGTCCAGAAATACCACGAGTCAGAGGGTTTCATTTTTTGAGTTCAAAATAAAATGAAAACCCGGGCAAAATCATCGCCCGGATTTCCGAATGTTCAGTTCAGTCAGCACTTTATTGTGCTTCCTGGGCTTCTTCGCTGATCTCATTGCCAGCCGCCGATACATCGCGGCCGAAGCCTTCGACAGTTTCGCACGCGGCCAGGGCCGTGACCGCCAAAATAGTCGCCAAAAGTCTCATTCTTGTCTCCTTACTTCAATTTCGACGCGATATTGTCAGCGAATGCGGCGACGACAGCCTGATAGAACACATCGCTGTCGACCGTCAGTTCATCAGTGTTGGTTCCCTCCGGATAGAGCGCCCCGAGCTGATCGGTGGTGACCGTCAGCGTGTAGTTTTCGTCCTTGCTGGCGTCGGGCATGTCGATGTCCACATCACCCGCCAGTTTCCATTCCCCGATACCAAGCGAAGTTTCGAAATTGTTCGCAAGCATCACTTCATCGAGGTCGATCTCGATCTCAGCACCTTCAACATCTTCTGGCGCGATCTGAGAAACCAAACGCTCGGCGATTGCGGTCTCGAGATCCGCTTCCAGGTTTTTCCATGCACCAGCGGCTTCATAGGTTTCGATCGCGGACAAATCGGCCGTGACATCAATTTTCGAAACCTGCGTTTCTGCCACCGCAGCGGTTGAGATCGCGGCGATCAAGGCAGTGCTTCGGACAAGATGTTTCATCGTTAGTCTCCTTTTTTGCGTCCCCATATCGGGTGCATCAGGAAAACTTACCTGCGGTGAGATGGTTCCAAAAAATTCTGAGTAATTTGATTCAGCAGGTATGAATGGCTGGGCCGACTTGCAGAAAAGCTTGGCAGTCAAGCATCACACGCATCACAAAAGAGCCATGGCACATCCGGACAGGATTGCTGACCGCAACCGAAGCCGTTGGTCTTGGCTTCGATATTGTACGGGCATTGAGTATTTTCTTGTTAAAAGTGACAATCATGGAACTTTTTTAGGCCGCTCGAGTTGAACAAAAAGATGAAACTAAAGGAGACCTCAAATGGCCAGAGCCACTACAACTCCCAAGACAGACGATATTGTCGAACAACTCGATACTTTACGCGCTGATGTCGCGGAGTTGACGCAGATAGTATCGCAGGTTGCGACGGCGAAAGCGGAAAGTGCCGCCGCGTCAGTCAAGAAGCGTGTCGACGAGCAGGTGCATTCGATTTCCGATACCGCATCACAATTCAGCGCGCTGGCGGAAGAGAGCGTGCGGAGGCAACCCGTTGCTGCAACGGCAATCGCTGCGGGCCTCGGATTCATGATCGGATATTTGGCAAACCGGAAATAACGCTATGTTTTCCCGAATGAAATCCAACGTCCGCCATGCAGCGTGGTTGACAGCATGCTGGGCCATTGCCGCCTTTTCGACGGCTGTCGCATTGGGATTCGCAACCGCCGCCGGTCTTGCGGCGTTGGCCGAGGCAGGTCTGTCGTTGCCAATCCGCCTGTTCATCATGGGATGTCTTTGGTTCGGGTTTGCCGGAATTGCCGCGTTGGTGGCGACCCTGACCAAAGGCCATAACACGCAAGAACAGGCGATGGAAAAACGACCCTTGCCCCCGATGGCTGACGCGTTCACGGCCGGGATGGCTGAAGGGGCAGCGATGGCGTCGCGAAACCGATCCGGTTGAGAACCTCGCGGATGTGGGTGTCGGAAAATGGTACGCTGATCGGATAAATCGACGGCTGGTCAAACGTTCTGTTACCGTTTCCTATCAGTATGGTTGGCACTTTCGACGCGGATAACCTGTGAACCAACTCTTGGACGTTCAAAGCGAAGGAACCGCATCTGATCGCCGCCAGTTGCGGGAGCGGAAGGGATAACAGGATGTCCTCAGGTTTGTGAAATGACATCTGCTCGAAACTCGGCAGGTAGCTTTGAAAGATCTCGGACAGGTCCTGAAACACGACCATATCGGGTTCGATGATCCAGATGAAGCGATTATCGGGATTGGTCATGTCAACAGATCCCCTTTCTCGGTTCAGATATAAACGAACCGACGATCTGCCGCTTTAAACTGTGACATAGGGAAAGAGAGATTTTAAGATGTACATGTGCAAAAACTGCCCGCTGCACCGTTTTGACTATTTCGATGAGTTTTCTCAGGAAGAAATTGAATTAACTCAGTCTTGCAAGGCGGGGGAAATGCGGATCGAGGCGGGAACCCCTCTGCTGGCTCAAGGCGCAAAATCACCGCAACTGTTTACCGTTCTCAAAGGAATGGGTGTCCGGTACCGGACTTTGGAGGACGGACAACGGCAGGTCGTTAATTTTGTTTTTCCCGGGGATTTTCTGGGTCTTCAGGCTGCCGTGATGGAAGAAATGAAGCACTCGGTCGAGGCGACGACGGATATGCACCTGTGTGTCTTTGACCGGAAAGTGCTGTGGAAGATCTACCGTTCCAGCCCTGAACGCGGCTTTGATCTGACGTGGCTGGCTGCTGTCGAAGAACATATGGTCGCCGAAGCGCTGACATCTGTCGGTCAGCAGACCGCTCTGGAGCGGATATCTTGGGCGTTGCTGCGCCTTTACAACCGTGCCTGTGCCGTCGGGCTTGCAGATAACGCAGGCGTCGTACCGTTGCCGTTCCGCCAGCAGGATTTGGCGGATGCGATGGGACTATCCCTGGTTCACACGAATAAAACGCTTGCCAAATTGCGGAGCGACAACATTGCAGACTGGAGCGATGGCCGGTTGCAGTTGATAGACCGGGCAAAGCTTGCGGATTTGGCGGGAACCGACGCTGATCTTGAGAAGCGACCGCTGATCTGATTCCGCAGCGTGCGCTTGCTCGCACGACCGGCCACACCCCTTTGGAACAGTGCCGCAAAACGACAGCCCTCTGAACAACATCAGAAAGTATAATATCGCATGGCAACGGAGTTTTTCAGTTTTGAACCTTACCACGTCGCCCTGACTGTAACAGGCGCTATCGTGATACTGGCCCGATGGCTTCCGCGGTTCATTTCCACACGCGAACCAGCGGCGGCGCCGCTTCTGATCCTATTTGGTATGTGCGCCTATTGGCTTATTCCGGGTTTGCCCGCCATTCCCGATCCCCGAGTCGCGCCGCACCCTTGGGAGATTGCGAGCGAGTTGACGGTCATTGTTGCCCTGTTCACAGCCGGGTTACGGATCGACAATCTTGGACCGGCGCTGCGCTGGGTTCCGACGATGCGGATGCTGGCGATTGCGATGCCGTTGACGATCTTTGCAGTGGCAGTGCTCGGAACGGGGATTGCAGGGATGACCGTGGCCGGCGCTATCCTTCTGGGCGCGGTTCTTGCGCCGACCGACCCCGTGCTTGCCGGGGACGTGCAGGTCGGGCCGCCACACGAGGGAGAAGAACACCGGGTCCGGTTCACGCTGACAACCGAAGCTGCATTGAATGACGGGCTTGCTTTCCCGTTTGTTTATCTGGGTCTTCTGGTTGCGCTGCACGGGTTGAACCCCTCGGACTGGGTCATGGAATGGTTCCTAGTGGATGTGCTTTACCGGATCACAATCGGTGTCCTGATGGGCGGAGCAGGCGGCTGGGTTCTGGGACAGGTACTTTTCCAGTTTCCGCGCCGATCCGCGCTTGCTGATACGGCCTCGGGGGTTTTGGCCCTTGCGGGTGTTCTGCTGTGCTACGGCTCGACCGAATTGGCCGAGGGATACGGGTTCATCTCGGTCGCGGTGATGGGACTGGCACTGCGGCGTGTCGAAAGCCAACACCAGTTTCACAGGCGGCTGCATGACTTCTGCGAGAATATTGAACACGCGCTGACGGCGCTTTTGCTGGTCGCTCTCGGGTACGCTTTGCCTGTTCTGCTTGCCGATCTGCAATGGGTACATCTTTTTGTGACCTTGGCATTGGTTGCCGTAATCCGCCCTGTTGCCGGGTGGCTTTCGTTAATCGGAACCCATGTCAGAGGCAGGGACCGTGCCATCGTAGCGATATACGGCGTGCGCGGCATCGGCTCGATCTACTACCTGTGTTACGCTGGTCGGCATGTCGAATTTGCGAATGAAATCCAGATATGGTCACTGGTCGGGCTGGTGATCCTGGTGTCAACGGTGTTGCATGGGTTCACAGTGGCGCGCGCGATGGAAGGCATTCGCAGCAATACGGCTCATTGAAGTTCGGGGACGTTCTGCTGACGCCCTGTCGGCAAAGCTGTGCGGAAAAAGCAGGAAGGTTGGAAAATGGCCCTGATAACGAAACTCCTGCAGGATATACGTGCAAGTTATTGGTTCGTTCCCGGTCTGATGATGATGGTTGCCTTCCTAATGGCGGTTGGAATCGAAGCATTGGACCGCCATTTTTCGAACCTGTACACGCCCATGCTGCGGGACTGGATGACCACGCAATCCGATGCGGTCCGATCGCTGTTGTCGGTCATTGCACAATCGGTGATCACGGTAACCGGGGTCCTGTTTTCCATGACTGTTGTCGCGGTATCGTTCGCGTCCGCCAATTTCGGTCCGCGCCTGATTGGCAATTTCATGCGTGATCGTGGTACCCAGATCAGTTTGGGAGTATTGATTTCTACCTTTGTTTTTGCACTGGCGACGCTGCGATCGGTGCAGGATTTCGGTGCTGACGGGCTGACGTTCGTGCCGCTTCTGTCCCTTGTTCTCGCCTTGGTCATGACGTTCGCATCGGTGATCGTCATGATATATTTCATTCACCATGTGCCCGAGATGATCAATCTTGAGAACCTGTGCCATAAACTTGGCTCCAAACTACGGTCACAGCTCATCGAGTTGTGTCAGGCAAATGGTTCAGCCACCTTGGGCGACGAGATTGAGTCTGACTGGATGAAAGAAACAGACGGTCAGGATCCCAGACCGATATTCCTTAAGACGTCTGGTTACGTCCAAGCCGTAAATTTCAACCAAATCACCAAAACAGCCGATGAAAACGACCTGAATATCGAAGTTGTCGCTGTGCCGGGTCAATTTGTTCACCCGCAACGCCCAGCCCTTAAAGTCTATTCAGAGGAACCGCTATCTGAGTCGACGGAGGCGAAGCTTCGTGCCTGTTTTGCGGCCGGAGCGGGAAAAACCGACACTCAGAACGTCATGTTCGTGGCGCAGCAACTGGTCGAAATCATCGCCCGCGCTTTGTCTCCGAGTGTAAACGACCCCTACACTGCCTGCACGTGTCTGAACTGGCTGCATGCGTCGCTTCAGGAACTCGCGGTGGCAGAAACAGTCGCCATAGCGCGGTGCTCGTCACATCGCGTGAAAATTCCGCCGGTCACGTTCCACCAGCTGCTTCACATCACTCACGTGGACAGTCGCCAATACATCTTGGGCGACACAATGGTAAAGCGGCATGCTGAGATGTTGTTGCAGGAACTCGTGCACCAGCTTCCTCCTGGGCCTCGGCATGATGCAGTCAAGCAAGAACTGGACACAATGCAGCAGGATCACAAATGACGACGGCCCCGGAATTACTTCTCTGATGGCTGTGGTTGCACGGGCAACGCACCCTTGAATGTCATAGTACGATAGGGGAACGGAATTTCGATCTCGGCCTTGTCCAGGGCAGATTTAACCGCGGAAATCACTTGGTCGCGCGATGCACGAATGTCGATTGGTTTTGATCCGGTCCACCATGTGATTTCAAAGTCGACCGACGAGGATCCAAAGGCATGCGCGAACACCTGCACGTCGCGAAGGTCGTCGCGCACGCTCTCGACTGCGACCACGGCTTTTTCGATCGCCTGACGCGCTTCATCGACATCCTCGTCATAGGCAATTCCGCAGATAATGCTTGTTCGACGCAGCTCTTTGTCGGTACGCACCCTGACCGGGTTCTGAAATAGTTCATGGTTGGGCATAACAACCAGCTGCCCATCGGTCTGACGAATTCGGGTATCGCGAATGGTAATTTCTTCGACCTGGCCCTCGACACCTTCGCATTCCACATAATCGCCGATCTCAAAGGGTTCGCGCAACAATACGAGTATACCGGCAAGGAAATTCTCGAACGTGTCCTTGAACGCAAACCCGATCGCAACCGAGCCGAGGCCAAGGGCGGTAATCGCCTTGCCCGGTGTAATTGTCGGGAAAACGACGGTAAGCGCGATAAGCAAGCCGGACATCCAAAGCCCTGTGCTGGCTATCATCCCAAGCACATCAATCAGATTCGTGCGCAGATGCATGCGGTGACCGAGCATGCGAATGACCGCGCGCACCACGGTGACAATGCCCCACATCAAAAGCAGAATAACAACAGCAACAGCAATCCGGGGCGATGCCGCGACAAGAGTTTGATAATACGCGTGTAGCTGTTGTGTCAGTGTGTCGGTGATTTCGTCGCTGCCCATCCACTAGCCCTCAGGTGCCTGAAGAACAAACGCGCCCGGCGACATTTTGTTCCCCTGAAATTGCAGAGACAATCAGTGGCAAGGCGAGATCAAGTGGCAGTTGCGGCCGAGGTGTTGGTCGGGTTCAACAGCATTTACGCTATCGGTGTTCCACGAGTCAGTCTTGGTCAGAGATAACCTCGTCCTCAAAGTGCCGCACTGCAACGATGATTATGACAGCCATCACGGTCGTCATAATCGCAATCGGCCATAGCCCCATGCCAATGGCCGTTCCCACCGCTGCCGCAAGCCACATGCTGGCCCCGGTTGTCAGTCCACGCACCTTGCCCTTGGCGAACACGACCACGCCGGCGGCTAGAAATGCAACGCCGCCGGTGATCGCTTGTAAAATTCTCGATGGATCGATCCCGACGCTGTCCTCAAAATCTGCCACTACGTCGATCAGGTAGAGCATGATCAGCGTGTAGACCGTCGCCGCCATCCCAACCAACATATGAGTACGCAGCCCGGCAGGTCTTGAGCGCAGCTCGCGTTCGTAACCGATGAGCCCGCATAGCAGGACACTTCCAATCAAACGCACACTCATGACGGTCCATGACATCGACCATTCACTGGAAAACTCATCCGCCAGAACATCAAGCATCGTACCCCAACCCTTCCTCTGCCCTCTGAATAGCCAAACCACTAAACCGACCAAGTGGCGAAAACTTCGGGGCTGTCTTGGAAAACGTCCCTAAAGCACTACGGTTCCAATCCCGGTGATTGGGGAACTTCTGCCGATCTAAGACATTGAGGTACCGCAGACAATTGATGGCAACTCTGGAAGGAAACGACATGTTGGACATAACCGGACTGGGCGGACTACTGGTACTGATCCTGGATATCTGGGCAATCATCGCCATTGTCAGTTCAGCAGAATCGACAGGTAAAAAGGTATTGTGGGTGCTGCTTGTTCTCATTTTGCCTTTGATCGGTTTCATTATCTGGCTGATCGCAGGTCCGCGCGGTGGCAAAATGATCAAGTAGCGAAATGTACTTTCTCAGACTTGGATTTGTAGCCGAAATATTTTGGCTGCCATACGAGGTTGCATTGTAGCCAAGCCTATTGAAGGCGACGACAATAGGCAGCGATACATCCACCCAGCAGAGCTTAGTGACGTTCAGCAACACTCTTTCGCAGGTTTTTCAGGGAACCTTTGGCCAAGCGCAGCGTTTCCGACCAATGACTGCCTGAATGGGGCGGTGCATAGAAAAGGAGATAGTTATGAACTGGGATCAAATCGAAGGCAATTGGAAACAGATGAAAGGCAAGGCCAAAGAAAAGTGGGGCGAGTTGAGCGATGACGAACTTGATCGCGCAGAGGGCCGTCGCGAACAAATGATCGGGCTGCTGCAAGAGAAATACGGCCAGGCGCGCGAAGAAGCCGAGCGCCAGGTCGATGAGTGGTCGCGTACGATCTAAGTCCAGCTCTGCCGCTTTAAGAGACCGAGCAAGGGGAACGCCCCTTGCTCACCGTTATTCCCAACTTTTTAACACCGTATAACGTCTCACGCCTGCCGCATTTCGATGCAGGTCTGCATTCTCAGCCACAGTAATCAAGTTGACCCAAAGCGCGGTGCCAATCCGCGCTGGACGATTGCAACCCATTACACGAGTTCCGGGTGGGCATGGGTACTTTGCAGGGATTTTACAGTGAAATTTTTGCAGTCGCTGGGAACTTACCAGAGGCCGGGACGTTGGACAGACACGACATCTCACTAGCGAGCTGAAAGGAGTACAAAATGAGAAAGTTCATGCTGTCCACTGCGATCATCACCGCAACATCACTGCCCGCTTTGGGCCAAGGGACAGAGGGTATGTTCCGTACCCAAGCCGATCCGGCAGAAATCCACGCATCTGATTTCATCGGGATGCGGGTCTATCGGAGCGATGCCGCTGATGCTGACTCGTTCATGGGCATTCAAGACAACTGGGATGACATCGGCGAAATCAATGATGTGATCCTCACGCGCGACGGAATGGTCGAGGCGGTACTCGTCGATATTGGTGGCTTTCTCGGTATCGGGGAAAATCAGGTCGCCGTCGATATGAGCGCGGTACGTTTTGTCTCGGACGACGAGACCACCGAGGACGAGAACGACTTTTTCCTTGTTCTGAACGCACCGCGTGACGCGTTGGAAACGGCACCGAAATACGGGGCGATGGGCGGCGATGAAGCTGCTGCCACGGAAGGTGCAGAGGTCGCAACGCCGGTCGAAGAGACTGCATCTGAAAACGTGACACCGGATGTGCGTGTTCCCTTTCATCGCGAAGGTTACGCTCCTGTCCCGGAGGTGGACCTGACGGCTGAACGCCTGACTGGAGCCCCAGCCTATGACGCAAACGATGAATGGATCGGCGAGTTGTCCAAACTTGTCCTTTCCGACGATGGCAAGGTCAAATCCGTGGTCGTGGATGTCGGCGGCTTTCTGGGCATCGGAGAGAAACCGGTCGAATTGCAACTGTCGGACATAGACATTCTTCAAATGGATGGCGGCTCGGACACGCGTGTCTACATTTCAATGACCAAGGAAGAAATGGAAGCCATGCCTAACTATGAAGGCTAAGCGGAACACTTTGAAACTTGGGAGGTCCGCCGGATGGCGGGCCTTCTTTGTCTTTTGAGTGCAAAATTCTTCTGACACGGTATCGTACAAACATCCTCTGATTATCATTCTTGGCCACTAGAATTCAAAGCTGGTGACAGGGTTCACAACGTTTGACGAAGGCGAGGCGAAGGGAAATCCGTCCTGGTCGCCGCGATCGAAAGCCCATGCAACTTTTTTGTGTCCTGTGCGTTCACTTCACATTGTCAAATGGCACACGGGAAAGGACGCGTAATGGGACCGAAAATCTTTAGATCAGCAACCGCGATGGTTATGATTGCGTCGCTCTCGGCACCTATGCAGGGGTTCGCGCAAGAGCAGGCCCAGGAAAAAGCTGGGTTTGATCTTCTGCAGATGAATCAGGATGAGATTGCCGAGTTGATTGAACGCTGTCGAAAACGGGCCGAGCGTCATAGGGGTGGCATAGCTGAAGGTGAACAACCCGAAAACCCCAAGGGAAAGTTTGCCTTATTCTGTAACTCTTATGGCGATGGCGCTTTCGACGACATACTCCCGGAAGGCTTGCAATCCAGCACGGTCTTTGAGGAGGGCTCTGCTGAAGAAAGTTCGACAGAGCTTGCTGATGAGTCTCCAAAGGAAAGCAGTGAAACGGCTGAATATCACGACAAACCAGCGGAAACTATTCCAGAGGTGCAATCTGAACCAAGCATGCAAGCTTTGGATGAGCCCGTTGCAGAGCCCGAACTGCCTACGGATGAAGAAACAGCCGCGAATCAGCCTGAACAAACTGCGATCGGGGAAACAGCCGATGAGTCGAATGTAGCCGAGGAGCTTTCAGGGGGCGACGCGCCATCAAAGGACGGAGAGCCTGCGCAAAACCCTGAAATCGCGAAACTCGACAGCCAACAACAAGCTGATGCGCTCGCAGAGAATGAAAACACAAACTCGGTGGCCGCCGCCGCAACTTCTGGTGCCCAATACGAGGCGGAAGCCGAAGTGATCGAAGAAACGGTGACCGCGGAAATGGCGCGCAGTTCCGCCGAGGAGTTCGCCACCAAAGTGGATGAAACAGCCAAGGCCGAAGCGGTTACCGACGAAGCCGCGGAACAGGAAGACAAGGACAGCGGGCTTTCCAACCTGGAAAAAGCGGCCCTGCTGGGGCTTGGCGCGTTGGCGGTTGGGAAGCTTCTGAATTCAGGCGAAAAGGTAGTGTCCAATAGCGGCGACCGGGCGGTTGTGGAACAGAACGGACAATTTCGGGTTCTCAAAAATGATGATGCGCTCCTGCGTCAACCGGGCGCCAATGTGACAACCTATAGATTTGGGGATGGCTCAACCCGCACCGTTGTGACGAGAGAGAACGGTGTTGACGTTGAAACCATCCGGGCGGCGGACGGTCGGGTTCTACGACGCTCCAGGACGTTGCCGGATGGAAGCACCGTGGTTCTTTTTGATGATACACAGCGCGTCGAACAGGTTCAGATCAGTGAGTTGCCTCCACCTTCACCAACACGTGCGGTACGGACGACGAGCGAATCCATTTCGGCCGAGGAATTGGCATTGGCACTCGCCGGTCAGACGCAAGAAAAATTTGACCGCCGCTTTTCGCTTGCCCAGATACGCAATATTGATGCCGTGCGACGCCTGGTACCAGAGATCAGTGTGGATCAGGTGACGTTCGACACAGGGTCTTCAGCCATTCAGCCGACCCAGGCTGAGGAACTGGCTGGATTGGGCAGCGCCCTGCGCAAAATGATTGACGCGAATCCGGCTGAGGTTTTTCTGATTGAGGGTCACACGGATGCCGTCGGGGCCGCGGGTTTCAATCTTGCTCTGTCGGACCGTCGTGCGGAGACCGTCGCGTTGGCGCTGACCGAGTATTTTGACGTGCCACCCGAGAACATGGTTGTTCAGGGTTACGGCGAAGGAGATCTCGCTGTCCCGGTACTTGTTGCTGAACGCGCCAATCGCCGTGTGTCTGTCCGTCGCATAACACCCCTTTTGCATACTGGCCAGTAATTGATAACGACAGCCAGGATCAGAGCGAAAAATTGTTGAATCCGGTCGATGCGGTCGGAATTTGAAGCTATGATCGTGCGTTCCATCGATTGAGAGAAAGCCAGCGAATGACTGAAAACGCCTCAAACCAAGCGGTATGGCGTGAACTTGGCTGGGTCGCCGAAAATCGTGGCATTTCGGGTTGCCTTCCGGCAGTGGTGTAATGCATGTGCATTGGTGCGCAAGACGCCGAAACCGGCTGTAGAATGGTTGCATCACTACAAACACGACTGCACTCATCAGGGTAAAACGTGTTGCGGCAGAACGCCGTTCCAGACCAAAATTGAGGGCAAAGATATCTGGAGGGAAAAGTTCCTGAACCAAACATGACCTGACAGACGCCGCCGGAAAAACGGCCAACTGTCAGATCACATCGAGACTAATTCAGATCATTTGGTTTTGAATCGGACCGGATCCGCCAACACCATATGGGCCAGGGGCATTCGCAAAGGCCGCGCAACAGGCCGAACACATATCAGTACCCGAACCGATGGTGTATTCATATCCAGGATGTGCAAGGTTCGAGCCAAACTGTCCAGTACTGTCTCGGTCAGTTTCATGATTTTGCAAGTTTCGTGCCCAGAGGTGGTAAGTCGCTCGATAAACAGTCGTTACAAACGTTGTTCGCTCGCTGTTTCGAAAAGGTGCACCCGCTGCGGGTCAAATTTGAGCTCGATCTTGTCTCCGGGTGAGAACTCCACACGATCCTTGACCATGACCTGCAACCGATGTTGACCGTGCGCGCATTCAATAAGCGTTTCGCTTCCGGTCGGTTCGACAACGGCCACAGTAAAATTTGCGTCGCCGCCAGCATCAACAATCTCCAGGTGTTCAGGTCGAATTCCCAGAGTCGCATTCGCGCCCGGATCGGCACTATGCACATCTGGCAATGGCAACAGAACATCGTCGACCGAGAACTTTAGGCCACCATCGGTCTCCACCACGGAGCCTTCGAGAAAGTTCATCGAAGGTGCGCCTATGAAGCCAGCGACAAATTTGTTGGCGGGCTTGTCGTAGAGATGAAGCGGCGTTCCGACCTGCGCAATGAAACCGGATTTCATTACCACCACGCGGTCTGCCATCGTCATCGCCTCGATCTGATCGTGCGTGACGTAGATGGCAGTTGATTTCAGGCGTTGGTGAAGCTCTTTGATCTCCTTTCGCATCTGAATGCGCAGTTTGGCATCGAGATTTGAAAGGGGCTCGTCAAACAGGAATACCTGCGGATTCCGCACGATCGCGCGCCCCATCGCGACGCGTTGCCGCTGACCACCCGAGAGCTGTTTTGGAAGCCGGTCCAACAGGTCTGTCAGGCCCAGTATCTCGCTGGCATTTGCCACGCGCTCTTCGATTTCGTGTGGTTCGGTAGCGCGGATAGTCAGCGCAAAAGACAGATTGTCACGTACACTTATGTGCGGATAAAGAGCGTAGGATTGAAAAACCATGGCGATATCACGGTCTTTGGGTGCGACATCGGTAACATCCCGGTCGCCGATGCTGATTGTGCCGTGGGTTGGCTGTTCTAGTCCCGACACGATCCTGAGAATGGTGGACTTTCCGCAGCCCGAAGGGCCGACCAGAACAATGAATTCCCCATCTGCGATGTCGAGATTCACCTCTTGCAGCACTTGGACGCTGCCAAAAAGCTTGTCCACATGGTCGATTTTGACGGTGGCCATTCGAATTTCTCCTCCTTCAAGCGGCGTGTTGGCCGTCTCTTGATGCGCCTTCCGGGACTTGCCTGGATCGCTTTGGTTTGCGTTTCTGTCTTCAGTTTTGCTCTGTTGTCAGCGTTGGACGACCGCGTCGCTTGACCGGCTACATTCACTCTGGGCGGGCATTTTATCTCCGAAGTAATGGCTGACCTTTTTGCACCCGATGTTCAGCAAAGGTCTATTGGCAAGCCTGTGCGCACGGATTGCTCTGCTGCACACGCCATCTTAACCGCCGCAATGCCGTCATCGGCCGATACGGGCACAGCGGTGTCATTTAGTATTGAGGTCGCAAACGGACGACATTCCTCTGCTAGCGCAGTCGAAATCAGGGGCTGTCTGGTGCCGGTGGCGTTGTGTTTGACAGTCACCGAGTTCGCGAAGTCAAGATTGACTATGCCCTGGTCACCCGTGACATCGAGACGGAAATCAAACCCCGACGGGTGATTATCAGGAACAAACCAACCGCAGTGAAGACAGGCGATCACGCCATTGGCGAACCTGATTGTTGTGAATGTCTCATCTTCAACGCCAAATCCGTGCGTTACGCTGGTTGCGTTTTCGCAATAGATACGTGTTGGTTCACTATCTATGATCCAGCGAAGAGCATCGAAGTCATGAACGCCCAGAAAACCGAGAACTGATATTCGGCCAGCAATTCGTTTCGGTTGACTAATCACATTTGTCCTGCGTGCAAACACGCTCACCAATTGACCAAGCTCACCCGCAGCGACCTGTGTTTTTGCATAGTTATATTCGGGGAAAAACCGCAAGGTATGCCCGACCATCAGTTTGATGCCAGCCTTTTCGGCTGCCTCCTTTATCTTCTGCCCGTCCTGAACCGTTGCGCCGATTGGTTTTTCCACCAGGATGTGCTTGCCCGCCTGTGCCGCGTCCAAGCTTGGTTCGAGATGCAGTTCATCAGGGGTTGCAATGATAACCCCATCAATTGAGGCCTCGCTCAGGAGCTCGGCATGAGTGGAAAAGGTTTTGACACCAAGGCTTTCAGCTTGCTTGCGGGCATGTTCTGAAGGATCCGCCACCGCCACAAGGTCGGCTTCGGAAATTCCTGCCAAGGCATCCGAGTGTGCCCTTCCAATCTCGCCAAAGCCAATCAGTCCAAGTTTAGCGGGCTCCATCGCCATCCTCCGCGTCAGTATCGAGGGCGACTCTAGCATGACAATAAATTTTGACAATAACTAATAATAATGATAATAAATTGTCACATCGGATTACCATCTGCCAACATGGAGGAAAAAATGCGAATGAATCTCGTATCTTGGAGGCGAGGGGGCAATAAGTTGCAGGCGAGGGCGGCCAGTCTGATGCTCGGCAGCGCCATCGTTGCAGGAGCCGCGGCTGCCCAGGACAAGCCATTCGACGGGACAACGATAACCGTCTTGTTTGAAGGTCATCCTTCCAGCGAGGCCTTGATCGAAATGCTGCCAGAGTTCACCGAACTTACCGGAATCGAGGTCGAAGCTGAGATCATCCCCTACAGCGACCTTACATCCAAGGCATTGCTGGAATTTTCGACTGGTTCGGGTCGGTATGATATTGTCATGGACGACTGGGTGAAGGCGGTCGGATATGCCGATGCTGGCTATATCGAACCGCTTGACAGCTATATGTCTGACGCCACAGCCTATTTCGACCGTACGGATTTTGTGCCAGCCTATCTCGATACGATGAGCTACCAAGGCGCGCAGTACGGTATCCCGGTCTATGGAGAAAGTACCTTCCTGATGTATCGAAAAGATCTTTTCGATCAGTTTGAAATCGATGTACCCGAGACATTCGAGGAGCTGCGCGCAGCTGCGCAAGCGATCCAAGAAGGGTCCAATGGTGACGTGGTCGGCATAACGCTTCGCGGAGAGCAGGGCATTCAGAACGTTTATGTCTGGTCCGGCTTCCTTTGGGGATTCGGTGGCCAATGGCTGGACGAGAGCGGGAAGTCGGCAATCGGTTCTCCGGAAGCGGTCGCTTCACTGGAGTATTTCGGAGACCTCCTGAAAGACTATGGTCCGCCGGGCGTTGCCAATTTCGGCTGGCAGGAAAACCGGCTCTTGTTCCAGCAGGGCAAAGCGGGGATGACCATTGATGCAACGGTTAACGGGGCTTTCGCCGAAGACCCTTCCGAATCCGACATTGTCGGAAAAGTCGGATATGCGCCGGTGCCAGTGTCAACGAACAGCCCGAAGGGCGGCAGTTCTTCGCTTGCGATCCACGGGTTCTATCTGAATGCCGACAGCGACGCGAAAGATGCTGCTTGGGCATTCATGAGCTGGGCCACTGCTGCCGAGCAACAGGCCGCCTCGATCGCGATCAAACCGCATTCCGGTGTCACTTCGCTTTCCGCGATGAACTCCGAGGCTTTCCAGTCGCGGTATGGGGCATTTGCTGAGGCCATGGTCACCGCGGTTTCGCGCGGAAACACCGGATACCTTCCGGCGATCGCCGCAGCAAACGAGGTCATCAACAATACCGGCATCGCCGTGTCCAAGGTTCTCGCCGGAACCGAAGGCGCTGCAAGCGCTCTGGCGACGGCAAACACCGACAATAACAGCGCAATGCAATAAGTAATGCCGCGAACAGACATGGACCATCGCCAGATGCAAAACCCGCAAACGAAATGGTTTCTTTGGCCATCAATCGTTATCATGGCGGTGGTCGCCATCTACACGACCTCATACGCTGTTTACATGTGCTTGCACGACATTTCGTTGCTCAAGCGCCCGCCTTACGAATTCGTCGGGCTTGAACAGGTCGGCGAGGTATTGGGCAGCAGCAGGGCACATTCAGCGTTTTTGAGAAGCTTCATCTACGTTTTTGTGTCGGTAGCAGTGCAACTTGTGTTGGGGGTCGCGATATCACTCTATTTGAACCGGGACTTTCGCGGACGCGGTATCGTTCGGGCGCTGCTGTTGATCCCGCTGGTCATGACACCGGTTGTCGTCGGATTGATCTGGCGCCTGTTCTATGATCCGAATTCCGGCATCATCAATTGGTTCCTGAATACCGTCTTCGGAATCGGTACAATCGACTGGCTGGGAAATCCATCCGTGGCGCTGGGCGCCCTGATGCTGGCCGAGGTTTGGCAGTGGACGCCCTTCATCATCCTGATCACAATGGCATCTCTCGACGGGATGCCATCAGACCCGATTGAAGCTGCAAAGATCGACGGTGCCACGGAATGGCAGATTTTTCGCCTGATCACGCTTCCACTTCTGATGCCGACGCTGATCATCGGCGGCATGATCCGCGCAATCGACAGCTTCAAGGTGTTTGACCTGATTTTTGTGATGACGCGGGGTGGACCTGCCTTGTCCACCGAAACGGTAAATATGTACGCCTATATCGAGGCATTTAGCAATTTCAATCTCGGTCGGGCGGTAGCGATGAGCTTTGTCATGACGCTGATCGTCTCTATCGCAATGACCTGGCTTTACAGCCGCATCGTAAGGATGGACTGATGAAGCGGAATTTGGTGAGATCAACCTTTTTCTATGTTGGCGTGGCCGTTATTCTGATGTTCTTTCTGTTGCCGCCACTCTGGTTGCTAAGTACATCGCTAAAACTTCCGAAAGACGCATTCGCCCTGCCGCCAAAGATCGTCTTTGCGCCGACACTGGAGAACTATGCCAGCATTCTAAGTAATTCGAAATTTTTGAAGGCCTTGGTGAACAGCATAATAATTGCAGGTACCTCTACGATCATTTCGGTCACGCTTGGCTCATTGGCTGCCTATGCGCTGGTTTTCTTCCGCGTGACCAAAAAGAAAGATATCGTCACCTTCTTCCTGTCGCTCCGTGTCGCGCCAGCCATCATCTTCGCGCTTCCGGTTTTCTTCCTTACTGTAAGCCTTGGCATTCGTGACAGCCACCTGGTCATGATCGTGGTCTATTCGGTCATGAACCTGCCGATCGCGATCCTGCTGCTAATGACATTTTTCGAGGATATTCCAGGGGAAATCAGGGAAGCTGCCTTGGTCGACGGCTGCACCGAGTGGTTGTGTTTCAAACGCATCATGGCGCCCTTGGTTCGTGGAGGCCTGAGCGCAACCGGTATCCTGATCTTGCTTTCCAGCTGGAACGAGTTCCTGCTGGCGCTTGTTCTGACGGGCCAGAACAGCCAAACGCTCCCTGTTGCGATAACCAACTTCCTGACTTTCCAGGGTACCGATTGGGGCTCCATGTCAGCGGCCGGTATGGTGATAATGACACCAATGCTGGTTTTGGGGATTGCGGTCCAGAAATATCTGGTGCGTGGAATGACCTTGGGTGGAATCAAATAACCGGGTTGCGATCCTCCCGTTGCAACCTAGGCTGGTGCCTGCGGCACCAGCCGCTTTACTCTGGCCATTGAAGTATTGAAGGACGATCATGCAGCCAGCCGCAGCGACAGCATTGACAAACATCAGGATCAGCGCGCCAAAATTGTCGCCTAAGCTGCGAAAGCTGGCCGCATTTATTCTGGACAATCCGGAAGAAACGACGGTGATGTCGGTCGAAGAACTGACCGCAAAGACCGGTATCAGCGTCGCGACAATTTATCGGTTCTGCCGGGAACTCGGTTATAAGACCTACTCGCATCTCAAACTGGAGATCGCCCGCGAGATCGACGCAGAGTCGACGATGGTAGCGCGGGATGAGCCTAAAGCTTCGGTTGTTGCAAATCGATATAGTGAGTTTCGGAGAAGTCTGGTGGACACGCGCCGTATGCTTGGACAGTCCGACATAGAAGCGGTTGCCGACCTGGTCATGCGGGCGCGCCGGATCATGGTCGTTGGGAGCGCTGTTTCAGGGGTCGCCGCGTCTTTTTTGCACTACAAGTTGCTTCGCGCCGGCATTCCAACCCACCTTCCCAAGGACATGAGTGTTGCGAGCGTTATCGTGTCCGGTCTGGACCGGCGCGATCTTCTCATTGCGTTTTCAGCTTCGGGGGACACCCGCGAAATCGTTGAATTGGCTCTGACCGCGCAATTGGCAGGTGTGAGTGTTGTTGCAATAACCGGGAATCGGAAGAACGCGATGGTCGATAGTGCCCACATAAACTTGGTTGCTGTTTCAACAGAGACTTTGGTGTCCGAAGGGATCGGCACGAGCGTGATCAGCCAGACCGCGGTGGCGGACAGCATCTACGAAACTCTCTATGCACGAAATCCGGCGGTCCGAGATCGGGTCAAAACATCCGCGGAAGCGGTGATTTCGCGAGCTCTCTGACCCCATGCGGGTAGCCTACTCAGTCGGCGATACGGCCTGACTGCTTCTGCTGGGACAATTCGTCGACAACCGCATTTGCCACTGCATACTGGCTGATAACGCTGGACCCTGAGCCGCTGGTAATCGGGGAATCTGCCGATACAGCCAATAGGTGGTGTGTCGAGATTTCCTCGACAGGACTTTGGTAGTAGCTGGTGATACCGACCACGTAGGCAGATCGCTTGCGTGCAATTTCCGCCAGATCGACAATGTCCTTGGTGGCACCGGAGGCAGAAAATGCAACAAGTACGTCGCCAGGCATCATATTCGCCGCCAGCATGACCGCGAGATGTATATCCATGGGTCGGTGGCTTGCGATACCGGCCTCCAGAAATTTCAGATGCAAGAACGAGGCCGGAATGCTGGATGCGCCGACGCCGACGACAATTACTTTCTTTGACCGCAAGATTACTCCAGCGATAGTGCTGGCCAGCGCCTGGTCAAGAAAACTCTCAGATTCGTCCAGACATTGAATGTATTCCTGAAAAAGGTTGTCCAGCTCGGCGCGGCTTTCTGCCGGGATCGGGACATGTCGGGAGGGTGGCGAGACGTCTTTGGCGATCGCCAATTTCAAGCGGGAGAATGTCGAAAACCCCATCTCTCGACAAAACCTGTAGACACTCGCGACGCTTACACCCGCCTTGTCGGAAAATTCGTTGACAGACATCAATATAGACTCAGCAGGATGCGATACAATATATTCGGCAACCCGCTGCAAACTGGGCGTCAAAGTCGGCAAGCGAACCTGAAGTTCAGCGAGCGTTGGAGTCTTCGTTTTGGTCATGTTGCGGACTATACGTCACCGGCAGGCACTTAACCAGTTGTTCGCAAAGCACGTCCGGAATAGGGGCTGCTGGGCTCAGTACTCATAACCAGTATATGATGATAGCCGCGAGTGCGATTGCTGACAGTAGAGCCTTCGGGTAGCGGTCGTATCGCGTTGCAACTCGTCGCCAGTCTTTCAACCTGCCGAACATGATCTCAATACGGTTGCGACGATTGTAGCGTCGCTTGTCGTATCGGGCGGCCTTTTCGCTGTTTTCGAACAGGGATGCAGGCCTTTATCCCTTTGTCTTGTAAGGCTTCTCTGAACCAATCGGCATCATATCCACGACCTCCAAGCAGCCAATCCACATCCGGCAGACTGTTTAGCGGGGCCCTCGCACCGGTGTAGTCACTGACCTGACCGGTGGTCACAAAGAAGTTCAACGGACGACCTTGCCGCAATACTCGGTGCTTTGTGTTCATGCCACCTTTGGACTGGCCAATCAGTTGTCCTCGCCCTTTTTTTGACCCCAAGGCTGGACGCCGTGCGGTGCGCCTTCAGATAAGTCGCATCAATCATCACGGTCTTTTCCTCGCCGCGATCGTCGGACAGACCGGCCATCATCTGGGCAGAGATACCTTTGTCGCTCCACCGCTTCCAACGGTTATACGATGTCTTGTATGGGCCAATTTCCTGGGCGCGTCGCGCCACCGCAAACCATTGCGATAGATGAAGATAATCCCACTCAACCCGCGCCGATCGTCAACGCGTGGTTTGCCGTGGGACATTGGAAAGAAGGGCTCAAGACGCACCATCTGCGCATCCGTCGGTCAGAAGAGATCAGACACGTTGATCGCTCGTCTTCGAGCCGTAAATAACGCCGTCTAACAGAATTCAATGGGTCCTGACCCCAGGTGCACCTCATGGCACACGACTCAACTATGAGCAATTTAGGGCTCTTTCGTTGAACCCGCCGCGCTATGTGCGAACGGCGGCTTTGCCGAAAATCCTTATTCTCCTGAGAACACTTCTGGTCATTGTTCACTCTTGCGCGACAACATTAACCGAACGTGAACAATGTATTCTCTGAGTGTTCAACCGGTTTCGCGCATACTGGTCCTTGAAGAGTTGGACAAGAACTGCCCGGCTCTATGGAAGGGGAACAGCATGATCAAGACTGCCATCGAAGGTACGCTGCGCGCTACTGCAGCTATGCAATCCTTAGGTGCCGCTTCTGGCGGTAAACCGTCCAGCACCACGAATCCGAGCAGCAGTCGCTTCCCTCCTATCGAAAATGCACTGTCTGAAATTATCAATAATAAGCGACTGGAAGAGGCAAAACGAGACGTCTGATCTCATATCGGCACGTCTGTACATTTCCCAGGCTACATCGTCCTGCCTGGGAAATGCAGAAACCCGCTCCGAACCGGAGCGGGTTTTTTTCTGTTCAGTGTTCTTGAATTTGCTGAACCGGGTCAGTTTTCGACTTCAAAGGACTGTGGAAAATGCCGGGCCAGCCACGTGGTTAGGGTCACATGGCTGGCCCGGTCATCCTTGCCTCCCTGAGTAGTTCGGCAAAGATTATCAGCTATCGAGTCCAAGCAGAGATTTTACAGCGGCCTCGACCTCATCAGTCACTGGCTTGTTCGCTGCGTTTTCCAGTGCTTCGCGCTCAGTCAGCGTCTGGTTTTCGACAGCATCAGCCAGTTCATCAACCTCTGCCACAGCAGCGTCGTATTCAACCGCAGCCTGTCTTTCTGCATTCAGATCTTCTGCCGTATTGACGGCCTCCTGTAATTCGTCATTGGCCTCCTGAAGCCCTGCTTCAATATCGGGATCAACACCCCCGGCATCTTCAAGGGCCTTCTCAAGTTCGGTCACGCGATCCTGCTTTTCCTGAACATCTGTCAGAGCTGCTCCAAGATCCTGTTCGATTTCGGAGACGGGCCGGTCCGGTGGGGTCATCCCATCCAACAGAGCCTGTTTTTCGTCCAACTCCATACGCAGTTCATCCCCGGCCAAGACCACATCGCGATAGGCGGCAATGCGACCAACGCGGGAATTGGGCGCGGCATTCTGCAAAGCGGTTTCACTGGCGTTGGCAGCATTCAATGCCCCAAGTTTCGAAGGATGCACACCCAGCAGAGCGGCCATCTTATTCCCTTTCGGGCGCTGGGCCGGACGGGTCACTTTGACCACCTGCTCCGCGGGCTGGGTCGTCCGCGCCACGCGCACGGTTTTGGCCTTCTTCTTGGCTTTCTGACCCCCAAACAAGCCTTTCAGAGAAAACGTCTTTTCTTTCGAGGACTTTGATTTTGTGCGCCCGGTACCAGCGGATTTGCGGCCTGACTTTCCGGCTGCTTTCTTGCCATCGCTCTTGGATGCACCCGAGCCGCCGCCATTGCCCTTGCCGTTGCCACCGCCGTCGTTTCCACCACCTTTGCCATTTCCACCTCCATTGCCGTTTCCTCCGCCGTTTCCTTTACCTTCTTTTGCATATGCAACATCAGGAAATGCGACGGCTCCGACAATTGCGGTGGAACCCAGCAGGGCGATGGCAATGGCGGTGACTTTCAACAGTCCGGTCGATTTGGTTTTCATAATGGTCCTCGTTCGCGTGCATGTCGTCTGTCGCTGCGATTCGCAATCAGCAGACGTAGAAGCCGGGGCGCCGGAAACAGAATCCGACGCCCCTTATCTAAACCCATCATCATTGAACCCACGCGTAACTGTCTGTTCATCGCCAGTTCACATAGAAATCGGTAGATTAAGCAGACAGTTGCGCAGTAAAGAATGACAGGATGAAAAAGCTTACCGCCATTGCGTGCCTTCTTGCCTTTCTCCTACCCGGAGAGGGACAAGCTGCCGCGCGTGAGCTGAAGCAGTCCGAACTGCGCAAGGCCACGACCTCTGGCAGCGCCATTCGGTTGAATAAAGTCATCAAAGGCGTCGAAAAGGTCTTTGGTGGAACGCCGGTGGACGCGCGTGCCTTTCAGGCAGACAAAGTATATTACCGCATTCTGGTCAAAAAGCCGGACGGTAAAATCATAAGCGTCATCGTCAACGCACAGACCGGCGTGGTTGTGCCGAACCGTTCCAGTGTCGGGCGAGAGATTTCCGAAGCGGCCCGGTCCGCTTCTGGAAACTCCGCCAGCGCTAAATCGCGAGGAAGATCCGCCAATAAGGGCAATAGTGGAAATCGCGGTGGAAATGGCAATGGTAACAGCGGCGGCAATTCAGGTGGCAATGGCGGTGGCAACGGTGGCGGCAATTCCGGCGGGAATGGCGGTGGCAACTCTGGTGGCAACGGCGGCGGCAATGGCGGAGGAAACTCCGGCGGGAACGGCAATGGTAATGGCGGTGGCAAAAAGTGATGGTTAAACAGCCATCCACGTGCCTATAACTCCAGAGTATGAGAATACTACTTGCAGAAGATGAGCCTCACCTCTGCGAACAGATTAAAAAGCTTCTGAACGCGGAAGGCCGGGTGGTGGATGTTGTCAACAGCGGGCTCGAAGCCCTGCATCTGGGCGCGACCGAACCCTACGACATGATCATACTGGATATCGGCCTGCCCGAGCGGGACGGTATTTCGGTTCTGCGCGAATGGCGCAACTCGGGGGTCAGGACTCCGGTGTTGATCCTGACGGCTCGCGACGGTTGGAGCGAAAGGGTCGACGGCCTGGATGCCGGAGCGGATGACTATATGACCAAACCGTTCCACATGCCCGAGCTGGCCGCGCGGGTCCGTGCCATCCTGCGGCGGCAAAGCGGGCAGATGAACCCGGTGATCGAGATGGGCCGGGTCACTCTGGACACCCGCAACGGGCGGGTGACGGTCGATGGCGTGCCGGTCGACCTGACAGCGCAGGAAATCGCCGTGTTGACCTATCTGGCGCTTAATGCGGGGCGCATGATCTCAAGGACCGAGCTTTCCGAACATATCTACGAGTACGATGGCGACCGGGATTCAAACACCATTGCCGTCTTTATAACCCGCCTGCGTAAAAAGCTGGGCTCCGATCTGATCAAAACGGTCCGGGGCCGTGGATACATGATAGAATCCGACTGATGTTATCGCTGCGTCAACGGGCACTGCTGGGAGGGATCGCATCCGGGGCGGTGTCTGTGGGTGTGGGTACGCTTGCCGTGTTCTCCTATATAAATGACCGGGTCTCCGACCGGTTCGATACCGCTTTGCGGGATCGCCATACGCAGCTGGTAGTGGGCCTGAGCGTCACCACAGAGAACCCCGATGCTCTACGTGATTTGATGTTCGATCCGGCCTATGGCACGCCCTATTCAGGTCGGTATTGGCAAGTGAGCAGTGATGATGGAGAGATTTACACTTCTGCATCGCTGTTTGACGGGCTCATCGCCGAACCGCCCGGCAATCCGGATACCCAGACGCTCTGGAACACAAGCGGTCCAGAGGATGAAACCCTGCGCAGTGCCTTTCAAGAGATCACCTACGAAGACGGGACGGTTTGGGGGGTCAGCGTTGCTGAAAGCCGGGCGCAGCTTGTGGCCGAGCGCCGCGCCGCGCAGCAGAGCCTGCTGCCTGTATTTGCCCTTGTCGGTCTGATCGGAGTGGCCGGATCGCTGCTGCTGATGTCGTTCATCCTCGGGCCGCTGAAGAGGCTGCGCACGGATGTGGCGCATCGATGGGATCGGGATGAAGACCTCAAGCCCGATGACTATCCTGAAGAGGTTTCACCGCTGGTTGATGATCTGAATCAGCTTTTGCGACGAAACCGCGACATCGTGGCAGGATCGCGCCGGCAGGCGGCGGATCTCGCACATGCGCTGAAAACCCCCGCCGCCATATTGCGCAATGAACTGGTTACTCTGTCCGATGCCGGAGCTGCGACAGATACCGCGCTGGAAGCGCTGGACCGGATCGATGCTCAGCTGGGTCGATCTCTGGCAAGACTGCGGGCACTGCACACGGCGGACCTGACCCATTCCCGGACGGATCTGTCAAACTCGATAGATCGGCTGGCGCGTTTGTTCACCACTATGGCGGATCGTGAAAGCAAATCACTCGAAATCAACCGGGATCCCGGCCTTTGGGTGCGCATGGACACGCAGGACATCGAAGAGGTTCTGGGCAACCTGCTCGACAACGCGGTTAAATGGTGCAGACAGTCTGTGCGCCTGACGGCCAACCGTAAACACGATCATATCGAAATCCGTATCGAGGATGACGGTCCCGGGATACCCCAGCACGCCCACCGCGAGGCCCTGCGATCCGGGGGGCGCCTAGACACCTCGGTCACCGGCAGCGGGCTTGGACTGGCAATCGCGATCGATCTGCTGAACGCATACGGTGCCCAGCTGGATTTGCGTGCTTCTGCTCCGCTGGGCGGGTTGGAATGCAGGGTCGAGATTCCAACCTGAAGTAACGCCGGTATTAGATCGGCAGGTCCCGATTTGCGGCCCGCACATACTCAGCCTGTGACATCACTTTGAGAGGCTTCACCCAACTCCACCGGCACTATCTGCTCCGAGATCGCAGGCGGAAAACATACGATCACGATCAAATTCGATCGGGAACGCCGAGCCTCTCAAGAAATCGGGTTTTCCGCCGCTACTTTTAAGTTTTTGATAGCGGCGGGTCACTGAATTGCTGCTTATTTGCCCAATTCGATAGTTAATAGTCATTGAACAGCATTCCCGGGAACAGACACCAAAATCTGGTAAAACAGGGTGACATCTACGTGACGTCAGACACCGACAGTTTTCATTGCTATCTGTCGGGTGGACGTATTGGTATCCAAGTTTGAAAAAAATGGTTCGGGACTTTCCCGCCCAAGCATCAATAGATGCATCAGGAAACTCTTAGCGAAGGGCCGTCCATGCACAAGAATTCAGGTTCCGGCGAACAGCGTGCTGATTATGTTGTTGTCGGTGCGGGATCGGCGGGTTGTGTGCTGGCAAACCGGTTGTCAGAGAACAGCGCGACGCAGGTTGCTGTTCTGGAAGCGGGCGGATCTGATCTGAATTTCTGGGTGCGGATGCCGATCGGGTATGGTGGAGCGTTCTTCCATCCCAAACTGAACTGGCGCTATTCGACCGAGCCGGAGCCCGAACTCGGACAACGCGAGGTGTATTGGCCGCGTGGCAAGGTAATCGGCGGGTCGAGCTCGATCAATGCGATGGTGTACATCCGCGGTCAGACTGAAGATTTCGACGGGTGGGAAGCGCTGGGCAATCCGGGCTGGGCCTATCGCGACGTGCTACCCCATTTCAAACGGATGGAGGACAATCTCGCCGGTGCCGATGACTGGCGTGGTGAGGATGGGCCAATTACGGTCAGTCCGATCGGTGCCTCGGCCCATCCGCTCAGCCATGACTATGTTGCTGCGGGGCAGGCGGCGGGGTTGCCGCACAATGCCGACTTCAACGGCAAGTCACAGGAAGGTGTTGGGCTTTATCAGATCACCACGCGCAGCGGGTTTCGCTGTTCGGCGGCCACAGGATACCTGAACCCGGTGCGGCGGCGCCAAAACTTGCAAGTCATCACACATGCCCATGTCACGCGCATCCTTTTTGAGGGACGCCGGGCCGTAGGTGTGGAGTTTCGGCGCGGGAACAGTCTGCAACGGATAATGGCTACGCGCGAAGTCATCCTGTCGGCGGGTGCGGTGAACTCGCCGCAAATCCTGCAACTGTCCGGGATTGGCGAGGCGGGGCATCTGAAGAATCTCGGGATTGATGTCGTGCAGGACGCGGTCGGCGTTGGCCAGAACCTGCAGGATCATATTGGCTATGATTATATCTATGAGGCAAACTGCCCTACGCTCAACAACGTGTTGCGCCCATGGGTTGGGCGGGCGATGGTGGGACTACGCTATTTGCTGACCCGCGGCGGGCCACTGTCGTTAAGTGTCAATCAGGGAGGCGGGTTTATCAAAAGCTCGCCAGACCGTGACCGACCTAATCTGCAGCTCTATTTCTCTCCGGTAAGCTATACGCGCGCGACGCCCGGTAAGCGGAAATTGCTTGCGCCGGACAAGTTTCCGGGCCTTCTGATCGGCGTGTCAAATTGCCATCCGAAAAGCCGGGGGCATCTGCACATCCGTTCGTCCGATCCGTTCGCCGCGCCGGTAATCCGTCCCGGATACCTGAGTGAGCCAGAAGACCTTGATGAGCTGGCGGAAGGCGCTGCAATGCTGCGCCGGATCGCCAGGTCCGAGCCACTGGCGAAATCGATACGACGTGAGATATTGCCGGGCGCCGATGTAACCGAAATGGGTGCAATCCGTGAAGACATTCGTCAAAGGGTAGGGACGGTTTTCCACCCCTGCGGTACCTGTGCGATGGGGCCTGATCCAGCGGCAGGTGCGGTGGTTGACGCGCGGCTGAACGTGCATGGCGTTAGCGGGTTACGGGTCGTCGACACTTCGATCTTTCCGCGTATCACCTCGGGCAATTTGAACGCTCCGGCGATCATGGTGGGTGAAAAGGCGGCACAGATGATTCTTGAGGATATGGGTTAAGCACTGGCCATGGCATCTCGGATCACCGAAGCCAGGGCTTGAACACCCTTCTGAATTTGTGCGGGTGTTACGGCGCTGAATCCAAGCGTGATGGCCTGACGCGGGACGGGCTGGATCGTGAAACGGCTGACCGGCGCGGTCACGATGCCCGCGCTGTGCGCCGCTTGTGAAATGGCCACATCCGTCAGGTTGGGATGCGTCAGGTCGCCAACGGTGTGAAATCCGGTGTCAGTAGGTTGGACCTTGAGCAATCCGTTCAACGAGCGGCTCGCCTCTAACATGAGCGTATCGCGCCGTTCGGCGTAGATGTCGCGCATCCGCCGGATATGGGCAGCAAAGTGTCCCTCGTTGATGAAGTCGGCGACAATCGACTGCAAACTGGCCGGTGTTCCCTGCATCGTGGCTTGCGCAATCCTTTGGAAGATTGGCACAAGTTTTGGCGGTGCGATGACATAGCCAAGCCTGAGTGCCGGGAACAATGCCTTTGAGAATGTGCCGACATAGATGACCCTGCCCGAAGCGTCGATGCTCTTCAACGGTGGCGGTGTGTGGGTGCCATAGTGAAATTCGCCGACGAAATCGTCTTCGACAACCCACGCCCCGGCATTCTCCGCAGCACGCAGAAGTTCGAAGCGCCGCTCGGTGGTCATTGTTGTGCCCAGAGGATGCTGATGTGCCGGCGTCACAAAGGCCAGCCGGAAGTTGGGGGCGGCAACAAGCCCGGCCTTCACGTCCATCCCCTGTTCATCCACCGGCACCGGTATCAGTTGAGCGCCGCAGGAAATCAAACTGTTGCGTGCCCCGATGGCACCTGGATTTTCGAACCAGACCGGATCGCCGGGATCAAGCAGCATGCTACCGATACGATTGAATGCGTTCTGAGCACCACTGAAGATGAACACCTCCTCCGGCGTGCAATTGACGCCGCGATTGGCACGGAGG
The DNA here is from genome assembly GCA_030426685.1 of Alphaproteobacteria bacterium. Lineage (GTDB taxonomy): Bacteria > Pseudomonadota > Alphaproteobacteria > Rhodobacterales > Rhodobacteraceae > Ruegeria. The sequence goes on from JAUHYC010000009.1 coordinate 47,046, forward strand.
TGTTGGCAAACCGCCTGCCTGAGCTCGAGCAAGCCGCAGGCATCCGGATAGCTCATGACCAGGCTGCGCGGGGAACGCCAATAGCGCGATGCCAGGCGCGACCAGAGCGGCATGGGAAACACGTCGAAAGCCGGCATACCGGTGACGAAAGCCCGAGGCGTCTCCGGGTGCGACAGGCGCGGGAAATACTGGTCGGACGCCTCGGCGCTGAGATGCGCGAGCCGTGGCATCGCGCCAGAGTTTTCGATTTCGGCCGGTTCCTGATGGGTCGGGATCGAGTCGCTGACAAACGTGCCCGAGCCGACCTGCGAGCGAAGCAACCCCTCCGCCGTCAATTGTTCATAAGCATTGATTGCTGTGGTCCGCGACACACCCTGATCCTGTGCCAGTGTCCGGCTTGCCGGTAGGCGTTCACCTGCCCGCAACTGACCTGACAGGATCAGGTCTCGTAATGCACTGACCAGCTGTACTGTGATTGTCGCGCGATCATCGCGGTCGATGGAGAGAGTCGGTATCAGCGCACCGCCTGCATATTTTGCCAAACTCAATTTCCCCGATTGGACTGCCAGACAGTACAAAGTGGACCTTATCACCGGTACAATTTGCCTCCATCTCTTCCATTGTACAACCGGCACAGAACGCAGGCGGGCGGAAATGAAAATCACACGCATCGAAACCTTCAGCAACGAATTCGTAGGGTTTACCCGTGTCACAGACGACACGGGCGCGACCGGCTGGGGGCAGGTTTCGACCTATCATTCCGACATCACTGCACAGGTTTTGCACCGACAGGTCGCACCCTGGACGCTGGGACGTGAGATTGACGATCTGGACGACCACCTGAACTACATTCAGGAACGCGAGCACAAGTTCCCCGGTTCTTATGTCTGTCGTGCAATGGGCGGTCTGGAAACCGCGGTCTGGGATCTACGTGGCAAGGTGGCGGGCAAACCGGTCGCTGCGCTGCTCGGCGGGTCTCCCGGCAAGATCCGAGCTTATGCGTCGTCGATGAAACGCGACATCACGCCGAAGGATGAAGCCGAGCGGTTTCACCGCCTGCGCGGAGAATACGGGTTTGACGCGTTCAAGTTCCGCCTTGGGTCTGAGGTCGGCCGCGGCAAAGACGAGTGGGAAGGCCGGACTGAGGAAATCATTTCCACCATCGGTAAAACGTTCAAGGATGACGCGGTCGCGCTGCTGGTTGATGCGAACTCGTGTTATTCCCCGACGCAGGCCATCGAATACGGGCACATGCTTGTCGACAACGGTATCAGCCATTTCGAAGAACCCTGCCCGTATTGGGAACTGGAGCAGACGCGCGAAGTGACGGCGGCGCTCGCCGACCTCGCGATTGACGTGACCGGTGGTGAGCAGGATTGCCAGATCCCGATCTGGAAACGCATGATCGACATGCGCGCGGTCGATATCGTGCAGCCGGACGTGATGTATATGGGCGGCATGGGACGCACGATGCAGGTCGCGCGTATGGCAGAGGCGGCAGGTCTGCCCGTCACGCCGCACTGCGCAAACCTGTCGATGGTCACGCTGTTCACCATGCACCTGCTGCGTGCCATTCCAAACGCAGGAAAATACCTCGAATTTTCAATCGAAGGCGCAGATTATTACCCGTGGCAGCAGAACCTCTTTGTGACCGACCCCTATGCGATCGTGGACGGCCACGCCGAAGTCACGGACGCCCCTGGATGGGGTGTAGAGATCAACCCGGACTGGCTGGCGAAATCGACGTATCAGGTCAGCGGGTTTGAGACATGAGCGAGACATCAAGACTGATCAATGAAGTTTTTGCGGGCGGGACCAAAATGTCCTTCAGTGACAACCGCAAATCCAGCTTTGGACGCGAGAACGGACCGGTGGCTTTGCAAAGTTACACGCGTGTCAAATGCGTGGCCGCAAGGATTACTCCGCGTGGCTGACATCTTTGCCGAGGGCTTTCAGAACACGCCTTATTGGTGGGACACGACACCTTTGTGTGACATGCCGACAGACCCTCTGCCAGCGCGGGCCGACGCCGTGGTGATCGGCGCAGGCTATACCGGCCTGCATGCGGCGCTTCAGATCGCACGGGCGGGGCGCAGCACGGTTGTTTTGGAGGCCGGCCCGCTTGGCCATGGTTGTTCGACCCGAAACGGAGGGCAAATCAGCACTTCGATTAAGCCCACCTTTTCGGAACTGGCTCGCAAACACGGAGTTTCAATCGCAACACGGATCTTTGCCGACGGCCACAATTCACGCGCCTTCATCGAAGATTTCGTGCGTGCAGAAGCTATCGACTGCGACTTTCGGGTGTGTGGGCGCTTTCACGCCGCTCACACACCAAAAGCCTTCGACGCGCTTCAGGTCACTGCGGACACCCAGCCCGAGGGGTTCGAAGTACCGGTAACGATTGTACCGCGTAGTGAACAACGGACAGAGATCGGCAGCGATTTTTATCACGGCGGCGTGATTTACCACGACCACGCTGCCATTGATCCTGGCCGCTACCATGCTGGCCTCATAGCTTTGTGCCGCGAGGCGGGCGTAACCTTTCTGCCGCACACGGCCGCTACCAGCATCTCGGAAGACGGAAACACTGCGACCGTTGTTACCCCGCGCGGCAGTATTTCCACCAAAGATATCGTTCTGGCGACAAACGGCTATTCCGGTCCGCTTTCCCCCTGGCACCAGCGTCGAATCATTCCCATCGGCAGCTACATCATTGCCACCGAGGAACTGCCCGAGACCCTGATGAACGAATTGAACCCCAGGAATCGGATCGCGTCAGACAGCCGCAAAGTCGTCTATTATTATCGTTCCTCACCCGATCGGAAACGAATTCTGTTTGGTGGTCGAGTCAGTGCGACTGAAACCGATACGATCAGCAGCGCGGGAAGGCTTTATACAGAACTGCTGCGGATTTTCCCCCAGCTCCGCGGACGAAAGGTGACGCATTCCTGGATGGGGTTTGTTGGCTATACCTTTGATTCTCTTGCGCATACGGGTCAAAGCGGTAATCTTCATCATGCCATGGGATATTGCGGTTCGGGAGTCGGAATGGCGAGCTATCTGGGAATGAAAGCCGGGCTTCGCGTTCTGGGGTATTCCGATGCCGATACCGGGCTTGCGGATACGCCTTTTCCAACCCGACCGCTGTACCGTGGCAAGCCGTGGTTTTTACCCGCCGTCGTAGAGTATTATCGAATGAAGGACAGGATCGGCATTTAGTGTGGTTAAATTGGCTTGCTATCAAGCCGGAAATGGACCTTTCCGGCAGAGCAATTCGCCGCTGTAGTTTAGGCCATGGCCTCGAATAACAAAATCCAAGACTAACTTGAATAATTCAATACCAACGGGAGAACAGAGAATGAGACACTCGATCAAGCTACTGCTTGCCGGGACCGCCTTTGGGGTGGTGACCGGTACGGTCGCCTCGGCAGAGACGCTTCGCCTTCTGACCTGGGGCAGCTACGCTCCGGAAGAGGTGATCAAACAGTTCGAAGCCGAATACCCGGATATCGACGTTGAAGTGACCTTTTCCAACAACGAGGAAATGATCGCCAAGCTGCGTGCGACCGGAGGTTCCGGATATGATCTGGCTCAGCCAAGCCACGACCGAATTTATGCCGCGCAGTTGGAATATAACATCTACAAGCCGCTCGATCTGTCCCAAATCGACACGTCTGTCATGCAGGCCAACCTGCTGGAAGGTGTCAAGGCCAACACGACGATCGAAGGCGAGGTTTACGCCGTACCGCACCAGTGGGGCACCTCAGGTGTGATGACCAACATGGCCGAAGCCCCAGATGTCACCGGTTGGAACGACCTGTGTGACCCGGCCTATAAAGGCCGTACATCGATGCGCCTGCGTCGGACCATCCTGCTGGGCACCGCCTTCGGAATGGGCATGAATCCGTTTGAGCTGTATAGCGATCTCGACGCCTATCAGGACATGCTGGATCAGGTCACCGCAAAGCTGATCGAGTGCAAGAGCAATATCAAAACCTATTGGACTGGCGGCGATGACCTGCAAAGCCTGATGCTGTCCGGTGAAGTTGTCGTGTCCGAGACCTGGGATTCCACCGCGTTCCGGCTCTATAGCGAAAACCCCGAGATCGTATTCGTGCCACCTGAAACCGGCGCGTTGGCATGGATTGACACATTCGCCATCCCGCGCGGCGGCGAGGCCGACGATGCGGCCTACAAGTGGATCAACTTCGTCATGCGCCCGGAAATCATCACCATGATGTCAGGGTCCACCGGCGCCATCGCTGCGGTTCCGAACGGCATCGAGCTGTTGCCCGACGACAAGCGCGACGCGGTTCAGGCCGCCTTCGATCAGGAAGACCTCGACAACCTCAAGTTCTTTGCCAACATCCCGCCGGGGCTGGAAGACATGGAAGGGATCGCGCTGGAGCGGATCAAAGCCGCGTCCGAGTGAACTCTCTACCTGTAAACCAAGATGTCAGGGGCACCCTCGCGTGCCCCTGTTCACTGATTACTCCCAGAGGCAGATAATGTACGACCTTCGATGCGACAGCGTAACCAAGCGATTTGGCAGCTTCACCGCTGTCAACAACGTTTCGTTCGATATCCCCAGCGGGTCGTTCTTTTCGATCCTTGGCCCGTCGGGCTGCGGCAAGACTACACTGATGCGGATGATCGCAGGATTTGAAAATCCCGACCAAGGTGACATCCTAATCAAGGGCCGTTCCGTTCTGAAAGACGCACCCAACAAGCGCAATGTGAAGATGGTGTTCCAACACCTAGCCCTGTTTCCGATGATGACGGTCGGGGAAAACATTGCCTACGGGCTACGGTGCCGGGGTGACGCGAAATCCGAGATTGGTGGAAAGGTCAACGCTGTGCTCGACCGCGTCGGCCTGCCGGGGGTTGAGGATAAACAGATTTCCCAGCTATCCGGGGGGCAGAAACAGCGGATCGCCATCGCGCGCTGCATGGTTCTGGAACCTGACGTGCTGCTGCTTGATGAACCTTTGGGCGCGCTTGATCTGAAGTTGCGCGAGCATATGAAGATCGAATTGAAGCAACTGCAGCACCAATTCGAGACGACCTTCCTTTATATCACCCATGACCAGTCCGAGGCGTTGGTGATGTCCGACAATGTTGCGGTCATGAATGCCGGACGGTTCGAACAGATCGGGCCTCCGAAAGATCTGTATGAAAACCCAGTTTCGGGTTTTGTGGCGGGTTTTGTCGGCGACAGCAACCGCTGGGGCGGGCGCGTCGACCGCATGTCCGACGGTACCGCACACGTCGCATTGGATGGTGGCGATTCCGTGCTGGCGACCCCCGGTGCAGGCGGGCTTGGTGATAACCGTGAGGTCGAGGTTTTTGTCCGGCCCGAGGCAATTTCGGTCGGCAGGGGGGCCGAAGGCTGCACCCTGTCGGGCACAGTCGACAGCCTGCTGTTCAACGGTGCGAACAGCCGTATTCTTGTCCGAACGGGCACCGGCAAACTGATCGAGGTCGCCGATCAGGCGGGTGTCAGCGGCGTTAACGAAGGCGATGCGATTGATATCCATTGGCAGGGTCACCGTGCGCTCTGTTTCGGCAAGGGGGCGGCGTGATGCGCTCTGACGCCGGAAAACTGTCACTTATCTTGCTGATGGCCCCGTTTGCGCTGTGGATTCTGCTGCTGATCGTGCTGCCGCAGCTTGGCATTGGCTATGTGTCGCTGCGCGAAAAGGTCGGGCCGGGGCAATTTACCTTCGGCTTTGGCAACTACATGGATTTTCTGGGCGAACCGATTTATTGGAATACCCTGCTTCGGACCGCTTGGATGTCGATCCTCGTGACCATTCTTGCGTTGCTGGTTGGCTTTCCGGTTGCCTATTACATTGCCAAGATTGCCCGCCAGAGATCTCGTGCCGCCCTGTTTTTGCTCTGCCTGATCCCGCTCTGGGTCAGTGATCTGGTGCGCGCTTTTGGATGGATCGTGCTGTTGCGTGAAACCGGCCTTGTCTCGGGTGCGTTGCAATGGGCGGGTCTGATCAGTGGGCCGGTTGAGTTGCTTTACAATGACGTCACTGTCGTGATCGGCCTTGTCTACACCGTGGTGCTCTTCATGATCGTGCCACTGGTGTCGACGCTTGACGGTATGGACGACGCCCTGCTGGAGGCTGGTTATAACCTTGGCGGCAGCCGTTTCACCGTCTTCCGACGCATCATCGTGCCCTACGCCATGCCCGGCATCGTCGCCGGCTGTATCATTACCTTCATGCTGACCGCGGGCAGCTACCTGACGCCGATCCTGTTAGGCGGCAAGAACAGCAGCTGGTTCACCGAGCAAATCTACAACCAGTTCATCACCCGCTACAACTGGGAGGCCGGTGCGACCTTTGGGGTTTTGCTGCTCGGTTTCACATCGCTGGTGATTTGGCTGGGTCTGAAGCTGACGGGACAAAGCCTGGCAACCACCGTGGCGAAGGATTAAGCCCATGGCACAGGCAAATAAATCCCCGTTTCTGACCTTCGTCTACCGTTCCTATGTGACGATATTTTTCCTCTACCTTGTCGCGCCATTGCTGGCGGCGGGTGTCTTCGCGTTCAACGACTCGTTGTTTCCGGCGTTACCGTGGCAGGGGTTTACACTGGACTGGTTCTTCAACGATACCGAGCCCAAGCTGGGCATGTTCCACGACGAACGTCTGCTGCGCGGCCTCAAGAACTCGGTCTATATCGGGGTCATCGTATCGGCATTGGCGGTGATGGCAGGCACCTGCAATGCCTTCCTGTTCGAGCGCAAGCAATTCCCGTTCAAGAATGCGCTCTACGTTCTGATGGTAGTGCCGCTGGTCATTCCCGGTGTGATCCTCGGCATCTCGCTTCTGGTATTCGCCAGCATGATCGCCAACGGGATCGACGCTGCGACCGGGGTCAATGTGAAATGGCTGCGCCCGGGTATCCCGTTGATCGTATTGGGGCAGTTTTCATTTCTGACCACGATCACCTCGCTGGTGATCGCGGCTCGACTGCAAAAATTCGACATCGCGCTTGAGGAAGCTGCCCTGAACCTCGGCGCCAGCCGCAGCCGGGTGCTGACGACCGTGACGCTGCCGTTTCTGTTCCCGGCGCTGTTCTCGGCTTTCGTGGTGTCGTTCCTCGTGTCGTTCGAGAATTTCAACACCACGCTGATGCTGGTCGGGTCGGATGCCCCACTGACGATCACCATGTATGATCGGGTGGTCAAGGTCGGGTCCACTCCGGTCCTGAACGCGGTGTCGGTATTCCTAATGATCGCCTCCGGCTCGCTTGCTTTGCTGAGTGTTTTGATCCAGCGGAAGAAGGATTAAGATGCACCTGCAATGCAACGTTTTCTGTTGTTGAGGGTCACGAATCCACACTGTGGTCTTGATGCCGCGCCATGGTCCGTTCAAACCCCGCGCATGCGTTTCTTAGGTCGGCGGGTGCCAGCACCTTAAAAGCCAGTACGCAAGACTGCTCGGTGCACACTGCTCTGCCTGATCAATCCGCACTACGAAAAAAGGGCTTAAAAAACTAGGCATATCCATAGCGGCCGAAAAGAGGTCGATTACTTTCCGATAGTCGCCGTCGCAGCTTGGGTCCAGCTGATCCGCTATGAGCCGAAATCTGACTGTCGTAGTCGTCGAACAGAACAAAGAACGCGCTTTCGTTGTTCGTATATCTAATGCGTGCGAATGAGACGAGTTCGGTGCCTGGTGGGTTTTGTCGTTGAACCAAACCTGCGAACCAGTTGCTGAAACGGTGATTCCTGGCCAAAGGTGTCGCAACAGTTTTTCACCCCGAATATCAGGGTAAAAAACGGATTGTTTCGAGCTGAATCCAAATTTCGGGAAATTCGACCATGCTGGTTGCTGGTCAATCCGCTGCGGAACCCATATTAACAGCGTCACGAGTCCATCAGGCAGAGATCAGTCCCGTGTTCGACCTACCCGCGCAGCGCGCGCAACTCGCCGAAAAATATGATCTGGCCCCTTCGCCCGAGCTGGCGGCCAGTATGAGCGATATTTATGACCGCATGTCCCGCGTGGTGTCGCCCGCTGATTGGGCCATCCATGCGCCCTATGTCAAAGCCATCAATGATCTGAAGGCCGAGCGCAACGCGGTCATTCTGGGCCACAACTATATGACACCCGAGATTTACCACGGCATTTCGGATTTTGGTGGCGACAGCCTGCAACTGGCCATCAAGGCGACCGAGGTCGAGGCGGATGTGATCGTGCAGTGCGGTGTGCATTTCATGGCCGAAACGTCGAAGATTCTCAGCCCCGAAAAGATCGTTCTGATGCCTGATATGGACGCCGGCTGTTCGCTGGCGGAATCGATCACGGCGGAAGGGATCGAAGAAATGCGCCGGCGCTATCCCGGTGCGCCGGTTGTGTCTTATGTAAACACCACCGCCGAGGTCAAAGCGGCCTCGGATATCTGCTGCACCTCCTCCAATGCGGCGCAAATCGTGGCGGCGCAGGATGCCCATACGATCATCATGACTCCGGACCAGTATCTGGCTCAGAATGTGGCGCGCGAGGTGCCGCAAAAGAAGGTGGTCTGGTGGGAAGGCTCGTGCATCGTGCACGAACAATATAGCGCCAGCGATCTGCGCGATTTCCGCGAGTGGAACCCCGGGACGCGCCTGATTGCGCATCCGGAATGCCCGCCCGACGTGGTGGCCGAGGCCGATTTTTCAGGCTCAACCAGTGGCATCATCAAATACGTTACCGATGAAAAACCTGAAAAGGCGTTGCTGATCACAGAATGTTCAATGGCGTCCAACATTGCCGATGAATTGCCTGAGGTCGATTTCGTCGGCCCCTGCAATATGTGCCCCTACATGAAAAAGATCACGCTTGAGAAAGTGTTGTTCGCACTCGACACCATGACCGGGCAGGTTGAGGTTGATGCGGATATCGCAGACAAGGCGCGCCTGGCGGTACAGCGCATGATCGATCTGTCGCGCCAACTGGGCATTTGACCGACGGCATGCAGACCATCGAAACGCCGCGGGTGGTCATCATCGGGGCCGGGCTGGCAGCAGTATATACTGCGCTGAAGCTGGCCCCTTGCCCGGTGGTGATGATCTCACCTGAACCGCTCGGGTACGGTGCAAGCTCGGCTTGGGCGCAGGGTGGGGTCGCGGCGGCAATGGCACTGACAGACAGTCCCAAGGCACATGCGGATGACACCATGAGGGCCGGGGCCGGGTCGGTCCTGCGCGAGGTGGCCGAGTTCGTCACCAAAGCTGCACCAGAGCATATTCTTGATCTTTCCGAATTGGGTACCGGATTTGACCGCACCGCTGATGGTGGGTTCGTTCAATCGCGCGAGGCGGCGCACTCCGCCGCGCGGGTGGTGCGGGTCAAGGGCGATCAGGCCGGGGCAGAGATCATGCGCGCCCTGATCGGGGCATTGCGTGAAACCCAATCAATACAGGTCATTGAGGGTGCTCTGGCCGTCGGGCTGGAAAGCGACGGCAAGAAAGTCACGGGTGTGTATCTGACCCGGGCAGAGGCTGCGGATGCACCGCCTGTTCTGCTGCGTGGCGCGGCGCATGTTCTTGCAACCGGAGGTTCGTCGGGACTCTACGCCCAAACCACAAACCCGGTGCGCATCCGGGGGCAGGGGATCGGTATGGCGGCCCGCGCGGGTGCCCGCGTCGCGGATGCGGAGTTTGTTCAGTTTCATCCCACTGCCATTGACGTTGGCGAAGACCCGACCCCGCTGGCAACCGAGGCGTTGCGCGGTGAGGGGGCTGTTCTGATCAACAGCGACGGCCATCGCTTTATGCAGGATGTCCACCCCGATGCCGAACTGGCCCCCCGCGACATCGTGGCCCGTGCGGTTTTTGAGCAGGATCAGGCAGGCAAACGCCCTGCGCTTGATACCCGAGCGGCCATCGGGGACGGGATCACCGCCGATTTCCCCGCGGTGACCGAGGCCTGCCTGCGTAATGGCGTTGATCCGTTGCGCGACCCGATCCCGGTGACGGCTTCGGCGCACTACCACATGGGCGGTGTGGAGACCGATCTGGCAGGCCGTAGTTCTCTGACCGGGCTCTGGGCTTGTGGCGAGGCTGCCTCGACCGGATTGCATGGGGCCAACCGACTGGCCTCCAACGGGCTGCTTGAAGCCCTGGTCTTTGCCCGCGCCTGTGCCCGGGATATTGCGTGCGAAGTGACCGAGCAGAGTGCGCCCGAGGTCGACATCACGTTTCCTCGTGGAACACCGGACAAAACACATGATCTGGCAGCTTTGCGTCAGATCATGACAGAAGAAGTCGGGGTGGTGCGCAACGCCGTCGGTCTGCGCCGGGCTCTGACAGGGATCACCCGGCTTGAAACACGGAACAGAGGGTCCAACCTGTTCCTTAACATGACTGCTACCGCCACTTTGATCGCCGCCGCCGCATTGCTGCGCGAGGAAAGCCGCGGTGCGCATTGTCGATCCGATTTTCCTCAGCTGATCCCCGGCCCCGGCCAGCGTTCAGCTTTAACGCTGCATGAGGCGTTGGCCTTGCGGGACAGCATAGCAAAGGACGCAGTATGAACCACCCGGCTTTGCCAGACATGATCCTTGAACCGCTGATCCGGTCCGCGCTGATGGAGGATCTGGGCGCGAGTGGCGACATAACGACCCTGACCGTCGTGCCGCCCGACGTTACCTACTCCGCAAAGCTGAATGCCCGCGAGGATGCGGTGGTGTCGGGAATGCAGGTGGCCGCGCTGACCTTTGGTATGATCGATCCCTCGCTTGAGGTCATCACACGTGTTGCAGACGGCCAGAGCTGTTCCAAGGGCGATACGTTGATGGAGATCACAGGCAGTGCGGCCTCGATCCTGTCGGGCGAACGAGTCGCGTTGAACTTTGCCGGTCGCTTGTCGGGCGTTGCCACCGCAACAGCCGCTCTGGTGCGGGAAACCGAAGGGACCCACGCGCGAATAACCTGCACCCGCAAGACCACACCCGGGCTGCGCATTGTCGAGAAACAGGCAGTGCTGCATGGCGGCGGGTATAACCACCGTTTTTCCCTGTCAGACGCGATACTGATCAAGGACAACCACATCGCGGCAGCTGGTGGCGTGCAGGCGGTGCTTGAGGCGACCAAGGCCCGTGCCTCACACATGATGAAGGTCGAGATTGAAGTCGATCGGTTGGATCAATTGGCCGAGGTGCTTGAGGTCGGCGGTGCTGACGTCGTTCTGTTGGATAACATGACCCTCGAGAATTTGACTGAAGCGGTTGCAATGGTCAGCGGACAGCTTATCACCGAAGCCTCGGGCAATGTGACGCGCAATACGGTGAAAGCCATCGCCGAGACGGGAGTGGATTACATTTCATCCGGTGCATTGACACATTCTTACAGGACAATTGATCTGGGGCTGGATTTCTAGCGTCGCGCTTTGCTGCCTCTGATCGTTTGACCTTAGCCTGTCAATGGACAATCACCCAAGGCCCAGACAAGCCGTGCTGCTCCATCACGGTGTGAACAACGACCCTGAGGAGGAAGGAGATCAACGCAAGATTGATCCACTATCCGATCTCCTTACCGCGTGCTTTAGATGCCCCAGCGTCCACGCCAATATGCCGTTGGTCATGTCCATGGTATCGCCGCATGCCGCGCGCGGTTGATCAGGTTTCACGCCTCGGAGACCCCGCTCGGAGCTGAGCGTCGCTCACTCCTGTATCGGTCTGCACTATCAGCGGACATCTCGCCGCCTCACGCAAGCGCGCAATCATAGGAGAACCGGGGCTATGATCGGCCAAAACAACAGCTGTTGCGGCTGTTCTCTCCAGGCTGGCAATCAGTGCATTTGAGGTGTCATAGGCCCTGACTATTGCAGTTGTGCCAAGTTTTGCCGCTTCGGTTGCTACGATGTCTTTGTTGCGCGGATCGGACAGCAGAATATGAAGTTGTTTGCGGAGCTTCCGGGTCAGGTTGATGGCGAATTCCGGCAGATCGGACTGGTTTCCCATTACCAGAACCACCGGTCCATCTTGATCAAACATCGTTTTGTACCCGAGCACGATTATGTCGCCGTTTCCGGCCTGTGTTCGCAAAACATCGGTCAGGCTTCCTTCAATCTCTTCGAAAGAAGACTCCAGGGCAGAGGCCTTTGCAGCACTGCTAAGATGGCGCTTAAAATGTCGCGCATCGGATTGATAGGCCTTCAGCAAGGTATCAGCAGTGACTGTTGCCGATCTCAATCCTGAATAGGAGACTGTTCGGGCTTGCAACTGATTTACAGAGTACAGGACCGAAGTTTCGTGAACCAACAACCCGCGAAGCTCTGCCCCGACCTGCTGTGCAAGTACAGACGCCAGTTCCAACGTGGACTCGGCGTCACAATAACAATTGGCTCCAAGAATAACTCGTGTGCGTTTCAGTTTCATATCAGCTCTCGCTCACGTTGGTATCGGGCGCCCTGGCGAATGATCTGCGAATCTCGGCAAATTCTGTTAACCGTTCTTCGACGCGGAAATTCAGGCTGTGCCGAGGGAAAGCACCGTCTTCACCCCGCTTACCGGCCTCAAGCCCCGTGAGAATAGCAATCCCGTCTTCAACCGTTCTCATGGGGAATATTCTGAACCGCCCCTGATCGACCGCATCGACCACGCGACGCCGCAGGGACAGGTTTCTGACGTTGGCATCGGGGATCAGCACACCCTGCCGACCGGTTAAGCCGCGTTCATCACAAACATCAAAGAAGCCCTCGATCTTTTCATTCACTCCGCCAATTGCCTGAATGTCGCCAAACTGGTTTACCGAACCGGTGATCGCAAAGGATTGGTCAATTGGTGCTTCGGCCAGCGAAGACAGCAACGCGATCAGTTCTGCCGCCGAGGCACTGTCGCCATCGACACCACCATAGCTTTGTTCGAACACCAGACTGGCCCAAAGCGACATCGGCGCGCGCGTGGCATAGGTGGCTGCCAGATATCCCTGCAGGATCAGCATGCCCTTGGAATGAATGGGGCCACCCAGTTCAGTTTCGCGTTCAATGTCAATCAGCTTTCCCGTGCCGGGCCGGGTGCGTGCGGTCAGTCGGGAAGGGCGGCCAAACGACGTGCCACCAACCCGAAGGACGGACAACGCATTGATCTGGCCAGCACGATGGCCATCGGTGTCGATCATGAGGGTGCCGCGCTGGATTGCTTCCTGTCCCAATGCCCGCAGGCGTCCTGCTCTGCGCTCCCGCTCGAATATGGCCTGTTCGATGTTATCTTCACCGATCAGGTCAGCGCCGCTTGACCGCGCCCAATACTCTGCCTCACGCAATAAGTCGGACAAGCTTCCAGTGTTGAGTGTCAGGCGGTCGACGTCGCCGCACAGCCGTGTGCTTTCATTCATCAGCCGCACCACGGCAGCCGCATCCAGCGCGCGCGTTCCGGCCTGACGGGCCAGATCTGAAATCAGCGTCGCATATTCGGGCAAAACCGTGGTATCGTCGATGTCCAGATGGTCGTCGAAATCTGCCTCAAGCTTGAACAATTGTTGAAAGTCAGGATCCAGAGCCGACAGCAGGTAGTAGTGTGGCCGTTCACCGATCAGGATGACTCTTACATTCAGTGACACCGGGTCGGGCGTCAGCGAAATTGTGGACACCATGCCCAGACGCTCACCGGGTGAATAGATTGAGATCTCACCGGTTCGCAGGCATCGTTTCAGCGCATCCCATGACAATGGTTCTGACAGAACTTGCCTGACATCCAGAACCAGATACCCGCCATTCGCGCGATGAAGTGCGCCGGGTTTGATCATGGTGAAGTTTGTCACCAGCGTACCCATTTCCGAGGCGTACTCAATCCGGCCTATCAGATTGGCCAGTGTCGGCAGATCCTCTTTTACAACCGGGGCACCGGCGTCTTCTTCACCGTTGGCAACCATGACATTCACGCAGTAGCGCTGAAACTGTGGTTTGGCGTAGTGCTTGGTCGTGGCAACTGGAAACGGCCCGGCTGCGGCACCGTCCTCGCGGGCCAGAAACAATTCGGCGTTCTCGATCATGTCAATGCGTACCGCTTTGAGGAACTCCTGCACCGGCGTGTGTTCAGAGAACGCTGTTGTCACTTCGGCGATGGCATCATTCACACCGTCATTCGCCAGAGAATAGTTCAACTGCTCAACTTGATTGCGATGCTCTTTCTCACGCTTGGGAACAGCTTTCAGCACTTCGGACAGGTGCTTTTGAGTTTCTTCGATTGCAGCATCCAGTTCCTCGCGTTCTTTATCTGAAAGCGCCTCGTACTGCTCTTGAGCGAGCACTTTGTCATCGCTCAATCCGGCAAAACTGAAACCCATCGGCGTCCTTACAATGGCCACATTGCGCGCCCGTGCATTCTCAAAGACTTCAGCCATTTCCGCTTCGTGCTCTGATGAATACCTTTCCTCAATGGTACGCCGCCGTGACTGATAGTCTTCGGACTCAAATAACGCCGGCAATTGGTTGGCCAGATCATCCACCAACGTTTCCATCAACTTGCGCAACTTGTTTGCCGATCCCGCTGGCAATTCGATCGCGATTGGTTTGTGCGGTGCTTCGAAATTGTTGACATAGACCCAATCACCTGGAAGAGATTTGGTTATCGCGGCTTCTGCCAGGATCGAATGTGTGATGGCGTGACGTCCACTGCCGGGCTGACCCAGGACAAAGGCATGAAAGTCTGAATAAGGAACTGATGCGGACATGCGAAGTGCACCCACTGCCCGCCGCTGTCCCAACCAGCCTTCGGTTGCCGGCAAATCTGCGGTCGACGAAAAATCCAGTGCTTCCGTCGAAATAGCCGGACCCAATCGGCTGACGGATAGTGGTTCTGGTCCGATGGATTTAGGCATGACACTCTCCTGTTCGGATCAGGGCACGATCACTGCCGCTCCCTGTAGGCGGCCGTGGCGCACGTCGTTCAGAGCCCTGTTGGCGTCGGCCAGAGAATACGTCTGCGTTCGGGTCGTAATTCCCGCCTGCTGAGCCAGAGGAAAGAACTCCTCCCCGTCTCGCCGTGTCAGATTTGCGACCGATAAAATGTGTCGCTCGCCCCACAAATCGGCATAGGCGAAAGAGGGAATGTCGCTCATATGGATGCCGCCGCATATCACCTTGCCACCTTTGCGCACCGCTTTCAATGCAGCGGGCACCAAGGCCCCGACGGGTGCAAAGATAATTGCTGCGTCCAGTTCGACGGGCGGGCGTTCTTCTGACTCGCCTGCCCAGACGGCGCCAAGGTCGCGGGCAAAGGCTTGAGCTTCCGTGTCTCCTTGTCGGGTCAATGCATAGACTTTCCGTCCTTGCCAGACCATCAGCTGGGTCAGGATATGCGCAGCGGCGCCAAATCCGTAAAGACCGATGTTTTGAGCATTTTCTGCCTTCCGAAGGCAGCGATACCCAATCAGCCCGGCACAAAGCAATGGCGCCAGAGAAATGGGGTCGGCGTCTTCGGGCAACGGGAACACGTAGCCTGCATCGGCGATACAGGCCTCGGCGAACCCGCCATTTCGGGTATAGCCGGTGAACACAGGAGCATCGCACAGGTTTTCTTGTGAATTGCGGCAGTAGTGACAGTGATGGCAGGTCGAACCCAGCCAGGGCACGCCAATGCGCTGTCCGATCTGAAGCCCGGAAACATCCGCGCCTTTGGATTTGATCCTGCCTACGATCTCGTGCCCCGGAACCAGCGGCAGGACTGGCTCGGTCAATTCTCCGTCGACCACGTGGAGGTCGGTCCGGCAAACACCACAGGCTTCAACCTTGATCAGAACGTCGTTCGGAGCAGGGTCGGGCAGCTGAATATCTTCAAGTCGAAGGGCATTGCTTGCCCCATGATAAACCATAGCGCGCATTTGCTTTTCCTCCTGATCACTCATGCTACGCAACCGACATCTGGAAAGTCATGACCGAGATCAAAGGTAACCGCCTGTTGGACCAATTGCGCCCCAAACGATGGCTGATCCAGCGGAGCCAGAAGATCATATCCTAGCTTTTATTTTGTTGATCAGGATCAGTTGCTTTACCGTCGAAACCGATAGAATGAAAACGAATTGACGTATCGCAGGAGGAGACAGTTATGATGAACCACGAAACATCCCTCTTAGTTATCGATAAGGATACAAGTGATAATGTAGTCGCGGAATCTGCAGAGGCGGCGAGGGTTCGACAGACACATCTGGTCTGCCTTTTACTGGGATCGGCAGTTCCGCTTCCCTACTACGCGTATGGTGCCCCTCCTTATGGCGGAATGACAGTTCCTGACAACTGGAAGGAACTCGTGCAAGAAGAGCGGTCCATCAGGGAAGCCCGAGTAGAGGCAATCAACAGCTTACTCGAGAGGTCTGGCGCATCTGGTGACGTTCAGACTGTGATCAATGCCGAGGTCGACATAAAGCATGATGTGGCGCTTCGTGCCAGAACCTGTGATATCGCACATATCGCTCAAAACGTACGCGAGAACAAAGAGTTGTTTAAAAGTGCGGCTTACGGAGTTTTATTCAATTCTCCCATCGGGCTTGTCTTGAATGGCGATCCTATTTCAGTCAGAAGCAACATCTTTGTTGCCTGGAACAGCAGCCACGCAGCATCGAGTGCTGTCCATGCAGCCTTGCCCTATCTCAAAACGGCCGAAAGCGTCACAATCGGATGCTTTGACCCCGAGATGACCTCTGAGCTGGATGGCGAAGATCCGGGAACTGATGTTGCAGCTTGGCTCAGCCACCATGGCTGCAATGTGACGGTCTTGCAGTTACCAAGTGGTGGTCGCGAAATCGGTCAATGCATACACGATCGCGCGCGCGAAGCCGGGGCCGATCTTGTCGTTATGGGGGCCTATGGTCATTCGCGCACTAGAGAAGCTGTATTTGGCGGGACCACCCGGACAATGATGGAACAGACCGATCTCCCGGTTCTCTTGGCCCACTAGCCAAATCCGGTTGCGCATTGGGTACGTTTCGTCCCAGATCGAATTCAATTGCCGCCGGCGCAGGCTGAGATGTGGTTCAAGGTGTAATTAATTGGCGTTTGAGTACATCAACCATCATTTCGGCTTGTGCGCTGTCGAGACGACCGTGGCCTGGAAGAAATTCCTCGGCGTTTCTATCGGAGTAGCGCCCGAATAGAATTCCATCGCGAATGATCAGTTCCCTGCGCGCGAAAACAACCGCGCGATCGTGGCAGTAGATACATCTTTCTCTAAACAGGTTTCCGGATTCCTGTATGGCCCAAAAGTGCCGCAGAAGTAACTTGATTTCGGATTCCGACAGCTTGCCGTGCCCGGATACCAAAAGATCAGAGACAGATTGCTGTGAACCTTTACCCACAAGCTCCCCGTCAGAGATGCTGACGTTTTCTACAACAAATTCACCGGCATGGGGAGCGTGACAACCAGCACAGTTTTGTTCGTAAACAAGATGCGCGTCGACGTCCTGCGCCACTGCAGGAAACCCTAAGAACAATATACTTACTGCCCATTGAAAGATTGCGAGACGTCCCATGACCATCCTGATCCGCGGGTGGGAGAAAGCACAGTTGTACGTGTTTTATGCAATGAAAAGGTATTCCAATTCTGGTCGATTTTGAATTGATCATCATCAACCGGCCCATAAAACATTATCACCGGAAGCGCTGACAATTGAGGTTCAAATCAGGTTTTGGGCGTGATGCATGGGCTACACCCCATTGTTCAGACAGTTTCCGGCGATGGTCAGCCTGCTGGTGGGCGGCATTGGGATCATGAATATCATGCTGGTGTCGGTCACCGAACGAACGCGCGAAATCGGCATCCGACTGGCGATCGAGGCCCAGTCCGGGCAGGTGCTGCTGCAATTTCTTGTCGAAGCTGTTGTCCTGTCGCTGATAGGTGGATGGATCGGTGTCGCTTTGGGGCTGATACTGGCCTATTTTGGCGCACGCATACTGTCCGTCCCGTTTGCCCCGGACCCGGGGATCATCCTGATTGCATTTGGGTTTTCGGCAGCCGTTGGCGTAGTCTTCGGTTATTTCCCGGCCCGGCGTGCGGCCAGGCTGGACCCGATTGAGGCACTCAGACATGAATAGACGATCGCCCCCTTGCCGATCTCGGCTTAGTTTCATGAACAGGGTCTTTTTTCTCATATCAGCCTATCTTCTGGTCTTGCTACTTCCGCTCTGGCTGAGCTGGAGCCTGGGCTGGCCACCCCGACCCTGGCACCAGGAAATCGCCTCGGGTCTGGGCATGCTGGCGTTTTCAATCATTCTGGTGGAGTTCATCCTGTCGGGGCGGTTCCGGCGCATTTCATCCGGCATTGGCATGGATGTAACAATGCGGGTTCATCAGGTCATGGCACGCTTGGCCTTGGGGTTCGCGGTGCTGCATCCACTGTTCTATCAGGGGTCGAAGACTGGCGGGCCACGCCCCTGGGACGTCACGCGGCAGCTGACACTCACAACCGATTTGACAGCCTTGGCAACCGGTATCGCGGCTTGTCTTCTGTTGCCCGTTCTGGTTCTTTCGGCGATCAGCCGGACCAAACAGAACTACAGGTACGAGGTCTGGCGTCTGACCCATGGGATCGGAGCCCTGTTGATTGCGGGACTGTTGCTGCATCACACGATCGCGGCAGGGCGCTACGGATCACAGCCGGTCCTGACGACCATCTGGGCCGCTATGACGGCAATAGCGGTCGGGTCGCTGCTGTTTGTGTATCTGGTTGAACCGATGCGGCAGCGTCTCAGGCCTTGGAAAGTGGTTTCAGTACGCAGGCTGACACCCAGGCAATGGGAACTTCGGATTGGCCCAAACGGTCACGACGGGCTGACATACAAGGCGGGTCAGTTCGCCTGGCTGAATGTCGGAAACAGTACGTTTTCGTTGCATGAGAACCCATTTTCGATAAGCTCGGCACCGGCGGCGGGGCCAGAGATATCCTTTGTGATCAAAGAGCTTGGTGATTTCACCGGCTCACTTGAGCATATCAGGCCCGGTAGTCATGCCTATCTGGATGGTCCCCACGGCAGCCTTACGGTGGTCGGGCGAACAGAGGCCGGCATAGTGCTTGTCGCAGGCGGTGTTGGAATAGCGCCAATGCTCAGTATTCTGCGCCAGAATCGGCTGACCAGTGACGCACGGGACCTCAAACTCATTTATGGAAACCGTAAAGAAAGCCAGATCGTCTATCGCGAGGAACTGGCAGGTGAAGACGTGGTGTTCGCCCTCTCAGAGCCAGATGAGGACTGGGGTGGAGAAGTTGGACTGGTAGATGGCGCGCTTTTGGACCGTGTTCTGGCGCCTAAGCAGTATTCGCAATGGCTTTTTGTTCTTTGTGGACCTGCGGTTATGATGGACGTGGTAGAAGATCACCTGATTGCACGCGGCACCCCATCACACCGCATACTCTCGGAAAGGTTCGACTATGACTGATTTGCTCAGGCGTGTTTCCCTGCGCCGCAGGGTCTCACTGGCGATCTGGATTGTGGTCGTTGTCCTATGTGCCGCCATACTCGGCTTCGCGCTGCGGTAGGAGGGGGTGGATGACCCATCAGGTGCTGCATATTGGTCTTCCTGATGGATAAGCTGAACCAAAATACTCTCGCAATTGCTTTAGGGGCGATGTGCCTGGTGGGAGCGATCATGCTGAGCCCACCCGCAGGTATGTCAGCCAGCGCGTGGCAAGCTGCGGGGCTTGCGACCCTGATGGCGTTGTGGTGGCTGACTGAACCAATCCCGCTGGCGGCGACCGCGCTTCTACCACTCGCAGTGGCCCCTGTTCTGGGCCTCATGCCGCTTGCCGATGTCGCCCCATATTACAGCCACCCGATCATCATTCTGTTTCTCGGGGGGTTCCTGCTGGCTAAGACAATCGAGAGATGGGGCCTGCATCAAAGGCTGGCGCAACGAATGCTTGGCCTTGCGGGCCAAAGCCAGAGTGGTGTTCTCGCCGCGGTAATGGCGACAACCGCATTCTTAAGCCTTTGGATCAGCAACACAGCCTCTGCGATGGTCATCGCACCGATCGTGGCGGCAATTGCAGGGTCGCAGCAATCAGATCAAAAATTTGGGGCCGCTCTGATGCTGGGTGTGGCCTTTTCAGCCACGATCGGCGGCATGGGGTCGTTGATCGGGACCCCGCCCAATGCCATTTTTGCAGCCTATGTCGGATCGACATACGGGATCGAAATCGGATTTGCGCAATGGGCGGCAGTTGGATTGCCCGTTTCGGCGATACTGTTGGTTATCACCTGGTTTGTTCTTGCGCGTGTGACACCCGGCATCTCGGTCATCAAGCTGCAAACACCTTTTGATCCTCCCGACACCGGGATATCGGTCGCTGAACGAAGAACCGCAGTGATCGCTGTTCTTACCGCTTTGGCGTGGATCATGCGCCCGCTGGTTGACTGGTTGATACCCGGGCTTGCCCTGACCGATGCAGGTATCGCCATGATGGCAGCAATGGCCCTGTTCCTCGTACCAGCGGGTTGTGGCGATAGGCTGTTGGACTGGAATACGGCCGCAACATTGCGCTGGGATGTTCTTGTGCTGTTTGGCGGTGGGTTGGCGTTGGCCGGAATAATGGAACGATCAGGTTTGGCCAGCTGGATTGGGGGGCAGACCGAGGCATTGCATGCGATGCCGACGCTGTTGCTGATCTTTCTGATGGCCGCGCTAATCGTCTATGTTGGCGAACTGGCCAGCAACACCGCCATGGCCGCCGTTTTCCTGCCGGTGGCCAGCGCTGCAGCCGTTGCGCTGGGCCGGGATCCCATAAGCTTTCTGCTTCCGGTGGCTTTTGCCGCATCGGTCGGGTTCATGCTTCCTGTTGCAACTCCGCCAAATGCCATAGTGTTTGGCACATCTTACGTCACCCGGAGCAACATGTTGCGCGCCGGTGTGCCCTTGGATGTGATTGGCATCCTTGTAGCGGTTCTTGTGAGTTTTTTCCTTGGTCCGATAGTGTTTAGCCCTGACACAATCTGGTGATTCACAACCCTTGTGGATGCCGATGGATATCGTTGCCTAGCTTTACCCATTGTCCATAGTCTCGGAGGCGTTCGGCAGGATTATGGCCAGACCGATGTGTTCAACGGTAACACTCTGCGGCATCTGACACACAGGCTTCTACTCTTCCAGATGACACAATACCAACTGTCGCCAAGCAGTTCGTTGTAACCAAAGGTGCTCGGTGCGAACTGCAACTGAAGCGAAACTCTCACGGCGGGTATGGAAAACAGGTGCTATTCTTCGAACGCTGCGTCGAAACCCCAGATTTGCCGCAGATGGCGCAATGTGGCTTCGCAGGCCTTTTCGTCCAACGGCACACCGTTGCGCACGGCGTGATGCAGTTTGAGGTGGCGGTCCCCCATCAGATCCACATCGACGATCTGAATATCGGGATCGAATTCCGCCACGTCGAAACTGCGCGCCAACGTATCGCGCACCTGATGATAGCCGCGTTCGTTGTGAATTGCATCGACTGTGTAGAAAGGTTTCCCTTCATCATCGGTAAGCGAAAACATGCGGAAGCTGCGCATGACATGGGGGCTGAGGAACTGCTGAATGAAACTCTCGTCGCGGTAGTTGGCCCAGGCATCCTTCAATATATCGCGCCACGCACGGCTGCCCGCAATGTCTGGAAACCATTCCCGGTCTTCGTCAGTTGGGTCGGTGCAGATGCGCCGAATGTCCTGCATCATTGCGAAACCCAGTGCATACGGGTTGATCCCCATCGCGTTGGGGGCGTCAAAGTCGGGCTGCGTCAGAACATTGGAATGGCTGTGCAATATTTCGAGCATCGCGCCATCCGTCAGCAAACCGGTGCGGTGCAGGTCGTTGGTGATGTAATAGTGGACAAAGCAGGCGCATCCTTCGTTCATCACCTTGGTCTGGCGTTGCGGATAGAAATACTGTGCGATGTTACGAACGATGCGCAGAATTTCGCGTTGCCAGGAGTCCAGAACCGGGCTGTGGCGTTCGACAAAATACAGCAGGTTCTCTTCCGGCAGCCCCATTTCACGCTTACGCTTGCGCGCCTCTTCATCGGTTTTCGACGATTGCGTGGGATGATCGAACGCATCCCACAGGTAATGGACCGCACGCTCCTCTTCGATGCGCCGCTCGCGCTGCCGGGTTCTTTCATCCGCAAGCGACGAGTGGGGCGGACGCCTGTGCCGGAAAACGCTGGATGGCATAAGTGCGTGCGCCGCGTCGAGCAAATGTTCGACCTCGCGCTCTCCGTGCTGTTCTTCGCATTGGGCAATAAATCCGCGCGCATAGTCGAGGTAGTCGAGAATACCCTGCGCATCGCTCCACTGGCGAAACAGGTGGTTGTTCTTAAAAAAATGGTTGTGCCCAAAAGCCGCGTGCGCAATCACCAGGACCTGAAGCGCCATCGTGTTGTCTTCGAGGCAATACGAGATGCAGGGATCGGAGTTGATCACGATCTCATAGGCAAGACCGCTTGCGCCCTTGCTATAGGCCTTCTCTTCGTGAACGAAACGCTTCCCAAAGGACCAATGCCGATACATGAGCGGCATCCCTGTCGAAGAATAGGCGTCCAGCATCTGCTGATACGATATGATTTCAATCTGGTTCGGATAGACGTCAAGTTCGAGATCGTCGAGCGCCACACGCTCAATCGCATCATAGCTGCGTTGGATGGTCTCGAAATCCCATTCCGCGCTGTCAAACAGCGGTGCCGTGGGTTCTGCACGATCAGCCATGAGATGCTCCGCTCGTCTTGCGCGCAAACAGTTCATGCAGAACCGGGTATATGTCACCGGCCCGTGAGATCCGCTTCATGGCGAAGTTTGGCCAAACCTCCGCGATCTGCCGGTACGAACGCCACAGTTCCATGCCATTGTCTTCGCTGTTCATCAGATCGGCTTCGGTCTCGTCGACGATTTCCGTATAGGCGAAGTACTGGCAGCGCTTCATCAGATCATTTGCCAACAGGTCAGCGCACAATTGTGAATCTCCGCTGAAGTTCTCGCCATCTGAGGCCTGCGCGGCATAAATATTCCACAGCGAAGGCGGGTAGCGGGCTTCGATTATCTTCTTCATCTCGGTAAGCGCGCTGCTCACGATTGTGCCACCGGTTTGGCGCGAGTGGAAAAAGGTGTCCTCATCGACTTCAGCCGCGATCTGAGTGTGGCGGATGAATACAAGCTCGATCTTGTCGTAACGTTGCTTGAGAAACAGATGCAGCAGGACGAAGAATTGCTTGGCAAGGTTCTTTTCGCGCTCACCCATCGAGGCCGAAACGTCCATCAGGCAGAACATCACCGCATTTGCCGCCGGTTCGGGGCGCATTTCGAAATATTTGTACCGCACATCCAGCGGATCAATATAGGGAATGACCTGACGCCGTCGCAACAACTTGTCGAGCTTTTCGCGCAGCACCTGCCTTTCCGCCTTTCGCGCCGCATCTGGCTTTTCCAGCGCCTCAAGTTCTTCAACCTGTTGCGTAAGCGCCAGTATCTCGGCGTTGGTCGGGCGCCGCATCGCAAGCCGTCGGCCGAACGCGTTGCGCATCGTTCGTGATACACTGAGGTTGGCGGGCGTCCCGGCGGCGGTATAGCCCATGCGATGCGGTTTGGAGATGGTGATCTCTTTCAGACTGAGCTTGACCATGTCGGGAAGTTCAAGATCCTCAAAGAACAGGGAAAGGAATTCGTCCCGCGACAGAACGAACATGAACTCGTCCTCGCCATCCCCATCGGGTGCCCCCTCGCGTCCTCCCGGCCCGCCTTGACCTGACGGTGGCTTCTTGAGCCGGTCACCCGCTTTGAACTTCTTGTTTCCCGTCAGCACCCGGTGTCTGGAGCCGCCTTTGCTGTCATGCTGAAAGTGCGGTTCTCCGATCCCTTCTGCCGGTACCGATATGTTTTCCTGCTGGTCGACATCGGCGATCTTCCGGCGCCGGACACTTTCGTCCACCGCCTCTTTGACGGCAGAGCGAACCCGGCGCAGAAACCGTCTGCGGTTCCCAAGATTCTTATCCTTGGGGTTCAGCCTTCGGTCGATGAAATGGGCCATTTGCGCATGGACTCCTCACCCTGCCTTATTGACCCGCATGTACCACTCAACCAGGCGCCTGACCTGTCGGCGCGTGTACCCGCGACCGATCATGCGATCAATAAACTCGTTATGTTTTGCTTCGGTTTCCTTGTCGCGCTTGGCACCGAAGCTGATGACAGGCAGAAGGTCCTGTATTTGGCCAAACATGCGCTTTTCGATAACCCGTCTCAGCTTTTCATATTTACGCCAGTCAGGGTTGCGACCGCGATTGTTGGCCCGCGCGCGCAGTACGAATTTAACCACTTCGTTCCGGAAATCCTTGGGATTGGAAATTCCCGCCGGTTTTTCGATTTTTTCAAGTTCCTGTTCCAGAACGCCGCGATTGAGGATCTGCCCGGTATCCGGATCCTTGAAATCCTGATCCTCGATCCAGGCATCGGCAAAGGCGATATATCGGTCGAATAGATTCTGACCATAGTCAGAATAGGATTCCAGATAGGCCTTTTGGATTTCGTTGCCGATGAATTCCGCGTAGCGCGGCGCCAGATCGTCCTTCATGAACGACAGGTACCGGCTTTCGACCTCGTCGGGGAATTGTTCGCGTTTCACCGCCTGCTCAAGAACATAGAGCAGATGAACCGGATCGGCGCCCACTTCCTCAGTGTCGTGATTGAAGGTCTCGGACAGCACCTTGAAGGCAAAGCGGGTCGATGTGCCCGTCATGCCTTCGTCCACCCCGGCCGCATCCCGGTATTCCTGCACGGACCGCGCTTTGGGGTCGGTGTCTTTCAGCGTTTCACCGTCATAGACGCGAAGCTTTGAAAATGTCGGCGAGTTTTCATGTTCTTTCAGCCGGGTCAAAACGCTGAACTGGCTCAGGATGGACAGCGTTTCCGGCGCGCACGGGGATTCACCCAGGCTGCTTTCTTCCAACAATTTCTCGTATATCCGGATCTCATCCGAAGCCCGCAGGCAATAGGGCACCTTGACCAGACTGATCCGGTCCAGAAAGGCCTCATTGTTCTTGTTGTTCTTGAATTGTTGCCATTCAGCTTCGTTCGAATGCGCAACGATGACACCCTGGAAGGGGAAAGCGCCGATATTTTCGGTACCCGCATAAGACCCCTCCTGTGTGGCAGTCAGCAACGGATGCAGCACCTTGATCGGTGCCTTGAACATCTCCACGAATTCCATCAGTCCTTGCGTGGTGCGGTTCAGAGCCCCGGAATAGGAATAAGCATCCGGATCGTTCTGGCTGAATTCTTCCAGCTTACGGATGTCGAGCTTTCCGACAAGCGAAGAAATGTCCTGATTGTTTTCATCGCCCGGTTCCGTTTTCGCGACGCAAATCTGACGCAGCTTCGACGGATAGAGTTTGACGACCGAGAATTTGGAGATATCTCCGTCGAATTCCTGCAGGCGCTTGACAGCCCAGGGTGAGATCAATCCGTTCAGCAGCCGTTTGGGAATGTTGTACTTGTTCTCAAGCAGATCTCCCATCCGCGCGCGGTCGAACAGGCCAAGCGGAGATTCAAAGATTGGGCTGATCTGATCCCCCGCCTTCAACACATAGATCGGCTGCCGCTCCATCAGGTTTTTGAGAATCTCGGCAAGCGTTGACTTGCCTCCGCCGACCGGACCCAGCAGATAGAGAATTTGCTTGCGTTCTTCGAGACCCTGGCTGGCATGGCGGAAAAAGCCAACGATGCGCTCGATGGTTTCCTCGACGCCATAAATGTCCTGGAAGGGTTTGTATCGCTTGATCGTGCGGTTAAGAAATATGCGACTGAGCCGAGCATCCTGACTGGTATCGACAAGCTCTGGTTCGTCAATCGCGGTGACCATCCTCTCAGCAGCCGTAGCCCGCATCGAAGGGTCTTCACGACATTCCAGCAAATAATCCTGCAACGTCATTTCGATGAGCTTGGTCCGCCCATACTCTTCTGCAAACTGCTCGAAAATCTCCATTTTTCAGATTCCTCTAGGTTTCGTACTCCTTCGTCCCAGCGCGCTTTGTTTATTCCAGCCTACCACAAAACTGGCCTGTAATTGTTTAATTTCTAATCACAATTTGTTTCCCGTTAGGTTCTTTGTTGAAATTTTGGGTCAGAGAAGCTGTCAAAGCACGTCTCCGAGCGTCATCTATGCTGCCGCGATCGTGATAATCGTAACGCCGAAGGGGCGACTGAATCGAAGGTGCCTATAGATGTTTGCGGTCCGCGTCAGGCGGTGTGAAAACACCTGGTATGATTTCCGTGTGAGAACGAACATTGTCCGTGGTGCAGATCTTCTGAAACAGGTTCAGGAATTCAGGTTCGGTCGCGAATTCATTCGCGCCGAAGGTTGGGACTTTGCCGTCGACAAATAGCGTTCTGACAGTATCAAGCGATTCTTGGCGGAGTCTGGTCGGGGCTGCCCACAAATAAAAGTATCATTTGGGATTGCATGTGGCGCAGTCATTGATGACTTGTGGCCGAAAGGCGGCGCGCTTCACTCGGCCAGCACCGCGTCACAACTGGTCGTCGAAGCCTCGCTGCCCAGATACTGGGTTTTGCGGTTTCTATCGAATGTCGGTTCACCCTGCGCGCAGGCAATCTCGAGGCTCAGATCGTTCCAGATGCGCACCGCTCCGTCCTCGCTCGTGGTTGCGAAAACCTGCCCGTTCGGGGCGGGTGCAAGCCGCCAGATCGGACCGTTATGTACCCTTTGCACCGGTGCGAGACGCCGATGTGCCACAGTGTCCCACCAATGCATCTCCCCAGCTCGGTCCACGACAACCAGCGTGGCATCGTCAGACAGAAAAATAAGGTCAGTGGCGCCCCCCTTGTGACCTCCGTATGAGGCCAGCTCACGGCCGCTGTCCAGATCCCAGATCTTCACCACCTCGTCGCTGGAGGCTGCTGCGATCCGTGTGGTGTCAGGGCTGAACGCAACGCTCCACAAGGCATTATCATCCGCTTCGATCTCAATCTCCAAGCCACCGTCTTCGACGTTCCAGATAAACAGCCGGCCGTCGGTTGCTGCGGCGGCCACGCGCGATCCATCCGGTGACACTGCCGCTCGGTTAAATGGTACACCGTCAAAGCCGAAGGACCGGGCCAAGCCCGGCGCGGCGGTGTCGAACCACTGCACCCCATTTCCTGTGGCGGCTACAAAGGCTGAGTCCGTCCCAGGTGACAGAGACCAGATCGCCGTTTCGCCAAGATCATAATGCCCGGCCGGGCGCAGGGTTTCCATGTTCCACACCTGCACTTGTCCGTCCCGGTCACCGGTTGCTAGGATGCGTCCGTCCTTTGAAAAGGCCACGGCCCAGATCTGGTTTTCGTGGCCCCTGAGCAATACAGGTTTCATGCCCGACCCGATATCCCAGAGGCGGACAACACCATCGCTACCTCCGACCGCGACCCGGTTTTGTTTCGGGTCGAACGCAATCCCCAGCGCCTTGACCCCGTCGTCCAAAGTAAGTGTGGGCAGGCCAGCCGAATCTGCCCCGATCCGCCATAACCGGACCAGTTGATCCCGACCCAGCGTCGCCAATAGCGGCGAATGGCTTGCAGCGCCGATATCAACGATGCTTTGGCTATGAGCCTGAACGACTTCACCGACCAGTGACAGGTTCGGATCTTCGACACGTAACGCGCCGTTGGCACTGGCGCCGATCAGAAGATCGTCAGGACCTGCAAAAGTGACCGCCACGATAGGCCCGGCGCCAGAAAACCGATCGATGATCGGCGCACCTGCCGGGAATCCGATCGTTGTCACCTTGCCGTTGGTATGGGCTACAACAAATGCGGTTCCGTCACTGCTGAAGGATATGTGGTCAGGATCCGGCCCCAGTGGACCACCTGGTATCGGGGAAAAAGCCGCCGCGCCACCTTCGTTCATCCAACCAAAGATGGCGCCATCGACATTGCCAGCGACCAGCCCGCCGGAAACGGGTGAAAAGGCCACCCGCTTGAATCCAAGCGGCAATTTCGCCAAAGGCGCGCCGATCTGCCGCCCGGTCGTCACGTCCCAAATGCGAACGGTGCCGTCACCTGTGGCCGACGCCGCACGTGTCCCGGTTGCATCGAAGGCCACGCCAAAGGCGACGTCATCGCCTGAGAACAATGTGGTAATGGGGCCATGCCGATCCGGTTCCACCCCCCAAAGACGTACATCGCCATCGGTGGAGGCCGACGCCAGGCGTCGACCGTCTGGCGAAAACGACAGGTCGCGGATGCCGCCCATATGCCCGGTTAAAGTGACCGGAGCGGTGCCGTTCTGTTTGGTGTCGTGGATCGCGATGCGACCATCGCGCAGCCCAACGGCGATACGTGTGCCCGTGGCATCGATGGCCATGGTCTGAGCATCGCCCACGGTCAGGGGGCTGCCCAGCGGGATCAGGTCAGCTTCGCGCAGCCGGTACCGCGCGGCCAGCATCGCAGCGCGGGCTTCGAACGTGGATTCGGCGGAATTGGCGCGCGCGATGGCTTCGGCGCTCAGCGACAGCGCCAGCAGGGGGTCTGTCTGCGACAGGCCGTTTGCCGCAGCTCCCAGAGCCCGGGCAAACCGTTCATTGGCTTCAGCGGTCGCTGCGACAGCGATTTCGCGATTGGCCTCGGCCATGTTTGAGGCGCGAATTGCCAGAACTGACGCCACCGTAGCTCCTGCAGCCAGCACGGCGAGGGCACCCACGGCAATACGGTTGATGCGCCGACGCCTGCGTTTTCTCTCTTGGGATTTAGTCAGAGCTAAATTGCGCGCCTCGCGCGCGGTGTCGATGAAATCCCGTTCGAGCCGGCCCAGAACGTTTTCGTTTCGGGCAGACCATTCCGATGCAGCCATCAGCCGTGTCCCGCGATACAAAAGATCCGGCTCGCGGTTTTCCGCGTCCCATTCAGCCGCGTCATGCTGAATGCGTTGCCGCATGCGCAGATCGTCTCGGCTGTCCTCGATCCAGGACCGCAGGCGCGGCCAAGTACGCAGCAACGCCTCATGGGCGATCTGTACCGATTTTTCATCCACCGTCAGAAGCCGGGCGTCGGTCAGTGCGGCCACGACGCGGCGAGTTGTTTCAGGATCAGTGTCGCGCGCAACGTCTTCGATCGGCAATAACCGGCGGGTGTCCGGCGTACCCTCGCCCGGGGTTATGAGGCGCAAAAACAACCGCTGCGCGGCAGCCTGTTGATTGGGGTCGAAACTTTTGAAAAACAGCGTTTCCGCTGTCTGGCTGATGGCACCTGCAACGCCTCCGGCCTGCCGATACCCGTCCAAAG
Organism: Alphaproteobacteria bacterium; assembly: GCA_030426685.1. Lineage (GTDB taxonomy): Bacteria > Pseudomonadota > Alphaproteobacteria > Rhodobacterales > Rhodobacteraceae > Ruegeria. The sequence goes on from JAUHYC010000009.1 coordinate 76,277, forward strand.
ACATGACCGCGCCTTTGCGCCTGCTCCAGGTTTCGTAGAGGGCATGCGCAACCAAAGGCAGCGATCCGGCCTCCCGACCAGCCTCGTCCACGATTGCGTCGATCAGGGACCGGTCCAGGTGCAATCCGGCAGCGCGCGCGGGTTCGCTGATGGCGCGCCGTAACTCTGGCCGGGTCATTGGCCCAACCAGCAACTGATTTTCCGAGATCCGATCCGCCAGCCACGGAACCTCGGAGCAAGAGGCATAGAAATCCGCTCGAACCGTTAGCACGATGCGCACCCGGCTGTCGGCGGGATCGGTCATGGCCGACAAGGCTTCGACGAAATTATTCCGGCGTTCCCGTGTAACCAGCGTGAACAACTCTTCAAACTGGTCGATGCAGATCAACAACTCACCGTCGTTCGCATCCGCGAGACGGCGCGCGGCGCTGGGATGAGCGATGAAATCATCCAGCGAGATTTGGGCGGTCAGATGGGAATTGTCCCCGATCAGCTGAAAATACAGATCGGTCATCGGGTCTCGGCCCGGGGTGAACAGGCAAACGCGCCACTGCTCGCTTCCGGGAATTGCATTGGCCTCAACCGCGGGCAACAAACCGGCTCGCAGCACCGAGGATTTGCCACTGCCGGAGGAGCCGCCCAGTACCAAAATGCGACCCTGCTGCAAACGTTCGATCAGCTCTTCGACAAGGTCCTCGCGCCCGAAAAAATAGGCCGAATCCTCGGGCTGAAAGGCGGCAAGGCCCTTATAGGGGCACTCAACCTGCCTCTCGGAAATCTGAGTCACCGCTTCTGAGGCAGCTTCGCGCCGGTCGCGGTCCAGCGCATCATACATCGAACTGCGCCAGGATTTCATGTCGGGAAACCGGGCCTCGGGGTCCATTTCCATGCCATGCGCGATGCATTCGCGCCAAACTTCCGGCAATCCCGAAAGATATTCGGAGACGCGGTGAAACGGTGGTGGCGCCTTGCCTGCAAGAACATGCCACATCAACGCACTGGCGGAATAGATATCGGTTTTTGGAGTGACTGCGTGCCCCGGCTCGGCCGCTTCGGGAGCCTGATAGAGCGGAGTTCCGGCCATCATCGTGGCACCGGTCACGCCGATCGCCAGATCCTTGGCGATGCCCAGATCAGCCAGAAATACCCTTTCGTCAGGTTCAACCAGCGCACTGAAGGGGGTGTCGGTCACGCCAGTTTTTCTGTGTTTGATATGCTGCAACAAGACGTTCGCGGGTTTGACATCGCGATGTACCACGTTGGCTTCATGAACGGCGGACAGGCCATCGGCCAGCGCGTCGATCAGCGTGTCCAAACCCTCGCGGGTGGCCAGCCCTGCCGGATCAAGACGTTTGAGCCGATCAGCCAGAGTGCCCCGGTCGGCATAATCCATAACGAAATAGGGCCGCCCGTCTTCCAGCCGCCCTATGTCATGCACGGAAACTACGCGTGGTGAGCGAATGCGGCGCAGCAATCGGGCTTCTTCGAGAAAATGAGCGATCACGGCCTCGTTGCGCGCAAGGTTGGCATGAAGGATCTTGAGCGTTACCGGGACTTCAAGTTCTTCGTCATGCGCAAGTACGACCGCAGCGAACCCGCCGCTGGCGATTTCCCTCTCGACAGCGTAACGCCCCACAAACGCAGGGAAACTCATGACAGCTTCCGCACCTCAAAGGTGCTCTTGCACATCCACACAGTGGTATTTGGTTGCATCCAGAACATTGTGATCCCTATCCGCGGCGGTCACGCACATGGTCGTGCCACCTTCGCGGGCCGACGTGGACACAGCTTCCTTCGTGACATAGGTGGGATATTCGTCGTGCCGATGCCATCGGCCCTGTTCAACGTCAAAGTCACTTTGAGCGTTCCGCCCCACCTGTTCGACCGAATAGCTGTCACCCCACCAAGCGTGAAAATGGTTCTTCGACACGTCCGGTGTGAAATTCGCCTCATAGGTGATACGCAGTTCATCACCGTCTTTCTCAACCGAGACGATGCGGACTTCACAGCCGTCAACCGGGCAGGCATTCGGCGTCGCGCTTTGCGCCGAAGCGTTTGCCCCAGCCAAAAGAAGTGCCGCAGCAAGCGTTGCACAGCTTTGCCGCATCGGGATTTCTGGCAAATTGAATGACATCTTTTTCCCTCCTGACCTTTATGACGCCGGAAACATCAACTGACTTTAGCATGAATCGAGGTTGCTAACTGAGACTTTCGCCACACATGGCGAAAATCCCTGCATAATAACCGTTAGCGGCGTAGGATCTCGAATTCGAGCGGGCGCGCATCGGCATGCTGGATGGGCAGTGCCGGTGATATCAGCCCGTTGCCTGACAGCATGATCGTCTCGCGCTTCAGGATGACTTCGCGCCCCTCTTCGAAACGAACATAGGTGCCGGATGAACTTCGGTCGGTCAACATCAGCTTCCCGTCCTTCAGGCTGAGGACGGCGTGTGTCCGCGACACCCAAGGCTGCGGCAAGACAACATCGGATTGTGCGGACCGACCGATATTAAGCGTGTCACCCTCGCGGCACCGCCAGGTTTGATCGTCCTGCGACAATACCAGCGAAAACCCCTCGGCCTGCGTTCCTCCGCCACCCATCGGCACATGCATGACCGTGCTCAGATCTTCGGTAGCAGCCTCAAGCGACGAGACCAGAACTGGATCGCTGACACCTTTCAGGCGCAGCCGACCGATCGGCCTGAGCAGCGCCTTGAACTCGGGCCGCAATCTGGCAACTACGTCGTCGCTGACACAGGCCTCGCCGGGATTGGCGGCGGTGGCCAATCGGGCCGTCAAATTGACGGTTTCACCAAAAATCCCGTTCTCTGCAACGACGATAGGCCCGTGATGTACACCCGCGTGAATGGACAGCAACGATCCGGGTGGTTTCCTGACCATCTCAAGCGCGGCCTGAATGGCTGCGTTCGGATCATCGAAATAGCACAGAACATCATCGCCCTTTTGCCCCACGGGGATTCCACCATGAGCGTGAAGAACCTCGCGCAGTCGGTTTATCTCGTGTTGGATGAGTTTTTGCGCCTGATCGTCGCCCATGAACTCGTAGAACGGAGTGCTATCCGATACGTCGGCAATGATCGTGGTGGCGAGCTTGGATTCCACTGTCGAGGTCGCACTCTGATTGACGGCGGCGCTGCGGTGAATTCACAGCGCATATACTCAAGTAGAAATCCGCTTTGGAAAAAAAGCAACCCGTGCATGCGGGGTGTGTGAGGGCATCTGTCTCGGAGAATGTTTAAAACCTGCTCCGCATCCGTCAACGCGGCACAGAATAAATCGAATTGGCCAACATGAGAACACTGTTCTGTCAGCGCAGCTCCTCTGAGGAATCGAGGATCAGCTCCACAAACTTACACGCTTCTTTTCGTGCCAACCCGGCATCGAGGTCCTGGCGTGTTTGGGCGGCATCGACCCAGACGCCATCCATATAGGCTTGAATCGACCGCCTTGTTGTTTCCTTGAGGTCGTCATGCACCAAGGACGTCAGGACGCTTCGGAAATTGCTGCGTACGCGGCTGCGGTTGATCCGGTGCAGCCTGTTCAGCCCGGGCGAATACGGGGCTTCGCCCCAAAACTGCATCCATGTGGAACATTGCTCCAGCGTGAAGAGATCGTCGTCGAAATTCGCCTCGATCATCGCAAGCAGGCGCTCTCTGGGTGTCTTCGCGTCGCTCAGGCGCATCAGCATTCGGTCTCGCAGAAGCGTCATCAACCTGCGCATGACAGCCATCATCAGCTGCTCTTTAGAGCCGAAGTAATAGTTGATCGAAGCCGGTGAAATATCCGCCCTGCGAGCAATTTCAGCCAGTGTTATTCCTGAAAATCCGTTTTCGTGAACTGC
>JAUHYC010000010.1 GCA_030426685.1 Alphaproteobacteria bacterium
GCACCTGTTGTTGGCCTATGCCTCCGACATGAGCCTGCTGAGCTCTGGCATGCGTCCGCACGGTCTCAGTTGGTTCACCGGAGCGGTCGATGGTGCCAGCCTGGACCATGCCATCTGGTTCCACGCCCCCGTACAGTTCCAGAATTGGCATCTGTATTCGATGGAGGCACCATGGACGGGGCAGGGGCGCAGCTTCAACCGTGGATCGATCTATTCCCAGGACGGCGTTCTAGTCGCATCGGTTGCTCAGGAAGGGTTGCTACGGAAACGAGTAAAGCGTTAGGAATCCCGCGTATATCGTTGATTAAGCTTGGACATACCGCTCAGCCAACGATCATAGTCTGCAGTTTTCAGGCGCATATATTCCAAGACCTGAGGATGCGGCAGGATCAAAAACCGCTCTTCCTCTAGTGCCTCAACACAGGCTTGCGCTACATCTTCGGGCTCGAGCACACCGTCAATCGCTGCTACCGAATCTTCATGGCCTCGGATCATGTCAGACCGAACCGCCTGTGGACACAGCACTGAAACCCGAATGCCCTGATCCGCATAGGTCAGCGCAATCCATTCGGCCAAACCAATCGCGGCGTGCTTGGTGGCCCCGTAAGGCGCTGCACCTGGTTGATTGAGCAGACCCGCAGCTGACGCGGTCGTCATCAGGTAACCTCCGCCACGCGCGACCATACGTGGCAGTAAGTGACGCGCGGTCCAGACATGCGACATCACGTTGACCTGCCATATGCGCGTCCATTCCTCGTCGGGCACTTCAAGCCCGCCAAGCGTCAGAATTCCGGCATTGGCGCAAAAAAGATCGATGGGTGCGATACTGTCCTCGACAATGTCGACCAGCCTGCGGATGTCAGTTTCCTTGGACACATCGCATTTCACGGCCTGACCACCGATTAACTCGGCAACATGTTGTGCGCCATCTGTGTCAATGTCTGCGCAGACCACGTTTGCACCTTCAGATGAAAACCGTTCTGCCAAACCTCTGCCAATTCCCCGAGCCGCGCCAGTAATCACGACTGTCTTATCGCGTAGGTGCATGTGTTTACCCGTCAGGTTGTGAATTGAGAATTCAGCCTAACATACTGAAAAAACACCGCCAGTGGGTTTCTACTGGCGGTGGCTTGGTTGAAACAATATTACATAATACCGATTATGCGTATAACAACACCATCAATAGAACGCCTGTAGTCCAGTCTGTGCCCGCCCGAGGATCAATGCGTGAACGTCATGCGTGCCCTCATAGGTATTCACTGTTTCCAGGTTAATCATGTGGCGCACCACCTGGAACTCAAGTGAGATCCCGTTGCCGCCATGCATGTCGCGCGACATCCTCGCAATATCGAGCGCCTTGCCGCAATTGTTGCGTTTGATGATGGAGATCATCTCGGGTGCTGCATCGGCCTGATCCATCAGACGTCCGACGCGCAGGCTTGCCTGAAGGCCCAGAGCGATCTCGGTCTGCATCTCAGCCAACTTGCGCTGGAACAATTGGGTTTGCGCCAATGGACGATTGAATTGCTTGCGGTCCAGCCCATATTGGCGCGCAGCATGCCAGCAGCTCTCGGCCGCGCCCATCACACCCCAGCTGATCCCATAGCGCGCGCGGTTGAGGCAGCCAAACGGACCTTTCAGACCCTGCACATGCGGTAGCAAAGCGCCCTCGTCCACTTCGACTCCGTCCATTACGATCTCGCCGGTGATTGAGGCCCGTAAGCTAAGTTTGTTTTCGATCTTCGGTGCGCTCAGGCCTTTGGTATTCTTGTCCAGAACAAAGCCACGAATTTTGCCGTCATGCGCATCAGACTTGGCCCAGACAACAAACACATCCGCAATCGGCGCGTTTGAGATCCACATTTTATTACCGGTCAGCCGGTATCCGCCATCAATCTTTTCTGCGCGGGTTTTCATCGCTGCCGGGTCGGATCCCGCATCAGGCTCGGTCAGACCAAAGCAACCGATCCACTCGCCGCTGGCCAGCTTGGGCAGATATTTGCGGCGTTGTTCTTCACTGCCGTAGGCGTAGATCGGATACATGACCAGCGAACTCTGAACCGACATCATCGAGCGATAACCGGAATCCACCCGCTCGACCTCGCGCGCGACGAGACCATAGGTCACATAACCCGCGCCGATGCCACCGTATTCTTCGGGAATGGTGGTGCCCAGCAATCCCATTTCGCCCATTTCCCAGAAAATCTCGGGGTCAGTTTCTTCGTTCTGAAATGCCTGGGTCACGCGCGGTTGCAGCTTTTCCTGCGCATATGCGCGCGCACTGTCAGCGATCAGGCGCTCGTCCTCTTCCAACTGAGCAGCCAGACGGAATGGATCGTCCCAAGTAAAGTTGCTCAGATCGGGCGCATCCTTGGCCCGCAGGACGAGTTTTGCTTCGGGTGCGTTCATGGGGTCTCTCCGATATTGTGTTTGTCGCATCATAATCTGAGATTTCCTCAAAAAACAGCGAGACATTTGCACGTTTTCATGACTAAAACGCATAGATGACGACGCGCCGCCCTATCCTGCCCCCAATCTCTGCCCTCCGCGCGCTTGAGGCGTTGGATCGGCTTGGATCCGCGTCGGCGGTGGCCGATGAAATGGCTTTGACGCAAAGCGCGGTCAGTCGGCAATTGCAAACACTTGAGGCTCATCTCGGCGCGGAACTGGTCAGCCGTGATCGAAAGCGATTGTCTCTGACCAAAGCTGGTCAGGATTATGTACAGGAAATCCGCCCTGCTTTGTCTCAGATTGCGCAGGCAGCATTGAAATTGCACGTCTCACCCATCGGTGGAACCTTGAATTTGGCGATCCTGCCAACCTTTGGGATGCGATGGCTGGTTCCCCGATTGCCAGATTTCGCGCGCCTGCATCCGGATGTCACGATCAACATGACCACGCGGTTGCGACCTTTCAACTTTGCCTCAGAACCCTTTGATGCAGCGTTGCATTTCGGAGAACCTGACTGGCCCGGTACCGATCGTTTGCTGCTGAAACTGGAGCGAGTGCTGCCTGTCTGCGCACCTGGATTGCTGCCACATGACACACCCACTTCGCCGAGCGATTTGCTCAAACTACCGCTATTGCATATCCAAACGCGCCCAAAGGCCTGGCAGGAATGGTTTCAGCAGATGGGCGTCGACGCTGCACATCCCCTGCCCGGCACCGTCCACGATCAGTTCAACACGATCAACCAAGCTGCACTGCACGGTTTGGGTGTTGCCTTGCTGCCAAACTATCTGATCGAACAGGACCTTGCGACCGGCCGGCTGATTGCCGCTTTCCCTGACGCTGTTGAGACCATGGGGGCCTATTACCTTGTCTGGCCGCGTGACAAGTCAAATGACGACGCGCTGAGGCAGTTCAGACATTGGCTGGCATCACAAGCGCAGACGGAAGAGGCCCTGCCCCGTTAACCGAGCGCGTACCCTGCCCCGCGCACTGTGCGCACCGGATCTTCTCCTCCGTGTTGCGTCAGCGCCTTTCGCAGGCGACCGATATGCACGTCGACTGTGCGCGTATCGACATAGATGTCGCGGCCCCAGACGCGATCCAGCAATTGTTCGCGGCTCCAGACCCGGCCGGGTTTTTCCATAAATGTGCTCAGCAGGCGAAATTCGGTCGGGCCCAGTTTCAGGGGTTTGTTGCCCCGGCTGACCTTGTGGGTTTCAGAATCCAGAATGATGTCATCGAATTCGAGCTGGATACCCACCGTCGCCGGGCGTACGCGCCGCAGCTGAGTGCGCACCCGCGCCATCAATTCGATCACCGAATATGGCTTGACCACATAGTCATCCGCACCGGTTTCCAACCCGCGTACCTTGTCGACCTCTTCCGAGCGCGCCGACAACATGATGATCGGAATAGAGCGCGTATTCGGCCGTGTTTTAAGGCGGCGGCAAACCTCGATTCCGCTGAGATTGGGCATCATCCAATCCAGGACAATGATGTCGGGGCGGTCTTCCTCAACCAGCAGCAGGGCCTCTTCACCGTTGGCCGCGCGTGTTACACGGAACCCTTCGGCATCCAGATTGTAAGCCAGCACCTCGCGCTGGGCCAGTTCATCCTCGACAACCAGAACTGTCGGCTGATCTGCGGACATGAAGTCGGTCTCCTAGATCGTTTGCGAGGTATTGTCGGCCTTCGGGCGCGCTTCTGTAGGCCGTTCGCCGGTAACAAGATAGACCACCTGCTCGGCAATTGCCGTGACGTGATCGCCCATGCGTTCGATATTCTTCGCGATGAAATGCAGGTGCATACACGACGAAATGTTACGCGGATCTTCGGCCATAAAGGTCAAAAATTCGCGGAACAAACCGTTATACATCTGGTCCACCTCGAGATCGCGTTCGATTACATCCGCCGCCAGCTCAGCATCGCGTTGAATATAAGCGTCCAGCGCATCGCGCAGCATGACCTCGACCTCACGCGCCATCCGGCGCAGCGCAGCGGCGCTACCGCTGATTTCTCCCGCATTGACCAGAACGGTTGTCCGTTTGGCGATGTTCTTGGAGTAATCACCGATCCGTTCGAGATTGGTCGACACTTTCAGCACCGATAGCACCAGCCGCAGATCCCCCGCGGTGGGCGCGCGCAAAGCGATCAGGCGTGCAGTTTCTTCATCGATCAGCTCTTCCAGAGCGTCGATTGCCTTGTCACCCCTACGCACTTCATTCGCCAGCTCTTCATCGCGGGATTCCAACGATCGGGCCGCGCCCATGATGGCCGCTTCGACCAGCCCACCCATTTTCATGATGTGGGCTTGAACGGTTTCAAGATCCCGATCAAAGGCAGACGCAATATGTTGTTCGCTCATTGCAATATTCCTGTACTCAGCCGATGCGGCCAGTGATATAGCTTTCGGTCCGGGGATCTTCAGGATTGGTGAAAATCTGGCCGGTTTCACCAAACTCAACCAAGTTGCCCAGATGAAAAAACGCTGTTTTCTGACTGACCCGCGCGGCCTGCTGCATCGAGTGTGTCACGATCACCACCGAATAGCGTGAGCGCAGCTCGTCAATCAATTCCTCGACCTGTGCGGTTGCGATGGGGTCCAGCGCCGAGCAGGGCTCGTCCATCAGCAGAACCTCGGGCTCGGTCGCGACGGCGCGCGCGATGCACAAACGTTGTTGCTGTCCGCCGGACAGACCGGTGCCAGGCGCATCCAGACGATCTTTGACCTCATCCCAGATCGCACCACGACGCAGAGATTTCTCAACGATCTCATGCAGTTCTGCCTTGTTCTTCGCAAGTCCATGGATGCGGGGACCATAGGCAACGTTGTCGTAAATCGACTTGGGGAACGGGTTTGGCTTCTGGAACACCATGCCCACTTTGGCACGCAACTGTACCGGGTCCACGCGCTTATCATAGATGTCTTCACCATCCAGCAGGATATCTCCGGTCACTCGGCAAGTATCGATGGTGTCATTCATTCGGTTGAGGCAACGCAGAAACGTGGATTTACCGCAGCCCGAAGGACCGATGAAGGCTGTTACCGTCTTGTCCTCGATCTCGACATTCACGTCCTTGATGGCGTGGGTGTCGCCATAATAGACTTGAACATTGTTCGCGGCGATCTTGATTGCTTTGGAGTCCACGGTTTTCTCCACTCGTGACATATCGTTCATATTCTTGCTCCGTCTACCAGCGGCGTTCAAACCGGCGGCGCAGGATGACCGCGATGGTATTCATCGTGACCAGGAAGACCAGTAGGATGATGATGCCCCCCCATGCACGTTCATAAAAGGCCGGATCGGCACGTTTGGACCACTCATAGATCTGCGCCGGCATGGCCGAGTTCGGGCTGAGGAAACCAGCGACGATCCCATCGGGCGGGTTCGAGGCGATAAAGCCTACCATCCCGATCAGCAGCAGCGGCGCGGTCTCACCCAGCGCCTGCGCCAGACCAATGATCGTACCTGTCAGGATACCGGGCGCGGCCAGCGGCAGGACATGGTGGAACACCGCCTGCATTTTCGAGGCCCCTACCCCCAGCGCGGCATCACGGATTGATGGCGGAACTGCCTTTAGCGACGCGCGGGTCGAAATGATGATCGTTGGTAGCGTCATCAGCGTCAACACAAGGCCACCCACAAGCGGCGCCGAGGTCGGAAGGTGCATATAGTTGATGAAAACGGCCAGACCCAAGATACCGAACACGATGGACGGTACCGCCGCCAGATTTGAGATATTCACCTCGATAATATCCGTCAGGCGGTTCTGAGGTGCAAATTCCTCAAGATAGATCGAAGCCGCCACACCAATAGGCAGCGCCAGAGCCAACACCACCAGCATCATGAAAAGTGAGCCCAGCATGGAAACACCGATACCTGCAGCCTCGGGCCGCTGATCGGATGCGTCCGATCCGAAGATAAAATCAGGATTGAAGGCTTTGTAGAGAACACCAGCCGCCATCAGTTGATCAACGAAATCCAATTGCTCAGCCGTGATGCTCTTGTCATTTGCGATCGACTCGCGGGTCACACGTCCTTTGACATACCCATCGACGCGGCTGTTCAGCAGAAAACGGAAGCTTACCGTCTCGCCGATCTCATCAGGGTTGGAGATCACATAGTCACGCAGCTTTGACAGCGCATCCTTGGACAGGATACCAGCCATCTTCTTTGGCTTCAGGTCGGTCTGAATGTCCAGCCTTTCGACCTCGCTTTCCAGAGCAGCAGAAACCAAAGGAGCATAGCCAAAGGTCGAGACCTTCTTGATGTCATCAAGATTACGCTCGCCCTTTTTATCAAGCTTGCTTTCCAGCAGGGTCACGTCCAGTTCAAGATAGGTCTGTTGGAACGCTCCCAGACCTGCGGTCACAATGTTGGTGACCAGTACGGTCAGCATCACCAGGCCGATGCCAATCGCGGCGATACCGTACATCTTGAAGCGACTTTCGGCTGCGTTGCGCCGCTTGGTGCGCATATCTTTCTCAAACAGCGACCCACTCTTGGGTTTTGCCGCCGGAGCAGGTGCTTGGGTTAGATCGGTCATTCGTACTGCTCCCGATATTTGCGTACGATGTAGAGGGCGAAGATGTTCAGCCCCAAAGTAATGACGAACAGGGTCAGACCCAGCGCAAACGCCACCAGTGTTTCAGCACTGGCAAAGTCGGTATCACCAGTCAACTGGCTGACGATGCGCGTGGTAATGGTTGTCATCGCCTCGAACGGGTTGCCCGAAAATTTGGCAATCGCACCAGCGGCCATCACCACGATCATGGTCTCGCCTATGGCGCGGCTGGCGGCCAGCAAGACGGCCCCGACTATCCCGGGCAAAGCCGCAGGCAATACGACCTGCCGCACGGTTTCGGAATGTGTGGCTCCCAGGCCTAACGAGCCATCGCGCATCGACTGCGGCACCGCGTTGATGATGTCATCTGACAGAGACGAAACAAACGGGATCAACATGATGCCCATCACCAGCCCAGCGGTCAGAACTGCGTTGGAGCTGGCCATCCAGCCCACCCCAAGCACTCCACCGTCGCCGAACAGTGATACAAGTGCCGGGCCGACTGTCAGCAGGGCAAACAAACCGTAAACGATGGTCGGGATACCCGCGAGTATTTCTAGCAGCGGCTTGGCGATAGAGCGCACCGCGCCTGAGGCGTATTCGGACAGATAGATCGCCGCGAACAATCCGATTGGAACCGCCACCAGCAACGCAATCACCGAGATGTACAGGGTGCCCCACAATAGCGGCAGGATAGAAAGCTCACTGCCGCCGCGAAAGTTCGGAGCCCAAGTGCTGCCGAAGAAAAAGTCTTTCCAGTCATGCAATTGGAAGAAGTTGAGCGTCTCGAAGAACATCGAAAGAACGATGCCAACGGTCGTCAAAATGGCGATCGAGGCTGCCAGAAGCAAAAGGGCCAACACGCCCTGTTCAACAAAGTTGCGCGCGCGGAAGTCCTTGTTCGTCCTGACATACGAGACCGCAGCCCCGATCAACGCCACAAGCAGCACCAGGATCCGCATCACGACGGTACCGGTCGCAGTCATGCTGCGGTACATTTGCGCCGCGACCAGTATCGGCTTGGTTATGTCCTGTGTCAGTACCTGACCCGCATCTTTCAGTTGCTGGGTCAGGGCCTCAATGTCGGCCTCGGCGTTGTTGGCCTGTGCCTCGGTTATGGCGCCCAGGGCAACGGCGCCGTCCAACCCATCAGCCACACGACGCACTTCGCTCAGAACCAGCCCGCGATCTGTACCTTCCGCAATCACCCCGTCCGGGATCATGCCAGAGACGGTGCTGTTCACGATCATCGGCTGCGCCAGCAGCCAGACAATTAGAAGCCCGAGCGCCGGAACCAGCGCGCTCAAAGCGACGTTGTAGCCATAATAGGAAGGTAGCGAATGCAAATCGCGCGCATCGCCGCCCGCACTTGCCAAAGCGCGCGAACGCCCGATGAAATAACCAATCACCGCCAAAGCAAGCAGGATGAGCAGCAGCCAGGATAGTGCCATGAATACTCCGTCAGATGGCTATGGAGTCAAAAACCGGCGCATCTGAACCGCGCCGGTTTCATAAGCAGGGTTGATCAGGAATCGCCACCCAGAACGGCTTCTTCGGCAACAGCTTCCTGCACTTTGGCCAGTTCCGGATCCGAGACCAGACCGTATTCGGCCAGCGGACCATCGGGACCTGCAACCTCATCCGCAACGAAGAATTCAGCATATTCCTTCAGGCCGGGGATCACGCCGATATGTGCTTTCTTGACGTAGAAGAACAACGGACGCGACACCGGGTATTCACCCGACGCGATGGAGTCGGTTGACGGAACGATGCCCGACATGGTCGCAACCTGCAGCTTGTCTGTGTTGTTCTCGTAGAACGCCAGACCAAAGACGCCGATGCCGTCCTTGTTGCTGTCGATACGGGCCAGAGTTTCGGTGTAGTCGCCATCGATGTCGACGGTCACACCGTCGGTACGCAGAGCGATACAGGCTTTTTCGGCGGCTTTCTTGTCGTCGCCATTGGCAGCTTTGTAGACGTCGAAATCACCTGTGTGCTCACAGCCTGCCAGGATCACCTTGTCCTCAAAGACTTCGCGGGTGCCGTGCTTGGTGCCCGGGATGAAGGCTGCGATCGGCTGGGCGGGGAAGTTCGGGTTCACCTGATCCCAGGTTTTGTAGGGGTTGTCGACCAGCTGACCGTCAACAACAACCTGCGCGGACAGAGCTTTGTACCAGTCTTCCGGCGTGAACTCGAACGAGTTGCCGTTGATGTCGGATGCGAAAACGATCCCGTCATATCCGATCTGAACTTCGATGATGTCGGTCACACCATTGTCGGCACACGCCTTGATTTCTTTTTCACGGATCTGGCGGGATGCGTTAGCCACATCGATCGTGTTTTCACCAACACCTTCACAGAAGCGCTTCAGGCCAGCCGACGAACCGCCCGATTCAACAACCGGAGTCGGGAAGTCGAAGTTCTCACCGAAGGCTTCGGCAACAATCGACGCGTAGGGCAGCACGGTCGACGAACCGGCGACTTGAACCTGATCACGGGCGGCGGCCGTGGTGGCAGAAACGGCGGCGATTGCAAGTGCTGAGGCCGACAGTTTAACAAAGGACATTACAGTCTCCTTGAGTAAGATACGTTCTGATCACCCCCATGATGATCTGCGCAATGCCCTAGAAGCCGCGCGTAAGTCTTTTGTGACAGCTGTGTAACAGTTTCATGACAAATCACGAGATTCTCAGAATCCCTTAACTTTACGGGGCGTCAGGTCGGTGCACCGAGGCGGACGCGCTTCAACGGGGCAGTATTACCGTAAACGCCGCGCCCTGCCCCAGCTCGCTTTCAACCCGCAACCGGCCACGATGGCGATTGACGATGTGCTTGACGATCGCAAGCCCGAGACCGGTGCCCCCCAATTCACGCGAACGATGGCTATCGGCGCGGTAGAACCGTTCGGTCAGTCTGGGCAGATGTTTTGCATCAATACCCGGCCCCTGATCGATGACCTTTACCCGCACCGCAGGTCCGCGCATCGCTGTGTCACGCTCTGAAAGCGTGATAATCACTTTGACGACACCGCCGCTGCCACCGTATTTGATCGCGTTTTCGATAAGATTGGTAAAGACCTGACGCAACTGATCACTGTCACCCAACATGGAAACAGGCTCATCCGGGGCTTCAAGCGACAGCTTTACACCTGCGTCTTCTGCCAGAGGGCAAAGTGAATTCAGGGTTGATTGAACAAGGCCGGTCAACTCCAATGGCTGTTTCGGCCTGATCCGTTCCTCACTTTCCACCCGGTTCAACGACAGCAGATCACCCACCAGCCGGTTCATTCGGTTGGCCTCATCGGTCATGATCTGAAGAAAGCGCTCTCGGGCTGCGGTATCATCGCGCGCCGGACCACGCAGTGTTTCGATGAAACCCATCAATGCGGTCAAAGGCGTACGCAACTCATGGCTGACATTTGCCACAAAATCTCGACGCATTTGGCCGGCCTCTTCCAGTTGTGTCACGTCCTGAAACACAACCAGCGCAGTGTTGCTGCTGTTCAGATGACGGCACTGCACCTCAAAAGCCGTGTCCTGAGCTCCATCATTGGACAGATGCCGTGCCTTGCTGGGCTCTTTCGTCAACAGACATTGTTCAATTGCTTCGATCACCTGAGGTTGCCTGAGAACCGTGGCAAAATGCCTGCCTTCGATCACACGCCCCAACAGTGTTTGTGCCTCGGTATTCGCCGCAACGATACGCTCGGACCGATCAATCAGAAGGGCTGACATCGGAACTGCCGAGACAAATTCAGCGAGAAGCGAATCCGGCATGTTGGGTCAGACCGGTTTCAGCGCACTGCGATATTTGCGCATGTTGTCCTGATAGTGCAGCGCGCTCTGCGTCAGGCGTTGAACAGCGTCGTCGTCAAGCTGACGTACGACCTTGCCTGGCGATCCCATAACCAATGAGTTGTCCGGGATTTCCTTGCCTTCCGTGATCAGCGCTCCCGCACCGATCAGGCAGTTCTTTCCGATTTTTGCACCGTTCAGCACGATGGCGCCCATCCCGATCAGCGTGTTTTCACCAATCGTGCATCCGTGCAGCATCACCTTATGCCCGATGGTGCAATTCGCCCCGATGGTCAGTGGATACCCTGCATCGATATGCATCACACAGTTTTCCTGCACATTGCTGCCAGTACCTACGCGGATCTCTTCGTGATCAGCGCGTATCGTGCTACCGAACCAGACCGAGGCGCCCTGCTCCAACACCACTTTGCCGATCAGATTCGCATCGGGGGCGACCCAGGTATCCTCGTGTATCTGTGGTGTATCTTCACCCAAGGCATAGATTGTCATGACAAACTCTCGAATTCGGTTTGAAGGGCGCGAATGTGGTTTTGCAGGCGCGGTTGCTGAATACGGCGCATCCGCTCGGCGCTGACGATGGTTTTCAGCTTTTCCTCGGTCGCGTCCAGATCGTCATTGATCAGCACATAGTCGTAGTAGCCCCAGTGGCTGATCTCATCCCAGCTTTTCAGCATCCGCTTGGCGATCACGTCATCACTGTCTTGCCCGCGGCTTTCCAGCCTGCGGCGCAGCTCGCGTATCGAAGGTGGCAGTATGAAGATCGACAGCGCGTGCTTGCCCAGATCCGAGTTGCGGATCTGCACCTCGCCCTGCCAATCGACATCGAACAGAACATCCCTGCCTTGCGTAATGGACTCGCGTACGGGCTCTGCGGGGGAGCCGTAGAAATTACCGAACACATGCGCATGTTCCAGCATCTGCCCGTCTGCAACCTGCTGCTTGAACGTATCTTCGGACAAGAAGTAATATTCGCGCCCATGCTCCTCACTCGGACGCGGCGCGCGCGTGGTCGCCGAGACCGAGAATTCCAGATCGGTATCCCATTGCATCAGCCGACGGGCCAATGTGGATTTGCCCGCACCCGATGGCGAGGACAGAATGATTAATAGACCTCGGCGATCCGCCATGAGAATGCCCCCGTTTTATTCCACGTTCTGAACTTGCTCGCGCATCTGATCAATCACAGCCTTCAGTTCCAGCCCGACCGCAGTCAATTCAGCATTCTGGGACTTTGAGCAAAGGGTGTTGGCCTCACGATTGAATTCCTGCATCAGGAAATCCAGCTTGCGCCCGACCGGGCCATCTTGCGTTAGCAGTGCCCGGGCGGCGTTCACATGAGCGGCCAGACGATCAATCTCTTCAGTTATATCCGCCTTGACCGCAATCAGCGCCAGTTCCTGTGCGACCCTATCCGCCTCTACACCCTGCGCGTTGTTAATGACACGCGCCAGATTGTCCTTCAGCGTCTGTGCCATCTCACTCTGGCGCTGCTCGGCCAGTTTTGCTGCCTGATTGGTCAGTTGTGCGACCTGTGCCAGCTGTCCGGCAAGAATATCGCTCAGCGCATCACCCTCAGACTGTCGCATCTCAATAAAATTCGCCAGCAGGCCTGCAAACTCAGCTTTCAGATGTTCAACAAGCGGCGCGGGATCATCAGCATCGCTGCCCGCTTCCATCATGCCTTTCAATGCAAGAAGATCACTGGCTTTGGATGGTGCCAGCGCGATCCCACGCGCACCCGCCATTGCCTCGGTCTGGGCAAGCGCATCCAGCGCCGCCTCCATCGCAGACGCATTCAGTTGAATATCCGAGGCACTTTCTTCGCGATTCAGCCTCATCGACAGGGTGACATTCCCCCGGCTGACCTGTCTTGACAGATCACTGCGCAGCCCGGCTTCGAGCCCGGTCAGCCAATCCGGCACCCGCAGACGCATATCCAGCCCCTTGCCGTTGACGCTGCGCAATTCCCAACTCCAGCTATGGGGACCGAAGACTCCTTTACCTGACGCGAATCCGGTCATGGATCTGATCATGCCTGCCCTTTCCGTCCAAACTGCACGCCGCACCTAATGCCATTGATGGCCGGGGGGCAAGACCTTGCTCATTTCGGCTTCGCCCTCACGCGGTTAACCATTCGTTAAAGAATTACTCCAAAATTGTATCAACCCATGTCAATCTGATCGTTGAAAACGCTGGTGAAACGTAGTCTTGACCGATAGACGGCATTTTAGACAATTTACGATTGATTGACGGTAGGGTTATGAAATGAAAACGTTTTTTGGAACTAACTCTGGCTCAGAATTTGGAAAGATCGTCGCGATGGACCGATTTGACAGCGGGCGCAGCCTGTCCCCGATCCGCCAGGCTGAGGCCTATTGGACCGCCCTTCTGACCGGGGACGGTGTGCCGATGCGGTCGCAGATCGATCCGCGCGGGCTAGAGAATATTCTGGAATACACATTCATACTCGAACGCATCGCGCCGGGGCTCGCACGGTTTCGGCTAGCCGGAAGCCACCTGAACAAACTGGCCGGAATGGAAGTGCGCGGGATGCCTCTGACCGCGTTTTTTGAACCGAGCGCTCGCGAGAAAGTCAAAACCCAATTGAACCAGGTGCTATCAGCGCCAGCCATTGCTGAACTCGGCCTGATCTCTAAGGGCAAACTTGGCCGGGTATGCTTACAGGCCCGGATGATCCTGCTGCCGTTAAAAAGCGACCTTGGGGATGTCAGCCGTGTTCTGGGTGTCATGGTTAGCGACGGCACCGTTGGTGCAACCCCCCGCCGTTTTTCAATTGCCGATCACCAGTTGCGTGAGGTGGCGGATATAAGCCAGCCAACTGAATCCGTGCCACATCAAGTCATGGGTTTCGCGGAAGATCAGGGCGAGTTTGCGCACCCGGTGCCCCATCTCAGGCTCGTGTCATCCCGCGATGACTAAAGCAAACGGCGGGCCCAAGGCCCGCCGTTTCAGTGTCTTTGATGACTTTGTCGATCAGCTTGCTGCGCGCTTCGTCCGGTCACGACGCAGATGGGTCAGTTCTTCCGCCACGAGGAAGGCCAGTTCCAGCGATTGCGACGCATTCAGGCGAGGGTCGCAAGCAGTGTGGTAGCGGTCCGAGAGGTCCTCTTCAGTCACGGCACGCACGCCGCCTGTGCATTCGGTCACATCCAGGCCAGTCATCTCGAAATGCACGCCGCCTGGGATTGTGCCCTCGGCCTGATGGACGCCAAAGAAGTCGCGCACCTCTCGCAACACGGATTCAAAGGGCCGTGTCTTGTAACCGGTGGCCGATTTGATCGTGTTTCCGTGCATCGGATCACAGACCCAAGTCACTTTGGCACCTTCTTCTTTGACCGCCTTTATCAGACGCGGCAGGTGTTCACCTGCTTTACCCGCACCAAACCGCGCGATGAGTGTCAGACGACCTTCTTCGTTTTCAGGGTTCAGTTTGGACATCAGAACCTTGAGGTCTTCGGCTGTCGTTGTCGGGCCACATTTCAAGCCAATCGGGTTCAGCACACCCCGGCAGAATTCCACATGCGCGCCGTCCGGCTGACGCGTACGGTCACCGATCCAGATCATGTGTCCGGATCCTGCAAGCCAATTTCCGGACGTCGAATCCAGACGGGTCAGCGCTTCTTCGTATTCCAGAAGCAGACCTTCATGGCTGGTGTAGAACTCAACGGTCGAGAATTCATGTGTGGTATCCGCAGTGATCCCCGCGGCCCCCATGAAATCGATCGTGTCCTGAATACGGTCGGCAATCTCCGAGTATTTCTGAACATCATGCCCGTCGGCAAACCCCAGCGTCCACGAGTGAACCTGGCTCATGTCGGCGAAACCACCGGTCGAAAAGGCACGCAACAGATTCAGCGTGGCGGCCGCCTGCGTATAAGCCTGCAGCATTTTACCCGGATTCGGGATGCGGGCCTCGGGTGTGAAGGCCAGTTCGTTGATGATATCACCACGGTAGCTGGGCAGTTCCACGCCATCTACAACCTCGGTCGGCGCACTGCGCGGCTTGGCGAACTGCCCGGCCATACGGCCCACTTTGACCACCGGCACCTTGGCGCCATAGGTCAGAACCATCGCCATCTGCAACATCACCTTGAAGGTGTCACGGATTGCATCTGCGCTGAATTGTTCAAAGCTTTCGGCGCAATCCCCGCCTTGCAGCAGGAATGCCTCACCCCGGCCGGCGGCCCCCAGATGTTGCTTGAGACGACGCGCCTCGCCCGCAAAAACCAGCGGGGGATACTGCGAAAGCTGCGCCTCGACTTTGGCCAGCGCGGCCGCGTCTGTATAGTCTGGCATCTGAACCCGGGGCTTGTTGCGCCAGTTCGTTTTTTGCCATTCGGTCATAGCTTGGATCTCCGCTGAAGTATTTCAGGTGGTCTCTATACAAAATGCATTGATGAGAGGCCATATCCCAATTGCGCCCCTTGACGCCGTAAACAAGCTTTGAGCATGGTGATTTGAATACCCGCCGCCGCAAAAACATCGGCGCGCACCGAATCAAGGACAATTCGCCATGCAAGAGCAACGCCAAGTTGTCACCGTGGATAAAGACGGAAGCAAGCCGCTTAATTTCGTATTTGTACTTCTGGACAAGTTTTCGCTGCTGTCCTTTGCCTCGGCGCTCGACAGCTTGCGTATCGCCAACCGCATGGCAAACCGAGAGCTATATACTTGGACTCTTGCCGGTGAGGGCGGGGATGAGGTTAATTGTTCAGCCGGAACCACGTTCAAGCTTGATGCCGATCTTGAAGAATTGCAGCGCGACGAGGTGATCCTGATCTGCGGCGGGGTCGATGTTCAGGCGGCCACCACCAAGCGGGTGTTGAACTGGCTGCGCCGCGAGTCGCGCAAAGGGTTGAAAATCGGTGGCCTGTGCACTGCCGCCTATACGCTGGCCAAGGCGGGCTTGCTGGACGGGAAACGGGCCACAATTCATTGGGAAAACTCAGACAGTTTTTCAGAAGAGTTCGACTCGGTCGAACTCACCAAATCGGTGTTTCAGGTGGATGGGGGTCGGATGACGACGGCGGGTGGCACATCGTCGATTGACCTGATGCTCAAGATGATCGCCGATGATTTTGGCGAAGATCTAGCAAATGCGGTCGCAGATCAGATGATCTATTCCTCGATCCGCACCGATCAGGACACCCAGCGCCTGTCGACACCGACGCGCATCGGTGTACGGCATCCAAAACTGAGTCAGGTCATTCTAATGATGGAGAAAAACATCGAAGAGCCGATCTCACCATCAACCCTGGCCAAAGATGTCGGCATGTCGACCCGGCAATTGGAACGTTTGTTCCGCCGCTATTTGAGCCGCTCACCCAAGCGGTATTATATGGAATTGCGCCTGCACAAAGCACGCAATCTGCTGATGCAGACGGATATGAGCGTGATCAACGTGGCGCTGGCCTGTGGCTTTGCCAGCCCCTCGCATTTCTCCAAATGCTACCGCGCACATTACAACACCACGCCCTATCGCGAGCGTGGTGCGCAAGGTGGACGGCTGTCGGTTTAGCCTTTCGCAGACAGTCGATAAACCGCACCCTGCCCGACCGAAATAAACCAGATCGACCCGTCCGGTGCCTCGACGATATCTCGCACCCGTTCTGTCTGGGGGCCTTTGATCTGTTCGACCTCGCGCAGCGGATTGCCCGCAAGCCGCGCGATGTAATCGAACTTGAGCGAGCCGACAAAGATATTGCCTTTCCATTCGGGCCAAAGTTTACCCGAATAGACCAACAGCCCCGAGGGGGCGATCGACGGGTCCCAATAGTGTTTCGGCTGTTCCATCCCGGGTTTGGATGTTCCCTCGCCTATTTTCTGACCCGAGTAGTGAACGCCATATGAGATCACAGGCCAACCGTAGTTCCGGCCAGGCCGGATCAGGTTGATCTCGTCACCTCCCTTTGCTCCGTGCTCGGATGTCCATAGCCGCCCCTTCAGATCCAGACCTGCGCCCTGTGGGTTGCGATGACCAAACGACCAGATTTCCGGGCGTATTCCGGACTCGCCGACAAAAGGATTGTCACCGGGGATCGAGCCATCACGATTGATCCGTATGACGGTCCCCATATGGTTTGATCGGTCCTGTGCGCTGGGCCGGTTCCCGCGATCGCCGATGGTGACGAAAAGCGCTCCGTCTTTGGCTTCGACCACCCGAGACCCGAAATGACGACCAGTCGAACCACCGGGTACGGCCTCGAAGATCACGCGCAGGTTTGTCAGACGGTCTCCGGCTTCTGAGAAACGCGCAACTGCGACCGCTGTCCCGGCCTCATTGCCTTGCGGTTTTGCAAAGGTCAGAAAAACCTCTCGGCTTTGGTTGAAATCGCGTGCAACCGTGATGTCCAGCAACCCGGCCTGAGCTTTCTTTGCGACCTCGGGCAGGCCCCTGACATTTTGCCTCTTGCCGTTGTCGACAAAGATCAGGTTTCCACCTCGCTCGGTTACGAGAAAGCTGCCATCCGGCAAGATGCCCACCGCCCAAGGCGTATCGAGCCCTCCGATCATCTTGGTCACCTCTACAGCTCCTGCCGAAGTTTCGAGCAGCTCAGCCCGGGTCGCGACTGACCAGAAACATAAAATGAGAATCGCAATGGCTCTGAGCATGATTGCCCTCCAACATCCAACAGCTTGGCCCGATCAGGGCCAACTCCATCAAAACAAATAGAATTGCATCGCGCAAAGGCACTTTTTCGTTAGGACTTTTCTTTTCCGGGCAGCTTGCCTAGGGTCGTGCTCAGAACGAAGACGTTCATAAGACAATAGGGAGTAACCATATGAAAAAGCTGCTTACAGCAACCGCAGCAACCGCACTGCTGGCAGGCACTGCCATGGCCGAAGACGTAAAGCTGGGCGTTTTGTTCGGCTTTACCGGACCAATTGAATCGCTGGCGCCCGCAATGGGTTCGGGTGCTGAACTGGCGATGGCTGAAGTCACCGAATCGGGCAAGCTACTTGAAGGCGCGACTGTCACCGCATCGCGCGCTGACACAGGTTGCATCGATAACGGTCTGGCGACCTCGAACGGTGAACGCATGATCGCCGATGGCGTTGCTGGCATCATCGGTGGCGACTGTTCGGGCGTGACAGGAGCCATCCTGCAGAACGTCGCAATCCCGAACGGCATGGTCATGATTTCACCGTCGGCAACATCGCCGGGTCTGTCGACCATGGAGGATAACGGCCTGTTCTTCCGCACCGCCCCGTCGGATGCACGCGAAGGTGAGGTTATGGCCGACATCCTGAAGGATCGCGGCATCAATTCGATCGCTCTGACTTATACCAACAACGACTATGGCAAAGGCCTGGCCGACGCGATTCAGTCCTCGTTCGAAGCTGCGGGTGGTGAAGTCACTATCGTAGCCGCTCACGAAGACGGCAAAGCCGATTATTCGGCCGAAGTAGGTGCGCTGGCCTCAGCTGGCGGCGACATTCTGGTCGTTGCGGGCTATCTGGACCAAGGCGGTCTGGGCATCATCCAGTCAGCTCTGGACAGCGGTGCGTTCGATACGTTCGGCCTGCCCGGTGGCATGATCGGAGACTCGCTGCCCGCGAACGTCGGCCCCGATCTGAATGGCTCGTTCGGTCAGATTGCCGGTTCGGGCGGTGAAGGCGCCGAAAAGTACTTTGCTATGGCTGAAGCCGCAGGTTTCGACGGCTCGTCCCCTTACTCGCCGGAATCCTACGACGCTGCAGCGCTGTTCATGCTGGCGATGCAGGCTGCTGGTTCAACCGCGCCGGCTGACTATGGCGCAAAGATCATGGATGTCGCCAACGAGCCAGGTGAAAAGATTTATCCGGGTGAACTGGCCAAGGGTCTGGAACTGTTGGCTGCCGGTCAGGACATCGACTATGTCGGCGCCTCGGGTGTCGAGCTGATCGGACCGGGTGAAAGCGCGGGTTCCTATCGTGAGATCGAAGTCACCGACGGCGAAAACAAGACCGTCAACTTCCGTTGATCCTACGCAGTAAGTCATGAAAATAGACAGCCCGGGCCTTGTGTCCGGGCTGTTTCAATGACAAAAGGCCGCACCCCGACAAACGGGGATGGGAAAAGAGCGCCGAAAACGGCGGCAAGGGGAAAAGATGATCGTCGTCGAAGACGTGCACAAGCATTTCGGCGGGTTTCATGCGGTGGACGGGGCATCGCTGGAAATCCAAAAGGGCTCAATCACCGGCCTGATCGGGCCGAACGGGGCCGGAAAAACCACTCTGTTCAACGTGATTGCAGGCGTTCTGCCGCCAACTTCTGGCCGTGTCTTCATGGGTGATGAGGATATCACCGGCCTGCCCCCGCATGAACTGTTTCACAAGGGTCTGCTGCGCACCTTCCAGATCGCGCATGAGTTTTCCTCGATGTCCTGCCGAGAAAACCTGATGATGGTGCCTGGCGCACAATCGGGTGAATCGCTGTGGAACACGTGGTTCGGGCGCAAGCGGATCGCCGATGAGGAACGCGCGCTCAAGGCCAAGGCTGACGAAGTTCTGGAGTTTCTGACCATCGAGCATCTGGCTGACCACAAGGCGGGTCAGGTTTCGGGTGGACAGAAAAAGCTGCTGGAGCTCGGCCGCACCATGATGGTCGACGCCAAGATCGTGTTTCTGGACGAAGTTGGCGCGGGCGTGAACCGCACCCTGCTGATGACCATCGCCGACACCATCCTGCGCCTGAACAAGGAACGCGGCTATACCTTCGTGGTCATCGAACATGACATGGATTTCATCGGCAAGATTTGCGACCCGGTCATCTGCATGGCCGAGGGCAAGGTGCTGGCCGAAGGCACTCTGGACGAGATCAAGGCCAATGATCACGTGATCGAAGCCTATCTGGGCACCGGCCTTAAGAACAAAGACAAGCTGGAGGCGGGCGCATGAGCGACAACCCCTACCAGGACGACAAAGGCAACAAGGACGCCTCGATCACCAATACGCATGGTGTCGGCACAATGACGCCAGCGCATCGCAAAAGCGGTGAGACGCACCGGGTCGAAGGCGGCCCCTTCCTGATCGGCGACACCATGACAGGGGGCTACGGCAAAGGGCCGGACATCCTGCACGACTGCACAATCGCAGTCGACAAGGGCGAGATCGCCGTGATCGTTGGCCCCAACGGTGCGGGCAAGTCGACCGCAATGAAGGCCGTATTTGGCATGCTGGATGTGCGCCAAGGATCGGTTCGGCTGGATGGTGAAGATATCACCAATCTCAGCCCGCAGGACCGTGTGCAGCGTGGTATGGGGTTTGTTCCGCAAACTTCGAATATTTTCACTTCGATGACGGTCGAAGAAAACCTCGAGATGGGTGCATTCATCCGCCGTGACGATTTCTCGGACACGATGGAGCAGGTTTATGACCTGTTCCCCATCCTCCGCGACAAGCGCAATCAGGCCGCCGGAGAGCTTTCGGGCGGACAGCGCCAACAGGTCGCCGTGGGCCGCGCGCTGATGACCCAGCCCAAGGTGCTGATGCTGGACGAACCCACCGCCGGTGTATCACCCATCGTGATGGATGAGCTGTTCGACCGGATCATCGAGGTTTCCCGCACCGGCCTGCCAATCCTGATGGTCGAGCAGAACGCCCGTCAGGCGCTGGAGATCGCCGACAAGGGGTATGTGCTGGTTCAGGGGCGCAATGCCTATACTGGCACGGGCAAGGAACTGCTGGCCGATCCGGAAGTTCGCAAGAGTTTCTTGGGGGGATGACGCCAGTGACAGCTACTCTCGTGTTTGATCAATCTGAAATCAGGTCGAAAAGACGAACGAACTTGGAAAATGAGGTAACAAACTAATGGACTTCCTCAACGCCCTTGTGGCGCTCTCCAACTTCGTTCTTGTCCCCGCAATCGCCTATGGCAGCCAGTTGGCGCTGGGCGCGCTGGGGGTGACGCTGATCTATGGCATCCTGCGGTTTTCGAACTTTGCCCATGGCGACACGATGGCCTTTGGCGCGATGATCGCCGTGCTGGTCACATGGGGCCTGCAGGCCGCCGGGGTCAGTTTCGGGCCGTTGCCGACCGCTCTACTCGCCCTGCCCTTTGCGATTCTGGGCTGTATCGTTCTGGTGCTGATCACTGACCGGCTGGTTTATCGGTTCTACCGCGAACAAAAGGCCAAACCGGTTATTCTTGTGATCGTTTCGATGGGCGTGATGTTCATCATGAACGGTCTCGTACGGTTCATCATCGGGCCGGACGATCAAAGGTTCTCGGACGGTGCACGCTTCATCGTGTCGGCGCGGGATTTCAAGGCGATGACCGGTCTGCGTGAGGGGCTGGCAATCAAAACCTCTCAGGGCATCACGGTGATCGTGGCGGTTGTCGCCGTGGCACTGCTGTTCTGGTTCTTGAACAAAACGCGCACCGGCAAGTCTATGCGTGCCTATTCCGATAACGAAGATTTGGCACTGCTGTCGGGCATCAACCCAGAACGTGTGGTGATGATCACCTGGATCATCGTCGCCGCGCTGGCGACAACGGCGGGGGTTCTCTATGGCCTCGACAAGAGCTTCAAGCCCTTCGTTTACTTCCAGCTTCTGCTGCCGATCTTTGCCTCGGCCATCGTGGGTGGCCTCGGCAATCCTATCGGAGCCATCGCGGGCGGGTTCATCATCGCGTTTTCCGAGGTGACCATCACCTACGCGTGGAAGAAAGTGCTGACCTATGTCGCTCCTGAAAGTCTCGAACCATCCGGCTTGGTCCAGTTCCTGTCCACCGATTACAAATTCGCCGTCAGCTTCGTCATCCTGCTGATCGTGCTTCTGTTTAAGCCCACAGGCCTGTTCAAGGGGAAAGCGGTATGACCGAGACAGTCAAAAACACACTGCTTTTCGTTGTAGTCGGCAGCCTGATCCTTCTCACCGGCTTCACGCAGAGTTGGAACACGGCAATCCTGATCCTGAACATGGGGCTGATCTCGGCCATCATGTCGATCGGGGTGAACCTGCAATGGGGTTTTGCGGGCCTCTTCAACGTTGGTGTCATGGGCTTTGTCGCGCTGGGTGGGCTGGCGGTTGTACTGGTCTCGACCCCGCCAACACCCGGAGCGTGGTCTGCTGGTGGATTTGGTGTCATCCTCGCGCTTTTGCTGGGGGCTGCGACCGTGGTTGCCGCTGTGATGGTTGCGCAGAGGATGCCCAAGGGGCGCGTGCAGACATTCACAATCATCGGCATTCTCATCGTCGGTTTCTTCGTCTACCGTGCGATTTTTGATCCCAATATCGCCGCGATCGAAGCGATTGATCCGGCGGTTGCGGGCAATATTGGCGGTCTAAATCTGCCTGTCTTGATCGCCTGGCCAGCCGGAGGGCTGCTGGCCGCAGGTGCCGCATGGCTGATTGGCAAGACGGCCTTGGGCCTTCGTTCGGATTATCTGGCGATTGCGACGCTGGGCATTGCCGAGATCATCATCGCCATCATGAAAAACGAGGACTGGTTGGCCCGTGGCGTCAAGAATGTCTACGGTATCCCGCGCCCCGCGCCTGTGGTCGGATATGAAGTAGAGCTGCAACAAGACCCCTCCTTCATTGCGCGCGCCGAGTGGTTCGGGCTGGACCCAGTTACGGCCTCAACGCTGTCAGTCAAACTCGGCTATTCTCTGCTGTTCGTGATCGTGTTGCTGGCGCTGCTGTGGATGGCGCAAATGGCGTTGAAGAGTCCGTGGGGCC
Organism: Alphaproteobacteria bacterium; assembly: GCA_030426685.1. Classification (GTDB taxonomy): domain Bacteria; phylum Pseudomonadota; class Alphaproteobacteria; order Rhodobacterales; family Rhodobacteraceae; genus Ruegeria. The sequence continues at coordinate 22,521 of JAUHYC010000010.1, forward strand.
GCATGATGCGCGCCATCCGTGACAACGAAGTAGCCGCTGAGGCGATGGGCAAGGACGTCACCCGTAGGCACCTGCAGATCTTCGTTCTGGGCTCAGCCATTTGTGGCATTGCCGGTGCGATGATGACCACACTCGACGGCCAGTTGACACCGGGCACTTATAATCCACTGCGATTTACGTTCCTTGTCTGGGTCATGGTGATCGTGGGCGGTTCGGGCAACAACTTTGGCGCGGTGCTTGGAGCTTTCCTGATCTGGTTCCTGTGGGTCCAGGTCGAACCCATTGGTCTGTGGTTGATGAACTTGATCACTGCAGGGATGCCCGATGGCAGCGCGCTCAAATCACATCTGATCGACAGCGCGGCCCATATGCGCCTGTTCACAATGGGCTTGATTCTTCTGATTGTTCTCAGATTTAGCCCAAGAGGGCTGATCCCTGAGAAATAGGCCAAATCTCTTGCGAAATTCCCCTACCTCGCCGTTATACGGCGCGGTTTATTGTACAACAGGTCAAAACGGTCCAACCTGGCACACTGTGAGCCACCACATCGCAATTGCGTCATCTGACAACTCAGCTTTGGGTGGACCTTCTAACGATCTGTCAGTTAACCAGGATAAGAGCATCATAGTCACAATGAAAAAACCACTCCGTTTCTTCGCGCTAAGCGTTCCACTCATGGCGACGTTGACCGCGTGTGTTCCATCACCGCAACAATTGGAGACGACTCCCGTCAAGGTGCAGACGCCAAAGGGCGTGGTCACCTGCCAGCTGTACCGACATGATCGAGTAGATTGGGACCGGGCGATTGACTTCCCTGCCACCAAGATGACAGTGTCCGAAGCTGACAATTATTGCCGTCAGGAAGGTGTGCGCCGCCTGAACCGCTGATGAAGCGGGCGCCCCGTCGCGTTGTGGGGCGCCATTACTTGTATTCAGCGATTGCGAAACAGGCCCCCCAGAATGCCGCGCACGATGCGGCGACCAGTTGTTCCTTTCAACTCCTTGATCACTGCTTCACTCATCGCGGTGGCGAAGGTGTCTTTCTTACGCGTAACGCGAGACGAGGAACGCCCGACGCGGTTGCCGGAATACCTGCGAGCCGAGGCGTATTCACGTTCCATCGGGCTTTGTTGTTCCATCGTCTCCTCTGACTCAGCTTCCGCAGCCGCCTGTGCCGCAGCGTTGGCGCGGGCTTGCAGAATTTCAAACGCCGATTTTCGATCTGTCAGCTTGCCGTATTTGGCCTGCATCGGTGACGCGGCGACAACCGACTGACGTTCGGCTTTTGTGATCGGACCAAGCTGCGATCCCGGTGGCCGAATCAGGGTGCGCTCAACTATGCCCGGAACACCTTTCTTTTGCAGCATCGAGGTTACGGCTTCACCCACACCCACTTCACGAATGGCGGTTTCGGTGTCAAAGGCGGGGTTCTCGCGATATGTTTCGGCTGCCAGCCGCAAATTCTTGCGGTCGCGCGCGGTAAAGGCACGCAGCGCGTGTTGTACCCGATTGCCCAACTGGCCCAGGATATCTTCGGGAATGTCCGCCGGGTTCTGGGTAATGAAATAGACGCCCACGCCTTTCGACCGAATAAGCCGAGCGACCTGCTCGACCTTGTCCACCAGCACCTTTGGTGCGTCCTCGAATAACAGATGCGCCTCATCAAAGAAAAAGACCAGCTTGGGCTTCTCCGGGTCGCCGACCTCGGGCAGTTCTTCGAACAGCTCACTCAGCAGCCACAAAAGAAAGGTTGCATAGAGACGCGGTGCCCCCATCAGCTTGTCCGACGCTAGGATGTTGACCATCCCCTGCCCCTTGTCGTCGGTCCGCATAAGGTCTGCGAGGTCCAACGCGGGCTCACCAAACAGATTGGTTCCGCCCTGATTTTCCAGAACAAGCAGACGCCGCTGAATGGCACCGATCGATGCGGTCGAGACATTGCCATACCGCAGCGATAACTGCGCCCGGTTTTCACCGATCCAGACCAGCAAAGCCTGCAGGTCCTTGAGGTCCAGCAGTGGCATCCCTTCTTCATCCGCGACGCGGAAAGCAATGTTCAGAATGCCCTCTTGTGCCTCGCTCAATTCCAACAGCCGAGACAGCAGCAATGGCCCCATTTCGGTGACGGTCGTGCGGACGGGGTGGCCTTGTTCACCAAACAAATCCCAGAACGTCACAGGACAGGCAGCATACGAGAATGCGTCAAATCCAATCCGCTGCGCCCGGTCCTGAAACGCCTGATGAAGTTTGTGCGATTCACTACCAGGCAGAGCCAATCCGGACAAATCACCTTTAACATCGGCTAGAAACACCGGCACACCGGCCTGCGAGAACCCTTCAGCCAGAATTTGCAATGTGACGGTTTTGCCCGTGCCCGTCGCGCCAGCAATCAGCCCGTGGCGATTGGCATAGTTCAGCGATAGCCCCTGCGCTTGCGCATACCCCTCGCCAGCGCCGCCGATAAAGATGTTGTTGTCCATTAATATCCTGTCCCGAATTCTACCGAACTGCCCCAAGCATACAAAGTTAACCTTTGGCTGCGAGGGTAAATGTAGCCTCTTCGTGGTCACGTTGCGAAGGGGTCAATTTCCTCCCTGTTGACTGGCCGTGCCTTCGGGCACGGCTTTTTTTGTGAAACGAGGCAAAAATCGAGGATCTATGGATCAATTTGTTTGGGTTAGGAGTTGACCACCGGGTTCCCCTTTCGTAACGTCTGCGCATAACTAAGTCGGCCAGTCCGACGGGGAGAAAAAATTCAAGAAGGGAGCCGCTCCACCGGCTCCCTTTTTCATTGGCATCAACCATTGCTCCAAAGATGCAATTCGGCGAAAAACCGTTCGTTTGCAGCACGGAATTCCGCTTTCCTCCTGACACCGCGGATCAGTGATGATAGAGGGAAGCAAAAGCTAGATCAGCAATATGAGGCACTCATGATCAGGAAACTTGTCCCTCCTACCGTGGTGGCGGCTGCACTCTTGTGTGGCGCGGCCTTCGCGCAAGAGACCACAGAAACTCCCGAAACCGGGGCCGAGGTTGGAAGCGATCTGGATCTGGGTCAATCCGGTCCTCGGGTTGGCGAGCAGTATATCAAGGAACAGACCGGCGACTGGAACATTTCCTGTATCAAGTCCGAAGGTGACGAAGACCCCTGCGCCATGGTTCAGATTCTCAACAACCAGCAAGGCGACCCGATTGCCGAAGTGTCGATCGGCAAACTGCCCGAAGGTGGCGCGGCCGTGGCCTGGGCGAACGTGGTTGTACCGCTCGAAACCCTGTTGCAGGCTCAGTTGGCGGTTTCGATCGATGGCGCGCCTCGCAAACTGTATAATTACCACCATTGCGTTCCGGTCGGCTGTATTGCGCAGCTTGGGCTGACCCAAGGTGATATCGACGCGATGAAATCTGGCTCCAAGGCGGTTTTGTCGCTGGTGCCTGCGCGCCTCCCAGATCAGGTGCTGAACATGGATATGTCGCTGAGCGGCTTTACCTCAGCCTTCGACGGACTGAACGTCTCGGTAAGATAAGCTCCGGGAAACCCAGGAATTGGGCCGCCAACCCATGTTTGGCGGCCTTCTTGTTCAGACCCGCTTCAGCGCCAGTACGGCGTTCAAGCCGCCAAATGCAAAGGCATTGCTAAGCGCAACATCGACCTTTGCCTCGCGCGCCTCATTCGGGACAACATCCAGCGCACATTCCGGATCGGGCTCTTCATAGCCGATGGTCGGTGCAACTACGCCGTCACGCAGCGCCATAATGCAGGCCAGCAATTCAACTGCACCCGTCCCTCCGATCAGATGGCCGTGCATCGACTTGGTGGACGAGATCATTAGTTCATCGGCGTGGGGGCCAAACACATCGGCTACCGCAGCGCATTCCGTTTTGTCGTTTGCTGCCGTACCGGTACCGTGCGCGTTGATATAGCCAACATCGCTCGCGTTCAGCTGTGCATCCCTGAGGGCACCAGCCATCGCGCGCGATGCACCTTGTTTGCTGGGCATCACGATATCTGCTGCGTCCGATGACATGGCAAAGCCTACGACTTCGCACAGGATATCTGCCCCGCGCGCATGCGCATGTTCGTACTCCTCGAATACGAAAACACCCGCACCTTCACCTTGCACCATTCCATTTCGGTTGGCGCTGAAGGGGCGGCAAGCATCCTTGGACATCACCCGAAGACCTTCCCACGCTTTGACGCCGCCAAAACACAGCATGGATTCCGAACCACCCGTGACCATGGCCGGGGCTGCACCACTGCGGACCATCTGGAACGCCTGAGCCATCGCATGGTTGGACGACGCGCAGGCAGTCGACACCGTAAAGCTGGGGCCTTTTAGATTATGTTCCATTGAAACATGGCTGGCAGCCGCATTGTTCATCAGCTTTGGCACAACAAACGGGTGCACTCGGTTCTTGCCGTCTTCATAAACCGAGCGGTAATTGTCATCCCAGGTCGATACGCCACCACCCGCTGTTCCCAGCACAACACCCGAGCGCGCGGCCGTTTCGCCGGAAAACACAATCCCGGATTGATCGATGGCTTCTTTCGCAGCGGTCAGCGTGAATTGTGTGAACCGGTCATACAAAGACATCTGCTGGCGGTTGAAACGACCTTCGGCCTCGAACCCGCGCACTTGGCCGCCGATCTTGATCGACAGTCGATCGACATCGCGGAATTCCAGATCGGAAATGCCGCAACGACCCTCGCGCATCGCTTCCAGAGTGTCGGGCACCGAATGACCCAGAGAGTTGATGGTGCCTGCACCCGTAATGACAACGCGTTTCATGGACCCGCGTCAGACCTTTTCCGCCACAAGCTTTTCGATCCCTGCGATGATCGCAGACACGTTTGTTATGTCAAAATCGCTTGCCGTAGGTTCGTTGGCATTGAAAGGTACGGAGATATCGAACTCCTCTTCGATGGCGAAGATGCTTTCGACCAGACCAAGGCTGTCGATACCCAGATCTTCGAGCGTGCTGTCAGGCGTCACGTCCGATGGCTCCAGCACGGCCTGTTCGGCAATAATTGCAATGACGCGGTCGTTGATGCTCATTTCGATCCCCTGATATTCGCGTTGGCGATGATTTAATCGCTCGTGGACTGTTTGGAAACCGCCTTTTTCAACGCCTCGACGTCACGCGCCAAGCGGGGCAGACGGCGCTGCGCTTTATAAATCTCGGTATGGCTTTCCATCTTGATACCGGGATAGCCCATGATCACCCGGCCTGCAGGCACATTGGACAGGATCTTTGTACCTCCGCCGGAAATCACGCCGTCGCCGATAAAGATATTATCAACCACGCCGGTTTGCCCGCCAAGCACCACATTGTTGCCGATTTCAACCGATCCGGACACTCCTGTCTGCCCACAGAGCAGACAGTCGCGACCCACGCGAGTATTGTGGCCAACATGCACAAGGTTATCCAGCTTGGAGCCATCTCCAATAACGGTATTTCGGATAGTTCCGTTGTCGACCGTGCAGTTCGAGCCGACCTCGACATCATCGCCGATTTCAACCGCACCCAACGAATGGATTCGCAACCAACTCTGTGCTTTGGCATCCCCTTGATCGCCCAGGGACTTGCGCGCGTTTTCTGCTCCGGAAACTTCGGGCGTCACATAGCTGAACCCGTCCCCTCCGATGCGCGCACCGGGCTGAGCTATAAAACGGTCCCCGATCCGAGCGCGGGCGCCGATGCTGACCATCTCGCGCAGCAGAGCGTCTTTACCGATGGTCGCATCCATGCCGACAACGCAATGCGCCCCGATCACAGAACCGGCCCCAATATGAACACGGGCACCGATAACAGAGAGCGGTCCGATTGAGACATCCGCGCCGATCTCAGCTGTCGGATCAATAACGGCCGAGGGGTGAATTCCAGGTGCGATCCCCTGCCCGCGGTCCAGCATCGAGGTGATCCCGGCCATTGCCATGCGTGGCCGTTGCACGAAAATGGCTGCTTCCAGTCCTAAAGCCCGCCAATCAGCCCCGTCCCACAAGACGGCGGCGCGTGCGGAACCGCTCTCCAGCGCCTCGGCATATTTCGGTGACATCGCCATTGCCAAATCGGTCGGCCCAGCATCAACCGGCTCGGCGGCGCGCAGGATTGTCAGGCTGGTCTGACCCTCGGCCTCGGCGCCAAGCGCTTCGGCGATTTGCTGAATGGTGAACTGCATAACGGGCTTCCTTGTGGCAGGACTTGCCCCGTGATTAACCCTGAACGTCCGGCAGGACCACCCCTGCCTTTTGCAGAGCCTCCCATATCTTGCGATCTCGGTCATAGACATCGCGGCGATACTGCACCTCACCTTTGGGGCCGATATAAGCCGTGCGGTAAATCAGATGCACCGGAACCGGTTTGTCCAGATTGACCTTGGTCTCTTTCCCGGTGTTCAACACACGGTGAAAAAACGCCTTTGGATCCTCTTCCTGTTTGGCAAGCAGCGCGTAGGCGAACTCAAACGGTTGCGCCAGTCGAATGCAGCCATGCGAGAACGCACGCACCTCACGCGCGAACAGAGATTTCTGAGGAGTGTCATGTAGATAGATGTTGTGCTTGTTGGGGAACATGAACTTGACCAGCCCCAGAGCATTACTTTTGCTGGGCGGCTGACGCATCGAAAACGGGAAGTTCCGCGCCGTGAACTGGTTGAAATCAACCGCCCCGCGATTCACCTGCCGCCCACTGCGGTCGGTGATCTGGATGTGCCCTACCGCGTGCGGGTTGGCGCGCAATTTTGGCAGGTATTCTTTGGTGATGATCGAGCGTGGAACGTACCAGCTGGGATTGATCACCATATGCTCCATCTCATCCGAAAACTCGGGGCTGCGGCGATCATGCGTGTTCTTACCGATTACAGCGCGGGTTTGGAACGTAACCTGCCCATCATCCACGATCTTGGCCGAAAAATCCGCCTGATTCACCAGGATGTGGCGCTCGCCACGCATCTCTGGCAACCAACGCTCACGTTCCAGAGCAACAAGGACAGCCTTGAGCCGGTCTGATGCAGGACGATTGATCTCCGTAATCGTCCCCTTTCCCGCAACGCCGTCTGGTTCAAGGCCATGCGCAGTCTGAAACGCCCGGACAGCTGCGACAACAGTATCATCATAAAGCGGATTGGCTGTGGGCCTGAGATAGCCCATAGACACGAGCCGGTTCCTCAGCTTGATCACGCTTGCCCCGGAATCACCACGCTCGAGTTTGGTAACCGGGACAGTCGCGCCCCAACCGCCTTGCGCGATCAGGTCTTCGAGCCCCTTCTTTTGCTTCATCAGGGCCCGATACTGCCGTGTTTGCGGCGCCAAAGCTTTGAAGTATTTTGCTCCATCGGTTGAGGTGAGCCGCTCAAGATGCTCATCAGCCGAAAGCCGTTCGACGTAGCGAACCAAACCGTTGTCTATCTGCGAAGGCGTGACTGCCCCTGATTTCAGATCGCTGGCATATTTTACAAAAACGCGGCTCAATTCCGCCTCGACCATTCCCAGGTCGCGAGTCGTTCGGGCATTTTGCATTTGTGTCAGCAAGGACTGCACATCGTAACGCGCCGCTGGCAAACCATGAAGATCCGTTGTCGACAGAGCCTGAATCAGCGCCGCACGCCGCACCAGGTGTTCGGGTGTTTCCCCAACCCACACCGGATCGAAACCGTTGTTCCGGTAAAAATCCGCCACTGCAGGGCTTGAGGCCGTGCTTTCAGCCACTGCCATCTGAAAAGCCGTGCCGGAAGTGCCCGCTTGGGCAAATGATGCTGCGGAAGCCAGCAAGGCGATCAGTTGAACACGGAAACGAGAAACAAACGACATTAGATGACCTTGGTTATTCAATAGCTTGACGCGCACTGCCCGAACGCGTCTATCGATAATGTTTTGCCGCACGGCGGATGTCTATTCACAAATGTATCACCAAACCGCATCTTTTTGCCTCTGGTGCGTGTTTGCATCGGGCAGGTGCTAGCTGCGCCGAAACCAAGCATACTTGCATCAGTTGCGCAAAAAACTGCCGAAATTTCCCCCTTGATTTGGCTGCGACCAAAGATTTCTTGGCTGTTGAATCCGACTGTGCCATAAAACCCGCATCTGGGATGGGAAAAAATTAACACCGCGCGCGTAACATCGTGTGCAGGCAGGAACAGTACGGGACGAAACACAAAATGACCAAGAGCAGTGCATCGGGCTTGACCCGGCGTGCCCTATTGGGCGCATTCGCAGCAACCGCAGTCGTTGCAGCTCCGACCTATTCCAAAGCAGCGGGTTTCCTTCGTGGTGGTGGCGACATTCGCCGCATTCGCATGTATTCGGGCCGCACGGGCGAACGAATTGACATGGTGTATTGGGTCGATGGCAAATACATCAAAGACGCCGTGAAAGAAGTAAATCACTTCATGCGCGACTGGCGCAGCGATCAGGTCAAGGAAATGGACCTGCGCACCATCGATATCATGGCGGCCTCGCACAATATGCTGGATGTCAGCGAACCCTATATGCTGCTGTCGGGCTATCGCTCGCCACAAACCAACGCGATGCTGCGCCGCCGTTCCAGAGGTGTTGCCAAAAACTCGCTACATATGAAGGGGCAGGCTGCGGATCTGCGTTTGTCATCTCGTTCGGTTTCGCAGATGGCCAAGGCGGCCATGGCATGCCGTGCTGGTGGCGTTGGGCAGTATTACCGCTCAAACTTCGTTCACATGGACTGCGGCGTTATCCGCACATGGCGCGGCTGAACTGGTTTTTTCTTTCCGTACTATCGAATAACCCCCTCAGATGGTTCTGACGGGGGTTTTGTTTTGCCCAAGTTGCCAAGGTTGACGGACACTGATGCCGCCTAAATTATTGAGAATATTCTTCAGAAAAATGGCGCACCTGAGAGGATTCGAACCTCTGGCCTCTGCCTTCGGAGGGCAGCGCTCTATCCAGCTGAGCTACAGGTGCCTTGGCTGTTAGCTACCCTCGTTCTGATCCGGGTGCAACTGCAAATCAACTCCAGGATCAGGCAAACAGATCATGCGCCAACTCGAGCGCATCGATCAGAGTATCGACCTCATCTGTCGTATTATAAAGCCCGAAGCTTGCGCGGCAGGTGGCGGTGACCCCGAGGTGATCCATCAGCGGCCCCGCGCAATGATGACCGGCGCGCACGGCAACGCCTTTCTTATCCAGAATGGTCGAAACGTCATGCGCGTGCCCTGCCCCGTCCATCGTAAAACTGAAGATCGCGGCCTTGGTCGATGTTGTGCCCTGAACCTGCAGCCAGTTCAGCCCCGTCAGACGTTTCATGGCATAATCACGCAGTCCGGCCTCGTGGGTTGCGATATGTTCCATGCCCAGATTCATCATATAATCCAGCGCTACGCCCATTCCGATGGTCTGCACGATCCCAGGTGTTCCAGCCTCAAACTTCATAGGCGGATCGTTATAGATCACCCGGTCTTTTGAGACCTCTTTGATCATGTCCCCCCCTCCGATGAAGGGGCGCATTTCGGCCATGCGCTCGGACTTGATGTAGATCGCTCCGGAACCCGAAGGACCATAGAGCTTGTGGCCTGTAATCGCGTAGAAGTCGCAGCCGATATCCTGCACATCGACCGGCATATGCACCGCGCCCTGACTGCCATCTACCAGAACCGGAACGCCCTTGGCATGGGCGCCCTGGGTGATCGCTTTGACGTCGACAACGGTGCCCAACACGTTTGAGCAATGGGTGACAGCCACCAGTTTGGTCTTGGGTCCGATGGCATCGATCACCGCTTGTGGATCCAGATGGCCGGTGGAATCTACATCAACCCATTTCAGCATAATGCCTTGCCGCTCGCGCAGGAAATGCCAGGGGACAATATTGGCGTGATGCTCCATCACGCTCAAAACAATCTCGTCCCCGGCCTCCAGATGCGGCATGGCCCACCCATAGGCAACAAGGTTGATCCCCTCAGTGGTGCCGGAGTTCAGAACGATTTCATTCTCATTCGGTACACTCAGAAACCGCGCGACGATGCCGCGGACGGCTTCGTACTTCTCGGTCGCAAGATTGGATAGATAGTGCAAACCCCTGTGAACATTCGAATATTCATGCGCATAGGTCTGCGTGATCGCATCGATGACCACCTGCGGTTTCTGTGCGGACGCCCCGTTGTCCAGATAGGTCAGCGGCTTCCCGTTCACCTGACGCGACAGGATCGGAAAGTCAGCACGGATTTTCTGTACGTCATACATAGACAGGGGTTCCCTATTCAGGTCAGCCGGGGGACAGCCAAAGGACAAAGGGGATGGCCAGCACGCCGGATATGAGCATCACCAGAAACGATTTTCCGAGCGAGGCAAACCGATGGGCCTCATTCAGGAAATGCAAGGTGATGAAAAGGCTTAACAGCAGAATCGCAAGACTGGCGGGCAAAAACAGAAACGGCGCAACAGACACGGCTGCCAAAACTATCGCCTGACCCGCAATTTGCAAAATCTGCAACCAGATCACCAGCGTCATGACCTCGTAGAACGATCCCACACCGCCCAGCATCCGACCAACAAACAAAAAAGTCACAACACTGATCAGGATGGCACTGACCGAGACGAACAGAGTCCGCGATATCGGCTCGGCCACATGCTCGACATCTGGGCTGATCAGGGGCAAAACAAATCCTGAAGCGGTTTGCACCAGCGCGTTCAGAATGACCGCAAGAAAGAATGCCATCCACAAAACATCGCTGCCCAGCCGCATCGCAAGCAGACGACGCGCGGCTTCGGCCGGGTTCGTCAGGGTCAGAACGACCATATTCAGCAACGTTGCGGAACTCATCCAGCGGCCCTTTGCGATTGTCTCATCCCCGACAACCAGAACCAGACGAAAATCGCAACCCATAACAGCCCGACCAGAGTTTGCGCGATGCCTGGACCGATGAAACCGGCCACTAAGCCGTTCAACAACACCAGCGGTGCCGAAGCCAGCAGCGCCCAGAACAGCGCAAGCCTTGCGCCATAGCTGGTGCCACCCCCGCCGAACATCCGCGCGGCCAGATGCGACAACCATGCCAGCAGATAGAAAAACAGAGGCAGGATAAAAACGGACCCCAACAAGGCACCGCCCATCAGCATGTTCAGTTCCGCTCCCTCCAGATGGGCGCGGCGTGCCAGGCTTGGCATTTGCGCGATGAAACCGATGATGCAAAAGGCCATCACAAAAGCCAGAGCCCGGTCTTCACGTGGCCCCATATCCAGAAGACGGCGCATAACGCGCCCCGGTCCGCGATACGTGGCCACGATATCCGTTGTGACAGGCATCAGCTGCGGCGCGCCAGCCAATCTTGGAGGCGAGAGACAATGACTTCGGCCAATGCTTCGTCTTCAATCTCTTCCACGGCCTCAGCCAGGAACGCCAGCGTCAGCATATCCGTGGCCTCCCGCGACGGAACCCCACGCGAGCGCAGGTAGAACAACGCCGTTTCGTCGATCGCACCCGAGGTCGAACCGTGAGAGCACGCCACGTCGTCGGCGTAGATTTCCAACTCGGGCTTGGCGAGAAACTGGCTGTCATCATCCAGCAACAGGGACTGGCTGATCTGGTAACCGTCGGTTTTCTGAGCGCCTTCTTTGACAAGGATTTTGCCTTGAAAAACACCCGTTGCACCGTTGCGCAGTACCTTCTTGAACACCTGGCGGCTTTCGCAGTTCACGGCGTCATGGGTGACAAACACCGTGTCGTCATGATGGAAATCTCCATCACCAACACAGGCCCCTGCCACATGCGCCACCGCATCATCGCCTGTGAGTTCTATCACCTGCTCATTGCGGGTCAGAACCCCGTTCACGGTGAGCGTAAACGATTTGTAAATCGACTCCTGCCCCATACGCGTGAACATATGGGTTGCCGCACGGCGCTGATGATCGCGGCCCTGCGCACGGATGTGGTGCAACGTTCCGCCATCAGCGATGTCGATCTCAATGCATTTGTTGAATCGCGACGCAGCCGGACCATTCTCCAGAATCGTCACTTCAGCCCCGCTTTCAACACGGATGATATGGTGCAGGATCGCGTCCGAGGTTTCCGAAGCATGACGATAAATCAGACTGATCGGTTTCGACGGTTTTCCCGTCACATGGATTGCTACACCGTCTGACGCAAAGGCAGTGTTCAGCGCGGCGAGCGGACGCTGCACCGGGCTTTGACCGCGCGCTTCAAGTACGCCGTACAACTCTTTGGCCCAATGGATATCTTTGCAACAAATATCCTCAAGCCGGTCGATCTTGACGCCTTCCATCGACAGGTCATCAGACTCTTCGGGGCTGAAAACGCCATCTATAAACACGATTTTCAGCCTGTCGAACTCGTGAAACATCATCGGTTCGTCGGTATGGAACAATGCCGCAGATGGCGCCTCGGCCGAGATCAGCGTATCGGGGCGTGTGTATTTCCAATACTCGTCGCGCCGACCGGGCAAGCCCATCTCCCGAACGCGGGCCAAAGCAGCCTCACGCGCTTTGCGTGTGCAGCCAGCTTCCGGCATGACAAGCGATGCCAGCCGCTCTTCGGTTGCTGTCAGTTTTGCCTGGGGTAATGCCATTAGTTCACCTCGGCCAGGATGTCGGCATAGCCGTTGTGTTCCACTTCCAGCGCCAGTTCGGGTCCGCCGGTTTTAACGATGCGGCCATCTGCCATGATGTGCACCACATCCGGTTTGATGTGATCCAGCAGGCGCTGATAATGGGTAATCACCAGGAACCCGCGACCTTCATCGCGCAGCGCGTTAACACCCTCAGCGACAAGTTTCATCGCATCAACATCAAGGCCCGAGTCAGTTTCATCCAGGATGCACATCTTCGGTTCGAGCATTGCCATCTGCAGGATTTCATTGCGCTTTTTCTCACCGCCCGAGAAACCAACATTAACCGATCGCTTCAACATATCCGCATCGATCTTCAGGGCCTTGGCCTTGGTGCGCACTTCCTTCAGGAAGTCGGCGGCCGAGAGCTCCTCCTGACCGCGCGCCTTGCGCTGTGCGTTCACAGCGGTGCGCAGAAAGGTCATGTTGCCGACGCCGGGGATTTCGACCGGATATTGAAACGCCAGGAACACACCTGCGGCGGCGCGCTCTTCGGGCTCCATCTCAAGCAAGTCTTCTCCGTCAAGGCTTGCTGACCCGTTGGTCACTTCGTAACCGTCACGGCCTGACAGCACATAGCTGAGTGTCGACTTGCCCGAGCCGTTCGGCCCCATAATCGCATGCACTTTGCCGGCCTCGACCGTCAGATCAACACCTTTGAGGATCTCTTTGTCTTCTTCCTCAAGTTTCACGTGCAGGTTCTTGATTTCCAGCATTTTTCGTCCTTTAGCGTATCGCAGGGGGCTATCTGGCCCCGATAATTTCTATCCAACAGCCTTGCGGATCAGGCGCGCGACAATCCACCCAAGAATTGCCCCACCGCCGATGGCCCAGACCGGGTTGATGAATTCAAAGTAGTTGATGTTGACGTAAGCCACGCCGAGCAAACCGCCCAGAACCGGCAGAGCGTACCCCAGCCAGGTCAGCACATCATCCTTCCGGATGCGGTTCCGGGACATGCGCGCCATCAACCGACCGAACCTTCCAGCGAGATTGCCACAAGTTGCTGCGCCTCCATGGCAAACTCCATCGGCAGAGCCTGCAACACGTCCTTGCAGAAACCGTTGACCACCAGCGCCACGGCCTCTTCCTCGTCCATCCCCCGCTGACGGCAGTAGAACAGTTGATCGTCATCCACTTTGGAGGTGGTTGCCTCATGCTCGACGCGCGAAGAGTTGTTCTTGACCTCGATATACGGAACCGTATGTGCCCCGCATTTGTCACCGATCAGCAAGCTGTCGCATTGCGTATAGTTGCGGCTATCCTTCGCTTTCGGGTGCATTGAGACCAGCCCGCGATAGGTGTTCTGCGCTTTACCGGCGCTAATGCCTTTCGACACGATACGCGACTTGGTGTTTTTGCCCAGATGAACCATCTTCGTGCCCGTGTCGGCCTGCTGACAGTTGTTGGTGATCGCGATCGAGTAAAACTCGCCCTGGCTGTCGTTGCCGCGCAGAATGCAGGACGGGTATTTCCAGGTGACGGCCGAACCGGTCTCGACCTGGGTCCACATCACTTTGGACCGATCACCGCGGCAATCGGCACGTTTGGTCACGAAGTTGTAAATACCGCCCTTGCCGTTCTCATCCCCGGGGTACCAGTTCTGAACGGTCGAGTACTTCACCTCAGCGTCTTCCTCGACGATGATTTCGACGACAGCCGCGTGCAACTGCGCAGTATCGCGCTGCGGTGCGGTACAGCCCTCCAGATATGAGACATACGAGCCCTTGTCGGCAATAATCAGCGTGCGTTCAAACTGACCGGTGTTTTCCGCATTGATGCGGAAATATGTGCTCAGTTCCATCGGGCAACGCACACCGGGCGGGACATAGACAAAGGATCCGTCCGAGAACACAGCTGAATTCAGCGTGGCATAGAAGTTGTCCGATGGAGGCACGACTGTACCAAGATACTTCTTGACCAGTTCGGGATGTTCTTTGATTGCCTCGGAGATCGAGCAGAAGATCACGCCAGCTTTTTTCAGCTCGGCCTGGAATGTTGTCCCAACCGAGACCGAGTCAAACACCGCGTCGACCGCGACCTTGCGGCCTTCCGCCGGGGCATCCTCAGCCCCTTCGACGCCTGCCAGAATCATCTGTTCTTTCAGCGGGATACCCAGCTTTTCGTAAGTCGCCAGAAGCTTTGGATCGACCTCGTCCAGAGATTTGGGCTTTTCCTCCATCGATTTCGGACGTGCATAATAATACTGGTCCTGAAAATCGATCTCGGGATAGTTGACCATCGCCCATTTGGGCTCGTCCATCTGGGTCCAGCGGTCAAACGCGGCCAGACGCCATTCGGTCATCCATACGGGTTCGTCATTCTTGCCCGAGATCAATCGCACGATGTCCGGATTCACGCCCTTCGGGGCGTATTCCATCTCGATCTCGGTCTCCCAGCCGTATTTGTAGGTTCCGACCTCGCGCACCGCATCCACGGTTTCCTGATCGACACCTTCTTTAACCTGGGTCTGGTCCAAGGCGGCCATATGACACCCTCCGTCAAATCACGCGGCACGCGCGCGATGTTTTTTCTCTTTTTCAAGCCACGCCTCAGCGAAGCGCAGCACATCTTCTTCCGTCGTTTCAGGGCCAAGCGACACGCGAACCGCGCTGGCTGCGGTCTGTTCGTCATAGCCCATGGCCGTCAGCACAGAACTGGCCCGCACCTTACCGCTGGAACAGGCCGAACCCGCACTGATCGCAAATCCCGACAAATCCATCTGCATGACCTGGGTCTCTCCCTTCCAGCCCGGCGTAGCAAAGCACAAGGTGTTGGGGAGTCGCGCCTGATCTTTCCCGACAAAAATAGTAGATTTCGTACCGGCCTCAAGGGCATTTTCTAGAATATTTCTAAGTTTCGCGACCTTCTCCCAGACGCCATCCGCCAAATCACGCGCCGCAGCTTCGGCTGCGGCCCCGAACCCTGCGATTCCAATGACATTTTCAGTACCCGAGCGGCGGCCCATCTCTTGTCCGCCACCCTTGATCTGAGCCGGTAAATCTGTGCCGCGCTTCAACACCAACGCACCTATTCCTTTGGGACCACCCAGCTTGTGCGCCGAAATCAGCGCCATCTGTGCCCCCATCCAGTTAAAAGCAACAGGTCGCTTGCCAAACGCCTGAGTCGCGTCAGTCACCGCCAGGCCAGATGGGATAGTCTGAATGATACCCGTCTCAGAATTAGCCAGTTGCACCGTCGCGCACGCGGGATCCGGAACTGTGACCTGCCCCTCCGCTGAAACCTGTAGATTTTCCTGTGCCCAAGCCCTTACCGCATCATGTTCAATCGCAGAACATTGTATGTTCCGCCCCGCCAGCGCCAGCGCTGCCGCTTCGGTCGCGCCTGACGTAAACACGAGATCCGCACCGTCTGCCCCGAATGCTGTTGCAATCTGGGCGCGGGCCTTTTCAACCACCGCCTTTGCGGCCCGTCCTTCGGCATGAACCGACGATGGATTGCCCACCAGATCCATCGCCGTAATCATAGCGTCGCGGGCCTCGGGGCGTAGCGGAGTTGTGGCGTTATGGTCCAGATAAACACGTTTCATGGATGTATCTTTTTCAGCGATCTGAATACCGATGGGAACACGCGTCTCATTTCATCAATCGTCTACTAATGTAAACAGGCTCGGTACTGCAGGGCACGGTGCTAGATCGTTCCGTATGACGTCTGACAACCGTGTCTGATGCAGGAACACATAAACATTGGCGCTCAGGCTTTCCCACAAGCGATTGGTCAGCGATTGAGCGCGACTTCCCGAAGACGCCCCCGAGGCACCCGCCCCTTTATGCATTGCATCCACTGTCTCATCGACGGCCGCCAACACTTCAACCACGCGAATGTCTGATGCTGGGCGCGCCAAACGATAGCCACCACCTGGCCCTCGAACCGAGCTGACCAAATCAGCCCGACGCAGCTTTACAAAAAGCTGCTCCAGGTAAGGCAGAGAGATATCCTGCCGCTCAGCGATTTCACCCAGCGTGACCAGTTTGTCGGACGATTGCAGCGCGATGTCAGCCAGCGCAACCATCGCGTAGCGTCCTTTGGTCGACAGCTTCATAGCACCCCCTTAACGGCAAGATTTGCGCGAAAACATTGACGCCGCCGCAGCCAGTGCGTATCTCCGACTAACAGCGTTTTTCGCGACACAAATGCAATTAGAACCGTTCTAAAGTGCCCGACGATTACCGTCAAGATAATCCCGGGGCCAACGCGGTAAAAAACAGGACCAAAGCACACATGCCCGAGGTGATTTTTCCCGGCCCCGAAGGCCGCCTGGAAGGCCGCTACCACCCGCAAAAGGAAAAAGACGCGCCGATCGCCATCGTGCTGCACCCGCATCCTCAGTTCGGCGGGACCATGAACAACAAGGTGGTCTATAACCTGCATTATGCGTTCTACAACATGGGCTTCACCGTGTTGCGCTTTAACTTTCGCGGCGTAGGACGAAGCCAGGGTGAATACGATCAGGGCGTGGGTGAGCTGAGCGACGCCGCATCGGCGCTGGATTACCTCCAGTCGATGAACAACAATTCGAAGCACTGCTGGGTTGCGGGCTTTTCGTTCGGCGCATGGATCGGCATGCAGCTTCTGATGCGCCGTCCTGAGATCACAGGTTTCATCAGTGTTTCCCCACCTGCGAATATGTATGACTTCTCTTTCCTGGCGCCCTGCCCGTCTTCTGGCCTGATCATCAACGGTTCGGCCGACCGGGTTGCCCCGCCCGCCGACACGACTGCGCTGGTCAGCAAGTTGCATGAGCAAAAAGGGATCACCATCACTCATACCGAGGTAGAAGGCGCCGATCACTTCTTTCAGGACCGTCACATGGATACACTGATGACCAATGTAACCGATTATGTGAAACGCCGTCTGACTGAGAACACACGCTGATGACCGACACCATCACCAGCCTTGCCGCCCGTCTGGCTGAGGACACGATGAAGGTCATGGACGAAACCGGTGAGGACCGGTTCTTCGTCGAGGTTGGTGAAGTGCTCGGAGCAGCCTCGCAATCGCTGGAAGAGGCGTTTCTGACCGAGATTCGTGTCCGGCTGGCCGAGCGGAAAGCCCGGCAATTTGTGGTGAAGAAGCTGACAGAACACCGGTCAAAGCTGAAAGCGATCGAAAAACAATGAACGATCGCCTGTCGGCCCAGGTCGCCTTTCTGAAAAAGGCGGATGCGTTGAAACTGGTTGAGCGGGCGAATGTCCTGATTGACCAGTCTCGGCCTGAGAACTCAGCCGAACACAGCTGGCACCTGGCGCTTTGGGCCCTTGTCATGGCACCGCTGGCTAATCGCGATGTGTCGATCGACCGGGTGATCCGCATGTTGCTGCTGCATGATCTCGTCGAAATCATTGTAGGCGATCATCCCATTCACCTCAAAACTGACTGGCAGTCGCTTGCCCGTGCCGAACACGCCGCAGCTGTCGAGCTTTTCGGCCTGCTGCCTTCAGATCAGGCCGAGAGTTTTCTGGCGCTTTGGCGAGAGTTTGAGGACGACCAGACAGCCGATGCCAAATTCGCCAAGATTCTCGACCGTTGCCAACCCCTGTTTCAGGTTCTGTGCGCATCCAACCCAAGAAGCGACCATCTCGACGTCGTGCGCAGCAATCTGGAAGGCGGGCGTGCCGCGTATCTGAGCGAAGCATTTCCACTGGCCTTCGCGCACGCACAAAACCTGCTGACCGGTCAGCCTGCGGATGACAACGCGTTCACCAAACGGCTGGCATTCCTGACCGAGGCGGATCAGCTGAAATCCGTTATCCGCGCCTCGCGTTTGATTTCGGATGCGCGTTTTGAAAACTCGGCCGAACACTCCTGGCACATCATGCTTTATTCTTGGGTGTTGGGTGAAAGCGCCGGCCCGGGCGTCCAGATTGATCGGGTTTTACAGATGCTTCTGCTTCATGACATCGTTGAAATCGACGCCGGAGATCACCCGATCCACGGACAGGTCGACCACGCAGTACAAACCGCCAAAGAAAAGGCTGCAGCCAAACGCCTGTTTGGTCTGCTGCCCGAAGCAGAGCGATTGTTCTTTACCGCCCTCTGGGAGGAGTTCGAAGCCGCCCAATCGCCGGACGCACGGTTTGCCAAGGCTGTCGACCGGGTGCAAACGCCCATTGCCAATCTTGCCAATGGCGGGGGGTCTTGGCGCGACTACAATGTGTCCCTTGCACAGATTGAAGCCCGCGTTCGGCCCTCGATCAAAGCCGGAGCACCATCTCTTTGGGCCTGGCTACAGCCACGGTTATTCGAACATTTCGCGACCAACCGTGTGTGAAGAAAATAGAAAGGGAACCCCAGGGTTCCCTTTCTCCGTTCAGAATTTCGGCGGCGTCAAATCACTCTGGCTTCCGTAGGCTCAATGTTCTGAGCCGCGTCACTGTCGACGGACCCCCCGTCTGCAAGCCACCCGAGCGCCACTATCAATACCGAAACGATGATGACGGATTTTGCAAAAGTCGTCACTGTATCAAACTCGTAAAAAGAACACTAAAAACAGCTATGTGCTAACACACCACTTAAGCATCTGAAAAGTCTGGTTTACCTGACCTTGGTTGAGACTGCCCGGATTCGTCAGACGCTCGAATTCACTTGCCCGGGCTTCGGTGATTGTGGTCAAACCTGTCGCGAGTCACCTGAAGGATATCGAAGTTGCCCCAAACTTATCTGATCCTATTTCTGGCAGTAATTGCCGAAACCATCGGTACAACCGCGCTGCAGGCCAGCCAGCAATTCACGCGGTTCTGGCCCTCGATCCTGGTGCTGGTGGGATACGGCTTTGCCTTCTACCTGCTTGCCCTAACGCTGAGGGTCATGCCAGT
Source organism: Alphaproteobacteria bacterium (assembly GCA_030426685.1). Classification (GTDB taxonomy): domain Bacteria; phylum Pseudomonadota; class Alphaproteobacteria; order Rhodobacterales; family Rhodobacteraceae; genus Ruegeria. The sequence goes on from JAUHYC010000010.1 coordinate 41,949, forward strand.
CGGCATCGTCTATGCGATCTGGTCCGGCCTCGGGATAGCTTTGATTGCGTTGATCGGGTTTCTGGTTTTCGGTCAGCGTCTGGATTGGCCCGCAATTCTCGGGTTGGCCATGATTTTGGGCGGCATTCTGGTCATCCACCTGTTTTCCGCCACAGCGGGCCACTGAGCGCCGGTTAGGGGTGGTATATTTTGTCGCGCCGCGTTATGCGCGCGGCAACTTCCCGTTCAAAGGCTGACCCTCATGGACCTGCGCAACATCGCAATCATCGCTCACGTAGACCACGGCAAAACCACTCTGGTGGACGAGCTGCTCAAACAATCCGGTGCGTTCCGGGAAAATCAGGCCGTCGCCGAACGCGCCATGGACAGCAACGATCTGGAGCGTGAACGCGGCATCACCATTCTGGCCAAAGCAACCAGCGTCGAGTGGAAAGACACCCGTATCAACATCGTCGACACTCCAGGCCACGCCGATTTCGGCGGTGAGGTTGAGCGGATTCTGAGCATGGTGGACGGAGTTGTCCTGTTGGTCGACGCCGCAGAAGGTCCGATGCCGCAAACCAAGTTCGTGACCTCCAAGGCGCTGGCGCTGGGTCTGCGCCCGATTGTTGTGCTGAACAAGGTCGACAAACCCGATGCGGAACCAGACCGCGCGCTGGACGAATGTTTTGATCTGTTCGCCAATCTCGGCGCGGATGATGATCAGTTGGATTTCCCGGCCATGTACGCCTCGGGCCGCTCGGGATGGGCTGATATGGACCTGGACGGACCCCGCAAGGACCTGACAGCGCTGTTCGATCTGATCGTCGATCACGTCCCTGCCCCCAAACAGATCGAAAAGAAAGATGAGCCGTTCCGAATGCTGGCCACCACACTGGGCAGCGATGCGTTTATCGGCCGCATCCTGACCGGGCGCGTGGAAAGTGGCACGCTTAAAGCGGGAGACAGCCTCAAGGCGCTTAGCCGTGATGGTGCCTTGATCGAGAACTTCCGCGCCTCAAAGATCCTGGCCTTCCGCGGATTGGCACAACAGCCCATCGACGTGGCAGAAGCTGGTGACATCGTTACCATCGCCGGCATGAGCAAAGCCACAGTCGCAGATTCTCTCGTGGCTCCGCAGGTCAACGAAGCCCTGCCCGCGCAGCCGATTGATCCACCGACGATCACTGTGACCTTCGGCATCAACGACTCACCCTTGGCTGGCCGTGACGGCAAAAAGGTGCAATCCCGCGTGATCCGTGACCGCCTGATGAAAGAGGCCGAATCGAATGTTGCGATCCGCATTTCCGACACGCCTGGTGGCGAAGCCTTCGAGGTCGCTGGCCGTGGCGAATTGCAGATGGGTGTTCTGATCGAAAATATGCGCCGGGAGGGATTCGAGCTCAGCATCTCGCGCCCTCAGGTTCTGTTCCGTGAAGAAGATGGCCAGCGGCTGGAGCCAATTGAAGAAGTCACCATCGATGTGGATGACGAATTCTCGGGCGCCGTGATCGAGAAGATCACCGGAGCCCGTAAAGGCGAGTTGGCCGAGATGCGCCCTGCCGGAGCAGGCAAAACCCGCATCATCGCCCACGTTCCCTCGCGCGGGTTGATTGGCTATCATGGGGAGTTCCTGACCGATACCCGTGGCACCGGCGTTCTGAACCGCGTGTTCCACGGCTGGGCGCCTCATAAGGGGCCGATCCCTGGACGGCGTGCCGGGGTCTTGATCTCGATGGAAAACGGTCAGGCCGTGGCCTATGCCCTCTGGAATCTGGAAGAGCGCGGGCGCATGTTTGTCGGGCCGCAAACAGATGTCTATCAGGGTATGGTGATCGGCGAACACTCGCGTGATAACGACCTCGAGGTGAACCCGTTAAAGGGTAAAAAACTGACCAACGTGCGCGCCAGTGGTTCTGACGACGCGGTCCGCCTCACGCCACATGTTCAGTTTTCTCTGGAAGAAGCTATCGCCTACATTGACGACGATGAGTTGGTCGAAGTGACGCCTAACGTGGTTCGTCTGCGCAAACGCTATCTTGATCCTCACGAACGCAAGAGAATGTCCAAATCCGCCTGATTGGGACGATGATCTAGTTCACAGATTAGAAACAATGACGCAATCGTGGCATTTTTGCGTCATCCATCACTCCGATCATTTTAGGAAAGCCTGCGGAAACGTCAGGCTTTCTTTTTGTTATCTCAATGTTTTCTACTTCTAATTGATTTTTCCCCAATCCAATCTTCTTTCTTTGGCGTCAAAAAACAGGCAAAAAATTGCTGAATTTATGTTCAAAGTGTGACGTCGATTTTGTATACGGCGAACAGTTAACGAGTTCCTGAGGAGTAGCGCAATGCGCACCAAGTATAGTTTTTTATCCGCAGTTTTTGTCTCCGCTGCATTGCCCATTCTTGCACCTTCGGCTGCCAGTGCGATGTGCACCGTTGCAACAGCAAAACAATCCGTCTCTTCCAACACCTTGTGTGCTTGCGATGTCGTGAGCTCCAGAATGCTCAAGTACATTCGGCGTCGTGCTGATTTCGAATCCATTCTCGAACAGACGTTGCTTGATTGCCCCGCCTTCGCCGCAGTTCTGACCGACATTCCGACGGCATCTATCGGTTTGGCAGATCAACGTTCCGGCGATGGCTCTGACGATGAAAAACGTCCAGGCAATGACGGTCCCAATGATGATAACTCCCCTGATGGTGACGACGATCCAAATGAAGACGACGATCCCAAAAATGAAGACCAACCTGAGGATGATAATCCAAGTGATGACGATCCAAAGGATCCGAGAAGGGAGTCCGCCAAAAACAAGCGGGAAAAAGCCAAAGAGTTGATTGAAGCGGCCAGGGAGCATCGCGCTAATGCCCAAGAGGCACGGTCGTATGATCCCGAACGAGCTGAGCACCACAGAACCGCAGCACGAAAACTGAGAGAACAAGCCCGAATCCTGCGTGAAGGTGCTCGCGCGTTGCTCGCAGAACTAAGAAGAGAGCGCCGCGCAACCCCGGCCCCCACAAATACCGCGATGTCCAATGTTCAGAAACAAGCGAAAGAAAGGCAGATCGCCCGCTTGAAAGAAGACGAATTTGGCAACTAAGAGCTTGAAGATCAGCATCTGAATTCAATCCAATAACCAAGAACGGGCGATGTGCATATGCACACGCCCGTTGTCATTTCTCAGAAAACTATCGCTGTCAGGGCCGACTAGCCCATCAGGACGTTAGCTCCGACCGTATACGCCAACCCAACGATGCGGTTGTTTGGGGTCTTGCATCCGTAGGAACAAATACCGCGTCTCTGACCAAGGCTTGACCCGGTTGGTCAGGTTGTCCAGCACCAGATCACCCTGACTCGAGCGATATACGAGTACCGCGTGAGAGTTCCTACGCGTATCCAATACGGTGGCAATCAGCAGCTTGCGCGGATCAATACCAGCCTCGATCAAATCGCGCTTTTTCAACAAGGCAAAGTCTTCGCAATCTCCGCCCAGCGAAGTGGGAAGGGCCCAAAATTCTCGTGTCTTGTATTGGGATTGATCAGTCACCTCACGCGTTGATGCATTTACGCGGCGGTTGATTTGTTTCACCAGCTTCATTTCTTGGTGGCGAGGCATCGAGACAGCGGCCTTAGTTGCACAAGCCCAGGTGTATTGGCCACATAGTTTTTGAGCCCCCGATGGCGGTGGTGAAGCGGCAACGCTTGGGATGAATGCTGCGTCTCTGGCCGCAGCCATAGTACCGAACAACAGCGACCCGCTGACCAGAGCCGCCATGCCGCATAGGCCGCCAAATTTGACGGCGCGTTTGCCAACGGCCCCTAGCATTCTGTCGAAGATCGTCATGCCTGTCCCTCGAGTCCTGTCCAATCCAAGTGATCAGCGTGGCTCAGAACCCTATCTGTTCATTGGAAAATATCCATAAACCGCGGGCAGCACGCAATCCTTGCCGAAGTTGAGGGGAAAAAGCGGCGGAAATTCGTCACTTTCTGTGACCATTTCCGCGCCAGATCATGACATTTGCGCCACAATTGGCGCAAAAGCCGCATTACAAAAGTGATGTAACATCCTGTAATTTAATATTTAATAGAGGCAACCCAATATGCCACCAAAGCAAGATAGAATTCAGCTGACGCTACCACCAGATTACCCTGTCATCGGGTTCAACCAGCCAAAACCGATTCTCAATCAGTGATTTCAACCACCACCAGCTCTCGTTCGCTGGCACCACGCGCGTGATCTAGCGCCTTTTGGTACTCATCAGAATGGTAACATTCGACGGCTGCCTCAACCGAAGGAAACCGAGCGACCACATTGCGGGGCCGCTCTTTCCCTTCCAGCTGCACATACCGGGCAGCGCGAGCAATGAACTCGCCGCCATGCGCCGCGATGGCCGGGCCGGCCAATTCCGCGTATTTTCCATAGGCCTCGGTATCAGTCACCGTAACATGCGCGATCCAGAGTGCTGGCATCTTATCCTCCCAAAACCTGTTCGGCGGCCTTGATGGCAGCATCTGCATTGGAGGCATCTTTGCCCCCACCTTGGGCCATATCAGGGCGACCGCCACCACCCTTGCCACCCAATTCAGTGACTGCGGCCCGCACCAGATCGACCGCGGACAACTTGTTGGTCAGATCCTGCGTCACGCCTGCAGCCACTGCCGCCTTGCCGCCCGTGTCGGCAATCAGCAGGACCGCCCCAGAGCCAAGACGGCTTTTGTGCTCATCGATCAGCGCAGGCAGATCCTTGCCCGAGACACCGGAAAGAGCCTGAGCGAAGAAAGCAACACCGTTTACTTCGCGGGCATCTGCACCGCCACCCTGCCCGGATCCACCAGCCATAGCCAGATCACGACGCAGTTGCGCGACTTCGTTCTGCAGCGCCTTGCGCTCATCAAGCAGGGATTTCACGCGGGCAACGACATTTTCCGGCTGCGCCTTCAACTCCAAGGCAATCGCACCAAGACGGTGATCCTGCGCCGACAGATATCTGAACGCCTCATCCCCGGTCAGAGCTTCAATCCGACGTACACCGGCACTGCTGGCGCTGTCGCCCAACACGACGAATGTTCCAATATCGCCGGTCTGACGGACATGCGTTCCACCGCAGAGTTCGATCGACCACGTCTCACCATCTTGCCCTTTGCCTGTGGGCGCTTTGCCCATCGAGACCACGCGCACTTCATCACCGTATTTCTCGCCGAACAGCGCCTGCGCCCCCAAGGCGCGCGCGTCATCTGGTGTCATGACCCGGGTTTCCACCGTTGAGTTCTGGCGGATAAATTCATTGACCTCGCGCTCAACCTTCTGGATTTCGTCCAGTGTTAGGGCCTTCGAGTGGCTAAAATCAAACCGCAGCCGCTCAGCCGCATTCAGCGAACCGCGCTGAGCGACGTGATCACCCAACGTCTCGCGCAGGGCTTCGTGCAGAAGGTGCGTGGCCGAATGATTAGCGCGTATCGCGGTGCGGCGGGTGTGGTCAACTTCCAGCTCAACTGCATCGCCTTTCGAGATCGCCCCGTGATCCACGGTGACCTTATGGGCATAGACTTTGCCGTCGGCAAATTTCCTCGTGTCCTCGACACGCGCGACATCATTGCGTTCTTCGAGCCGGCGAATCTCACCAGAATCGCCAACCTGCCCCCCGGCCTCGCCGTAGAAAGGCGTCTGATTGACCACGATCCAACCGCTTCCGCCTTGTTCGATCTTATCAACCAGGGCGCCATCCACGACCAGTGCGGCCACCTGACCTTCGGCCTTTTCAGTGTCGTAGCCCAGAAAATCGGTGGCTCCTGCGGTGTCCAGCACATCGAACCAGATAACCTGATCCGCGGCTTCCCCCGACCCGGCCCAGGCTGCGCGGGCCTTGGCCTTCTGCTCGGCCATCGCGGCATCAAAGCCGTCGGTATCCACCGACCGCCCTTTTTCACGCAGGGCATCCTGCGTCAGATCCAGTGGGAAACCAAAAGTGTCATAGAGTTTGAACGCAGCATCACCCGAGAGCGGCTTGCCCTCCGGCAAGTCAGAGAGTTCGTCATCCAACAGTTTAAGACCCCGGTCCAATGTCTGCTTGAACCGGGTTTCTTCCAGCAACAGTGTCTCTTCGATCAAGGACTGTGCCTGACCCAGTTCGGCATACTGCGCGCCCATCAGTTGCACCAGCGACGGCACCAATCGGTGCATAACCGGGTCTTTCGCCCCCAGCAGGTGCGCATGACGCATCGCGCGGCGCATGATCCGGCGCAACACATAACCGCGTCCGTCATTGCTCGGCATAACACCGTCTGCGATCAGGAACGATGTCGACCGCAGGTGATCCGCGATCACCCGGTGATGCACATTCTGATCGCCATAGGGATCGACACCAGTTGCATCCGCCGACGCCTCGATCAATGTTTTGAACAAGTCGGTGTCATAGTTGTCATGGCTGCCCTGCAGCAGCGCACCGATCCGCTCCAGCCCCATGCCGGTGTCGATCGACTGCATGTCGAGTTCTACCATCGAGCCGTCTTCGAACTGCTCGTTCTGCATGAAAACTATGTTCCAGATCTCGATGAACCGGTCGCCGTCTTCTTCGGCCGATCCCGGAGGGCCGCCCCAGATGTGATCGCCGTGGTCATAGAAAATCTCGGTGCAGGGGCCGCAGGGGCCGGTCGGACCCATCTGCCAGAAATTGTCACTGGTGGCGATGCGGATAATCCGGTCTTCCGGCACGCCGACCTTTTTCCAGATCTCGAACGCCTCGTCATCCGTATGATAAACAGTGGTCAGCAGGCGGTTCTTGTCGATGCCGAATTCCTTGGTGATCAGTTCCCAGGCAAAGGGGATTGCTTCGGTCTTGAAATAGTCCCCGAACGAGAAGTTCCCCAGCATTTCGAAGAAGGTATGATGCCGCGCTGTATAACCCACATTGTCGAGATCGTTATGCTTGCCCCCGGCGCGCACGCATTTTTGTGCCGTTGTCGCGCGCTGATAATCGCGGGTTTCCACACCGGTGAACAGATTTTTGAACTGCACCATGCCCGAATTCACAAACATCAGCGTCGGATCGTTGCGCGGCACCAACGGGCTGGACGCAACTACTTCATGCCCTTGCTTGGCAAAGTAGTTCAGAAAGGTCGATCGGATATCGTTCAGCGTGGGCATTTGGGCTCTCTCAGCGCGCAATCGTTTAGGTCGGCAAAGGTTTAGCGGCGCACCTCGGGAGTGTCCACAGGCGAGGTATTCCGGAACGAAACAAGGCGGCCCCGTTGGACCGCCTTGTTTCGAGTATTTTCGGCTCATGTCGAAGAAACCCGGGGATTTCCGCAGTTCCCGTCAGCGGCTGTCATGCCTCAAGGATATCATCCTCTTCGGCACCCGGAGGCATTTCGAATTCCAGACCGTGGGCCGCGCGAATCTTGTCTTCGATCTCAAGCGCCACGCGGCTATTGTCGCGCAGATATTGTTTGGCGTTCTCTCGCCCCTGCCCGATGCGTTCGTCACCGTAGCTGAACCACGATCCGGACTTCTCGACCACACCGGCTTTGACGCCCAGATCCAACAGCTCGCCCATCTTCGAGATGCCCTCACCGTACATGATATCGAACTCCACCTGCTTGAATGGCGGGGCAACCTTGTTCTTGACGACCTTTACACGGGTCTGGTTGCCAACAACCTCATCCCGGTCCTTGATCGCACCGATACGGCGGATATCCAGACGGACCGAGCTATAGAACTTCAGCGCATTACCGCCGGTCGTGGTTTCCGGGCTGCCAAACATCACGCCGATCTTCATCCGAATCTGGTTGATAAAAATCACCATGCAGTTGGATCGGTTAATCGAGCCGGTCAGCTTCCGCATGGCCTGACTCATCAGGCGGGCCTGCACACCAACGCTGCTGTCGCCCATGTCGCCCTCGAGTTCGGATTTCGGCGTCAGCGCCGCAACCGAGTCGACCACGACCATGTTCACCGCACCCGACCGCACCAGGGTATCTGTGATCTCAAGCGCTTGTTCACCGGTATCGGGCTGTGAAATCAGCAACTCATCCAGATCAACACCCAGTTTGCGGGCATATTGCGGGTCAAGCGCATGTTCCGCATCGACAAATGCACAGACGCCACCGCGTTTTTGCTGCTCGGCAATGCAATGCAGGGTCAGCGTTGTTTTGCCCGAGCTTTCCGGGCCATAGATTTCAACAATCCGCCCCATCGGCAGTCCACCGATACCCAGTGCGATATCCAGCCCCAGCGAGCCTGTCGAGCTTGCATCGATATCCTGCTTGGCGTCCTCGCCCAGCTTCATGATCGACCCCTTGCCGAACTGCCGTTCGATCTGGGCCAATGCGCTGTCGAGCGCCTTTTGCTTGTCTGCGTTTTTCTTGTCGCTCATCGTCAGAAGATCCGCCATTGTCCTGTCGCCTTCTCTTTTGTCACACCCTTGATCGGGCGGCAATCGCTGCTTTGTTCGCCTCTTGTTCCTTATGGGACCAAAAAGAGAACATTTCAACTAAAACTTATGCAACCCACTGTTGAGCAATTGTGTTAAAGAGTCGTTTACGACATTCTGCGACACGAAAGGCATTGAAGAGAAAAGAAAAATGCTTGTGTTTTATAAAGAGCGCCTTGCGCTTTTGTCCGTTCCCAAGACCGGCAGCACGGCCTATCAGACTGCGCTGCGCGACCGGGCCGATATCGTTGTTGCAGGTCCGACTGACCTCAAACACGCAAATATGCGCCGGTATGATCGGTTCTTTCAAACCACGTTTCGCAAGATGTTCGATACTGAGATGGAGGTCATGGCCGTTGTCCGCGAACCCCTTGACTGGTTGGGCAGTTGGTACAGATATCGCAGCCGCCCTGAACGTGCGGGCCACCCCCACTCCACCAGCGATTTGAGCTTCGATGATTTCCTGAACGCCTACATGCTAGAGACGCGTCCAGCCTATGCCGATGTCGGTTGCCAGACGGACTTCCTCAGACCGCGAAGCAACGGTGCAGGGGTCAATCATGTATTCAAATACGAAAATCAGAACATGATTCTGGAATTTCTTCAGACACGGTTGAACTGCGACATACATCTCACGCGTGAGAATGTGTCACCGGCCCGGCCGCTTGATCTTTCTGCGGATACCGAACGGCGATTTCGCGCCCTGCATGAGAGCGAATTTCGTCTGCACCAATCCGCCCAATGAGAGGTTCAGTTCAACTGCTGGAACACCGCCTCGGTCAATTGAGTTAACGAGAATGGTTTGGGCAGGAAGGTGGAATTTCCGATCCCGGGCCCGGATTCGCCGAAAGCCCCTTCGGTATAGCCTGACATGAAGACCACCCTGACGTCAGGGCGTGTCTCCCGTGCCTGACGAACCCAAGTCGGACCGTCCATTCCGGGCATGACCACATCGGTGACAAAGACATCCACCGACAGATCCGTATCTTCAAGTAGGCGCAACGCATCCTCAGCCGATTCCGCCTCAAGCACAGTGTAGCCTTTCAACCGTAAAGCCCGTGTCGCAAAGGCACGAACCGGGGCTTCATCTTCGACCAGCAACACGACACCCTCACCTTGACGCGCGCCTTTTTCTTGCTCGGCAACGGGCATGACGGGCTCTGACGCCTGGACGTGGCTGCTCACCGGCAGCAGGACGGTGAATTCGGTTCCTTTCCCCTGAATACTGTCTACGAAAATGAATCCACCCGTCTGCTTGACGATTCCATAGACCGTGGACAGGCCCAATCCCGTGCCTTCGCCCGTGCGCTTGGTGGTATAGAATGGCTCAAACACCTTTTGCAGCTTGTCGGCGGGAATTCCGACGCCACTGTCAACAACCTTGACCGTAACGTATTCTCCCGGCTGCACGGTCGCCCGATCACGCGTGAAGGGATGATCCAAGTTCAGCACTTCAGTTTCGATCCGAATTTCACCACCCTCGGGCATCGCATCGCGGGCATTGACAACGAGGTTCATCAAAACCTGCTCCAACTGTCGTTTGTCGGCGCAAACGGGCTTGAGAACCGGATCGTGGCTCAGCGTCAGGCGAACTTTCTCACCTACCAGGCGGTTCAGCAGATGGATCAGATCCGAGATCGTATCGCGCAGATCAAGCGTTTCGGGCCGCAAGGTCTGCTTGCGCGAAAAGGCCAGCAACTGGCTTACCAAAGCCGCGGCACGATTGGCGTTCTGGTTTATCTGTTCAAGGTCGCTGTAATTCGGATCGTTTTGATCATGGCGCAGCAAGAGCAAGTCGCAATGGCCCGAAATTGCGGTCAGGAGGTTGTTGAAATCATGCGCAACCCCTCCGGCAAGTTGTCCAACCGCCTGCATTTTTTGCCCCTGCACAAACTGCGCCTCCAGCGTCTTGAGCTCAGTTGCATCATTCAGTACCGCAATCAGGCCGGTCTGCCCCTCACGCTGGATGCGGGAGAGCGTCACTTGCACGAACACCTCTTTGTCTTGACGTGTCAGGCGCAAAAACTCGGACCGTGGTCCAGTGTCTTGTTCGACGGTACGCATCAGCCAATCCCGGATCGGATAGCCAAGACCCTGCATCAAGGACTCGATGTTGGTAGATCCGGGCCTGATTTCGCCGACCAATTGAAGCGCAAGACGATTGGCTTCCAAAATCTCGCCTTTCAGAGAAAGGTGCATGATCGGCACCGGCAAATCGGCAAAAGAGGCCACATCGGGAACCGAAACCACATCCTCAATATCTGTCACCAGCAGATCGCACGTAGTACCGTTCTGACGCAGGGTTGACAGGACCGCGGGCTTTACAGTGCCTGAAATGGCGATCCTGATTATTCCATCGCGGCCACGTTCTGATATCTCATGACCAAGACTTGTGGGCATTTGGCCAAACAAGCGAACCGCGGCTTTGTTCGCGTACAGCACAACGTCTTCGCACCCGAGCGTTATCACCGGCGCCTCAACATCATCCCACGTGTATTCAGCATCCAGCGCAATACGCCAGCAATACCGGTCATGACCCAGCGTCGTCACCGAAACTGGCAAGGTCTGCCCGCGCGTTACGATATCCCGGTGCGCACGACCTTTCCCCTGGGCCTGAGACTGCAGACTCAACAAAACAGCGGCCGGATTGGCGATAATGGAACGAAGGCGTTGGTCTAGTCGGGTGCCGACGGATGCGTGAAATCGTGTGTTCGCAAGTTGATTTGCAATCAGGATTTCACCCTTTGAATTTGTAACGAAGCAAGCAGCGTTTTCCCAGTCCAGATATTCTGACAAGACACTCAGAGCTTGAATCTCTGACCGGCGGCAACACCAAATCCGTGCCATCTCGACAAAACCAACAGCCAGAAAGGTCACTCCGACCGTTGCCACACCCATACTCCACGGTTGTGGCAACAGATCGAAAGCAGCAAGCGCGCACATGGTGATAGCGACCAAAATCAGTGCGCCATTTCTACTTGGCGTATGCCCCCATCGATCTGGGAAAGCATCAGAATTGATGGACATGAACAGCTCGTGTTAAGTCAATTTTTGACCAATATCGGTCGGTAATGGTTAACCACCGCTTAACAATTTCACGATACAACTACTTAAGATTGATTTTGTATAGCTAGCTTCGCGTCAAGTGAGCGGTATAAAAACCGTCGGTACCATGTGAAACCAGCCACGATTTTCGAATGCGGGCCTGCCAGTCCGGGTGGCGGCGCAGGAACTCATCAACAACGTCATCGTTTTCAATCGTCAGCATCGAGCAGGTCGCATATGCCAGCGTCCCGTTTGGCGCCACCAGTGGCGCCACTTCGGTCAGGATAGCCGCCTGAATTCCCGACAGCTCGTTCAAGCGTTCAGACGTCAGCGCCCATTTTCCAGCCGGAGCGCGACGCCAAGAGCCGCTACCACTACAGGGAACGTCTGTCAGCACGACATCGAATGGAGCATGCTGGGCGATGTGCTCCGGTGAAATGATCTTTATCTTGGCCCCTGCCCGTTCGGCCCTATTTGGAAGATCACGCATCCGTCCGGGATTGGCGTCGTGAGCAAACACTTGCACACCCTCGGATCCGGCGGCCAGAGCCAGCGATTTCCCACCGCCACCAGCGCAATAGTCTAAAACCCGCATTCCGGGCTTCAGGTCCAGTGCTGCAACAACCGCCTGACTTGCCGCGTCCTGTAATTCGACAATCCCAGTCGTATATGCTCGGCTCTGAGCGATCCTGCGCGCACCCTCCGTGACTACCAACGCCGTGTCGCAGGCCGTGTGCGGCTGTGTCAGAATTCCGTCTGCCGAAAGCAGCTTGCTGGCCTCGGACAGGCTTGCCTTCAATCTGTTGGCCCGCAAATGCACCGGCGCGCGCGATTGTAAAGCGGTCGCGACGGCCTCTGCCTCATCCCCCAGTGCCTGCTGGAATTCCGGCCAGAGCCATTCGGGAATATCCAGACGTTCGGCATCTGTCTGAAAGCCCTGATCTGCTTCGTTCCCGGATACGGGTGCAGGAGCGAAGCGTTCCCCATTGAACACCTGTGAGAGGTCAATACCCATGGCACGAAATGCCCCGATCATGAGGCCCCTACCCGAGTCTGAGCCTCCACGCGCGGCGAAAGACCGTTTGCAGCGCAACGCGTCGAACACATGATCCCGGATCGCGGCCCGATCCTTCGAACCCGCAAAGCGGCTGCGCCTTGCCCAGCCGGTCAGCGCCTTTTCCACAGGCACTCCACCCAGAATCTCGTCGAGGATCTCTATCGAGGCCTGAACGCGTGCCGCCGGGGTCATCGCCGTCTCCGATCTTGTGCCTGGCCCGGACCGCTTACATCACCCGGTAATTCGGGCTTTCACGGGTGATTTGAACATCATGCACGTGACTTTCTTTCAGACCTGCGCCTGTGATTTTTACGAAATTGCAGTTCTTGCGCATCTCGTCCACCGTTGCGCAGCCGGTATATCCCATCGCCGCGCGCAAGCCGCCGACCAATTGGTGAATCACCGCACTGGCGGACCCTTTATAGGGCACCTGGCCTTCGATCCCCTCGGGAACCAGCTTGTCGTTGGCGGCATCCTTCTGGAAATACCGGTCGGCCGAGCCGCGCGCCATTGCACCCAAGCTGCCCATGCCGCGATAGGATTTGAACGAGCGGCCCTGATACAGGATCACCTCGCCCGGACTTTCGTCCGTGCCCGCGATCATCGAACCGACCATGGCACAAGACGCCCCGGCAGCAATCGCCTTAGCAAAATCCCCTGAGAACTTGATACCACCATCGGCAATCACCGGCACATCGCCCGCCGCCGCCGCACAATCCATGATCGCGGTGAGTTGGGGCACACCGACGCCAGCCACCATCCGCGTGGTACAGATCGAGCCGGGCCCGATGCCCACCTTGATCGCATCAGCACCCGCATCAATCAGGGCCTTCGTTGCCTCACCAGTTGCAACATTTCCCGCGATGATCTGCACTTCGTTCGACAAGGATTTGACCCGCTTCACCGCGTCAATAACTCCTTGCGAATGTCCGTGTGCAGTGTCGACGACAATGATGTCGACGCCAGAATCAATCAACTGCTCTGACCGCTCGAATCCCGCATCGCCGACTGAAGTCGCAGCTGCCACACGCAAACGGCCCAGCTGGTCCTTGCAGGCGGTCGGGTTCAACACGGCTTGCTCGGTGTCTTTAAGGGTCAACAACCCTGTCAGCTTTCCTTCGCCGTCGACAACCAGCAACTTTTCGATCCGGCGTGCTCGCATTAGGCTCTTGGCTTCCTCAAGATCGGCAGGTTCCCGAAGCATGGCCAGGTTATCCGAGGTCATCATCGCGTGAATCGGCGTGTCATCCGAAGTGGCAAAACGCATGTCCCGATTTGTGACAATGCCCACGACCCGACCACTTTCATCGACCACCGGAAAGCCGGTGAAGTTGTAGCGTTCAACCAGGGCCTGCGCGTCGACCAGCGTTTGATCTGCCCGCAGTGTCACTGGGTTGTAGACAATACCGGATTCGAATCGTTTAACGCGGCGTACTTCGCGCGCCTGTTCCTCGACCGTCAGGTTTTTATGCACCACGCCGATTCCGCCCGCCTGCGCGATGGCGATGGCCATTCGCGATTCGGTCACCGTGTCCATGGCCGAGCTCAGGAGCGGAATGTTCATGGTAATTTCGCGCGTCACGCGGGTGGTCGTATCTGCGGTTGCCGGCAGCACAGAAGATGCGCCCGGAACCAGAAGAACGTCGTCAAAGGTGAGTGCCTCACGAATCTGCATCTGATAACCCCATGCAAAAGCCCGTTTGGCGGTGACCCTATTACATGGATTTCCCTCAAGGGAAAGCCCCGATCCCAAGTTGTTTTCCAGTGTGTAGCCAAGTCACGCCCGAAAAAGACGCAAGCTGCACAAAACGTGCCGCTGAATGCCCTTTCCCTTTGCGCTCAAACTCATATCTTCCCCGGCATACGCGCGAATACAAAGGCAGGCCTTTCATGACCACCGACCCTCTTGTCGTCTTCACCCCGTCCGGCAAACGCGGGCACTTTCCCGTCGGTACACCGATCTTGACTGCGGCCCGCCAACTGGGCGTCGATTTGGACTCGGTCTGCGGCGGGCGTGGTATCTGTTCGAAATGCCAGATCACCCCCAGCTATGGCGAATTTCCCAAACATGGTGTCACCGTATCCGAGAACGCGCTAAGCGAATGGAACGCGGTTGAGCAGCGCTATGACGACAAACGCGGGTTGAAGCCCGGTCGCCGTCTCGGCTGTCAGGCTTCGGTGCAGGGCGATGTGGTGATCGATGTCCCGCCGGAAAGCCAGGTACACCGCCAGGTCGTTCGCAAGGCTGCCGCCGCGCGCGCCATCACCATGGACCCTGCAACGCGCCTGTATTTCGTCGTAGTGGAAGAACCTGATATGCACTCGCCCACCGGTGATCTTGAGCGGCTAGAACGCGCCCTGCGCGAGCAGTGGAAGATCGACGCCGTAACTGCCGACCTATCGCTGATGTCCAAGCTGCAGCCTACGTTGCGCAAGGGCAAGTGGGAGGTCACGGTCGCGGTCCACAAAGGTCACAAGGATTCGGTAGCCCGCATCATCGAAATCTGGCCCGGCCTGCATGAGCACGGCCTGTACGGTCTGGCCATCGACCTTGGTTCGACGACCATCGCTGCGCACCTCACCGATCTGGAAACAGGTGAGGTCAAGGCCTCGTCGGGCCTGATGAACCCCCAAATCCGCTTTGGCGAAGACCTGATGAGCCGAGTGTCCTACGCCATGATGAATCCTGGCGGCGACAAGGAGATGACCAAGGCGGTACGCGAGGCGATCAATGACTTGACCACTTCAATCGCCGGGGAAGCCGAAATTGACGCCGCGCTGATCGTCGAGACGGTGTTCGTCTGCAATCCGGTCATGCACCACCTGCTGCTGGGTCTGGACCCGGTCGAACTGGGTCAGGCCCCGTTCGCGCTGGCAACTTCCGAAAGCATCTCGCTGCCGGCGCGTGAGATGGACCTGACCACCATGAACCCGCGCGCACAGGTTTATATCCTGCCCTGTATCGCAGGCCATGTAGGCGCGGATTGTGCTGCAGTTGCGTTGTCGGAAGAACCCGGCAAGTCCGAAGATCTGGTCCTGATCGTTGACGTGGGTACCAACGCTGAAATCCTGCTGGGCAACACCCATCGCGTTCTGGCTTGTTCGTCCCCGACCGGCCCGGCTTTTGAGGGCGCTCAGATCAGCTCGGGTCAGCGGGCGGCCCCCGGGGCCATTGAGCGAATTGAAATCGATCCCGTCACAAAGGAACCCCGGTTTCGCGTCATCGGATCTGAAAAATGGTCGGATGACGAAGGCTTTGATCTGGACATCGCCACCACGGGTATCACCGGCATCTGCGGATCAGGCATCATCGAGGCTGTGGCCGAGATGCGCATCGCTGGTCTGTTGGATGAAAGCGGCCTGATCGGTTCCGCCGAACAGACAGGCACTGCACGCTGTGTCCCCGAAGGCCGTACCAATGCCTACCTGATCCACGACGCGAGCGCCGAAGGTGGCCCCCGGATCACAGTGACTCAGGGCGATATCCGCGCAATCCAGTTGGCGAAGTCCGCGCTCTACGCAGGTGCACGCCTGCTTATGGATGAAATGCAAGTCGATAAGGTCGACCGCGTGGTACTGGCTGGTGCGTTCGGCGCCCATATCTCAACCAAGCATGCGATGGTGCTGGGAATGATCCCGGACGCACCGTTAGATAGGGTTTCAAGCGCGGGCAACGCCGCGGGCACCGGCGCGCGCATTGCGCTCTGCAATATCGGCTCGCGGGCCGAGATCGAGCGCGTTGTGCGCGAGATCACCAAGGTCGAAACCGCCATCGAGCCGAAGTTTCAGGACCATTTCGTTGCGGCCAACGCGATCCCGCACAAGACGGATCCCTTCCCTGAACTGGCACAGGTCGTCACCTTGCCCGCGCCTTCCTTCAACACTGGTGGAGACGCGGAAAATTCTGGTCGCCGCCGTCGAAGGAGGTCATAGTCTGTCCTGAAACGGAGGGTGACATGCTGACAATCAACGAAGATCAGCAAGAGTTCTGGGGCAAGTCCGAAATGGGCGCGCGCTGGCTGACCTTCGAGGATCAGTTGAATCACCTGTTCACACCCGTTCTGGATCTGGTGCTCGACCGGGCTGCGTTGTCGCCGGGGATGCGGGTCCTCGATATCGGATGCGGCACAGGCGCAAGCGCGCTGAGGGCTGCGCAACACGTCGGGCCAATTGGTCATGTTTTGGGCGTCGACATATCCAATCCGTTTTTAGATCGTGCCCGCAAGCGCGCGCACCAGTCCGGGCTCAACAACATGGAATTTCGCTACGCCGACGCACAAGTGGCAGAGCTTTCATCTGGCGATATCGACGCCATAATCTCTCGCTTTGGCGTCATGTTCTTCTCTGACCCTGTCGCAGCGTTCTCCAACATGGCACGGGCGCTGAAATCCGGCGGCAAAATGACTTTTGCAGCTTGGGGTGGTCTGTCCGAAAACCCATGGTTCAAGACCCCTCATGTGGCAGCTGTCACGCGATTGGGTCAGCCTCCGAAGGTTGACCGCAACGCACCCGGCCCGCTCGCCTTTCACGATCGCGACCGCGTGTCAGACCTGATGTCCCGCGCCGGTCTGAACGACATACGGATCAATCCGGTTCCCCTGAAACTCACCGGGCCCGCTACTGTGGAAGAGGCCGCAACCCTGTGCACACGCGTAGGTCCCGCAGCGAGAGTGATCAACCATTTTGGGGGCACGCAGAAAGACGTGGATGCCATTATCAGAGCTGTGGCTGAAGAGTTTCAGGCATACCAAACGCAAGACGGCGTGCGCGTGCCGGCAGTAATCAACCTGCTTCAAGCCCGGACCTCTCACTGATCTGTACGTTTGGAGCGGGTAGCGGGAATCGAACCCGCGCGTTCAGCTTGGGAAGCTGACAGGCTACCATTACATCATACCCGCCGCACTGCACTGACTAGCACCGGTTCTTGCTGGCGTTCAAGGGCAAGTAAGGCACTCAACCTTTAAAACTCTCGCCACGAAAAAAGGGCCGGATCAATGACCCGGCCCAATTTACTGAATTTCAACTCTTATGCGCGACGGCGACGACCGCCTCCACGACGACCACCAGCAGCGCCGGCTGCGCCCGCTTCATCGGGGGCTTTGTTGAACTTGATCCACGCACCACCGTGCGGGTCATTGTTGGTCAGCAGGTTGGCGGCGCGAATGGCCTCCATCTCTTTGCCCGCACGCGGTTGGGTGGAACCCAGACCAAACAGCTGGCAGAAGGTTTCATCATCCATATCGGCGGGCAGGACGATTCCTTTGGCCTCGACTTCGGCCTTCTTCTCGGCCAGTTTCTTCGGGCCAACCGGCAGAGCCACCGGGTTCATGATCGCCGAGGTCATGCCAGCCCCCATCGCCATCGGCAGGAACGCGTTGTTGATGCCGTGACGATTTGGCAGACCGAACGAAATGTTGGACGCGCCGCAGGTGGTGTTTACCCCCAGTTCCTCGCGCAGACGGCGGACCAAAGCGAAAACCTGCTGCCCGGCTGTTGCCATCGCACCGATCGGCATCACCAACGGGTCAACCACAATGTCATGCGCGGGGATACCGAAATCGGCAGCACGTTCCACGATCTTCTTGGCAACATCGAAGCGCACATCTGGGTCTTCGGAGATACCGGTATCGTCATTCGAGATCGCCACAACCGGGACGTTGTACTTTTTGACCAGCGGCAGAACCAGTTCCAGACGCTCTTCCTCACCGGTGACCGAGTTCAGCAGCGGACGGCCCTCAGCAGCCTCAAGACCAGCTTCCAGCGCGCCCGGAACTGACGAGTCGATGCACAGCGGCACATCGACCAGACCCTGCACCAGCTCGACGATCTTGGTCATCAGCGGCGGCTCGGTCTCGTTCGGGTTAGGGTTCGAGTTGTAGACAACGCCCGCGTTGATATCGAGAACGGTCGCGCCTGCAGCGACCTGTGCGATGGCGTCTTTCTCAACGGTCGAGAAATCGCCCGTTTCCAATTCGGCGGCCAGTTTCTTGCGGCCGGTCGGGTTGATCCGCTCACCGATCACGCAGAACGGTTCGTCAAAGCCCAGAATGGCGGTTTTTGTTTTTGATTCGACGACTGTACGGGTCATGTCCGGTCCTTAAGCATTTACAGGCTTTGCCGAAGCGCCGCCGTTATTGATCGCCCAGTTGGCGTTGGTCTTGATACCACCCAGTGGGAAGAAGTGCACTTTGGTGATGTTGAAATCCGGGTTGGCCGCCTTGTGGTTTGCCAGTTCGGTGATCACTTCGTTCGGCTCATAGGGCAGTAGCAGCTTGGAGACATCCATGGCGCGCTTCTGCAGAACTTTCAACGACGGACCGACACCACAGGCGATGGCGAATTTGATCAGAGTCTGCAGCTTGGCAGGACCCGCGATACCGATATGGACGGGAATATCAATGCCTGCCTCTTTCAGGCTGTCGGCCCATGCGATGATCGGCTTGGAGTCGAATGCGAACTGAGTGGCCAGCGCCATTTCGGCATCTGTGGTCTCGCTGAACTTCTGTTTCCAGCGCAGTGCGTCGTCGACGTTCTTGGTCGAGCCGTCGGGGTCGATGTCTTTGTTGCCCTCGGGGTGACCCGCGACATGCAGGCGTTTGAAGCCCGCCTTGTCGAACAGACCGCTCTCCAACAACTGCATCGAGCTGTGGAAATCGCCATGGGGTTTTTCAACACCGCCAGCCAGCAGCAGCGCCTGCTCAACACCTGCTTCGCCCTGATACATGGAAATCCAGTTCTCAAGCGTCGCGGCGTCCTTGATGATCCGTGCCGGGAAATGTGGCATGACCGGATAGCCTTCGGCGGCGATGCGCTTGGCGGTTTTGACCATATCCTCGATTGGCGTGCCCTCGATATGGGCGATGTAAACGCGGGTACCTTCAGGCAGCAGCGCGCGGAAATCTTCGACCTTCTCGGCAGTCCGCGGCATCACCTCGATCGAATAGCCCTGCAGAAAGGCTTCGACGGTGGGGTTAACCGGGGCCTTCTCGGCCGCATCACGTTTCTTGAAGTTCAGCAAAGCCATTGCGGCCTCCCATATAGATCTGGGGCTCATGCCCAACCGTCATTGGCGATCAGGGCCTTGACGCGCTCCTGATCGTATTCCGTTTCCAGACGCACAGCCTCGGCCTCGGCAATCTCGGACGGATCGCCCTCAACTGCAAAAGGTGCGGCCTTGCGCCATTCGGCCAGATAGGCATCACTGTCCTTTGCGTTCACCTTCATGGCAGCTCGGTCGATCGCTTGTTCGAACCGCTCTTCCAACTGCCGCTTGGCTCCGCGCCGGCCTTTGCCGACGATGACCTGAGCGGGAATATCGCGCCAATATACGATGGTGACGTCAGGCATCGCCTTGATTCCTCCTAACCAGATGGACCGGTTCTAAACTTCAATACGGGCACGGGTCGGTCGGTTTTCGACACACGGCGCTTTTGCAGCGACGTTTTTGCCCACGATGGGATACCGGGCTTGTACATGACAATCCGATAGGTGCGCACATCAAAATACTCATGACTTTAATGAGCGCCTTGCGTGTTTGATGCGCGCAACCTATGGTCGGAGTAACTCGAAAATCGGAGGGCGTTACGATGGCGCCCAAGCGTCCCAAAGGTGCGGGCGCGTTCCCGAAAGCGGTCGAAAGCCCCGCGCCGGCAAGACCCGATCCGGATGCATTATATGCGGCACTGGATCTGGGGACAAATAGCTGCCGCATGTTGATAGCCCAGCCCAAGGGCAGCGGGTTCCATGTGGTAGACAGCTTCTCCAAATCGGTGCAGTTGGGCGCCGGTCTGGAACGCACCGGACGACTGTCGCGTGCGTCGATGTCGCGTACCGTTCAGGCATTGCGAATCTGTCAACAAAAGCTCAAACGCAACAAGGTGCGTCGGATGCGCCTGATCGCGACCGAAGCTTGCCGCCGCGCCAAGAACTCGCGCGAGTTCATTCGGCAAGTCAAACGCGAAACCGGCCTGACCCTTGAGATTATCCAGCCCGAGGAAGAAGCGCGTTTGGCCGTCATCTCATGTGCGCCTTTGGTATCGACCAAGACCGAGCAATTGCTGGTCGTCGACATCGGTGGCGGCTCGACCGAACTGGTCTGGATCGACATTTCGTCTGTGCCGCGCAGGGATCGACCGGCGGCGATCATGCGGCTGCATAACGGTTTTCACACCGCTGATAGCCCTTTCCCCGCGGCCAAGGTCGTGGATTGGATCAGCGTTCCGCTCGGTGTCGCGACACTGCGCGATCAGTTCCATGATGTCGAAGATGATTCTGCACGTTTTGCGCTAATGAGCTGGTTCTTTGAGGAAAACCTGGCCGATTTTGCCCCCTACAAGGATGAACAGGCGCGCGAGGGATTTCAGATTGTCGGCACCAGCGGCACGGTCACGACTGTCGCGGCCTCGCATCTGGGCCTCAAGCGGTATGATCGCACCAAGGTGGACGGTTTGCGCATGACCAGCGATCAGATTGACAAAGTGATACGGGGGTATCTAGAACTCGGCCCTCAGGGTCGGCGCCGGGATCCGCGTATTGGTGATGACCGGCAAGCCCTGATCATGTCCGGCTCGGCCATTTTGCAGGCGCTGCTCAGATGCTGGCCCACCGACCGTCTCTCAGTGGCGGACCGTGGGCTGCGCGAAGGTCTGCTATATGCGCAGATGAGCGCGGACGGTGTATTGGAAGACGGACCGTTCTGATGGCGAAGACACCTACTGGAAAAAGCAACTCGGGCCGCGGACAGCGCGACCTGAAGGTTAAGGTGAAAACCGCGCGCGGGCGCAAGCTCAGCTCGACCCGCTGGCTGGAACGGCAGTTGAACGATCCCTATGTCAAGCGCGCGCAAGTCGAAGGCTATCGAGGCCGCGCGGCGTTCAAGATTCTGGAACTGGACGATAAGTTCCGCTTTTTGGTCCCCGGCGCGCGCGTGGTCGATCTGGGCTGTGCGCCCGGCGGCTGGCTGCAGGTGGCAGTTCAGCGGGTCAACGCATTGGGCGAGAAAAGCGGCAAGCGGATGGGAACCGTTCTGGGTGTTGACCTGCAAGAGGTCGAACCGGTCGCCGGGGCCGAGGTTCACCAATTGGATTTCATGGAGGACGACGCCGATCAAAAGGTCAAAGACTGGCTGGGTGGCAAAGCGGATGTGGTCATGTCAGACATGGCCGCCGCGTCTTCGGGGCACAAACAGACCGACCACCTTCGGATCATGGCGCTGTGTGAAACCGCAGCGTATTTTGCCTTCGACGTGCTCGAAGAAGGTGGAACCTTTGTGGCCAAGGTTCTCGCTGGTGGGGCCGAAGGTGATTTGCAAAAGCTGCTGAAGCAAAAATTCAGCAAAGTGGCCAACGTCAAACCTCCGGCATCGCGCTCGGACAGTTCCGAGAAGTTCGTGGTCGCCACCGGTTTCCGAGGCTGATCTTCAATCGAGGTCGATCCTGTCCGGCACGATGCGTTGTTCACGCAGAGATGCCGAAGCGATTCCCTGCAACAAAAGCGCGTCACCATGGTTGATGTCGACGGGCTTACGTGCACGCAGTTCCTCAATCCGCTGATCCATCGTTGATTTCCGGGTGTTCGACGGCGGCTGCGCGTGTGCTGATGGACGATCCGACATGGTTCACCTGAAGGCATTTGCAGAACATATCACCGACCTCTATCCGAAGATTTTGCCGGCAACGTGGCGTAAATCAGCCTGTTCAGTGCCAATTAGCGCCCAAGCTCTTTCGCCAGTTGTTGCAGGTTCGGATCTTCGGGAAGCACGGTGAGCGCCTCGTCCAATGCGCTCAACGCGGCCTCTGGCCCGCTATTGATATGGGCAAGTTGAACCAACATCGGCCAGGCCTCGGCCCTCTGCGGATCGAGCGAGACCACCTCGCGGAATGCACGTTCGGCTGCTGGGGCGTTACGCAGTGTCAGGGCGAGACCGCCCAGAACCAGATGGGTTTCGGGAAAGTCCAATCGGTTGGACATGCTGCGCTGCCAATCGGCCATACCATTCTTCGCCGCCACATTTTGCTCAGGCGAGAGGACCTGTGGCGGGATCGACAGAAACTCTTTGGCTGCCGAAATGCGCACATTGCGCAAAGGATCCGACAATAGCGGTTCAAGCCGCAGAATGCGCTCTCTCAGCGGGGCTTGCCGCTGCAGCGCTGCGGCGTTGGCTCGGATCAACGGATCGGGATCGCGTAGTACCGGTGCGAGCGTCTCGGCGAGTTCGGGGGATGCGAAAGGTTGCAGCAGATACAACGCAGTGGCGCGGACGATACCCGCCTGCCCCACATCAAGAGCAATCTGGGTCAGGACATCCGGATTTTCCAACTGACCGTCAGCAACCGCTGCGAAGGTGGTGCCATAATGCCCGTCCCTGTGCTGAGAACCCGGAAACCAGCCCTCAATCTGTTGCGCTGCCCAGGTTTGGTCTTTGCTAGCATGGCAATCAGTACAGGCATCAGTTCCCAGCTTCAAATCGGGTCGTGGTATGCGAAAGCTGTGATCCCGCCTGCCATCGACGCCCATGTAAACCCGTTCAATCATGTGGCAGCTTTTGCATTGTGCGCCTTCGGATTCCTCTGGGTGATGGTGGTGTTCATACGTGTCGTAATTGACCAAGCGCAGCGTCGGGAAATCGGGGTTGCCCGCAGGCGAATGGCACTGCGTACAAACACCATTTCCCACGGCCTTCAGTTCGGCCCGGTGGGCGTCGTGACAGTTGGTGCAGCCGACGCCCTGCGCATACATTCGTGACTGCAGAAACGATCCGTAAACATAAACCTCATCCAATATCTGCCCATCGGAGTGGTAGAGCCCCGGGCGCAGCACAGCCAGATTATAGGTGTCATGATAAGGTGTGCCGGGCATGGGATTGCCATCCTCCAGAGATTCGCGGCGCGAGTGACAGCCCGCGCATTGCTGAATCTCGGCCTCGGTCTGCCCCCTGCCCCAGCTCATAGAAAATCCAAACTCGTTCAGCCCATCGTTCAGAGCCTTGCCCGTGACCCATTCCAGATGCGCTGACCCTGGCCCATGACAGGCCTCGCAACCGACACCCAACTCAGCCTGAATAGAGGCGTAATTTCGAGTTTCAGAATCGTAGTTCTTTGCGTAACCGGTCGCATGACATTCGGCGCAACGTGCGTTCCAGTTCTTATACGGGCCGGTCCAGTGCAAGCCGTCCCCCGGCGGCAGATCCTGATCTGGATATAGATGAAACCATTGGCCCTGTTCCGTGTCCCAGACAACATCAAAACTCTGCAGTCTGCCCGGTTCGGTTTCGAACAAATATTGCTGAAGCGGAGCGATGCCGACAACCGAATGCACCGGGTAATCGGTTGTAACCCCATCCTTTTCGGTCACAAGCGCGCTAAGCACCCCGTTCTGATCGCTGAACGTCACGCTCATCCCATCATGGGAAAAACTGGTGCCGTCGAAATCGGCAAGCACCTTGCCATCCTCAACGTCGGTCCAAGCCAGAGCGTGATGTGAGCCCCGCCATGCTTCTGCCTGCTCTTGATGGCAATCTGTGCAAGCCTCCGAACCGATATACTCTTGCGCCTGGCAGACCTGCATTATTGGCCACAGAGCCAGTGCCACCAACACCGCCCGAACCGCAATCATTTGGATTCCGCCCGTTGCAGGTCGATTAGGGCGCCGTTGTATTCCGCCCCCAAAATCAGCATGGCCGAGCAGAGGTAGAGAAAGATCAACGCTGCCATCGCCCCCGCCAACCCGGCATAGGTCGCGCTGTAGGTGGCAAACTGCGCGATATAGACCGAAAACCCCCAGCCGCCCGCTGCCCAAAGGGCCAGTGTCAGCACCACGCCGGGTAGAATCTGCGACAGGCTATGTCGCCGTGTAGGCAGGATCAGGTGGGCCAGAAAAACGGTACCCACAGGGACAGCAACCGTAAATGTCCAGCGCAGCCGATCAACCGAAAACCAGTTGTCGACATCTACCACGGTATTTTCCGAAACCAGCCGGGTATAGACCGGCAGCACCACCTCAAACGCGGCAATCGCCAGAATGGCCGCTCCGCCCAGGATAACGAGGGCAAAGCACAACAGGCGCGTCTTCCAGAACGGCCAACTATCGTGATCGTGATAGGCTTGCGTCATGGCCTTGCGCACGGCGGCGACCCCGTTCGAGGCGAAATAGATCGCCAGCAACCCGCCCAGAGTGATCACCCCCGATCCGGCCCCGGCCAGCACCGCGCGGAGCTCTGCCACGATTGGGTCGGCAACATCCTTAGGCCAGGCGCCAAAGATAAGGTCGATCAATTCGTCGGTCACATAACCCTGTGACAGTGCGCCTGCCAGCGCGACGGTGAACAGAACAAACGGAAACAGCGCCATCATCAGAGACATGGCGACATGGCTGCTCATGACAAATCCATTTTTATTGTTGAACCGCCGCAGCGCAAGCCAGAGGCCGCGCACCAGTTGGCTGGTGGTGGGAATCGAAACACGTCGCATCGCCTGACCCTAACCTGCCTTCTTGCGCCGAAGAACCGTCAATCCGACTTTTGCACTCAATTCCTGCCCCTAAGCATCTGCGTGGATTGCATAAACCCTTCGGCCCGTGCAGGATCACCGAGAACTCCGCCGGAAGTTGGCTGGCGGTCCCGCAACTCAAGGCCACCACATGAGCTTGGACTCTCAGGACAATCAGACCCGCCCACGGCCTCAACTAAGCGTGCTTCGCGATGTCACGATCGTTGCTACGCTGGGGGTGCTGGGCCTTTATGCCGGGGCCACATTTCTTATCCCGCTGACCATGGCGCTGTTGATCAACGTACTGATCATCGCACTCAGCGATCGTGTCATCGCCCTGACCCGCGCGCCGACCTGGCTGGCGAATATCGCCGGCGTGACGGTCGTTCTGGCCGGTTTGTTCATGATCATGTACATCCTCGGCAGTCAGGCCACGCAATTTGCCCGATCGATTAACACTTACGAAAGCCAGTTCGACAACGCCGTGAACCGGATCACTGGCCTTGTTGGTAATGATGTAACCAGCTTTATCCGCGACAATCTGGTCAGTATCGATATGTCCTACGTGGCGCGCATGCTTTTGGGCAGTGCGACCTCGCTGCTCAACCAATTCTTCCTGATCAGCCTCTACGTCGCCTTTCTGATGGCTGAGCGACTGGCGTTTCGCAAGAAGATCCAGCTCGCCGCTGGCAATCCACAGCTTGGGGCAGATCTGGCCGCGGTGCTGGATGCGATCTCCTATAGCCTTCAGCGCTATGTCGGCGTCAAAACCTTCATCAGCCTGATTACCGCGAGTATCAGTTATGCCGTGTTCAAGGTTCTTGGGTTGGAATATGCCGAGACCTGGGCGGTGCTAACCTTTGCGCTGAACTTCATTCCGTCGATCGGGTCAATCATTGCCGTTATGTTCCCCGCAATGATCGCGCTGGTTCAGTTCGAAAGCATCGGACCATTCCTGGTGATCGTACTTGGCTGTGGCACTATTCAGTTCTTTATCGGCAATTTTCTGGACCCGGCGATGTTGGGTCGGTCTCTGAATATGTCGACTTTTCTGGTCATTCTGGCGCTGACCTTCTGGACAACCGTCTGGGGTCTGATCGGTGCATTCCTGAGCGTCCCCTTAACCGTCTGTATCCTTATCATCTTTAGCCACATCCCCGCATTGCGACCCATGGCTATCCTCATGTCACTGGACGGGCGGCTGGGTGAGGATGACCGGTCTGCTGAGAAGCACAAGGCATGACTGCCTAACTCTGACAGCTTGAGATCAACGCGCTGCGGTCCTTCAACCGCAGTCGGCCATACCCACCCTCGACCAGATCCAGCTGTATCAAACGGTGCAATTTCCGGTACAACGTCGGAGAAGAAACGGCAATCATCGCGGCCAGTTCCTCTTGTGACACAGGTATCCAGCCATCCACATCCGCCGCAACCTCATCCAAATGCAGCAACCGAAGCACCAGCCGCTTTTCTGTTCCGGTGACGGCCAGATTGGCGACGATGCGCAGCGCCTTCTGCATATTCTCATGGGTCAGAGCATAGAATTCACGAATGAACTCAGGCGTTTCCTGCACCAGACGTTCCAGCCGCGAACTGGGAAAGAACAGAGTGTTTGTTGGTTGGGTCGCGATCACGCTGACCAGCCGAGATTCTGACGCAAAGAGGGCCAGATCACCAATCCAGAAACCGCCCCCCTCCTGATGCATCACAAAGTCCTGCCCGTCATCGGCGGGCGTCGTGATCCTGACGTTGCCATCCAGCACTGCGTGAATTCCGTTCGCAACATCCCCTTGCAGGTACAGTGCTTCTTCTGCGCCATAGGACCGGTGGATAGCGCATTCCAGCAAGGCAGACTGAAATGCCTGGGACCGCGCGCCAAACCAGCCACTTTCGTGTAAGGCCGTCAGCTTTGCTTCATTTATTGTCATATTAATATTCTAACTTCATCATCTGACTAATTTTAAAATTCTACACTGGCATAGGTTTGTCCCACACGATTCCTGCCAACCATTGATTATAGCAGGATATTTAGAACTTACCGACGGATATTCAGTAATTTCCAGTCGCAAATGCTACTCAAATAACCCGGGCACTATGCCCACAGATTAGGGAGCAAGCCATGTTACCAAACACCCGGTTCTCGGAACGCTGGCGCAGCGGGCTGCGCCGCGCCACAGCTGCATCTTTTGCAGTTTTGATGGCCCTGCCTGCTTGGGCGCAGGACCAAAAGCCAAATATTCTGGTGATTTGGGGCGATGATATCGGCCAGTCCAATATCTCGGCCTACACAATGGGGATGATGGGCTACCGTACACCCAATATCGATAGGGTTGCCCAAGAGGGTATGATCTTCACCGATTATTATGGCGAGCAATCCTGCACCGCCGGGCGATCCTCATATATCATGGGGCAATCGGTATTCCGGACCGGCCTGTCCAAAGTCGGTCTGCCGGGCGCCAAGGAAGGGATGCAAGTCGAAGATCCGACGATTGCAGGCCTGCTGAAGGATCATGGTTATGTGACCGGGCAGTTCGGCAAGAACCATCTGGGCGATCGGGATGAACATCTGCCAACAAACCATGGATTCGACAAGTTTTTTGGCAATCTCTACCACCTAAACGCCGAAGAGGAGCCCGAGCATGAGGACTATCCGGGCGATGCGATTCTGCCTGATGGCCGCACATTCCGCGAGGCCTTCGGCCCGCGTGGTGTTATCAAATCTTCCGCGGGCGGCACCATCGAGGACACAGGGCCGCTGACCAGAAAGCGGATGGAAACGGTTGATGAGGAAACGCTTGAGGCTGCGATCGAATTCATCCGAGAGGCCAACCAGAACGGCACGCCCTTCTATGTCTGGTGGAACGGTACGCGGATGCACTTCCGAACCCATGTAAAGGAAGAGATGCGCGAGCAGGCCAACGAGATATTCGGAGGTCCTGCCGACGAATACACTGCAGGGATGATCGAACATGACATGCAAGTCGGGCAACTGCTTGATCTGCTGGATGAACTTGGTATCGCTGACAACACCATCGTGCATTATTCAACTGACAACGGCCCGCATTACAACACATGGCCGGATGCCGCCTCGACTCCGTTCTGGGGTGAAAAGAACACCAACTGGGAAGGCGGCTGGCGCGTTCCGTCGATGGTGCGCTGGCCCGGCAAAATCGAGCCTGGCTCGGTCACAAATGAGATCGTCCATCATATGGACTGGTTGCCGACCTATCTGGCCGTGGCCGGTGATCCTGAGATCAAGGACAAACTAAAAGCCGGATATAACTCTCCCGCGATGGGGCGCGACTACAAGGTGCATCTGGACGGGTATAACATCCTGCCTTTGCTGACGGGTGAAACGACTGAAAGCCCGCGGCGAGAGATCTTCTATTTCTCGGATGACGGCGATCTGACAGCGTTGCGATTCGATGATTGGAAGCTAATCTTTCTTGAGCAAAAGGCCTGGGCGACACTGCGCGCATGGATGGAACCCTTCACAGAACTGCGCGTGCCGATCATCGTCAATCTGCGCCGCGACCCCTATGAACGGGGCTACCGGACATCCAACACCTATTACGACTGGATGATCGATCGTGTCTATTTCCTGGTACCGGCACAACAATATGTGGCGCAGTTCCTGAGTACGTTCCAGGAGTTCCCGCCGCGCCAAGAGGCGGCCAGCTTTAGTCTGAATCAGGTGATGAAAAAACTGTCGACACCAACGTCGAATTAACGCTGCAAAATTTCAATGCAGCTCTGGGGCCGCATCTCGGGTGCGGCCTCGATTGAGTTAGATCGGAGCAATTCAATGAAAACAATTGCCTTTTCAATGCTAGCTGCTGTGTTGCCAGTGGTCGCGTTGGCCGACCCGTTGCCCAGTTGGACGGAATCGGATGCGAAACAGCAGATTGTAGCGTTTGTCGAAGCGGTCACCGACCCTGACGGAGACAGCTACGTAACACCCTCAGAACGGATCGCTGTGTTCGACAATGACGGGACACTTTGGGCCGAGCAGCCCGTCTATTTCCAGCTCATCTTTGCAATGGATCGCCTGGCCGAGATAGCCGAGCAAGACCCGGCGATCCTCACGACCCCAACTCTGCAAGCCGCCGCCGAAGGGGATTTGAGGGCCGTATTGGAAGGCGGGCATGATGCACTGATCGAAGTGGTGAATGCCTCGCATTCCGGTGACAGCGTCGAGGGGTTTCAGGCCACCGTGGCCAATTGGCTGGAAACAGCCCGCCACCCCGACACGGATTTACCCTACGATCAGATGACTTATCAGCCGATGGTAGAACTGTTGCGCTATCTGCGCGACGAGGACTTCAAGACCTATATCGTCTCGGGCGGAGGGCTTCATTTCATGCGCGTATTTGCCGAAGAGGCATATGGCATCCCCCCGGAGCAGATATTGGGCACCTATGGTGAGACAGCATACGAAAATACGGGCGAATCTCCGGTTATCACCAAGGCACCCGGCGTTGTCTTTATCGACGACAAAGAGGGCAAGCCGATCAATATTGAACGCACGATCGGCAGGCGGCCCATTCTGGCCGGTGGGAACTCGGACGGTGATTTTGCCATGCTCGAATGGACGACTGCGGGTGATGGTCCCCGCCTGGGTATCCTGATCCACCACACCGATGCGGATCGGGAATGGGCATATGATCGCGAAAGCCCGATCGGACGACTGGTCGACGGGCTGGATAAAGGGCCCGATCTGGGTTGGGTGATCGTTGATATGGCCAATGACTGGTCCCGCATCTACAGTGGTGCAAACTAGACAGGTCTGGACCGTAACGCACTGATGTGGACATTGCTCGTTTCGCTTTTTCTGTTTGTTCTCTATTGTGTTGCGGGCGTTTTCGCGGTGCGCGCAGCACAGACGGCGCGCACGTCTCAAGGCGCTGTGGGTTGGGTCGTTTTTCTGCTGTCGGCCCCGATGCTGGGCGTCCCGCTCTATCTGTTTCTGGGCCACCATCGCTTTCGCGGCTACCGCATTGCTCGTCAGGAAAGCGAGCGCGTGGTCGAAGGGATCAAGACCTTTGCCGATTTCTCCAAGCCCGACCCCGAGAGGATGCGGATCAATCCCCGCCCGTTCGAGGCGCTCGCCCACCTTCCTGTATCGCGCGGCAACGGCGCCGAGTTGCTGATCGACGGAGAAGCTACCTTTGATGCCATTTTCAAAGCTATCGACTCGGCCAGAAACTATGTGCTGATCCAGTTCTACATCGTACGCGATGACGAGCTTGGCCGAAAGATCCAAGACCGATTGATCGCAGCGGTCAAACGCGGTGTGCATGTCAGATTCATGACAGATGCCGTTGGCAGTTACGGCCTGACATCTAGCTATCTTGAAACCTTGCGCCAGGCCGGCATTGACGTTGCTGATCCAAGGGAACAGCGCGGCCCGAACTTTCGCTTTCAGCTGAACTACAGGAACCACCGGAAGACCGTGATTATTGACGGTGAAACCGGATTCATTGGTGGGCATAACATCGGCATCGAGTATCTGGGTGAAAACCCCCGGTTCGGTCGGTGGCGAGATACGCATGTGAAGATGACCGGCCATATCGTGCGGCAGTTGCAACTGATTTTTACAGAGGACTGGCACTGGGCCCGAGACGAAGATCTGATCGATCAACTGGATTGGGCAGGCAGCGAATCCGAACAGGATATGAATGCCCTGCTGGTGGCCACCGGACCAGGCGATGACACTGAGACCGGCGCCATGATGTTCTTCGCCGCCATAGCCGAGGCAAAGGAGCGTTTGTGGATCGCCTCGCCCTATTTCGTGCCCGATATCGACATCATGACCGCCCTGCAACACGCAGCTCTGCGCGGGGTGGATGTTCGCCTACTGGTGCCGGACGTGATTGATCACCGCCTGCCCTGGCTGGCCGCTTTTGCCTATTTCGACGAAATTCGAGACTGCGGCGTTCGCGTGTTTCGCTACACGGATGGCTTTATGCATCAGAAAGTGTTTGTCGTGGATGACACGGTGGCCGCCGTCGGCACCACCAATCTGGACAACCGCTCTTTTCGATTGAATTTTGAGGCAATGGCCTTGTTTTTTGATCCCGACGCAGCGCAGGCAGTTGAGGCGATGCTGGAAACCGATTTCGCGTCAAGCTACGAACTGACCCGCCATCTGATGCAGCAACCGGCGCATATTCGGTTTGGCGCACCAATCGCGCGATTGTTCGCGCCGATCCTCTAGGTCAGAAACTTTTCCTGGAACACACGGGTCATGAGTGCCACGAGGAAGGCCGTGGACAGGCCAAACGCCAGCAGACCAGTGACCGAGGCAAAGGCTCCGAAAATGCGCAGCCCCTCACCCAGCACGATATCGCCATAGCCCAGCGTCGTGAAAGTCACCAACGAGAAATAGAGCGCCGAGTTCCAATCTGGCAGGACATCCCCCATTACCCAGACAACCGCCCAGATCCAAACCTGCACGGTATGGGTCAGAACGATAAACAAAAGCGCCACGGTTATCGGGCCAGCGGTTGCCAGGATGGAGCTGCGATCCTCCCATTTGTCGATCAGTTTGCGAATGAACAGAACGCACCATGTCAGCATCATGATTTCGATCAGAAAACAAACGCCCAGATAGAAGCTGCCCCAAAGTATCTGCTGTGACAAAGTCATGAAAAGGCCTCTGTAATTTGCGCTGGCATCATCCTTAGCATGGGGCTTTCTGCGGGCACGAACAACCCTGCCCCATAGATCGGGCCTGCGGCGAATGGAGGCGAACTCTGCTCTGGACACCGAAGCGCAGCGTTGCACATTGTGGCCTAACCAAAAGAGAACATTCATGCTGCTGTCGATCGATCACGTCCGGAAATCCTATCCCGGAGGGCGCCCTGTCCTGAACGATGTGTCACTGACCCTGGATCAGGGGCAAACACTGGCCCTGACCGGAGAGAGCGGCAGCGGCAAAAGTACTCTGCTGCATCTGACCGCTGCGCTCGATGGCTTTGACGCAGGTGAGATCACGCTGGATGGTCGGCCTTTGTCACCGCTGGACGACACTGGCCGCTCCGCATTGCGCCGGGACTGCCTTGCGCTGATTTTTCAGCAGTTCAATCTTATCCCGTCGCTGACGGTGGCCCAGAATCTTTCGATCCATGCACGCCTTGCAAATCGCAGCGATCCGGGCTGGCTCACACATCTGACCGAGCGGCTGGGCCTGACCGATTTACAGGATCGTTACCCCGAAAGCCTGTCAGGTGGTCAACAACAACGCGTGGCCATCGGACGTGCGATGGCTATGCGACCCAAGCTGCTGTTGGCGGATGAACCGACCGGAAATCTGGACGAGACGGCCAGCGCCGTGGTGCTGGATCTTATGTTGTCTCTGGTCGTCGATACCGGCGCGGCGCTGCTACTTGTGACCCATTCGCATGAGATCGCTGCAAGACTGGACCGGCATGCGCATCTGTCCGGTGGCCAAATCGTATGACCGGCCCCGCGATTCAGGCTCTGCTCTCGCATTGGCGCACGCACCCGCTGCAGTTGGTTACATTGCTGACCGGTATCGCTCTTGCCACCTGTCTGTGGTCGGCTGTTCAGGCCATCAATGCCGAGGCGCGCGCCAGCTATGCCCGGGCCAGCGCACAACTTGCCACCGGGCAGCTTGATGAATTGCGAAATCCTGGTGGATATATCACGCTGGAGCAATACGCAGAATTAAGGCTCGCGGGTTGGCAGGTGGCTGCGGTCCTGGAGGGACCGTTGCGAGTGGGCAATCGCCGTGTCCGCCTTATGGGCGTGGACATGCTTGCCTACCCTGCCCTGCCTGCAATCACCGAGATCGAGCAAGGTACGAGCCCCCCCGACCCATCAGAGGTTCTTACAGCTCCGGGGCGGTTGCTGATGTCACCGGATCTTGTGCATCTGTTTCTGTCGGCAGACAGGTTTCCGCCTGTCATCGAAAGTACCGCCCTTCCCCCGGATCTGGTCCTGACCGATATCGGCGTGGCTGAACGCCTTCTGAATCGCAGCGGCCAGATATCCCGTCTGGTGATCCTGCCGCAGCAACCCCGCGCCCTGCCACCCTTGGCCAGTATCGCACCCGGGTTGCAGCGCATCGCGCCGTCGGCCCAGATGGATACAGCACAGCTTACCGATAGCTTTCATCTGAACCTGACAGCCTTCGGGTTACTGTCTTTTGCGGTCGGCCTGTTCATCGTGCATGGGACGGTCGGGTTGGCCTTCGCCCAAAGGCGCGGCATGATCCGGACTTTGCGGGCGCTTGGTCTACCATTGCGGCGGCTGGTCTGGCTCATTCTGGGCGAGTTGCTCTCGATCGCCCTGATCGGCGGCTTACTGGGCCTTGCTCTGGGATATATTCTCGCCGCGGCGCTGTTACCCGACGTCGCAGCCACGCTGCGCGGGCTCTATGGCGCCCCCATCGACGGGCAGATGTCCCTGCGCCCACAATGGATCGCGGCGGGTCTGGCGATGACGTTATTCGGCACCCTGGCGGCCAGCGGGCACGCATTGTGGCGATTATCCCGGATGCCGATCCTTGCAGGACCCGGACTGCAAGCGTGGGGAAGTCAGAACTCTGCCCGTCTCACCGGAGTGATCGGTCTTGGCCTGATCGCTGCCGGGATTGTGTTGTCTTTTTCTGCCAAAGGTCTTCTTGCCGGATTCGGCCTGCTTGCAGGGCTTCTGACCGGAGCGGCCCTGACCCTGCCCTTCCTGCTGTCCACCATCCTCAATCTCTTCGCCCGGCAAGCCCGAAGCCCGGTCTCGCAATGGATCTGGGCCGACATGCGCGCGCAGCTACCGGGCCTGTCGCTGGCCCTGATGGCCCTGTTGCTGGCTTTGGCGACGAATATCGGAGTCGGCACCATGGTATCAAGCTTTCGCCTGACCTTCACTGGCTGGCTGGATCAGCGCCTGACTTCCGAACTTTATGTGACCGCGAAAGACGATGCCCAGGCAGCACAAATCACTGCGTGGCTGTCCCCTCAGGTTTCGGCGGTTCTGCCCATTCGCAGTACAGAACTGGCCCACGAAACCGGGCCTCTTTTTCTCTATGGCATCATCGATGACGACACGTATCGCCAACATTGGCCCTTGATCGCCCAAGGGCCGGACGTCTGGAACCACGTCCTGCAGCGCGGCGCGGTTCTGATTAACGAACAACTGGCCCGCCGTGCCGACCTTTGGCCCGGCGACACGATGACAATCACACCCGGACACACTTTGCCGATCGCTGGCGTCTACTCCGACTATGGCAACCCGACCGGACAGGCAATTGTTGCGATGCCAATGCTGGAAGAGATTACACCCGGCACCGCCACACGACGCTTCGGTATCCGCATCACACCCGAACGCGCATCGGATCTCGCGCAGTCGTTACGCGACCAATTCGACCTGCCGCCAGCAGCAGTGGTGCATCAGGCCGCCATGAAGGCGCAATCTCTGGCGATTTTCGAGAAAACCTTTGTCGTCACGTCGGCTCTGAATGTGTTGACCTTGGGTGTGGCGGGGTTCGCGATCCTGACCAGCTTGCTAACACTTTGGACGCAGCGCCTGCCGCAAGTTGCACCGGTCTGGGCATTGGGTCTGACACGCGCGCAGCTTGCCAGGTTTGAGCTTGTGCGCAGTGTTCTTCTGGCAGCGCTGACAGCCTGCCTTGCGCTTCCTCTGGGGCTGGTGCTCGCGTGGGTCCTGCTCACCGTGGTAAACGTGCAGGCCTTTGGATGGCGCCTGCCGATGCACCTGTTTCCCGGCGATTGGTTGGTTCTGTTGCTGCTGACTTTGCTCGCTGCCTTTCTGGCTGCATCCCTGCCCGCCTGGCGGCTGCTCCGCCTGCCACCGGCCGCCTTGCTGAGAGTATTTGCCGATGAACGCTAAGGCTTTCATACTCTTTCTGCTATTGCCCGTGACCTCATGGGCGCAGGGATATGCCGGGCTTGGCAGCAGCGCCGCAGGGTTCGACCGACCCGTGACAGGTTACGAGTTTCAGTTCCCGCGCGATCACGGCCCGCATCCGGCCTATCGCATCGAATGGTGGTATCTGACCGCCAATCTCACCGGCGCGGACGGGTTAGAATACGGCATTCAATGGACCTTGTTCCGCTCAGCTCTGAAACCCTTCGAATCTGACGGCTGGCAGAGCCCGCAAATCTGGATGGGCCACGCAGCATTGACGACCCCCGAAACCCACCATTTCGCCGAGCGCTTGTCGCGTGGTGGTATTGGGCAGGCAGGCGTCACCGCCCAGCCTTTCAACGCCTGGATCGACGAATGGAAAATGCAGGGTGACATCGCGGATACGCTGAGCCTGACCGCCAATGGTCAGACCTTTGGCTATGACCTGACCTTGCAGGCACAAGGTCCGTTGGTGTTTCACGGAGATGCCGGATACTCCGTCAAATCCGCTGACGGACAGGCCAGCTATTACTATTCGCAACCCTTCTACAGTGTCGACGGTACGCTGCACCTGCCGGACCGAGAGGTCGCCGTCACCGGTCAGGGATGGCTGGATCGCGAGTGGTCCTCGCAACCCTTGGCCGAAGATCAGAGCGGCTGGGATTGGTTCTCGCTCAGCTTTGATAGCGGAGACAAACTCATGGCCTTTCGCTTGCGGGGCGCGCGCGGAGATTTCACTGCCGCCACATGGATCAGCGCAGATGGGCAGACCGAATCCCTGCCCGATGGCACTCTCATCCTTACCCCACTGGAAACCGAACACGTCGCGCAACGTGACGTGCCCGTCGAGTGGAACGTACAACTTCCGGACCGAGGTATCGATCTCGATGTCGCGGCCCTGAACTCAGAGGCGTGGATGGGAACACGTTTCGAATACTGGGAAGGCCCAATCACATTCACCGGAAGCCACACCGGGCGCGGTTATCTGGAAATGACCGGCTATTGAGGCAACCGGCCTACCTGACCACATAAACCGACGCAGTCGAATGGCGTATCACGCGCGCTGCATTGGGTCCCAGCAGATAGTCCTTGAGGTCTGGTTTATGCGCTCCGATCACGATCAGGTCGCTGCCTGCCCCTTCGGCGGTTTTGAGGATTTCCTGATAGGCGCTGCCGGTGGCCACCACATGGCGGATTTTGGCGTTGCGCTCTTCCCCCAGCGTGGCGGCGCAGAGGGCGACCAGCTTTTCGCGGGCCTCATCAATCACCTTTTCGTGGTGGTGGGGTTCAAAAAAACTGCTGACAAAACCTTCGCCATAGTCAGGTGTCACGGTCACCACATCCAGCCGCGCGCCATCCATTTCGGCCAGCGCTGCGGCGCGTTCAAGGACTGCGACATCTAGATCGCCATTGCTGATATCCACGGCGCATAAGACGGATTTTGTCATGGTGTTACCTCTTGTTCGTTTGTGCGCGCGGCGCGGCCTTTTTGGAGGAAGGCGATGAGGCCGAGCAGGAGGAGAGCGGGGATGAAGATCAGCTCTT
>JAUHYC010000067.1 GCA_030426685.1 Alphaproteobacteria bacterium
CGGATCGTCTGGCCTCGCTGGGGGCCGAGATTTTCGAAGGCCAGCGCGCCGAGAACCTGCAGAACGCCGCCGTGGTTGTTGTCTCGACCGCGATCAAGCCGGGTAACCCGGAACTGGACGAGGCGCGCGCGCAGGGTCTGCCCGTGGTGCGCCGCGCCGATATGCTGGCCGAGCTGATGCGCCTGAAATCCAACATCGCCATCGCCGGAACCCACGGCAAGACCACCACGACCACAATGATGGCCGAGCTGATGGTCGCGGGCGATTTCGATCCCACCGTGATCAATGGCGGCATCATCCACGCCTATGGCTCGAATGCGCGTATGGGGCAGGGCGAATGGATGGTGGTCGAAGCGGATGAGAGCGACGGCTCGTTCAACCGCCTGCCCGCAACCATCGCCATCGTCACCAATATCGACCCCGAGCATATGGAGCATTGGGGTGATTTCGACCTGCTGCGCGCAGGTTTTCATGAATTCGTCTCGAACCTGCCCTTCTATGGCCTCGCCGTCTGCTGCACCGATCATGCCGAGGTTCAGGCGCTGGTCGGTCGTGTCACCGACCGCCGCGTACGCACTTACGGCTTCAACGCGCAGGCCGATGTGCGGGCCGAAAACCTGACCTATAAGGGCGGCGTCGCCCATTTCGACATCCACCTGCAATATGAAGACAAGGTGATTGAGGGCTGCACCCTGCCGATGCCCGGCGATCACAACGTCTCGAACGCTTTGTCCGCTGTGGCCGTGGCCCGTCATCTGGGCATGAAGGCCAGTGAAATTCGCGAGGCTTTGGCCAATTTCGGCGGCGTCAACCGCCGTTTCACCAAGGTCGGAGAGGTCGATGGCGTCACCATCATCGACGATTATGGCCACCACCCGGTGGAGATTGCCGCCGTCCTCAAGGCCGCCCGTCAGGCCACCGAGGGCCGCGTCATCGCCGTCCACCAACCGCACCGCTATTCGCGCCTGTCCAACCTGTTCGACGATTTCTGCACCTGCTTCAATGACGCCGATGTGGTCGCCATCGCCGAAGTGTTCGCCGCCGGAGAAGACCCGATCGAGGGTGCATCCCGCGACGATCTGGTGCAGGGCCTGATCCGCCACGGCCACCGCCACGCCCGCGCGCTGTTGGACGAGGCCGATCTGGAACGCCTCGTGCGCGAACAGGCGCGTCCGGGGGATATGGTCGTTTGCCTCGGGGCCGGTACCATCAGTGCCTGGGCCAACGGGTTGCCGGAACGGCTGATGGCCAAGGCGGGGTAACGACGGTGGCGGTCTCGCTGATATTGGCGTGCCTGTGGGTGCTCGCCTCGACCATCGTGGCGATGCTGCCTATGCGCCTGCAATTCCCGCCCGGTGTACTTCTGTTTGTCAGCGCCCCGGCGCTGATCGTGTTTCTGGGCTATGATTTCGGCTGGATTGTCGGAGTGTTGGCCCTTGCCGCATTTGTGTCGATGTTCCGCAACCCAATCCGTTACTATTGGCGCAAATGGACCGGGCGCGAGGTGCCTGAATGACGTGGTCACTTGCGCTTGCGGGTCTGTGGGGGCTGATCGCCAACGTGCTGGCGATGATTCCCAGCAAAGACAATCACTGGACCCGCGCCTATATCCTGATCGCCGTAGGTGTGCCCATTGTGGGCTATGTGACCTATGAAAACGGGCCTTGGGTGGGGCTGATCGTGCTGGCCGCCGGCATGTCCGTGCTGCGTTGGCCGGTGATCTACCTGACCCGTTGGACAAAGGCGAAATTGCAGGGCATGAAGGCGACCAACAAGTAACGGCCAGTTTCAGGAGGCCCCTATGGTCGACATCGCCACATTCGCTTATCTGCCGCTGATTACGCTCGTGCTTGGCGCGATTGCAGGCTTCATTGCCGGGCGCTGGATCGGGACAAGGGGCCTGCTCTGGCTGATCGGGCTAACCTCGGCGGTCGCGCTTGTGCTTATTGTGAGGCTGACTGGCGTTGAAACCGGACAGGAGGAACAGGCCTTTGGCCCCTTTGTCTGGTTGACCGGGGCGGTCCTGCCCTTCCTGTTTGCAGTTATCATGGGCGGGGTCGGTGGGCGCAGCCTGGCGGTTCGGGCAGGCGAATGACAAGGTTACCAGATGTCCGGGGCCGCCTGACCCAGGCCCGCCCGCTGAATGACCTCACCTGGCTGCGCGTCGGTGGTCCGGCGGATGTGCTGTTCCAACCCGCCGATACCGAAGACTTGCAGGATTTTCTGCGTAACCTGCCTAAGGACATCGCCATCTTCCCGATGGGCGTCGGTTCGAACCTGATCGTCCGCGACGGCGGGTTGCGCGCGGTTGTGATCCGGCTCGGGCGCGGGTTCAACGCGATCAGTGTTGACGGCAACACCGTCACCGCAGGGGCGGCCGCGCTTGATGCGCATGTGGCACGCAAGGCGGCGGATGCGGGGGTCGATCTGACTTTTCTGCGCACCATTCCCGGCTCGATCGGCGGCGCAATACGGATGAATGCAGGCTGCTACGGCAGCTACACGGCGGATGTGCTGCAAAAGGCCACCATCGTCACGCGGGGGGGCGAGCTTGTCGATCTCACGCCTAAAGACCTGAATTTCCGCTACCGTCAGTCCGATCTGCCCGATGGCGCGGTGCTGATTTCGGCCACCTTCCAAGGTCCCTCGGGCGATCCCGAAGACTTGCACGCCCGCATGCAAGCACAGCTGAAAAAGCGCGACGAAACGCAACCCACCAAAGACCGCAGCGCCGGGTCGACCTTCCGCAACCCTGCCGGGTTTTCCTCGACCGGGCGCGCGGATGACGTGCACGATCTGAAGGCATGGAAAGTGATCGACAATGCGGGGATGCGCGGTGCGACTCTCGGTGGCGCGCAGATGAGCCCCAAACACTCGAATTTCCTGATCAACACCGGTACGGCCACCGCCGCCGACCTCGAAGGTCTGGGCGAAGAGGTGCGAAAAAAGGTTTACGAAACAAGCGGCATCACGCTAGAGTGGGAAATCATGCGGGTCGGTGATCCGCTGACTGATTAAAGCCCCGACCGTCAGACCCATAACAGGCAAATTCAGGCGACGGATCAAAGGCATAACACAGGACGGGCCACCACATAAGGTCCGCAGATTTTGAGGCGCACGTTGGGTAAGTCGAGCAGGACAAACCCCAAAGTGGCGGTATTGATGGGTGGCCCCTCGGCGGAACGCGAGGTGTCTCTCAGCTCTGGGCGCGAATGCGCAGCCGCCCTCAGGGGAGAAGGCTTTGAAGTGGTCGAGCTGGACGCAGGTCCCGACCTTTACGCGCGCCTTTTGGAGATCAAGCCGGATGTGGTTTTCAACGCCCTGCATGGCCGCTGGGGCGAGGATGGCTGCGTGCAGGGCCTGCTGGAATGGATGCGTATTCCCTACACGCATTCCGGCGTTCTGGCCTCGGCGTTGGCGATGGACAAGCAGCGCAGCAAAGAGGTCTATCAGGCCGAAGGCCTGCCGGTCGTGCCCAGCATGATCGTGCCCAAGGCTGAGGTGGTCAAAGCCCACGTGATGGAGCCGCCCTACGTGGCCAAGCCCAACAACGAGGGCTCCAGCGTCGGCATCTACATCGTGCACGAAGGATCGAACGGGCCACCGCAATTGTCCGAGGATATGCCCGATCAGGTGATGGTCGAGAAATATGTGGCTGGCCGTGAGCTGACTGTGACCGTGATGGGCGACCGCGCCCTGACCGTGACCGAGATCATGACCGATGGCGGCTGGTACGATTATGACGCCAAATACAAGCCCGGTGGCTCGTGGCACGTATTGCCCGCGGAAATTCCACAGGACATCTTTGATCGCTGCATGGATTACGCGCTGAAAGCCCATGACGCACTGGGTTGCCGCGGCGTGACCCGTACCGATTACCGTTGGGATGACAGCAAGGGGGCGGATGGTCTGTTCCTGCTGGAAACCAACACCCAGCCCGGCATGACGCCGACCTCGCTGGTGCCCGAACAGGCGGCGCATATCGGCATGACCTTCGGTCAGCTTTGCGCCTGGATGGTGGAGGACGCTTCATGCGACCGCTGACCGCCACCCGCGCCCCGGTGATCCACCGGACCAAGGCCCTTGCCGGGCCGGATGCCGATTTTGCCGCCGCGCCCAGGCCTGAGCCGAAAACCGACGCCAAGCTACGCCTGCGCGGCGGGCGTTTGTTCGGTCGTTCGCGCGGATCCGATCCGGCGCCCTCACGCCTCAGCTATCGGCTTCAGCGCTGGATGCTCACCCCCGGTATCCGGCGCGGGCTCAAGATCGGTCTGCCGGTACTGGCCGTTGTCGGCGCGATCGGTGGCTATTTCGCCGCCGAAGACCGGCGCGAGGCAGTGGTGGCATACATTGCCGACATCAAGACCTCGATCCAGGAGCGCCCGGAATTCATGGTCAACCTGATGGCCATCGACGGGGCGGGGACCGGGCTTTCGGAAGATATCCGCGAGGTCGTGCCGCTCGATTTCCCGCTCAGTTCCTGGGATCTCGATGTCGAACAGATCCGCGACACCATCACCGGGCTCGACCCGGTGAAATCGGCCACCGTGCGCATCCGCCCGGGCGGCATCCTGCAGGTGAATGTGGTTGAACGTCAGCCGGTGATCGTCTGGCGCACCCGCAACGGCATCGAAGTGCTGGATGAAACCGGCGCGCATGTGGAACGCATCGCCGCGCGCGCTGATCACGCCGCCTTGCCGCTGATCGCCGGCAAGGGCGCGGACAGACACGTCCCCGAGGCGCTGCAAATCCTGACCACCGCACGCAGTCTGGGCGAACGTGTGCGCGGGCTGGTGCGCATCGGCGAACGCCGCTGGGATCTGGTGCTGGATCGCGGCCAGCGCATCATGCTGCCGACCGAACGCCCCGTGCGCGCGCTGGAACGTGTGCTGGCGGTGAATGAGGTGCAGGACCTTCTGGAACGTGACGTGGCCGTGGTCGACATGCGCCTCGGGCAGCGGCCAACCATCAGAATGAGCAAAACCGCCAGCGAAGACTGGTGGAAGACAAATGTGAACGTGAGTAGCGGGCAGTAACAATTATGATGACCGATCTTTATCAGTCCCAACGGGCCATGCGGCAAATGCGTCGTCAGGCGATGCAACGCGGCGTTGTCGCCATTCTGGATGTGGGCAGTTCCAAAATCGCCTGCCTTGTCTTGCGGTTCGATGGCACCGGGCGGCTGTCCGAGGACAATTCGATCGGTTCGATGGCGGGTCAGACCGGTTTCCGCGTGATCGGCGCTGCGACCACACGTTCGCGTGGGGTGCAGTTCGGCGAAGTCACCGCGATGCAGGAAACCGAGCGCGCCATCCGCACCGCGCTGCAGGCGGCGCAGAAGATGGCCGATATCCGGGTCGACCATGTCATCGCCTCCTTCTCGGGAGCGAACCCGCGGTCATATGGTCTGGACGCGCAGGTCGATCTGGAAGGCCAATTGGTCACCGAGGCCGAGGTCGGCCGCGTCCTGAACGCCTGCGACGTGCCGGATTACGGTGAAGGGCGCGAAGTGCTGCACGCACAGCCGGTGAATTTTGCGCTCGACAACCGCTCGGGTCTGATCGATCCGCGCGGACAGCTGGGGCAAAGCCTCGCGGTTGATATGCATATGCTGACCGTCGACGCGGTGGCGATCCAGAACATTGTGCGCTGTATCAAGCGCTGCGATCTGGAACTCGCGGGCATTGCCAACTCGGCCTACGTTTCGGGCATCTCGGCGCTGGTCGAGGATGAACAAGAGCTGGGCGCGGCCTGTATCGATATGGGCGGCGGCACCACCAGCATCTCGATCTTCATGAAGAAACACATGATCTATGCCGATTGCGTGCGCATGGGCGGGGATCATGTCACAAGTGATATCTCCATGGGCCTCGGCGTGCCCGCAGCGGTGGCCGAACGCATCAAGACCTTCAACGGAGGCGTCCACGCCACAGGGGCCGATGACCGCGATATGATCGATATCGGCGGCGATACCGGCGATTGGGAACATGACCGGCGCACCGTCAGCCGCGCCGAGCTGATCGGCATCATGCGGCCACGCGTCGAGGAAATTCTGGAAGAGGTCCGCACCCGTCTGGACGCCGCAGGGTTCGATCACTTGCCCAGCCAGCAGATCGTTCTAACCGGCGGTGGCAGCCAGATCATGGGGCTCGACGGGCTGGCCAGCCGCATTCTTGGTCAGCGCGTCCGCCTGGGCCGCCCGCTGCGCGTACACGGCCTGCCGCAATCGGCGACCGGGCCGGGGTTTTCCTCGGCTGTCGGGCTCAGCCTGTTTGCGGCGCATCCGCAGGATGAATGGTGGGATTTCGAGATCCCCGTCGACACCTACGCGGCGCGCCCCTTCAAGCGCGCTGTGCGCTGGTTCCGTGACAATTGGTAGAGCATTGCGCCGGGTAGCCCTCGGCGCGGCCCTCTGGCCCGCTGCGGCCCCGGCCCAGACCCTGATCTCGCCCGAGGCGTTTCTGGACGCTGTGGTCGGCAAAACCGTCTCCTTCCACGAAATCCGCAGCGGCATGCTGGTCGGGACCGAGGAATTCCTCAGCTCGACCGTCTCGGTCTGGCGGCGCGAGGGGCGCGGCTGCGTCTATGGTCAGATCACCACCTCCAATGGTCAGATATGTTTCCTATATGACGATGCACTCGAAGGGCCGGCGGTTTGCTGGTGGCCCTTCCTGTACGACAATCGCCTGATGGTCCGGCTAGCCCGGTTCATCGGCAGCGAGACGCAAGAGGTCCGCAGCATCACCGAGGATAGCCTGAACTGCCCAAGTGCCCCAACCAGTTAAAGAAATTGGTTGCAGCCCGCACAGATTTCCCGCAAGATATCCACAAGGCCCGGCAGAGGCCCAGCGGCAGGACATTGAGCAGTTTTCCGCGACCAGAAAGAGTGATCAGCCGGTTACGACGCGTCCGCGCAACGCGGGTGGGGTCTTTCGGTGCGTAGTGCTGCATGAGCCTTCTGCCGCAACATATGGCGATGACAGCGAAATGCCGCTGTTTGCTGCCATATTTCCTCCATATTTTGTGGATTCTTGCGATTTTTCTGGTGACGTTTTGGAAATGAAACGATAAAATCAAAGGTGGATAGGTCAAAATAAACCGCATTTTGCGGCAACATATAAACAGGCGGACAGAGCATGACATTGAATCTTTCGATGCCCGGGCACGACGAACTCAAGCCTCGGATTACCGTATTTGGCGTGGGCGGTGCGGGCGGCAACGCTGTCGACAACATGATTGAAAAACAGCTGGACGGCGTTGAATTTGTCGTCGCCAACACCGACGCACAGGCGCTGCAGCAAAGCCGCTCGTCAGCGCGGGTGCAGCTGGGCGTCAAGGTCACCGAAGGGTTGGGGGCAGGTGCACGCCCGACCGTGGGGGCCGCAGCCGCCGAAGAAAGCATCGAACAGATCGTGGATCACCTGGCGGGCGCGCATATGTGCTTCATCACCGCCGGCATGGGCGGCGGCACCGGTACCGGCGCGGCTCCGATCATCGCGCAGGCCGCGCGTGAGCTTGGCGTGCTGACCGTCGGCGTTGTCACCAAACCCTTCCAGTTCGAAGGGGCCAAGCGGATGCGACAGGCCGAGGACGGTGTCGATGCCCTACAAAAGGTTGTCGACACGCTGATCATCATCCCGAACCAGAACCTGTTCCGCCTGGCCAATGAAAAGACCACGTTCACCGAGGCGTTCTCGATGGCAGACGACGTTCTGTATCAGGGCGTCAAAGGCGTGACCGACCTGATGGTCCGTCCGGGCCTGATCAACCTCGACTTTGCCGATGTTCGTGCGGTGATGGACGAGATGGGCAAGGCGATGATGGGTACCGGTGAGGCAACCGGCGAAGATCGCGCCATTCAGGCCGCCGAGAAGGCCATCGCCAACCCGCTGCTGGACGAAATCAGCCTCAAGGGCGCCAAGGGTGTGCTGATCAACATCACCGGCGCACATGACCTGACCCTGTTCGAGTTGGACGAGGCCGCCAACCGCATTCGCGAGGAAGTGGACCCCGAGGCCAATATCATCGTCGGTTCGACCCTCGACACCGAAATGGAAGGCGGCATGCGCGTCTCCGTCGTTGCCACCGGCATCGACGCCAGCGAGAAAACCGACGATGTGCCAGTCGCGCGCCGTTCGATGTCGGCGCCGCTGACCCGCACGGTGTCCGCGGAAGAGCCCGCTCCGGAGCAGGCCGTGGCTGAGGCCC
The DNA here is from genome assembly GCA_030426685.1 of Alphaproteobacteria bacterium. Classification (GTDB taxonomy): domain Bacteria; phylum Pseudomonadota; class Alphaproteobacteria; order Rhodobacterales; family Rhodobacteraceae; genus Ruegeria. The sequence goes on from JAUHYC010000067.1 coordinate 8,209, forward strand.
CGACAGAGGACAACATCGCTCCCACGCTGTTTGAATCGATCGAGGACGTAGAGCTGAACGAAGGCTGGCACGAAGAACAGCCCGCCACCGCCGAGCAGCAGGATGACGGTCTGCCACCGCCTGCCTATCAGCCGCGCGTGGCTCAGTTCGAACCCCAGCCCGAGCCCGAAGAGGTGGCCGAGGCTTATGTCGCACCGCGTGCCCCGACCCCCGGCACCCCGTCGCCCGAGGCGATGCAGCGGTTGCAGGCAGCGGTGCAGAAAGTGCCCTCGAGCCGGCTGCGTCCGACCCCCGAGGCCCCCCGCGAACCGGCTCCTCAGCCGCAGCAAACAGCCGAGGATCGCCCCCGGTTCGGCTTCAACCGGCTGATCGACCGGATGACAGGTCACGCGGCTGATACACCGGCCCAACCGGCGCGCCAGCAACCTGCGATGCGCGCGACTGACGCTACGGCACCCGCGCAGGATGATGTCGATCCGGATCAGGAACGCATCGAAATTCCGGCCTTCCTGCGCCGTCAGGCCAACTGATCGCGGTAACAAAATCACTGCAAAGGGTCGCCATTTGGCGGCTCTTTTTCCTTGTTTCACAGGGGATTGACAGGGTGTAAGCAGGGTTTTGCCGATCTGTCACATTCATGTTTCAATCGGTTGCAAAGAGTGAGTTGAGCCTTAAGGCCCGCTTCCTTAGTTGAATGTCCAACACAGCCCATGTCGGCTGGACACTACGCGCTGAGGCTCACTTTGCAACATACGCTCAAATCATCGGTCACGTTCAAGGGCACTGGTCTGCACAGCGGCAAGCCTGCGACGATGGTCCTCAAACCGGCGGCTGCTGGTCACGGGATCTGGTTCAAGCGGACTGATATCGAGCTGGGCTATGCGTTGATCCCCGCCATCTATGATGTGGTCGAACGCACGCCGCTCTGCACCCGTCTGGTGAATGATGCCGATGTGTCGGTCTCGACCGTCGAACATATCATGGCAGCGCTTGCCGGCTGCGGCATCCACAACGCGCTGATTGAGATTGACGGCCCCGAGGTTCCGATCATGGATGGCTCCTCGGTCGAGTTTGTGCGCGGTATCATGGCCCGCGGCGTGCGCCGTCAGGCCAGCCCGGTTCTGGCCTATGAGGTACTCAAAACCATCACCGTCGAGCGTGAGGGCGCAAGCGCCACCATCGCTCCGGCCGACCGGCTTGAGATCGAATTCCACATTGACTTCGAGGATGACGCCATCGGCAGCCAGACCAAGGTTCTGGATATGTGCAACGGCTCGTTCGCGCGCGAACTGTGCGACAGCCGCACCTTCTGCCGCCGCACAGATGTCGAAGCGATGCGCGAAAACGGTCTGGCCCTTGGCGGTACGCTGGAAAACGCCGTCGTCGTACAGGGCGACGAGGTTCTGACACCGGGCGGTTTCCGCCACGCGGATGAGGCCGTGCGCCACAAGATGCTGGACGCTCTGGGCGATCTCTATCTTGCAGGCGGCCCGATTCTGGGGCGTTTCACCGGCGAGAAATCAGGTCATTCCATGACCAACACCCTGCTGCGCAAGCTGTTTGAAACACCCGGCGCAGTGCGTCCGATCCTGTGCACACCGGAACAGGCCGCGCGCCTGCCCGGCCAGGGTCTTGTCCGCAGCGAAATCCCGCAGGTCGCCTAGGCCGCACAACTCCGGCGACATTTGCGTCAAGAGGGTGCATAAGACGTTTTGCACCGGAATTTTATGTGCTAGACCAAGGTCCGATCAGGGGTAAATCCCGCTAAGTAAAAGACGATAAGGATGGGCGGAATGGTTGGCACCAGGGCGGCAGTCAGAATCGCAGGCGCGCTTCTTCTGGCAGCAGTTTTGACCGCATGCGGGGAAAATGGCCTGTTCAAAAGCCGCGGCGCGGACCGCAGTCAGAACCTGGATGGGTTTACACCCGAACAGATCTACACCCGCGGCGAATACGAGCTGTCACAGAATCGCTCGGATGATGCCGCCTGGTATTTCTCCGAAGTCGAACGCTTGTATCCCTATTCCGACTGGGCCAAACGCGCGCTGATCATGCAGGCGTTTTCCTTCCATACCGACCAGAATTACGAAGAAAGCCGGGCTGCGGCGCAACGCTTTATCGATTTCTACCCAACGGATGAAGACGCTGCTTATGCCCAATACCTGCTGGCGCTCAGCTACTATGACCAGATCGACGAAGTCGGCCGCGATCAGGGCCTGACCTTCCAGGCACTGCAATCCCTGCGCACGGTGATCGAGGTCTATCCCGATAGCGAATATGCCACCTCTGCGGTGCTGAAGTTCGATCTGGCCTTCGACCATCTGGCCGGTAAAGAGATGGAGATCGGGCGCTACTATTTGCGTCAGGATCACTTCACCGCTGCGATCAACCGCTTTCGCGTCGTGGTCGAGGATTTCCAGACCACCTCGCACACCGCCGAGGCGCTCTATCGTCTGATCGAGGCGTATCTGGCGCTGGGTCTGGTGGATGAGGCGCAGTCTGCCGGTGCGATTCTGGGTTACAACTACCAGTCCTCGGAATGGTACGACGCGGGATACGCGCTGCTGACCTCGCGCGGGCTTGATCTCAAGAGCCGTGGCAACAACTGGCTCAGCACGATCTACCGCCAGACCATCAAGGGTGAGTGGTTGTAATCGCCATGGATAAAGGCTTGGGACGCTAAAGACCCGATGCTGCGCGCCCTTGATATCCGCGACATGCTGATCATCGACCGGCTGGAGCTTACCTTTCAGCCGGGCCTGAACGCGCTGACCGGTGAGACCGGGGCGGGCAAGTCCATCCTGCTGGATTCGCTGGGTTTTGTTCTGGGCTGGCGCGGACGGGCCGAACTGGTCCGTCGGGGTGCTGCACAAGGCGAGGTCGTGGCCGAGTTTGAACTGCCCGATGATCATCCCGCCCATGCGGTGCTGGCCGAGGCCGGTCTGCCCGGTGGCGCCGAATTGATCCTGCGCCGCGTCAATACCGCCGAAGGGCGCAAGACCGCCTGGGTCAACGACCGGCGCTGCTCCGGTGAGGTGTTGCGGGCGCTTTCGGAAACCCTGATCGAACTGCACGGTCAGCATGATGACAGGGGCTTGCTGAACCCGCGCGGCCACCGCGCCATGCTGGATGCCTATACCGGGGCAGGGGATCAATTGGCCGCCGTGCGCAGCGCTTGGACCCAGATGTCCCACGCCCGCAAAGCGCTGGCTCAGACCGAAGCCGCGTTGGAAGCCATGCGCGCCGAGGAAGAATTTCTGCGTCATTCGGTGGGTGAACTGGACCAACTTGACCCGCAACCGGGCGAGGATGCCGAGCTCGACGCCCGCCGCCGCATGATGCAGGGGGCCGAGCGTATCCGGGACGACGTGGCCCGCGCCTTTGCGCTGTTGGGCGGGGACGGCGCCGAAGGTGCGATGGCCGACGCCGTGCGCTGGCTCGAGGGTGTGTCGGACAATGCAGGCGGTCAGCTGGAAGAGCCCATCGCAGCACTGGGCCGCGCCCTGATCGAACTCGGCGAGGCACAGGACGGCGTCAATGCCTGCCTGCAGGCGCTTGAGTTCAACCCGGCAGAGCTGGAACAGGCCGAAGAACGCCTGTTTGCCATCCGCGCCCTGGCCCGAAAACACGACGTCACCCCCGACGATCTGGGCACTTTCGCCAACACTCTGCGCGACCGCCTGAACCGGCTTGAAGCAGGCGACGCGGATCTCAGCGACAAGCGTGCCGCCGTCGATGCCGCGCAGGCAGCCTATGACAGCGCCGCCAGCGCCCTCAGCGCCCTGCGCCGACAGGCCGCCACCACTCTGGATCAGGCGGTGATGGCCGAACTCGCGCCCCTGAAAATGGAACGCGCCGTGTTCCAAACCGAACTCACCCCCGCTGATCCCGGCCCCGAGGGTGCGGACGCCGTTGCCTTCACCGTCGCCACCAATCCCGGCGCGCCCTCCGGCCCGCTGAACAAGATCGCCTCGGGTGGCGAACTCAGCCGCTTCCTGCTGGCGCTCAAGGTTTGTCTGTCCGGTGACGATAGCGCCCGCACCATGATCTTTGACGAGATCGACAGGGGTGTCGGCGGCGCCACGGCGGATGCAGTGGGTCGCCGTCTGGCCGCGCTGGCGCAAGGCGGGCAGGTGCTGGTGGTGACGCATTCACCGCAGGTTGCGGCCCGTGCGGCGCATCACTGGCGCGTGCAGAAACAGGTGACCGGGGATCAAACCCTGTCGACAGTTATCCCGCTGGCCGAACCCGACCGCGTCGATGAAATCGCCCGCATGGTCGCGGGCGATACTATCACCGACGAGGCCCGCGCCGCCGCGCGCGCGCTGTTGGAGGCCTAGCGGGCAACGCTCCCCAACAATCCCTTGTGAACCGACTTTTCTCTGCGCGCCGCGTGGCTTACTAAGGGTCAGCGACCATCCCCACGAGGGCCAATGACCCAGTCCACCCGCACCGTGCTGCGCAATCAGTTCAATCAGGCCCTCTCGGCGATCCGGGATGCCTGGCGCGTAATGCGGCACCGTGGTCCCAGCCAGATTCAGTTCTGGTTCATCGCGCTTGTCATTGGTATCGTCGCAGGTTTCATGGCGTTGGGGTTCCGCATGGCGATTGCGTCGCTGCAGGCCTATCTCTACGGGACCGAGGATATCCTGCATCTCCACAGCCATGCCGAAAAACTGCACTGGCTCTGGGTGTTCCTGACCCCGGTGATCGGAGGGTTGGTTGTCGGGGTCATCCTCAACAGGTTCACCGATGATGGCCGTGTGCGCTCGGTCGCGGATGTGATCGAAGGCTCGGCGCTCACCGATGGCCGGGTCGAGAAAAAGGCCGGCATCGCGTCCTTCATCGCCTCGCTGATTACGCTCAGCTCGGGCGGATCAACGGGCAGGGAAGGGCCGGTGGTGCATATGGCCGGGGTCATCTCCACCTGGGTCAGCGACCGCATTCACGCCGACGGTATCACCGGGCGCGACCTGCTGGGCTGCGCCGTGGCGGCCGCGGTCTCGGCCAGCTTCAATGCGCCCATTGCCGGGGCGTTGTTCGCCCTTGAGGTGGTATTGCGCCACTTCGCCGTACACGCCTTTGCACCCATCGTCATCGCCTCGGTCGCGGGCACGGTGATCAACCGGCTCGCCTATGGCGACGTGACCGAGTTTGTTCTGAATACCCCCGGCTCGCTGCAATTCTATGTCGAACTGCCCGCCTTCCTGATCCTCGGCCTGATCTGCGGGCTGGTATCACTGCTGCTGATGCGCTCGATCTTCTTTGCCGAGGATATCGGCACCCATATCCAGAACCGCCTGTCCCTGCCGGGCTGGCTGCGCCCCGGTGTCTCGGGGGCCATGCTGGGCCTTCTGGCGGTGTGGTT
>JAUHYC010000011.1 GCA_030426685.1 Alphaproteobacteria bacterium
AGCTCGTCCGCATACAGATAACGCAACATGACGTGTTCCCCTTGTCGTCCACAGTTGGAACAAAGGGAGTACGCACACGTGGTTAATTAACCGTGAGACCACCGTACGGTGGTTAAACGACTATTAATCCTCGGCTGAGTGCGGTTGCGATGGCATGCATCGTGTTCTGCGCACCCAGCTTCGACCGGGCGCTTTCGATATAGGCCCGCAGCGTATGTTCGGAAATTGAAAGCGAATGCGCCACCTGCGCGCGGCTGTAACCCAACGCCAGCAATGTTATGGCATCAATTTCACGCGGCGAGAGCCCGCGCGTAGTTTCCGGTTGCCGGTCCTTGGCAAATTCCAGCGCCTTGCGGTTGAGAAAATACGCCACGAGGATCAGATCACGGCCATAGGTCGCAACAAAGGCCTGCCAGGTCTGGTCGTCGCAACTGTGGTTCACAGTGAACAGCGCAAATTGCCCGCTTGGGCCTCGCAAGGGGATTGAATAGCCCTGATTGCCGACACCATGATCCAACGCGTCCTGCAAAAAGGCCCGCACGGGTTTGCCGGACCAATTCAGCTGTTTCCAGTCCACAGCATGGAACCGCTGAAAGCAGCCCAGAATTACCGGATCGATACGATGGTAGTTCCTATCCCGATAGCGTTCGTTCCAGGCATCCGAATAGGTGGTGAAGCCATATTGGTCTCCGGCACCATCAACCCAGTGATAGGTAACGTGATCTATCTGCAGCCGATCCCGTAATTGGACCGATACGCCGGTCAGTTCTTCAAGCGTGCTGGTGTTTTCCAAATCTCCGAGGATCTGGCTCAAATCGAATTGTGTTCCCATTCGCGGGCGCGCAAGCCTCATCCTTCAAGGACGCGATCTCAGCCGCAGCGACCAGCCTTGTATCGTCAAGCTGTTCAGCAAGCGCGGTCAACCCGTTCGCCACTGCAAAGGCGTTGAGGTCCGACAACACGTCCAGTATCCACTCATTTTGCGCCATCAGGGTGTTCCCGAAATAGTTAACGAAAGGTTAACACAACCATAGCATGTGCGCGCCATTTCGTCCTACTCACTGCTTTCTACTCCCCCAAAATAGCGGGGGCGTGTTTTCTAAGGTACTGAGAACCCATACTGCCTACCTGAAAGAAGCAACACCCGCGGGGCAATAATGGGCCTCGCGGGTGCTGGAGCTGTTGTTGGTGGCCGAAGCGTTAATCGCGCGCAGCGAGCACCTCTTCCAATGTCCGCATTCCCGTATGCGGCGCCTGAACAAGAACCGACATGTTACCGGGTTTATGCTCGTTCCGCATCATCTTCATGTGCGCCTCGGGCAGTTCCTTCCAGGTGAACACTTCGGACATGCACGGATCCAGACGACGCTCGACCATCAGCTTATTCGCGGCGGCGGCCTGTTTCAAATGCGCAAAATGCGAGCCCTGCAGGCGTTTCTGGTGCATCCACATATAGCGCACATCGAAGGTCAGGTTATAACCGGTGGTTCCGGCGCAGATCACGACCATGCCACCTTTTTTCACCACAAAGGTCGACACCGGGAATGTGCTTTCGCCGGGATGCTCGAACACCATGTCGACATTCACGCCTTTGCCGGTGATGTCCCAGATGGCCTTGCCGAACTTACGAGCCTCTTTGAACCACTCGGCATATTCCGGCGTGTTGACCGTGGGCAGCTGCCCCCAGCAATTGAAATCCTTACGGTTCAGAACGCCCTTGGCGCCCAGCCCCATGACAAAGTCGCGCTTGCTTTCATCCGAGATCACGCCGATCGCATTAGCGCCAGCCGTATTGATCAGCTGGATCGCGTAGGAGCCCAGACCTCCGGACGCGCCCCAGACCAGCACGTTCTGGCCGGGCTTCAAATCGTGCGGCTCATGACCAAACAGCATCCGGTAAGCGGTGGCCAGCGTCAGTGTGTAGCAAGCGCTTTCTTCCCAGGTCAGGTGCTTGGGGCGCGGCATCAACTGCTGCGCCTGCACATTGGTGAACTGGGCAAAGGAACCATCGGGGGTTTCATAGCCCCAGATGCGCTGGCTGGGCGAATACATCGGATCCCCACCGTTGCACTCTTCATCGTCACCATCGTCCTGGTTGCAATGAATCACGACCTCGTCGCCGACTTTCCAGCGCTTGACCTTGTCGCCCACGGCCCAAACGATACCCGAGGCGTCAGACCCAGCGATGTGGAACGGCTGGCCATGACCGTCAAACGGGCTGATCGGTTTGCCCAGCGAGGCCCAGACACCGTTGTAGTTCACACCGGCGGCCATCACCAGAACAAGCACCTCGTGGCTGTCCAGTTTCGGAACATCGACCACTTCAAGCTGCATTGCCGTATCCGGCTCGCCATGACGCTCTTTCCGGATGGCCCATGCATACATTTGTTTGGGCACATATCCCATCGGAGGGATCTCTCCCATCTCATAGAGGTCTTTTTCCGGCGCCTCATACGACGCGATGCCACTGTCGACGTCCAAAGCCATGCTGGCCTCCTTTAATTCATCTATTGCCGCGCCGCAGAATCGCGGCTTTCATCAACTGGAATATTGGCGTCTAAGAAATATTGCAATAGTTTTTGGTGCTGTTTTTGTAATTTTATGACCCAGCAGTTGCAGAAACCGTTTCTGCGCTTGCAAAGTCACCGTTTTGAGGAGCTGGCTCTGACGCTGACGCGTAGTAAGCCAATAGCTCTGCGCGCTCACCCGAAGGGCGCAAGTTACCATTTGCACGCGACAAGATGCGGCGTTCCACCAGTTGATTGATGGCATCATCAATGGCCTCGCCTGCATCCGGCCCAAAGGATTCCCCACTGATTTCCAGCAAACGGGCCTTGAGGTCATCCTCGGTCATCTCACCCTCCTGTTGGATCAGACGACACGCCGCAGGGAGAGGGACGAAAGGGATCGCAGCACCAATCCTTTGCATCAGTTCGCGGGCCAGATCAGTTGTCAGATCCCGCTCATGTGCTGCGCGGAACACCTGCAGTGAAATCGGAGTCGCGTAGCGCACAGACGCTATCCCGAACCGTTTGTAGCGACCGACCACGCGACGCCACAGTTGTTTCAGAGTCCATCGTGTGATCACCCCTATCCGGGCGCGGAAGCGACGCTCTGTATCCTTCGCCGCTGCGGTCAAAACAGTATCTTCCAGAACTCGGTCATAGTTCAGCGCCACCGGCACGAAGACAACGTCGCGCCCCTGCGGGTCTGCCGCATCGACTATGTATTTCAGAAGACCAAGCTTGGGACGACCAAGCTTGCCGGTTAAGCTCAGCCCGCCCTCGGGGAACATGGCCTGCGTCACACCCGCCTCGGTCGCATGGCGCACATAGCTGGCCAGAACCTGACGATACAGATCGCTGCCCGATTTGCGCCGGATGAAATACGCCCCCATCGCCCTGATAAGACGACTCAGCGGCCAGACACGTGCCCATTCGCCCACCGCATACGACAGGGCGGAGTGATCCGCCGCCAGATATGTGAGCAGCACATAGTCCATATTGCTGCGGTGGTTCATGACGTAGATGACCGTCGCGTCCGGGTCGATACTGTCCAGTGCGGCCTTGTCCTCATAACTCAGCCGAACATGATAGAAGGCGTTGCTCAGCATTCGGGCGAGACGGATCGCGATGCTGAAATAAGCGACAGTCGAAAAGGATGGCGCGATCTCCCGCGCATAGCGGCGGGCCAGTTCCGATGCAACCGCGTCAGGCAGACCTTCCTGCAGGGCGTGCTGTTGAACGGCCTTGCTGACCTGCGGGTCATAGATCAACCGCTGAATCATATCGTGCCGCCCGGCCAGCTTGAACGGCTGAATCGGGCGCTGCAGGCGTTTGTTCAATCGTGCGACCGCGCGCTCCAACCGTCGGCGAAAAAACCATCGCACAGATGGGAACAGGAAATGAGAGGCAAGGGTGACCGCGGCAAACAGCACGATCAGCACAAACAGCCAAAGCGGGAGTTCCACGGTCTGCGTCATGAAGGGCACAGTGCCATCAAATGCAGCCGCTCACAATCTGAAGAAACGAGACATGCCGCGACGCAGCGAATTGACATGTGTCGAAAATTGCGATTTATCACCATTGAACGTAATTTTGTTACCCATCGACCCAAGAGGCCCGCCCATGACGCAGACGCAGAAAGATCGCCCCTGGCTCATCCGAACCTATGCCGGGCACTCCACGGCGCAGGCGTCAAATGCGCTTTACCGGGCCAATCTCGCCAAGGGACAGACCGGCCTGTCGGTGGCGTTCGATCTGCCGACCCAAACGGGATATGACAGCGACCACACGCTGGCCCGAGGCGAAGTGGGAAAGGTGGGCGTTCCGATCTGCCATCTGGGTGACATGCGGGTGTTGTTCGATCAGATACCGCTGGAGCAGATGAACACCTCGATGACCATCAACGCGACAGCACCGTGGCTGCTGGCGCTCTATATCGCCGTTGCCGAAGAACAGGGCGCGGACGTATCAAAGCTGCAAGGCACGGTGCAGAATGATCTGATCAAGGAATACCTGAGCCGCGGCACCTATGTCTGTCCGCCCAAACCTTCGCTGAAGATGATCGCGGACGTGGCCGAGTATTGCTATACCAACGTGCCGAAATGGAACCCGATGAATGTCTGTTCCTATCACCTGCAAGAGGCCGGAGCCACGCCCGAGCAGGAACTGGCCTATGCGCTGGCCACTGCCATCGCCGTGTTGGACGAACTGCGCCCGCGCGTCCCGGCAGAAGACTTCCCGGCGCTCTGCGGGCGGATTTCATTTTTCGTGAATGCGGGCATCCGCTTTGTTACCGAAATGTGCAAAATGCGCGCCTTTGTCGATCTTTGGGATGAGGTCCTGCAACAACGCTATGGAATCGAAGACCCCAAGTTCCGCCGGTTCCGCTATGGCGTTCAGGTGAATTCCCTGGGTTTGACCGAGCAGCAGCCGGAAAACAACGTCTATCGTATTCTGATCGAAATGCTGGCCGTGACGCTTTCCAAAAAAGCCCGCGCCCGCGCCGTTCAGCTGCCAGCTTGGAACGAGGCGCTTGGCCTGCCGCGCCCATGGGATCAGCAATGGTCGATGCGGATGCAGCAGATTCTGGCCTATGAAACTGACCTGCTGGAATACGGAGACCTGTTCGACGGCAACCCGAACGTCGATGCCAAAGTCGAAGAGCTGAAGGAGGGCGCGCGCGCCGAGCTGGCAAACCTCGAATCGATGGGGGGTGCCGTCGCCTCGATCGAATACATGAAATCCCGACTGGTCGACTCAAATGCAGAACGTCTGAACCGGATCGAACGCAATGAAACGGTGGTGGTCGGCGTGAACAAATGGACCGAAGGAGAGCCCTCGCCGTTGCAGACCGAGGATGGCGGCATCATGGTTGTCGATCCTGCCGTCGAGCAGGAACAGATCGGGCGGCTGAACGAGTGGCGCGCAGAACGCGACGCCATTGCCGTATCCGCTGCGCTGAAAGACCTGCGCGACGCGGCGCAGTCCGGCGCCAATGTAATGGCCCCCTCGATCGCGGCAGCCAAAGCTGGTGTGACCACGGGCGAATGGGCTGAGGAAATGCGCAAAGCCCATGGCACCTATCGGGGGCCAACCGGTGTTTCGGGCTCGGTCTCGAACAAGACCGAAGGGCTGGACGACCTGCGCGCCGCCGTTGATGCTGTCAGTGACAAACTTGGCCGTCGATTGAAATTCCTGGTCGGTAAGCCTGGCCTGGACGGACATTCGAACGGGGCCGAGCAGATCGCCTTCCGCGCCCGCGATTGCGGTATGGATATCAGCTATGAGGGTATTCGACTGACACCCGAAGAAATCGTGACCGCCGCCCGCGCTGACGATGCGCACGTCATAGGGCTGTCAATTCTCTCGGGCAGCCATCTGCCTCTGGTTCGGGACGTGATGACCCGCCTGCGCGAAGCAGGTCTGGGAGATATTCCTGTGGTCGTTGGCGGGATCATCCCCGATGAGGATGCAGATGCATTGCGCTCCATGGGCGTCGCCAAAATCTACACCCCAAAGAATTTTGAACTGAACGCAATTATGGGCGATATCATCACGTTGGTGGACCCAAAGAATATGGCGGCGGAATAGCGGCGCAGAACCTTTAAAATCTCCATTTCTAATTCCGGAAAAAAGGGATTAGACAAGACCACAATAAGTAAATCCCCAGTGCTTACAGTCTGGGAAAAAACGGTGTGGAGATAGAAAATGGCAATCGATCTTGAAAAGATGTCGCGCAAGGAATTGCTCGAGTTGCGCAATCAGATCGAAAAGGCACTGAAAAGTGCCGAGGCGCGCGAACGGAAAGAAGCCTTGAAAGCGGCCGAGAAAGCGGCGGCCGAATTCGGGTTCTCATTGTCAGAATTGTCCCCGGATGGGGCCAAAGCTGCCAAGGGGACCAAAGCCGCCCCAAAATACCGCAACCCAAATGATGCCTCGCAAACCTGGACAGGTCGTGGTCGCAAGCCGAAATGGGTCCACGAAGCGCTGAAAGCGGGGGCCGATATCTCTGACCTGGAGATCTGAGAAGGACAATTCCGAAATGACAATTCACATTGGAGCCGATAAGGGCGAAATCGCGGAAACCGTTCTTTTGCCCGGTGATCCCTATCGCGCGAAATGGGCTGCCGAAACATTTCTGCAAAACATCAGGCGGGTCAACAATGTGCGCGGCATGTTGGGGTTTACCGGCACCTGGAACGGAAATCCGGTCACCATCCAGGGCAGCGGTATGGGCATGCCGTCGCTGTCAATTTATGTCAACGAATTGATCCGGGACTATGGCGCCAAAACGCTTATCCGTATTGGATCATGCGGGGGCATGCAGGACGACGTGAAGCTGCGCGATGTCATTCTGGCGATGACCTCGACCACGCTGAGCACACCTTCGCGCGGGATCATGAAAGAGATGAACTTTGCCCCCTGCGCCGATTGGGGCCTGTTGCAGGCCGCAGCGCAAGCGGCGCAGGCAAAGAAAACGCCGACCCATGTGGGCGGGATCTATTCCTCGGACGTATTTTACGATGAACGCCCCGATCTGAACGAACAGATGGTGCGTCACGGCATCCTCGGGGTCGAGATGGAAGCGGCCGAGCTTTATATTCTCGCCGCGCGCCACAAATGCCGGGCCCTTGCCGTTCTGACCGTATCTGATCACCTGCTGACCGGCGAGGCCCTGCCCTCGTCCGAACGCGAGAGCAGCTTTGGCGATATGGTGGAAATCGCGCTTCAGGCGGCGTTTCCCACCTCAGGATAGGCTCGCATATCAACGCCCATGCGTGCGGTCATATGCATTGCGCGCAGGGCTGCTCCACCCCGCCAGCGCACCGTCTGCTGGGGCAAACACCTCAACCAGTAGCGGGTGACATGGGGCCACGTCCGAGGAATGCTCGGACGAACAGTCACCTCCGGGACAGGCGCTGAGATTGCCCAGCAGATCAATCTCGGCGAAAAACTCCAGATAGTCGCCAGGCCGCACAGGCGAGGCTTTCATGAAATACTGGCCGGTATCTCGCGTGAATCCGGTACACATGAACACGTTCAGAACGTCATGCACGGCAGGTTCGGCCTCAGCCAATGACATCCCCATATGATCTGCCAGCGCCCGTGTCAGGTTCGAGTGGCAACAGTGATGATATTGGCTGCCCTGCAGCAGATTACCCGTGTAAGGATCGCACCTTGTGCCGATCACATCATGAACCGATCCGCCATATTCATCGATCCCATACCATGCGAGCGTATCCGCAACGATGGTCGCCATCGGGCGCAGATGTGGAAAGCTAGACCACATCCGCTCACCCGACGTCAGATGCGTTCCGTGCAGCGCGCGGGACTTGCCGGAATAGAACCGTTCACTCAGATCGTTCAGATTCCAAAGGTTCAGATCGCCCACCTGAGGTCCTTCGACTGAAGTGATCCGAAAAAAATGCCCGGCAGGCACCTCGAAACAGCGCGCCTCGCGCGGAGGCACCCGCACCTCATCGGTCTTCTGCGCACCATCTCGGGCGCTCTGGTAGAGGTTCAGGTCAGGTTGCGGCAACCCGTCGTTCGGATAACAAATGACGGGCGCAATGGCGCGGAGGGCATCCGCATCAGCCGGCGGATTGGGCGAGGTCCAAGAATCTGTCATGCGCAAACAGTGGCGCAGTTCTCTCCGGCGGGAAAGCCCTAAACTAGGGCGGCCCTTTCAGGCATCGGTTCGGTTCGTCATCCGACTGCGAAACCGCACCGCAAAAACTACAACGCCACTGACCTTCCCGGCGATGCTGCCGCCAACGGCATTCGCGGGTCAACGAAGATGTGCGCGACCGCCAGACGAAATAAGCAAAGACCCCGGCGGCAAGCAAAAGCAGAAGAACAGGCATTCCCCTGCTTTGCCGAATGGCCCGGCTTTTTCAAGACCGCTCAGGTTGGTTACGCCGCGTTGGCGTATTCAAACAGCTCAGGTGCGTCCTCAAACGCGGGTTGCTTGGGCTCGGGCGTGTAGTAGGCCCAGGCCTGTTCCAAAAGCTCCAGCGCTTTGGCGGCATCGGTTTGCTTGTTTTCTGAGCTCATCGGAGTGATCCTGTAGTCGTCTCATCACTCCTCCCTGCTGCAAAGATACGTTCACCCGCAGGCAAACACATCGCACAAGTTTGCAGATGGGGGTTGCACTTGCCGCAAACCGGCAAGTGCGATGGCATGCCAATCAGACCGCGCGTTCGACCATCATCTTCTTGATCTCGGCAATCGCTTTGGCCGGATTCAGACCCTTGGGGCAGGTCTTGGCGCAGTTCATGATTGTGTGGCAACGATACAGCTTGAAGGGATCTTCAAGCTCGTCCAGACGCTCACCGGTCGCTTCATCCCGGCTGTCAATGATCCAGCGATAGGCATGCAGCAACGCAGCGGGGCCAAGATAGCGATCGCCGTTCCACCAGTAGCTCGGGCACGAGGTCGAGCAGCTGGCGCACATCACGCATTCATAGAGACCATCCAGCTTTCTGCGGTCTTCAATGGATTGCTTCCACTCTTTCGCCGGACGGTTGGTCTTGGTTTCCAACCACGGCATGATTGATGCGTGTTGCGCGTAGAAATGCGTGAGATCGGGGATCAGATCCTTGACCACCGGCATATGCGGCAGCGGATAAATCTTAACGTCGCCCTTGATCTCATCCATGCCATAGATACAGGCCAGCGTATTGATCCCGTCAATGTTCATCGCGCAGGAGCCACAGATCCCTTCGCGGCAAGAGCGGCGGAAGGTCAGGGTCGGGTCGATCTCGTTCTTGATCTTGATCAGAGCGTCCAGAACCATCGGGCCGCAGCTATCCATATCGATAAAATAGGTATCGACGCGCGGGTTCTGCCCGTCATCCGGGTTCCAGCGATAAATCTGGAACTTGCGCACATTGGTCGCGCCCTCGGGCTTGGGCCAGGTTTTGCCCGTCGTGATGCGCGAATTCTTGGGGAGGGTCAGTTGTACCATGGGTTCCTCTCCTTAGAACGTCCGCGCCTTGGGCGCGATTTTCTGGAGGCTGATGCCGCCTTGATCTTCGGTGGTCAGCGGGTCGACGATGACCGGGCGATAGCTAAGCTCAACCTTGTTGCCATCAACTCGGCTGACTGTGTGAACGCGCCAGTTTTTGTCATCACGCTCGGTGAAATCCTCATGCGCGTGGGCGCCGCGGGATTCCTTGCGCGCTTCGGCACCGACGATCGTGGCCAGCGCGCTTGGCATCAGGTTCGTCAATTCCAGAGTTTCCATCAGGTCACTGTTCCACACGAGGCTACGGTCCGAAACTTTCAGGTCATCCATCTTGGCCGCAATTGCGGTCATCTTCTCGACACCTTCCGCCATGGTTTTCGAGGTCCGGAAGACTGCCGCATCCTCCTGCATGGTCTTCTGCATCTCTAGCCGCAAGTCCGCGGTTGGGGTCGACCCGCTCGCGTTACGCACTGCGTCGAACCGATCGAACGCCTTGTCGACCGACGCCTGGTTCAGCGCCGGGTTCGGCGCGTCCGCATCCACGACCTTACCGGCACGGATCGCTGCTGCACGGCCAAAGACCACGAGGTCGATGAGCGAGTTAGACCCCAGGCGGTTCGCCCCGTGGACCGAGGCACAACCGGCCTCACCCACGGCCATAAGGCCGGGGACAACACCGGTCGGGTTGTCGGCTGTCGGATTCAGAACCTCACCCCAGTAGTTCGTCGGAATACCGCCCATGTTGTAATGCACGGTCGGCAGTACCGGGATCGGCTCTTTGGTGACGTCAACGCCCGCAAATACGCGCGCCGATTCCGAAATACCCGGCAGACGTTCGGCCAGAGCCTCAGCCGGCAGGTGGCTGAGATTCAGGTGGATGTGGTCGCCATTTTCGCCATGTCCGCGCCCTTCGCGGATTTCCATGGTCATCGAGCGGCTAACGTAATCGCGGGGTGCGAGATCCTTATACTGAGGCGCATAGCGCTCCATGAACCGTTCACCTTCCGAGTTGGTCAGGTAACCGCCCTCACCCCGCGCACCTTCGGTGATCAGGCAGCCCGAGCCATAGATGCCGGTCGGGTGGAACTGTACGAACTCCATGTCCTGCAATGCTAACCCGGCGCGGGCCACCATACCGCCACCGTCACCGGTGCAGGTATGGGCCGACGTCGCGCTGAAATAGGCCCGGCCATAACCACCGGTCGCCAGCACCACCATCTTGGCGTTGAAGACGTGCATCGTACCATCGTCGAGCTTCCAGCAGACGACGCCCTGACACTGCCCGTCATCGGACATGATCAGGTCGATGGCGAAGTATTCGATGTAAAACTCTGCATTGTTCTTGAGCGACTGACCGTAGAGCGTGTGCAGGATCGCGTGACCGGTCCGGTCGGCGGCAGCACAGGTGCGCTGCACGGCGGGGCCTTCGCCAAATTCGGTGGTGTGGCCACCAAAGGGGCGCTGATAGATCTTGCCTTCTTCCGTCCGGCTGAACGGAACGCCATAATGTTCCAGTTCGTAGACGGCCTTTGGTGCTTCGCGCGCGAGGTACTCCATCGCGTCGGTGTCGCCCAACCAGTCCGAGCCCTTTACGGTGTCGTACATATGCCACTGCCAGTGGTCTGGACCCATGTTGGACAGGGATGCAGCGATACCGCCTTGCGCAGCAACCGTGTGCGACCGGGTCGGAAACACCTTGGTCACGCAAGCCGTGCGCAACCCCTGTTCCGCCATGCCCAGTGTGGCGCGCAGACCGGCCCCACCGGCGCCGACAACGACCACGTCATATTCATGCGTTTCGTATTCGTATGCAGCCATTTCTTTCAGCTCCGGGGGTTAGAGGGCAATGCGTGCGATGGCGAACAGACCTGCAGCGGCCGCGCCATAGGACAGGCAGGTGGTGAGGATGATCAGGACCTTTTCCATGGTGCCGTGGACATAGTCTTCAAGCATCACCTGTGCGCCTTCGGCAAAATGCTTAAAGCCGATCACCAACGTCAGGGCCGCAACAATGGCCGGGAACGGGCGCGAGTAATACTCCAGTACCACATCGTAAGGCTGGCCCAGCACCGGGCCGAATGTGAAGATGAACAAGGGCACGAGGATCAGCAAAGCCACCGAACTGACCTTCATGCGCCAGAAATGAGCCGTGCCCGCCTTGGCCGAACCCAGGCCGTTTGCACGTTTGCGGTCTGTCAGATAACGCATGTCGGGCTCCTTCACGAAACGACCAAAAGGGTGAGCAAGGTCAAGATGACCGACCCGATTACAACGGCCCAACCCAGCTTCGTCGCGGTCGGCAGGTCCAATCCCATGGCGTTGTCCCAGATCAGATGCCGCACACCGGCAAGCGTGTGATACCAGAGCCCCCAGAGGGACATTGCCATCACCAGATCGCCCAGCACCGAAGTCAGCCACCAGTTTGCCCGCTCGAAGGCTTCGGGTGATGTCGCAGCAGCCAGGAACCACCAGACAATCAGCAGGGCCGCCACTATCAAGGCGTTTCCAGTAATGCGCGTCAGGATGGATGTGACCGACGTCAGCTGAGGACGATAGATCGACAGATGCGGCGAAAGCGGGCGATTGCCCCGATTTACATCGGCCATGGCGGCTCCTTTTCGGTTGGCTACCGAAGGTTTTACTGGTTTTTGCGACACTGTCACGCGCTGCAGGTGCAAAAACCACTAAATTGCGCTCAAAATGGGGGATTCTACAGATTTGTGATCACACAAAATATTCACGTGATCACAAAACCCATTCACTCCCGCCTATGTTAGCGTTTTCAGTGGATAAGCAATGTGATCACGAATCTACCGATGGTCAGGATTCAAATCCGCGGTTTGCTGAGTCACTTCGCGCAGCAGCTTTTTGCGGATGCGTTCAGGGTAGTCTGCGAAGCCCGCGGCCGAGACGACAAAAGCACCCTCACCCACGATCACATTCTCAAAGAAATAGGCCGTCAGCTCGGGTTCGCTTTCTTCAATTGCAATAGCATTCACGGTCACACCGCGGTCACGCAATGTGCTGTGCAGCTTTGCGGGATCGATCCCTTCGTTCGAGACCCCATCGCCAGAAAGGTCGATCAAATGCCGCTTGCACTCTGGTACCCTGTCGAACTTGGCAATGGTCATTTCAAGCGCCTCGCCAATGGCGGTCGAGAAGTTGCGCCAGACCCGCGGATCTGCCGCGACCTGATCGGCAAAGCGATCCAGCGTGGCGAAACTGTCGATTCGGGTCCAAGGAATTGTGACCCGTTGGCGGGTGCTGCCGGTCCATTGCACCAGCATCAACTGAGCCTGTCCGCGCACCAGCGCCTCAGACACCACCGGATCACGCAGACCGGCAGCTAGGCCGTCCATCTGTATGCGGTATTCCTCTGAATCGACCGAGCCGGACACGTCCACCGCCAATGCCAGCGCAAGGTCGCAGGCAAAAGCTTGCGGGGCCAGGCACATAGAGGTGATCAAAGCACGCAGGAACATCATGGTCCAAGCGTATCACGGATTTCCTGCGCCGCGATCACTTCAATGTCAGGTCACTTACATCGGCATCAAAGCCCAGTAATCCAGATCCAGCAACACATTGGGAAGGTATTTGCCTTCATCATTGCGCAGCACAAATGGATCTCCGCCTTTGGTGGCCACCAGCCGCAGACGCAACGCGCCAACACCCGGCGTTCCGGTTTCTGCTTTGTCCAGAACCTCGGACCAGGCTTTGATCGTGTCCCCTGCGAAACAGGGGTTCGCATGCGCACCGCCGTTCAGGCCAACGATCATCTGTGCATTGGCCAGACCGTTGAACGACAAGGCGCGCGCCATCGAGATCACGTGGCCGCCATAGATCAGCCGACCCTCGGGGCGGAAGGTGAGATCGAAATGCACTTTGGCCGTGTTCTGCCAGAGGCGCGTGGCCAGCATGTGCTCGGCCTCTTCAACGGTCACGCCATCGACGTGATCGATCGTTTCTTCCGTGTTGTACGCATCCCAGCGGTGGTTTTCGCCGGCTTGTACAAAATCGTAATTCGAGAAATCGAGGCCTTGCGGCACCACCAGATCGCTGACATCGAGTGCCTTTTTCAGTTCCGGTACAACCGTCTCGGGCGCGGGCGCGTCGAGATTGGATTTGCGCACCATCACCCAGCGCACATATTCGATCACCACTTCGTCGCGCTGGTTCAGCCCGCGGGTACGGACCCAGACCACGCCGGTCTTGCCGTTCGAGTTTTGCTTGAGCCCGATCACCTCGGATTCCGCGCGCAACGTATCGCCGGAATAGACCGGTCGCAGCCAGCGGCCTTCGGCATAGCCCAGATTGGCCACCGCATTCAGCGAGATATCGGGAACCGTTTTGCCGAACACCACATGGAACGCTGCAAGATCATCAATCGGGCTTTGGGGCAGGCCACAATTCCGGGCAAACTCATCCGAGGAATAGAGCGCATGGCGCGCGGGATAAAGCGCGTGATACAGCGCGCGCTCGCCATCTGTCACGGTACGCGGCACAGCGTGATGCAGCACCTGCCCGACAGAATAATCCTCAAAAAAGTTACCCGGATTGGTTTTTGCCATTATTGCTGTCCCAGTTTCATGTCGGGGGTATATTCGTCGGCAACCTCTTTGGTTACCGCCTGTGCGCAGCGCATCACGTTGTCGGTCGCGTCAAAGGCGTAGGAGGGATCGCCATAAAGCTCCCACCCTTTCGCCAATGCGTCCGAGACCTTGTGGCAGAAGGCTGATGTGTCTTCCTCGGTCAGCAAACGATAAAGTTTCGCCATTGATTTGGTCCCTTATCCACCGAATGGAGATGGGCCAACCAGCCCGTGAATATAGCCCACGATGACCAGCAGCACGATAGAGCCGGCAAAGAACATCGCATCCTTGCCATAGGTGCCGGGTTCGCCCGGTGACCATTCAGGCTCGGACTTGTTGATGACGATCACTTCGACCACGGCCCAGGCCAGCAAGCCGCCAAACAGCACGATCGAGGCCAGATCGCCATTCACCAGCAAATGCGCAAAGGCCCAAAGCTTGAAGCCACCCAGCATCGGGTGGCGCAATCCATTCAGCAGACGGCCCTTCTGGCCTGCCGGGCTCATCATGTAGAACGCGATCAACACCAACAGATTGTTGACGTGAATCAGGAAGGTCGGCGGCGCCCAGACATAGATGAAATCGGTCATGCGATAACCGAAGATCATCAGCAGAATCGCACCGACCAAGGCCAGCGCCACGACACCCTTGCCCGCATTGCCCATGGCCGCGCGGCGTTCCGGCATCACGCGTTTGAACAGATGTGCGGCCCACCACAGCGCCACACCAAGGATCAGAAGAACAAAGCCCATTGCTGGCTTACCCCGCTTGCAAAGCTACTATCGCCTCTGCTTTTGCCAGAGTTTCGCGGGCAGATACAACGTGTAGGTTTTCAACAATTTTGCCATCGACAACGGCAACCCCCTGCCCTTGCGCCTCGGTCTCTTCAAATGCGGCGATCTGACGGCGGGCCAGATCGATCTCATCCTCGGAAGGCGCGAAGGCGGAGTTTGCGATCTCGACCTGAGCGGGGTGGATCAGAGTTTTGCCATCAAAGCCCATGTCGCGGCCCTGAGCACATTCGAAGGCCAGACCGTCGGTGTCCTTGAAGGCGTTATAGACGCCATCCACGATGATCAGCCCTTCGGCCTTGGCGGCCAGCAGGCACAGGCCCAGCGCGGTCATCATCGGCAGCCGGTCGGGGCGGAAACGGGTCTGCAGCTCTTTCGCCAGATCGTTGGTCCCCATGACAAATCCTGCCATCCGCGGATGTGCGGCAATTTCCGCCGCGTTCAACATGCCGCGCGGCGTTTCCATCATGGCCCAGATCGGCAAATCCCCGGTGATTGCCGCCAGCACATCCACATCCGCAGCCGAGTTCACCTTGGGCAGAAGAACGGCATCCGCATCCATATCGCGCAGGGCTTCGGCATCCGCACGCCCCCATTCGGTATCCAGCCCATTGATCCGCACGATCTTGACCCGCGCGCCGTAACCTCCGGCAGCCAACGCCGCCTTGAGCGTCTCGCGCGCGTTCTCTTTCTCATCAGCCGCAACCGCATCTTCGAGGTCAAAAATGATGGCATCCACCGGCAAGGTGCGCGCCTTATCAAGCGCCCGATCTCGCGAGCCGGGGATATAGAGAACGGAACGATAAGGGCGTTGGCGCGGGTCCACGAGACTCTCCCATTGAAATAATGTTGCGCGGAATGGGGCATTTTTTGGTGGAAAGTTCAAGGACAAAATCGCCGCAGCGCAGCATTCCGGCAACATGACGCAACGCCCGTCGCCTTAACGCAATGTCTGTCTGCCTGCTGCACGCTGTTTTCGGCAAGGAATCGAAAGGGGTGACTTATGAAGGCGATATTGCTGAAAATGACGATCGGGCTGGGCATCATGGTGTTGGCGGCACAGCAGGTCAGCGCACAGAACTGTGCGCCACGCGCGGATGTGATCAAGCGATTGGCGCAGACCTATGGCGAAACCCGGCGCGGCATCGGGATTGCGCGGCAAGGTGCGGTGATGGAGGTGTTTGCCTCGGACGCGAAAGGCAGTTGGACCATTGTTGTAACCCTGCCCGAAGGTGTGACCTGTCTGATCGCCTCGGGGCAGTCTTATGAGGCGCTGACCGAGGTGTTGCCGCCCAACGCCTAAGTCAGGGCGTCCCAGATCAGTTTGCTGCCGGTCAGCGTCAGCAGGACATAAGCGATGCCAAAGAACAGGCGTTCGGACAGCATGAAATGTGCCCGAACGCCCAACCATGCCCCGAGAATCGCGAACGGCGTTAACAACAGATCGGCCAGCGCCGTGTGCCATGTGAAGAGACCCAGATAGGCGAAAGGCACGAATTTCACGGCATTGATCACCCAGAAGACCAGCACGGTAGAGGCCTGGAATTCGGTTTTCGTCAGGCGTTGGGACAGCAGGTAAACGGCGGCGGGCGGACCCCCTGCATGGCTGACAAAGCTGGTGAACCCGGCGACCAGCCCGGCAAATAATCCTGCCGAAGGCGGCAGGCGATTGGTAAAGCCGCGCACCCAGCCTCTGGTCTGGGCCATGTGCCAGATCACGAAGCCGACCGAAATCCCGCCGATCAGCAACCGCAGCAGGTCGTCATCGGTGGCGCGATAAAGCCACGCCCCCAGCGCAATGCCGGGCACCGCACCCAGGATCAGCAGGCGCGAATCCGGCCAGCTCCAGCGTTTCCAGTAGGGCTTGAGGGTGGCGACATCGATCACCATGAGGATCGGAAGCATCAACGCCAATGCCTGCCCGGGCGTCAGGATCAGCGCCAGAATCGAGGATGAGGCAAAGGCTACGCCCGAGCCGAACCCACCTTTCGAGATGCCTGCGAATATCACTGCCGGGATCGCCACGGCAAAAAACATCAGGTTCATCTCGAACATGGGGAGTTCCGGAAATAAGCATGAGTCACAGGTGGTTTAGCGCAATCGGTGGGGGGTGTGCAAACGGTATGCGATAGCATGCCGCGCCGCAGAACACTTGCGCGACGCCACTTTTACGACTAGCACAACCGCGATTTCAAAACCGACCGGAGATATTCCAAATGGCCAGACCCAAGATCGCGCTGATCGGCGCAGGTCAGATCGGCGGCACGCTCGCCCACCTCGCAGCAATGAAGGAACTCGGTGACGTTGTCCTGTTCGACATCGCCGAAGGCACCCCGGAAGGCAAGGCGCTGGATATCGCCGAATCCGGCCCCTCGGAAGGCTTTGACGCCAAGCTGAAAGGCACCCAGTCCTATGAGGACATCGCGGGCGCCGATGTTTGCATCGTCACCGCTGGCGTGCCGCGCAAGCCGGGCATGAGCCGCGACGACCTGCTGGGCATCAACCTGAAGGTCATGAAATCGGTCGGCGAGGGCATCGCCGCCAATGCGCCTGACGCATTCGTCATCTGCATCACCAACCCGCTGGACGCGATGGTTTGGGCCCTGCGCGAATTCTCTGGCCTGCCGCACAACAAGGTCTGCGGCATGGCGGGTGTTCTGGATTCGGGCCGTTTTGCGCATTTCCTGTCGGAAGAATTCAACGTCTCGATGCGCGACGTCACCGCGTTCGTTCTGGGCGGTCATGGCGACACCATGGTGCCGTCCGTGCGTTACTCGACCGTTGCCGGTATCCCGCTGCCCGATCTGGTTGAGATGGGCTGGACCACGCAGGAGAAACTGGACGCTATCGTTCAGCGCACCCGTGATGGCGGCGCAGAAATCGTCGGTCTGCTGAAAACCGGCTCGGCCTTCTACGCGCCTGCCACCTCGGCGATCGAAATGGCAGAGGCCTATCTGAAAGATCAGAAACGCGTTCTGCCCTGTGCCGCTTATTGCGATGGAGAGCTGGGTGTTGAAGGCATGTATGTCGGCGTGCCCACCGTCATCGGTGCAGGCGGTGTCGAGCGTGTGGTCAACATCAAGCTGAACGAAGAAGAGCAGGCCGGTTTCGACAATTCGGTCAACGCCGTGAAGGGCCTGATCGAGGCCTGCAAGGGTATCGACAACTCGCTGGCGTAAGGTCTGGAAATTCAGACTAAGGGATTGAATGCGCGTCTTCGGGCGCGCATTTTTACTCTATGTTTGAGTTTCTTAAGATTACGATATTCCTAATCGCCATACCCGTTCTCTGCTTGGGTCTGATCGGCACCACACAATCAATCGACGCAAGAAAGTGGGCTCGTTTGGTCCTACAACTCTATCTAACACTTTGCATATTCGTCGGAGTATTGGGAACTCTCTTCATGATGTTCGCAATCTTGACCGCACTGCAGGTGAACATAGGTTGGATTGAACTGCTAGGCATGGCGTTGGTAAGAACCACTCCTGTCTTTCTGGCAAGCGCAGTAACGTTGATAATTTATTTGGTGCAGAATCGACTCTGGCCTTGACCCGCAGAAATCTTTCTATCCCAAAAATTTGTGATCACACCCCAATTTGCTGTGATCACAAATATCGAAAAACTTCGGCAAAAACCCCGTCGCCGTCAAAAAACCCTTTAAACTTGTCCCATAGACACCCCTATAACGGTGTAATCGTAGTCAGACGGGACAGTTTCGATGAATATTCACGAATATCAGGCCAAAGCTCTTTTGCGCAGCTATGGCGCTCCGGTCTCCGACGGTCGCGCGGTTCTGCGCGCCGAGGAAGCCAAAACCGCAGCCGGTGAACTGGACGGGCCGCTATGGGTCGTCAAGGCTCAGATCCATGCGGGTGGGCGCGGCAAGGGCTCGTTCAAAGAGGCCGATGCCGGTGAAAAGGGCGGTGTCCGTCTGACCAAATCGGTGGAAGAAGCCGCCGAAGAAGCCAAAAAGATGCTGGGCCGCACGCTGGTCACGCATCAGACCGGGCCCGCAGGCAAGCAGGTCAACCGCATCTATATCGAGGCCGGATCGGGCATCGAACGCGAACTGTACCTGGCGCTGCTGGTGGATCGCCAGACCAGCCGCATCTCATTCGTTTGCTCGACCGAAGGTGGCATGGACATCGAAGAGGTGGCCGCGGCCACGCCCGAGAAGATCCTCTCGTTCTCGGTCGACCCCGCGACCGGTTATCAGGCCTATCACGGCCGCCGCATCGCCTTCTCGCTGGGCCTGGAAGGCGCGCAGGTCAAGCAATGCGTCAAGCTGATGAACCAGCTCTATAACGCCTTCGTCGAGAAGGATATGGAGATGCTGGAGATCAACCCGCTGATCGTCTCGGACAAGGGCGACCTCAAGGTGCTGGACGCCAAGGTCGGCTTTGACGGCAACGCGGTCTACCGCCACCCCGACATTGCCGAGCTGCGCGACACGACCGAGGAAGACCCCAAGGAACTGGAAGCCAGCAAATACGACCTGAACTACATCGCGCTGGATGGTGAGATCGGGTGCATGGTCAACGGTGCCGGTCTGGCGATGGCGACGATGGACATCATCAAGCTCTATGGGGCCGAGCCCGCCAACTTCCTGGACGTGGGCGGTGGTGCGACCAAAGAGAAAGTGACCGAGGCGTTCAAGATCATCACCTCGGACCCGAACGTCAAAGGCATTCTGGTCAACATCTTCGGCGGCATCATGCGCTGTGACGTCATCGCCGAGGGCGTTGTCGCCGCGGTGAAAGAGGTCGGCCTGCAGGTTCCGCTGGTCGTGCGTCTGGAAGGCACGAATGTCGAGAAAGGCAAAGAGATCATCAACACATCTGGCCTTGACGTGATCGCGGCAGACAACCTGAAAGACGGTGCCGAGAAGATCGTGAAGGCCGTCAAAGGCTGAGTGTCATCCCGTAGGGTGGGCTTCAGCCCACCTTTCCCAAGCTTTTGGCGGGCTGAAGCCCGCCCTACAAAGGAGAACGCCAGATGGCAGTCCTCATCGACGAAAATACCAAAGTGATCTGTCAGGGCTTTACCGGCTCGCAGGGCACATTCCACAGCGAACAGGCCATCGCCTATGGCACCAAGATGGTCGGCGGCGTGACGCCCGGCAAAGGCGGGATGACACATCTTGACCTGCCCGTGTTCAACTCGGTCCACGAGGCCAAGCATGTGACCGACGCCAACGCCTCCGTCATCTATGTTCCACCGCCCTTCGCGGCAGACTCGATCCTCGAAGCCATTGATGCCGAGATGGAGGTGATCGTCTGCATCACCGAGGGCATCCCGGTTCTGGACATGATGAAGGTAAAACGCGCGCTGGAAGGCAGCAAATCGCGCCTGATCGGGCCGAACTGCCCCGGTGTGATTACGCCCGACGCCTGCAAGATCGGCATCATGCCCGGCCACATCCACAAGCGCGGTTCGGTCGGCGTTGTGTCCCGTTCGGGCACCTTGACCTATGAGGCGGTCAAGCAGACCACCGATGTAGGTCTGGGCCAGTCCACTTGTGTGGGCATCGGCGGCGACCCGATCAAGGGCACCGAGCATATCGACGTGCTGGAGTGGTTCCTGGCCGATGACGAGACCGAGTCGATCATCATGATCGGTGAGATCGGTGGCTCGGCCGAGGAAGAAGCCGCGCAATTCCTGGCGGATGAGGCCAAGAAGGGCCGCAAGAAGCCCACGGCGGGTTTCATCGCGGGCCGCACAGCCCCTCCCGGCCGCCGCATGGGCCACGCGGGCGCGATTGTCGCCGGCGGCAAGGGCGGTGCCGAGGACAAGATCGAAGCCATGCGCTCAGCCGGTATCGTGGTGGCCGAAAGCCCGGCGCAGCTGGGTGAGGCTGTGCTGGAAGCGATTGGCTGATGGCAAGCCGACTCTCCACAGGCGCTGAGGGCAGCGCCCGACCCTGGGTGGGTGCTGCAAGCGCCCTCCCGGGGGGAGGGTCGGGCGCTGCCCGGCGTTGCCGCCGGGTGGTCGTCATTCTAGCGGTTGCCTGCTTGGGCAACGTGGTCAGCGCCGAAACTTCGAACGAACCACCGTTGGACCGATTCATCGTACGCGCAATTCCCAGCGTAACAGGCGGTTCGACAGAGACGCTGGGCGATGACCGCATCTCATTCACTTATTTGAGCATGCGTGTCGACGACAAGGAATTGCAGCAAGCAGCCGATTTCTGGTGCGCGCAGTTTGAAGGTTCCCCGAGACTTGTTTCGGATACTGCAGTCGGCAACTCGTTTCTGCAATTTGAGCGTCGCCAGTCAATATTCGACTGCGCGGCCCGCAACTAGGGGATAGGCATGAGTCAAATAAAAGCCATGACCTTCTCTGACGCCATCCGCACCTGTTTCGCCAAGTTCTTCACCTTCTCGGGGCGGGCCTCGCGGCCCGAATATTGGTTCTTTTTCCTGTTCATCGTGATCTGGAACATCATCGCCGGGATCATTGACTGGCAGTTTTTCACTCAGGTCTCGGTCAGCGAAAGCGATGAGGTCAAGTCGATCACGGCCACGTCCTCGCAGCCGGTCCAAAGCATCGTCGGCCTGATCGTGTTCTTCCCGCATCTGGCCGTCGCGTGGCGGCGGATGCATGATACCGGGCGCAGTGGGCTCTATGCTCTGCTGCCGATCCTGCTGATCCTTGGCGCTCTGGCCGTTCTGGTCTTTGGCATCGGTCTTGCCAGCCAGTTCCATGGCGGCAGGTTGGATACTCTGCTGACCGAAGCCACTCTGCTCATCGTCATTCCGACACTCATCGTCCTGTTTGTGTCGCCCCTCCTGGTGCTGTGGTGGCTGTCCCGCCCCAGCCAGCCAGGCCCCAATCAATACGGTCCCAACCCATATGAGGTAGCCCCATGACCGAACATTCGCCCAACTCTGCCTTTCATGCCTCAAGCTTTATGCAGGGGCATAATGCCGAATATCTGGAGCAGCTTTATGCCCAGTACACCAAGAACCCGGGCGCGGTGGATGCCGCCTGGGTCGAGTTCTTTAAGGCCATGGGCGATGACGCCCCGGATGTGCAGAAAGAGGCTGAGGGGCCGTCCTGGGCGCGGACCGACTGGCCTCCGATGCCGGCGGACGATCTGACCGGAGCCCTGACCGGTGAGTGGGCCGAGATCGACGCCAAGGCGGCGGGCAAGAAGATCAAGGAAAAGGCGGCGGACAAGGGGGTTGAGGTCAGCGATGACCAGATCAAACGCGCGGTGCTGGACAGCCTGCGGGCGCTGATGCTGATCCGGGCCTATCGCATCCGGGGCCATCTGGCAGCTGATCTGGACCCGCTGGGGATGCGCGCCGCAAGCACGCACCCAGAGCTGGACCCGAAGACCTACGGCTTCACCGATGCCGACATGGATCGCCCGATCTTTATCGACAACGTGCTGGGCCTGCAGATGGCCAGCATGCGCCAGATCGTCGAGATCGTGAAGCGGACCTATTGCGGAACGTTTGCGCTGCAATACATGCACATCTCTAACCCGGAAGAGGCCGCTTGGCTGAAGGAACGGATCGAGGGGTACGGCAAGGAAATCGCCTTTACCAAGGAAGGCCGCAAGGCGATCCTGAACAAGATGGTCGAGGCCGAAGGCTTCGAGAAATTCCTGCATGTCAAATACATGGGCACTAAACGCTTTGGTCTGGATGGTGGCGAGGCGCTGATTCCTGCGATGGAACAGATCATCAAGCGCGGCGGTGCGCTGGGTCTGAGCGATATCGTGATCGGCATGCCTCATCGGGGCCGTCTGAACATTCTCGCCAATGTGATGGGCAAGCCTTATCGCGCCATTTTCAACGAATTCCAGGGCGGCAGCTTCAAACCCGAGGACGTGGATGGCTCGGGCGATGTGAAATACCACCTCGGCGCCTCCAGCGACCGCGAATTTGACGGCAACAGCGTGCACCTCTCGCTGACCGCCAACCCCTCGCACCTAGAGGCGGTGAACCCGGTGGTGCTGGGCAAGGTCCGCGCCAAGCAGGATCAATTGAATGATACCGATCGCACCAAGGTCATGGGCATCCTGCTGCACGGCGATGCGGCATTTGCCGGTCAGGGTGTTGTGGCCGAAGGCTTTGGCCTGAGCGGTCTGCGCGGGCACAGGACCGGCGGCACCATGCATATCGTGGTGAACAACCAGATCGGTTTCACCACCGCGCCGCATTTCAGCCGCTCCAGCCCCTATCCGACGGATATCGCGCTGATGGTTGAGGCGCCGATCTTCCATGTGAACGGCGACGATCCCGAGGCGGTGGTGCATGCCGCCAAGGTGGCGACCGAGTTCCGCCAGAAGTTCCACAAGGACGTGGTGCTGGATATCTTCTGCTATCGCCGGTTTGGCCATAACGAGGGCGACGAGCCCATGTTCACCAACCCGATCATGTACAAGAAGATCAAGACCCATAAGACCACGCTGTCTTTGTACACCGAACGGTTGGTCAAGGACGGGTTGATTCCCGAGGGCGAGATCGAGGATATGAAGGCCGCCTTTCAGGCGCATCTGAACGAAGAGTTCGATGCCGGGAGGGACTATAAGCCCAACAAGGCCGATTGGCTGGATGGGCGCTGGTCGCATCTGGACAGGCACAAAGACGAATACATGCGCGGCGAAACCGCGATCTCAGCGGATACGCTGGCCGAGATCGGGACCGCTCTGACCACCGCACCCGAAGGTTTTGCGATGCACAAAACCGTGGGCCGGTTGCTGGAACACAAGAAGCAGATGTTCGAAACCGGGACCGGCTTTGACTGGGCCACAGGCGAGGCGCTGGCGTTTGGCTCTCTGCTGACCGAGGGCTATCCGGTGCGCCTGGCCGGGCAGGATGCGACGCGTGGTACCTTCAGCCAACGCCATTCCGGCTTTGTCCATCAGGAAACCGAGGAGCGGTATTACCCGCTGAACAACATTCGCAAGGGCCAATCACATTACGACGTGATTGACTCGATGCTGAGCGAATATGCGGTCTTGGGCTTCGAATACGGGTATTCTCTGGCCGAGCCAAACGCGCTGGTGCTGTGGGAGGCGCAGTTCGGTGATTTCGCCAACGGCGCGCAGATCATGTTCGACCAGTTCATCAGCTCGGGCGAAAGCAAGTGGCTGCGGATGTCCGGGCTGGTCTGCCTGCTGCCGCACGGGTTCGAAGGGCAAGGCCCGGAGCATTCATCCGCGCGTCTGGAACGGTTCCTGCAGATGTGCGGTCAGGACAACTGGATCGTGGCGAACTGTACGACGCCCGCGAACTATTTCCACATCCTGCGCCGTCAGCTGCACCGGACCTTCCGCAAGCCGTTGATCCTGGTGACACCTAAATCGCTGCTGCGTCACAAACTGGCCGTCAGCACGGCCGAGGATTTCACTACAGGCTCCAGCTTCCACCGGGTGCTGTGGGATGACGCGCAGAAAGGAAATTCAGACACCAAGCTGGTGTCGGATGACAAGATCAAGCGCGTCGTCATGTGTTCCGGCAAGGTCTATTTCGACCTTCTGGAAGAACGCGATGCGCGGGGTATCGACGACATCTACCTGATGCGGATCGAACAATACTATCCCTTCCCCGCCCATTCGCTGATCAATGAGCTTGAGCGCTTTAAGGGCGCCGAGATGGTCTGGTGTCAGGAAGAGCCCAAGAACCAGGGGGCCTGGACCTTTATCGAACCCAATATCGAATGGGTTCTGACCCGCATCGGCGCAAAACACACCCGTCCGGCCTATGTCGGTCGCGCAACCTCGGCCTCACCCGCTACGGGACTGGCCAGCCAACACAAAGCCCAACAAGAAGCGCTGGTGAACGAAGCGCTGAGCATTGAAGGAAAGTAAACGATGACGATTGAAGTTCGTGTTCCCACGCTGGGCGAGTCCGTCACCGAAGCCACGGTAGCGACCTGGTTCAAGAAGCCCGGCGATGCTGTGGCCGTAGATGAGATGCTGTGCGAGCTGGAGACTGACAAGGTCACGGTCGAAGTGCCCTCTCCCTCCGCTGGTGTCATGGGCGAGATCGTCGCCGCCGAAGGTGAGACGGTGGGCGTTGACGCCCTGCTGGCCACCATCGCGGCTGGCGAAGGGGCGGCGCCTGCCCCGGCGGCGGCGGCCCCGGCGCCCGCGGCAGCAGCTCCGGCTGCGGTGGGTGGCAGCGTGGACGTGATGGTGCCAACGCTGGGTGAATCCGTGACCGAGGCAACCGTTTCGACATGGTTCAAACAGGTTGGCGACAGCGTCGCGCAGGACGAAATGCTATGCGAGCTGGAAACCGACAAGGTCTCGGTCGAGGTTCCGGCCCCGGCGGCTGGTGTTCTGGCCGAGATCGTTGCGCCCGAAGGCAGCACCGTGGATGCCAGCGCCAAGCTGGCGGTGATCTCAGGCGCGGCTGCAGGTGCGGCACCGGCCCCGGCAGCGGCCGCTGCTGCCCCGGCAGCAGCCAGCACGGGGAAAGACGTGTCCAATGCACCATCGGCTGAGAAAGCAATGGCCGAGGCTGGTCTGACTGCTGATCAGGTCACTGGCACCGGTCGCGATGGCCGTATCATGAAAGAAGATGTCGCCAAGGCGGTTGCAACGGCTACGGCCCCAGCGCCTGCGGCGGCTGTGCCCGCCCCCGTTGCCCAGGCTCCGCGGCCGCCAGTTGCAGCTGAGGATGCAAGCCGCGAGGAACGCGTGCGCATGACCCGTCTGCGCCAGACCATCGCCAAGCGCCTGAAGGATGCGCAAAACACCGCCGCGATCCTGACCACCTATAACGAGGTGGACATGACCGAGGTCATGGCGCTGCGCAGCCAGTATAAAGACCAGTTCGAGAAGAAGCATGGTGTGCGTCTGGGCTTTATGTCCTTCTTCACCAAGGCCTGCTGCCACGCGCTGAAAGAAGTGCCCGAGGTGAATGCCGAGATCGATGGCAATGACATCGTCTACAAGAATTTCGTACATATGGGCGTGGCCGCCGGTACGCCGCAGGGTCTGGTGGTTCCGGTGATCCGCGACGCCGACAGCATGTCCTTTGCAGCGATCGAGAAGGCCATTGCCGAAAAAGGCAAGCGCGCCCGTGACGGCAAGCTGTCGATGGCGGAAATGCAGGGTGGTACGTTCACCATCTCGAACGGCGGTGTCTATGGCTCGCTGATGTCATCGCCGATCCTGAACCCCCCGCAATCGGGTATTCTGGGCATGCACAAGATCCAGGATCGCCCGATGGTCATCAATGGTGAGATCAAGATCCGCCCGATGATGTATCTGGCCCTGTCTTACGATCACCGCATTGTTGACGGCAAAGGCGCGGTGACGTTCCTTGTTCGCGTGAAAGAGGCGCTGGAAGACCCGCGCCGCCTGCTGATGGATCTGTAATCATGGCGACACATGTATTGTGGCAGGCCGATGTGGCCGATTTCGACGCCTGGCTGAAAGTGTTCCGTGAGGATAAGCCGATGCGCAAGGCCGCGGGTATCCGCGACCTGCATGTCTGGCGCGATCCAGATCAGAAAGACCATGCGATTGCGATGTTCGAAGTTCTGAATCTAGATAAGGCAAAAGCCTTTTTCGGGTCCGAGGAATTGGCGATGCATCACGAACGGGGCGGGATTGCGCATATCACGATCAAGCTGTTGGAACCCGTTTGACACATATATGCCTGACCCGTCACACCGGGTCGGGAAAGTGCCGGGCCACCCGGTCGATTTAGGAGAATGTAATGGCAAATTATGACGTCATCGTAATCGGCGCCGGACCCGGCGGCTATGTCTGCGCGATCCGCTGCGCTCAACTGGGTCTGAAGACCGCCGTGGTCGAAGGGCGCGAAACGCTGGGCGGCACATGCCTGAACGTGGGCTGCATCCCGTCCAAGGCGCTGCTGCATGCCAGCCACCAGTTGCACGAGGCCGAGCATAACTTTGCCAAGATGGGCCTGAAGGGTAAAAGCCCTTCGGTCGATTGGAAGCAGATGCAGGCCTATAAAGACGAAGTGATTGAGGGTAACACCAAGGGCATCGAGTTTCTGTTCAAGAAGAACAAGATCGATTGGCTGAAAGGCTGGGGCTCGATCCCTGCTGCGGGCAAGGTTCAGGTTGGCGATGAAATCCATGAGGCCAAGAACATCATCATCGCGTCGGGCTCTGAGCCATCTGCGCTGCCCGGTGTCGAAGTTGACGAAAAGGTCGTGGTGACCTCGACCGGAGCGCTGTCGCTGGGCAAGATCCCCAAGAAGATGGTGGTGATCGGTGCCGGTGTGATCGGGCTTGAGCTGGGCTCGGTCTACAGCCGTCTGGGGGCCGAGGTGACGGTGATCGAATTCCTCAAGGAAATCACCCCGGGCATGGACCCCGAGGTTCAGAAGACCTTTCAGCGTATCCTCAAGAAACAGGGTCTGAAGTTCGTCATGGGCGCTGCGGTGCAAAAGACCGAGGCGACCAAGACCAAAGCCAAGGTCACCTACAAGCTGCTCAAGGATGACAGCGAGCATGTGATCGACGCCGATACCGTGCTGGTTGCCACCGGGCGCAAGCCATATTCGGATGGTCTGGGGCTGGACGCTCTGGGCGTCGAGATGACCCCGCGCGGCCAGATCAAAGTTGGTGCCGACTGGCAGACCAATGTGCCGGGCATCTATGCCATCGGAGATGTGACCGAAGGTCCGATGTTGGCCCATAAGGCCGAGGACGAAGGCATGGCCGCCGCCGAGCAGGTCGCAGGCAAGCATGGCCATGTGAACTATGGCGTCATTCCGGGGGTGATCTACACCTGGCCCGAAGTCGCCAATGTTGGCGAGACCGAGGCGACGCTCAAGGAACAGGGCCGCGCCTATAAGGTCGGCAAGTTCATGTTCATGGGCAATGGCCGCGCCAAGGCGAATTTCGCCGGCGACGGGTTTGTGAAAATCCTGGCTGACAAAGAAACCGACCGCATTCTGGGCGCGCATATCATCGGCCCGGCGGCCGGGGACCTGATCCACGAGGTCTGCGTGGCGATGGAATTCGGTGCCTCAGCCGAAGATCTGGCCCTGACCTGCCATGCGCACCCGACCTATTCCGAAGCGGTCCGCGAGGCCGCACTGGCTTGTGGCGACGGCCCCATACATAGCTAAAACAAAGACCCCGGCGGCTATCTCGCCGGGGTCAACCACGCCTCAAGATAGACCTTGAGCCTGTCGCTGAAGCTTGTTGAGGCATGCAGCGCGCAGTATTTCAGCGACATGGCCTGAATGGCAAAAGCCTGTACGCCTTCGGCCAGAAGATCTGAGGGCACGTCTTTGCGCACTTCGGCTTCATCAAGCCACATCATGACGACGCGAAAATATCGCTCGAAGAAGTAGGCGATCGGGCCAATTTCAGCGATTGCCACCGCGCCTGAATGCCTGATCAGCAGATCGAACACATAGCGCTCAGCCGTCATGAAGCTGTGCACGGGCTCCAGCGCGACGATGATCTCAGGCACCGTGCCGGGTGGCTTTCCCGCTTCGGCCTGATCAAGACAGGCGTTCAGTGTATCCGCCATCAGGATTTCCATCAGCGCATCCTTGTCTCGAAAATGCGCGAAGAATGTGCCTTTGGCCACGCCAGCGGCCTGAACCACGTCTTCTACGCGCAGGGCTTCATACCCTTCATTCCGGATCACGTCCTCAGCGGCCGAGATCAGCCGTGCACGGGTTTTGAGAGTTCGTTTTTGAATCGCCTTCTGCATAGGGGTTGTTTGCATGTTTTTTGACCGTGGTCAAATTAGATATTGACCGCGGTCAATTTTAGACACTATAAACTGACCGTGGTCAATTTTAGGAGAATCCCCAATGCTGCCCAAGAAGATACTTGTCCTCAATGGACATCCCGCTGAAAGCAGTCTGTCTCGTGTTTTTGCGCAGACCTATGCAGATGCCGCCGATGCCAAAGGGCACGAAGTCAGGGTCGTGCATCTGAGTGAGTTGCAGTTCGATCATGATTTCGGACAGGGCAACTACGAAGACTTCAAGCCGCTAGAGCCCGTGCTTGAACAGGTGTTGCAAGACCTCGAATGGAGCGAGCACCTGGTTCTGACCACGCCGATGTGGTGGGGAGGGCTGCCCGCCAAGCTCAAAGGGTTGATCGACCGGGTTTTCATTCCGGGCCGGACCTTCGATACAAGAAACACCACCAAGATTGGCTTTCCGGCACCAATGCTCAGCGGTCGCACGGCAAGGGTGATCCTGACATCGGACACACCTGGCTGGTTCATGCGACTGGTCTATCGACAGGCGTTGATCCGGCAGGTGCGCGATCAGGTCCTGGGTTTCGTTGGGTTCAAACCGACCCGTTTCACCTATTTCGCCGGTGCAAGCTATCCAAAACCCGGCAGCGTCGAACGATGGATCGGAAAAGTTTCCGAGATGGGCGCCGCCGCGCTTTGATGGCGCGGCATAAACATCTTGCTACCACATGGTCTTGGCCGCACGGGCGTCCCATTCCTGATCATACCGGGCACCGCCTTCTTCTCCGGCGGTCATTTCCGCCAGGATTTCACCCACGCTTGGCAACCCTGTGGCATCTTCTCCACCCGACCAGGTTTGCGCCCGCATCAACGCGCGGGCGCATTGGGTGTAGATCTCTTTGATTTCGATGAGGATCACCGTTGCCGGTCGTTTACCCAGCTTATCGAAGCGGGCGCGCAGCGTTTCATCTGCGGTCAGGCGCGCGGTTCCATTCACCCGGACCACATTGTTCGAGCCCGGCACCAGAAACATCAGTGACACACGCGGATCGCGAACGATATTGCGCAGGCTGTCCAATCGATTGTTGCCCCGCCAGTCGGGCATGGCCAACGTGCCGGGATCAAGCTCCAGCACAACCGGGCCGTCATCCCCGCGCGGGCTGCCATCCACCCCTTCCAGACCCACGGTGCTGAGGATGCAGAGCCGCGCGGCCATGATCCATTTGCGATAGAGTGGCGTCAGGCGTCGGGCAACCTTGCGCAGCGACGGTGCGCCGGGTTGGCCGTAAAGCGCCTCAAGCGTGGCAATGTCGTCAATGAACTGCATTCGGATCAAACCCCACTTCGCGCATCAGATTGTTCGACGCTGTTTCAATCTCATCTTCCAATTGCAACAGGAATTCACGGCGCCCGACCCCCGGAACGATGGGGTCGAGAAATTCGACAATTGCATGCCCCGGTTTGCGCAGAATGCCGGTGCGTGGCCAGAAGACGCCTACATTGGTTGCGGCAGGAACGCAGGGATAACCCAGCCCTTCATACAGAACCGCGGTACCAACCTTGTAGGGTTTCGTCGCCCCCGGCGCCACACGGGTGCCCTGCGGGTAGATCACCAGCTGGCCGGGTTCGGTGAATTCCTTGGCGACATCCTTGACCATCTTGGCCACCGCCGCGCCGCGCTTGCCGCGATTGACGGGAATGCAGCCCAGCCGACGGGCATACATGCCGATGATCGGGGTCCACAGCAGTTCACGCTTCATGATGAACTTGGCGTGCGGCACCGCATCGAAAATCAGGATAATATCGAAGAACGACTGGTGCTTGGCAGCGATCACAACTTCTCCCGTCGGGACGGGACCACGCACCTCACCGCGCAGGCCGACCATCCAGCGGGCAAGCCAGATGGTGCTGCGGGCATATATCTTGCAGGCGCGCAGGGCACCGCGTTTCGAGAACAGGGCATAGGGCGCAAAGACGAGCCCGAGCACCAGCATCCAGCCGTAGATCGTAATCACGAAGGTCAGGGAGCGGATCCATTGGAGGGCCATAGACATCAGGATAGCTCCTTTAACTTGCGGCGCGCGGCGGACCATGTGGCCAGAAAGGCGACTGCCGCGCCCAACAGGGGAATGAATGCAGGCAACACCCAGCCAGCACCCTGAAAGCCCAGCCCGGTCAGAAACCCGCCCGCATCCGAGGCTTCGGGCAGCAGCAGCACGCCCGACATGCCCAGCAATGTTCCGACCGCCGCGCCAAAAAGCGCGCGGAAGGTGAAGCGGCGCACGAAGGCCCCGGCGATAAAGCGGTCACGCGCACCTACCTGGCGCAGAACTTCGATGATCTGCGCGTTGGCGGCAAGCGAGGCATTGGCGGCGAGGGTGATCATTGCCGCCGTAGCCCCGCCGATCAGCAGGATCGAAATCCAGCCCAGCCGTCGCAGCGATCTGGCCGCATCCACCAACGGCTCGCGCCAGCGGCCGTGGTCGTCCAGCACCGCACCGGGAACCTCTGCCCCCAATCGCAGGCGCAGACCTGCGGCATCCAGCCCGGGCGCGCCTTCGATGATCTCGATCAGTTGTGGCACGGGTAGGGTGTCCAGAGGCAGGTCGGGTCCGAACCAAGGGGATAGCAACGCCGCCTGTTCTTCGTTGGTCAGAGCGCGGGCCGAGGCCACGCCGGGGGTTTGCTGCAGCACCACCAGCGCGGCCTCGGTCTGGGCGGCGCGCTGTTCTGCGGGTGCGCTGATCCGCAGCGTGGCGGCGCCTGCCAGTTCCGAGGCCCAGCGGTCCGCCAACCGGCCCGAGGCCAGCGACAGCGCCAGCGCAAACACCGCCAAAAACGCCATCGCGCCCGAGACGAACAGGGTCAACTGCGCGGTGAAGCCGGTGGGCGGCACCACGCGGTCGGCGCGGGTGTCGGGGCGCAACAGGGCGCGAATGTCGCTGCTGCTCATAAATCCGCCCCCGCAAGCTGTAACCGGCGCTGGGAAATCCGAAGCACGCGGGCCTGGACCTGACTTTTGGCGGCGCGGATCAGGCTGAGGTCATGGGTGGCGATCAGCACGGTCTTGCCCATCCGGTTCAGCTCGATCAGCAGGCGCAAAAGACGCTGCGACATCTCCCAGTCGACATTGCCGGTGGGCTCATCCGCCAACACCACATCGGGCGACAGGATGACGGCGCGGGCTAACGCGGCGCGCTGCCGCTCACCACCGGACAACTCGGGCGGGTGCGCCTCGAGTCGCGCTCCCAAGCCGACCCAGCCCAGAAGCTCGGTCAGGTCGTTACGCTCATCGCTATCCCCGCGTCCGGACACCATCAGCGGCAGGGCCACGTTTTCGGACAGCGTCATGTGATCGAGAAAGCGGCAATCCTGATGTACGACGCCAATCCGTCGGCGCAACAGGGCCATCTGGTCGCGGTCCAGCCGCGCAATATCCTCGCCAAATGCGCTAAGCCGCCCCGAGGTCGGCAGCAACGCCCCGTAGCAGAGCTTGAGCAGCGTGGTCTTGCCCGCGCCGGACGGGCCGGTCAGGAAATGGAACGACCCCGGCTGCAACTGCAGCGAAACATCGCTCAGCAATTCGCCGCCGCCATAGCTGTAGCTGATATTTTCCAGCTCAATCACGCCTGCCCCCTTTGTTCTGCCCATCTCTTGCCCGAGCACAGCCACGGTTTCAATGCCTTAGGCGGGTCCAATTGGCGACACTTGGCCCGTGAAGACGAAAACACGCTTTGCTGTTGGGTCTTAACGGAATATCATCCCTGAAAAAACTACTATCAGGCCCGCTTGGCGAGCCAGGAGGCAGAATGCGTTTAACGTGTCCGAATTGCAGTGCCCAGTACGAGGTTCCGGATGAGGTGATCCCGGAAAGCGGGCGGGACGTTCAGTGTTCCAACTGTGAGCAGACTTGGTTTCAGGCCAAAACTCCTCAGGCCGCCGCGGTTGAACCGCCACCCACCCCAGTCGCCAAAGACGTGGCCGAAGCTGTGACCGAAGACGCGGCCCAAGAAAAAACCGAAGAGCCGGACAAGGCCGAAGAGGCAGACAAGGCCGAAGAAACCGAAGCCGCTGAAGCACAGCCCGAAAACACTGGCGAAGCGGCGACGGGCAATGTCGACCCGGCCGTTGCCAGCATTCTCAAGGAAGAGGCCGCGCGCGAGGCTGAACTGCGCGAGCGTGAGGGCGGCAAGCTGGAAAGCCAGCCCGATCTTGCACTGGACCCTCCGGCAGAGAACTCCAAGGCTAAGCCCAAACGCCCCAGCACGACCGAGACCGCCTCGGATGCGGGTCAGAAAGATGCGTTGCCGGATGTCGAGGCGATCAACTCGGGCTTGCGCAGCGACCTGACATCGGACGACGCCGAAACCGCAGCGCCGGCCCGCAGATCCGGTGGGTTTCTGCGCGGCTTTGCGCTGATCATCATCATCGGGATCATTCTGATTCTGGTTTATGGCAATGCCAATCAAATCAGCGAAGCGGTCCCGCAGGCCGATCCGGTTTTGAAATCCTATGTCTCGCTGATTGACCAGGCCCGTGTCTGGTTGGAAACCCAGACCGGTAACGCGCAGAACTAGACGTCTCAGAACCGCTCAAGCAGACGTTTGAGGTAATCCAGCTCGATCTGTGGACGATCCTGTTCGCCGGTGCGGCGGCGGATCTCGTCCAGCAGTTCGCGCGCGCGGCGATAGACGTCCTCACCCTGCAGCAGATTGTCATCGGTCGAGATCGATCCGACGGACCCTGGTGTGCGTCCCAGCGGATCGCGGTTATTGGCTTCCATGTCGCCTGCTTCGGTTCCCTGACCCGGCTGGTTCTGCTGGTTTTGCGCCAATGCTTCACCCAGCGAGCGCATCCCTTCGCGCAGCGCCTCCATCGCCTCGGATTGACGGTCGATGGCCTCGGCCAGATCATCGCTGCGTAGGGCATCTTCGGCCTCGTCCATGGCACGGCCCGCCCGCCCCAGCGCCTCGCGCGCAGCTTCGCCTTCGGGCGTGCCGCCACCGGGCAGGCCCTGTTCCTGACGGCGCAGCTCGTCCCGCAACGCCTGCTGGCGGTCGGCCAGTGATCCCTGACCCTGCTGGCCCTCACCGGCCTGATCCTGACCCTGGCCTTGACCACCTTGCCCTTCATGGCTTTGGCCACGTCCAAGGCCACCGCTGCGGCCTTCGTTCCCCTGGCTTTCACCGGATTGAGCGCCGG
Organism: Alphaproteobacteria bacterium; assembly: GCA_030426685.1. GTDB lineage: Bacteria > Pseudomonadota > Alphaproteobacteria > Rhodobacterales > Rhodobacteraceae > Ruegeria. The sequence continues at coordinate 33,720 of JAUHYC010000011.1, forward strand.
GATTGAATTGCTCCTGCAGATCGCGGAACGCCTGATCGCTGAGACCCTGCTGCTCGCGCAGCGTTTCGGCCAGACCTTCCATCGCCTGCTGACCTTCGGACTGTCCACCCTGACCCTGCCCTTGCGTGACGCGCATGTTTTCCATCATCTGCTGGAACTCTTCCAGCGCCTGCTGCGCTTCGGCCATGCGGCCCTGTTCCATCAGTTCCTGAATGCGGTCCATCATCCGCTGCAGGTCATCCTGCGTCATCTGCAGCGTCTCACCATTGGGACCTTGCTGGCCGTCCTGCATGTCGCCGTTTTCCTGTGCCAGCCGCTGCAACTGCCGCATGTAATCTTCTGTCGCCTCGCGCAACTCCTGCATCAGTTCGGCGATTTCCTCATCGCTCGCGCCGTTCTGCATCGCCTCGGTCAGCCGTTCCTGTGCCCGGCGCATCCGTTCCAGCGCATCGGCCAGCGTGCCATCCTCGATCAATACTGCAAGATCCCAAAGGGCTTGTGCGATCTCTTCCTGCTGTTTGACATTCAAGGCACCGTGGCGGTCGAAAGTCTCTAACCGGCGCAGGATCACGCGGAGGCGCAGATAGGCGGTGTCCGAGCGGAACAGATCCTCAGGCAGGTGCGAGACCGCGCGCAGCAGTTGTGCCACGCGCAGCGCATTTTCCCGCGACCAGAGCAGATCGCGTCGCTGTTCGATCACCGCTGCGGCCAGCGGATCAAAGAACCGCCGGGCGGGCAGTTTGGTCAGATAAGGTTCTGACATCGATTGCTGATCCGCTGCATCCTGCGCCATCAGGGTGATTTTCACGGGTAAGTGCGCCCAGGGGTGCTGTGAGAAATCCTCGATCAGGTCTTCGGTGAAATCGGTGCGGTCACCGGTGATCGGCATCGGCAGATCGACCGAGATCGCCTCGCGCGGTTCCGGTTCAGCGATCAGACCATATTGGCGTGTGACCGCGGCCAGGTTCAGTTCGATCCGGGCTGATCCCGTGGCGATGCCATAGTCATCGGCCGCTGCAAATGGCAGTTTCATCTGACCGCCCGCCTCAGCCTCGGCGGTGCCCGTCACCGCAATCTGCGGCGCGGTATCCGCGATGATCTTTAGCGTCCAGTCCCGCCCGGCCGGTCCGTCGATGCGCAGCTGGCCCGAGCGGTCCACCACAAAATCCTGCTCGGCCTCGGTCGCGTCCTCGGTTCCCAGCGGTGTTGTCGTCTCGGTGAGGCTGTGCGCGCCGATCTCGCCATAGAACCGCAGCGTGATGCGGCTGCCTTTGGGCATGGTCAACGTCGGATCGGTTTGATCCGCCAGATAGAGCGTTGGCAGGCCGGTATAGCGCGGCGGTTCCACCCAACCCTCCCAACTTGGTCCCTGCGCGGCCTGCGCCGTACCGGGCGTCATGTCAGCCACCGACCCGATGCGCCAAAAAGAGCCAAAGATCGCCGCCACCACAAGCGCCAGCAGCGCCGCATAGCGGATCGCATAAGGGTCACGCGCGGCGAGTCGCAGATCCGGCTTCACAGGTTCTGCCTCTGCGGCGCGTGCGGCCATCCGGACCTGATGCGCCCGCCACAGAGCGACCGAGTCCGCATCTATCGCCCCGATGGCTTGATCGTCCAGCAGCGCCTGAATCGGACGCCCCGGCAGGGTTTCGTCCAGCCGCACCAGCGCCGCAGCCCGCGTCGGTAGTTTGAATCTCCGCAGACCCAGTATCGCCGTTGCAATCAGGCCGAGCAGGCCGATACCGGCGGAAATCCAAACGGTTTCGACACGCACAAAATCCTGCACCCCAAGCATCAGGGCCGCCAGGATCGCCATCAGGATCGAGAAAAACGGCCAGAAGGCGCGCAGGACCTGCTCGGCCAACATCCCCGCATGTGTCAGCCACAGGGACAATTTCGGAATTGGCAGGTTTTGGGTGTCGCGCAATGCGGGCCTCCTGATCGGGCCCGCGCGGTTATCGCGTCAGAGCCACTCAGGTATGGTATCGCGGTTTATGATTTCGTCAAAGCTCGGGCGTTCACGAATTACAGCAAATTGATCTCCGTTCACCAGAACTTCGGGGATCAAGGGGCGGGTATTGTATTCACTGGACATCACTGCGCCATAGGCCCCGGCGCTGCGGAAAGCGACAAGATCGCCAGGCGCAAGCGGCGGCATGTTGCGCTGTTTGGCGAAGGTATCGCCCGTCTCGCAGACCGGGCCGACGATGTCATAGGGTTGCCGCTCGACACCCGGTTCGGGCTCCTGAACGGCAACAATATCGTGATGGGCTTCATACATTGCGGGGCGGATCAGGTCATTCATCGCGCCGTCGAGGATCAGGAAATCACGATCCTCACCGGATTTGACGTAGATGACCTTGGACACCATCAATCCGGCGTTACCGGCGATCAGGCGGCCCGGTTCAATCTCGATCTCACAGCCCAGATGGCCCAGTGTTTTCTGGATCATCGCGCCATATTCGACGGGCAGAGGCGGTGCGTCGTTCGAGCGGTTATAAGGAATGCCCAAGCCACCGCCAAGGTCAAGACGGCGGATGTTGTGGCCTTCGGCGCGCAGACGCTCGGTCAGTTCCGCGACCTTGTTATAGGCGAGCTCAAACGGTTCCAGCTCGGTCAGTTGCGAGCCGATATGGACATCAATCCCGATCACTTCGAGCCCCGGAAGGCTGGCGGCGCGCGCATAGACCTCGGAGGCGCGCGAGATCGGGATGCCGAACTTGTTTTCGGACTTGCCTGTGGCGATCTTGGCGTGGGTTTTGGCATCGACATCCGGGTTCACCCGCACTGTGATTGGCGCAATCACGCCTAATTCCAGTGCGACGGCGTTGATCACCTCCATCTCGGGTTCGGATTCGACATTGAATTGACGAATTCCACCAGTCAGAGCCGTGCGAATCTCATCCGCCGTTTTACCCACGCCCGAGAAAACGATCTTGTCTCCGGGTACGCCTGCGGCCTTGGCCCGCAGGTACTCTCCACCCGAAACCACATCCATCCCCGCACCCGCCTGCGCCAGCGTCTTCAGTATGGCCTGATTACTGGCCGCCTTCATCGCGTAGCAGACAAGGTGGTCGGTGCCCTCAAGCGCATCATCGAACAGCTTGAAGTGCCGCAGCAAGGTCGCTGTCGAATAGACATAGAACGGGGTTCCGACCGCGGCAGCGATTTCGGAGATCGGGACATCCTCGGCGAAAAGCGCGCCGTCGCGGTAGAGAAAGTGATCCATACCTGCGCGCTTAGACCAAAAGCGCCCTTCGGATCAATGGGCTCGGTACACGCCTATGCCTTCCGCTATTTGCCTGTTGAAACGCCGACCCGGCCATAGCCCGAGATCGAGATGCCGGAGCCATCGCTCGACGCGGCGGGATCAGGCTGCGGCTTGTACGAAGGATCGCACGCCGCGAGAATGGAAAGGGACAGGATCAGACCGATGGTTCTCATTGGAAATCGCATGTTGCAAAGGGGCGGGCTTATGCAATGAAAATGGGTGTGCAGGCCCAGAATTGCAAAGGCAAATTTCAGAGCCCGAGATACACGCCCAGCCCGCCACGGCGCAGGCCGACGCCGACACCGCCATAGGTGCCGCTGCTGCCGACACCGACACTGGCGCTCATCGTCGGCTGGACGGGTTCGCCATCCGCACCGCACCCGGCCAGAGCCGATGCGACCGCAATCAACAGAACCACGCGTCGTATTCGCATTACACCAGCGCCTTCCACCGCTTGACCTGGGCCCGCACCTGATCCGGTGCCGTGCCGCCATAAGACTGGCGCGAGTTTACCGAATTTTCGACGGTAAGGACAGAAAAGACATCATCGGTGATGTCTGCGTGGACCGATTGCATATCCTCGAGCGTCAGATCAGGCAGGTCGCAGCCCTTGCCCTCGGCCATTGCCACCAACGCACCGGTGACGTGGTGCGCATCGCGGAAGGGCAGCCCCGGCACCCGCACCAGCCAGTCGGCCAGGTCGGTCGCGGTCGAAAACCCCGAGCCCGCTGCCGCGGCAAGGCCTTCGCGATTGGCGGTCATGTCCTTGACCATGCCTTCCATCGCCGCCAGCGCCAGCATCCAGTTGTCTGCGGCATCAAAGACCTGTTCTTTGTCTTCCTGCATGTCCTTGGAATAGGCCAGCGGCAGGCCCTTCATCACCATCATCAGCGCGGTGTTGGCGCCATAGATGCGCCCCACCTTGGCGCGGATCAGTTCTGCCGCATCTGGGTTCTTCTTCTGCGGCATGATCGACGAGCCGGTCGAGAAGCGGTCGGACAGCGTCACAAACCGGAACTGCGCCGAAGACCAGATCACCAGTTCCTCGGCAAAGCGCGACAGGTGCACGGCGCAGATCGAGGCGGTGGACAGGAACTCGAGCGCGAAGTCGCGATCGCTGACCGCGTCCAGCGAATTTGCAGCGGGGCGGTCAAAACCCAAGGCTTCCGCCGTCATGTGCCGATCGATGGGGAAGGACGTTCCGGCCAGCGCGGCCGCGCCCAAAGGCGATTCGTTCATCCGGGCGCGGGCATCGCGGACGCGGGACAGGTCGCGGCCAAACATCTCGACATAGGCCATCATGTGATGGCCCCATGTCACCGGCTGCGCGGTTTGCAGGTGGGTAAAGCCGGGCATGACCCAATCCGCCCCGGCTTCGGCCTGCGCCAAAAGCGCGCGGATCAGGGCCAGCAGGCCACTCTCAGCCGCGTCCAGCTGATCGCGCACCCACAGTTTGAAATCGGTCGCCACCTGGTCGTTTCGTGAACGACCAGTGTGTAAGCGCCCTGCGGGCTCGCCGATCACCTCTTTCAACCGCGCCTCGACATTCATGTGGATGTCTTCCAGCGCGGTCGAGAACTGAAACTCACCCCGCTCAATCTCTGACAAAACAGTGAGCAGCCCTTCCCGAATGGCCTGCGCATCACTATCAGTTATCACGCCTGTGGCCGCCAGCATGGCGGCATGGGCGCGCGAGCCTGCGATGTCCTGGGCTGCCATCCGCTGATCGAACCCGATCGAGGCATTGATTGCCTCCATGATCGCGTCTGGACCGGCGGCAAAGCGGCCGCCCCACATCTGGTTCGAGGATTGATCGGTCATGTAAGAAAACCCGGAGTTGATATGCGCCTATTTCGTCTGATCCCCCTTTATATGGCCCTTGCGCTGGGTGCAAACGCCGCTTTGGCGACCGATGCCGAAACCCTCGCGCCGTTGCGCGGTGAAAGCCTGAAGCGGCTGATCCTGCACAAAGAGCCGAAACCCGCCAAAGTGATCGAGTTCCAGATCGAAGATGACGGCGGGGTTGGCACGCTGGAAGACTATCGGGGCAAATACGTTCTGGTGAATTTCTGGGCGACGTGGTGCGCACCCTGCCGGAAAGAGATGCCGCAGATCGCCGAACTGCAGGACGAATTCGGTGGCGACAAGTTTCAAGTTCTGACGCTGGCAACCGGGCGCAACACACCCGCCGGGATCAGGAAGTTCTTCGAAGAGAACGGCATTGAAAACCTGCCCCGCCATCAGGATCCCAAATCTGCCGCCGCGCGTGAGTTTGGCGTGCTCGCCCTTCCGATCACTGTCATCCTGAACCCCGAAGGCCAGGAAATCGCGCGCCTGATTGGCGATGCCGAGTGGAACTCGGACAATGCCAAGGCGATCATATCGACGCTGGTAAATGGCGAGGGCTGACGCCTCAGGCACCCGCCGCGCCAGTTTTGTGCTATACTGAAAACCGGCCCCTCTGGGCCGGTTTTCGTTTGCGACCCGAATGAAAGGAGACAGCGATGAAACCCGTGGTTCTGCTGATCGGGCGGCTGCCGAATGTGATCGGCGATGTGGCGCGGCAACTGGATCACCTTCCGATTCAATGGCTGGGTGCACATGATCAGGATGAGGTCAGGCGGCAACTGGAGGCTGAGCCGCGCATTGCATGTGCGATCATGGGCGCAGGGCTGGACGACAAGGTGCGCGGCGAGCTGGTAGGCATCATCGCCTCACGCAGACCGGATATCTGCATCCACCTCAAGGATCGGACCTCTGGCCCCGAAGGCCTGGTGCCTTTTGTCGAACGCGTCGTTCAGCATGAAATTCTGGAAAACCTGGAAAACAGCTGACGCGACGCCACCTTTGACAGGCTTTCAACTCCTTTGCAGTTTGTCTGCGGGAGGACAGAATGCCGCTGGAGATACTCTTGGTGCTGGTCGTTGGCGGCATTGCCGGGATCGCGGTGCTGTTGCATCTGACGGGGAAGTCCCGGTTGCAAGTGCTGACCCCGGACACGGCGTCAGAACAATGGCTGCGGCATTTCCCGGATGACATTGTCGTCGATGTGACTGTCGCCCATGACGGCCACGCGGCGCTGGTGCGTACCGACACCGGCGCCGGGCTGATCTGGTCGTTCGGTGCCGATACCGTGGCGCGACATTTGCGCGATTTCGACTGGCTGCACCACCCCAAAGGCCTTGAGGTCCAGTTTCACGATTTTGGCACCCCGCATGTGATCGTCAATCTGGATGAGACCGAGCGCAGCCACTGGCAACATCTGATGGAGCCCGCATGACCGATCCCGTGAGTTTCCCTGACGCGGTGCAATGGGCCGTGCCCTTTTTCATCGCCGCCATTCTGGCCGAGTTCCTCTGGATCGTCATCAAAGGCCGTGGCGGACGATACGAGACCCGCGATGCGCTGACCTCGCTCATCATGGGTGCGGGCAATATTGCGTCGGGCCTGTTGCTGGGCTTCATCGCCTATGCGTTTTTCATGTGGCTGTGGCAGATCACGCCGCTGAACCTGGGCACCTCGATCCCGGTAATCCTCCTGTGTTTTGTGCTGGACGACCTGCGCTATTACTGGGTGCATCGCTTTGGCCACCGCATCCGCTGGGTCTGGGCCAGCCATGTAAACCACCACAGCTCGCAGCATTACAACCTGACCACGGCGTTAAGGCAGACCTGGACCTATACCTTCACCTTCATGATGGTGGTGCGTGCACCGCTGATCCTGCTGGGCTTTCACCCGGCGATGGTGTTGTTCGTCGGTGGTCTGAACCTGATCTACCAGTTCTGGATCCACACCGAGGCCATTGGCAAAATGCCCCGCTGGTTCGAGGCGGTGATGAACACCCCCAGCCACCACCGCGCCCATCACGGGCGCAATGCACGCTATCTGGATTGCAACTATGCGGGCGTCTTCATCATCTGGGACAAGATGTTCGGGACGTTTGTACCCGAACAGGAAGATGACCGGGTGGATTACGGGCTGGTGCACAATATCGGCACGTTCAACCCGCTGCGCGTGGCCTTTCACGAATGGGTCGGCATCTGGCGTGACGCGACACAGCCGGGGCTGAGCCTGCGTCAGCGTCTGGCCTATTGCTTTGCGCCGCCGGGTTACAGCCATGACGGCAGCCGCGACAATTCGGAACAGATCAAAGCCAAACACCTGGACCGGCACCCGGAAGATCGTGGAACGCCCGGATTCGAGCAATTCGACGTGAAATCACCCGACGCACCGGCAGAGCAGGCCTGATCACCGGCAAGAAAGCGCGGATACCATTGAAATCGGGACCTCAGGCGCCATATGAGACCGAAGTTTCGTATGTGAACAGCCAGAGGCCAGTATGACGCGTGTGATTACCGTTTCCACCTTAATCGGGTTGTTGGGGCTGGTGCTGGCCATGCTCGCGGCTCTCAACGCGTCTGCCCCATCGGCGGCTTTGGCACTTGGCTTTGTCATGACAGTGCTGGGTCTGGTCGGTGCTCTGTTCGGCGCTGCCGGACGTGCTTGGAAATCAGTACGCTGAATCGCCTTTGATCCGCTGAATCTTCCGTTTTCTTAACCCCAGATTCACTTGTTTGCCTTGAAATCGTGGCCGAACCCTCAGCGGACAGGCTCAGATATGCGGGACAAGAAACTGGCAGATGTACCCGAAGGTACGGACAATCCGTTAAATGCCGCCGTTGATGCGCGGGATCGTTCGGTTGTGCAGATGGCAACCGAAGCGGTGAAGCACAAACAATGCAGGTTGGCCTTTCAACCCGTCATGCAGGCGAAACCACCACAATCCGTGGCCTTTTACGAAGGGTTCATCCGTGTGCTGGACGAAACCGGGCGCGTGATCCCGGCGCGGGAATTCATGCCGCAGGTCGAACACACGCCGATTGGCCGCGATCTGGACTGTATCGCGCTCGAGATGGGGATGCGGACCCTGATCCGGAACCCGGGCATCCGCCTGTCGATCAACATGTCGGCCCGGTCCATCGGGTACGCCCGGTGGTCGCGCGTACTGGACCGGTTTCTGAAAAAAGACGCCAGCCTGGGTGAGAGGCTGATCCTGGAAATCTCGGAAAGTTCAGCCATGCAGGTGCCTGAATTGGTAGTGGATTTCATGGACCGCCAACAGGCAAAGGGTATCGCCTTTGCGCTGGACGATTTCGGCGCCAGCAATTTCAGCTTCCGCCATTTCCGCGAGTTTCTGTTCGACGCCGCCAAGATCGATGGGCAATTCATACGCGACATTTCCAACAACCCCGACAATCAGGCGCTGGTGCGTGCCCTGATCGCGGTTGCCAGAGAGTTTGAGATCCTCGTCACCGCCGAATCGGTCGAAACTGAAGAAGATGCGAAATACCTGATCGCAAACGGTGTCGACTGCCTGCAGGGCTTCCTGTTCGGGGCACCATCGGTTTCTCCGCCCTGGGTTCAGGAAAAACCTGCCAAAACCGGCAGTTGAACGCCGAATGAACACACCAATCCTACCTTGTGCTGACGCTGAGACAAGCTGCCCGTTGCTGCAAGTGCAGCGTTGCGGTATTGCAAAGAGACTAGAGCGGGGATCATGGGGCGCTCTTGTAGTTCGTGGGAGTATCTTTCGAACTGCGCCGTCAGACAGCCCGCTGGACCATGATGGTAAAGGATTGACTATATGACCAACGTAGTAATCGCATCCGCCGCCCGCACAGGTGTGGGCAGCTTTGGTGGTTCGTTTGCGAACACCCCTGCACATGACCTCGGCGCTGCGGTCCTCGAGGCGGTTGTTGACCGCGCCGGGATCGACAAAGGCGAAGTAAGCGAAACCATCATGGGCCAGGTCTTGACCGCCGCCCAGGGCCAGAACCCCGCCCGCCAAGCCCACATCAATGCTGGGCTGCCGCAGGAAAGCGCCGCCTGGGGGATCAACCAGGTCTGCGGTTCGGGTCTGCGCGCCGTTGCGCTGGGAGCGCAGCACATTCAGCTTGGCGATGCCGAGATCGTGGCCGCCGGTGGGCAGGAAAACATGACACTGTCACCCCACGCCGCCGCCCTGCGCGCCGGTCACAAGATGGGTGACATGAAATACATCGACACCATGATCCGCGACGGCCTGTGGGACGCCTTCAATGGCTATCACATGGGTCAGACCGCCGAGAACGTGGCCGAGAAGTGGCAGATCAGCCGCGACATGCAAGACGAATTTGCCGTCGCCTCGCAGAACAAGGCCGAAGCCGCCCAGAAGGCGGGCAAATTCGCGGACGAGATCGTGCCCTTCACCATCAAGACCCGCAAGGGCGACATCGTAATGGACAAGGACGAATACATCCGCCACGGCGCGACAATGGAGGCCATGGCCAAACTGCGCCCGGCCTTCACCAAGGACGGCTCGGTCACGGCAGCCAACGCTTCGGGTCTGAACGACGGTGCCGCGGCAACCCTGCTGATGTCGGCCGAGAATGCCGAGAAGCGCGGGATTGAGCCTCTGGCACGGATCGCCTCCTACGCGACTGCCGGACTGGACCCGTCGATCATGGGTGTTGGGCCGATCTACGCGTCCCGCAAAGCGCTGGAAAAGGCGGGTTGGTCGGTCGACGATCTGGATCTGGTCGAGGCCAACGAAGCCTTCGCCGCGCAAGCCTGTGCGGTGAACAAGGACATGGGTTGGGACCCATCGATTGTGAACGTCAACGGTGGCGCGATTGCCATCGGTCACCCGATCGGCGCCTCGGGCTGTCGCGTTCTGAACACGCTTCTGTTCGAAATGAAGCGCCGCGACGCCAAGAAGGGCCTCGCGACCCTTTGTATTGGTGGCGGCATGGGCGTCGCCCTGTGTGTTGAGCGCGACTGAACCCGTGCCGCGGGTTTTGTGTAACCTTCTGGCGGCCCTTGTATTGAGCAATGCAGGGGCCGCACAGGCACAGAACCGGCAGCCCATTTCGACCAGCCTTGCCGAATGCAGCGTCATTTTTACTGAACTGGCCGAACTGGGTTCCCGTCGTGGAAAAGATGATGACACGGTCAATGCGGCGCTTGTCAGCGCCTCTCTCTTTGTCGTTGAAGCACGCGAACAGGCTGATCTGGAGGGCCACACTGATCCCTACAGGCACATACATTCGGAACAGGATCGTCTGACCGAGAAATGGGACGGCCGATTTAGCAGCCTGTTACGGTTGAGTGAAAACAAGGATTGGATCGACTACTGTCGCGCGCTGGGTGAAAACCGTGGAATTACACTGCCGTAATGGCAATCAGGCGAAAACTCTCTGCGTTGCAGAATTTTATCACGCAATAATATTGCGCTAAGGTTGTTGAAATAGTAACAGCGTTACCAAGGCGACTGAATCTGGAGGAAATACAATATGGCACGTACAGCACTTGTAACCGGCGGCTCTCGCGGTATTGGCGCAGCAATTTCCAAGGCGCTCAAAGCCGAAGGATACAACGTGGCAGCCACCTACGCGGGCAATGACGAAGCTGCGGCGAAATTCACCGAAGATACCGGCATTGCCACCTATAAATGGAATGTCGCCGATTACGATGAATCCAAGGCGGGCATCGAAAAAGTTGAGGCCGAGGTCGGGCCGATTGACGTGGTTGTCGCCAATGCGGGCATCACCCGCGATGCGCCCTTCCACAAGATGACACCCGAGCAGTGGCATCAGGTGATCGACACCAACCTGACCGGTGTGTTCAACACCGTGCACCCGGTCTGGCCGGGTATGCGCGAGCGTAAGTTTGGCCGGATCATCGTGATCAGCTCGATCAACGGTCAGAAGGGCCAGTTTGCACAGGTAAACTATGCCGCGACCAAGGCGGGTGATCTGGGCATCGTGAAGTCACTGGCGCAGGAAGGTGCGCGGGCCGGCATCACCGCCAATGCGATCTGCCCCGGCTATATCGCAACCGAAATGGTGATGGCGGTGCCGGAAAAAGTACGCGAATCAATCATCGGTCAGATTCCAGCAGGCCGCCTGGGCGAACCGGAAGAGATTGCACGCTGCGTGACTTTCCTTGCATCGGATGATTCGCAGTTCATCAATGGCTCGACCATTTCCGCCAACGGGGCGCAGTTCTTCGTCTGACACGGATTCATTGCAATCAAAACGGGCCGGTCCTATCAGGACCGGCCCTTCTTGTATCCCGTAAGATCGCGCGCGCTGCGATCAGCGGGAACCAAAAAGCCAGCCCCAGATACGGAGAATGGCTTTGCCGCGTTCCTCATGCGCACGGTGGAATGCGCTTTGAACTGCCGGATTTGTCGTCATCTCAATCATGCTGATCCCCTTTACATCAAGGTGAATTTGTCTTTCATTCAACATGACCCATGCAATTAAACTGTACAAACGAGAGTTTTCGTTGCCTCGATTCAGAATATCTTAACTGTCATGACTGATCGCCTGCCCCCGCTGACCGCCCTGCGCGCCTTCGATGCCGCCGCGCGGCATATGTCATTTGCGCGCGCGGCGGAGGAGTTGAACGTGACCCCAGCCGCCCTGTCCTTTCAGATCAAGTCGCTGGAAGAGCATCTGGGCCACCCACTGTTTCGCCGCCTCAACCGCGCTGTGGAACTGACCGAGGCAGGGCGAACGCTGGCCCCCGGCACTGCCGATGGCTTTGCTACTCTACAAGCTGCGTGGCAAGCGACGCGCCGCCTGCAGGATGAAACGAGCCTGACCGTGACCGCAGGGCCTGCGTTGACGGCGAAATGGCTTGCCCCGCGCCTTTATGATTTTGCGCGGGCCAATCCGGGGATAGATCTGAAATTTTCAGCAACGTTACGGATCATGGATCTGGAGCGGGATGACGTCGATGTGGCGATCCGCTTTGGCGACGGTCAAGACGAGGGGCTGTACTCCCTACCGGTTCGCAAGGAATGGCTGACCCCCGTCATGACACCGGAACTGGCTGAGCAGTTTCCGACGCCGGACTCACTACGCGAGGCCCCTCTGATCCATGACGATTCCATCAGTTTCCTCAGACCGCGCTGCGATTGGTCCGTTTGGTTTCGCGCGATGGGGCTGGATTTCACACCGACGCATGGGGCGCATTTTTCGCATGCGGATCACGCCATCGACGCAGCGGTCGCCGGTGTCGGGGTGGTATTGGGGCGGCGCGCAATGATTCTGAAAGACCTGACCGAGGGGCGGCTGGTCGCGCCGTTCAAGGTGGCTCTGGAAACCGCAGGACGGTTTCGGTTTCTGTGTCTGCAAGGTGCAGAAAAACGGCCTCAGATCGCAGCGTTCCGGGATTGGTTCATTGCAGAGATTGAAAAGACCGCGCACATATCGGATGAGTTCGAGATCATCCCTGTCGAGAAGGTAACCACTGAATGAGCAGAATGGGTGCGACCGCTATCGGTTTTGTCGCTGTCTTGCTGTGGTCTTTACTGGCGCTTTTCACGGTGGGATCGGCCCCGACGCCGCCGCTGCTGCTGAATGCGATCTGCTTTACCATCGGTGGCACCCTGGGCCTGATCTGGACCATCGCGAGCGGTGGCCTGGGACAGTTGCGTCAGATTGCGTGGACAACCTATCTGTTTGGTGCAGTTGGACTTTTCGGCTATCACGCGCTGTATTTCTCGGCCCTGCGCATGGCCCCAGCGGCCGAGGCCGGGTTGATCGCCTATCTCTGGCCTTTGCTCATCGTTCTGTTTTCTGGCTTGCTGCCGGGCGAGCAGTTGAAGCTGGGGCATCTGATCGGGGCGTGCCTTGGCTTTGCCGGTGCCGCCGTCATCATCACCGGCGGTGGCGGTGCGGGGTTCCAGGCGCAGCATCTTCCCGGCTATGGGCTGGCCCTGCTTTGCGCGCTGACATGGTCGGGGTATTCGGTCCTGTCCAGACGGTTGGGAAATGTGCCTACAAGCTCGGTTGCCGTGTTTTGCGTCGTCACCGCCATCGCCTCGTGGGGGTTGCATTTTGCGGTGGAAGAGACCGTCTGGCCGCAAGGCGCTTTCAGTTGGGCGTCTACGCTTGCGCTGGGGCTGGGGCCGGTGGGACTGGCCTTTTATGTCTGGGATATCGGGGTCAAGCGCGGGGACATTCAAATCCTGGGCACCGCCTCATATGCGGCACCTTTGTTGTCGACGCTTGTGTTGGTTCTGGCCGGGATCGCCGCCCCGTCCTGGGGTCTGGCAATCGCGGCCATTCTTGTCACCGGTGGCGCTGCCATCGCGGCCCGCGCCAGCCTGAAGTCTTAATTCGACAGGCGTTCGATCTCTTCTTTCAGTTTCAGCTTCTGTTTCTTGAGTTGAGCGATATGGAGATCGTCGATACCAGGTGAGCGTTGCGCTTGTTCCACTTCAAGACCGAGGTTTTCGTGTTTCTTCTTCAGCTCCGTCAGATGTGCGCTTACGCTCATGGCGGTCCTCCTTCTCTGGTTGGTGAGTGTCACATATGAATTTGACCACATCATTTCCAGACTGTCACGCTGCAGACGCACAGAATCTGACACAAATCCGACAAATTCGGCTGGTCATTGCCGATCAGGCGAAAAATGCCGTCAGCGCAGCCCCATGCCGCAGCACCGACGACACTTCGGGCGTGTAACTTTCACCGTCCTTCACATGCCGGTCGCCCTGATGCAGAACCAGCGGGGCGTGCAGGCGAAACGCCGCCCGCCCACCCTTTCTGGCACGCAAGATGACCAACTCGGCCATACGACCCGCGCGCGGAGCCAGCGGCAGAATCTCTGGCGAACCCAAACGGCCTTCGCATGCCGTCAGCATATCGGGCAGGCGGTCGGCTTTCTGAATCATGTGCAGATACCCGCGCGGGGCCAGACGCCGGGCGGCAACGTTGATCCAATCGACAAGCGGCGTCTCTTCCCTCAAGGCCGCCCGCCGCCCCGGATCCACCGAGGGGCTGTGCGCGCCAGCCTGATAATAGGGCGGATTGGCGATGACATGATCGAATTGCTCCTGCCGCAAATCATCAGGCAGTGCGCTCAGATCGGCCTGAACCACCCTCAGCTCGACAGAGTTTTGATCCGCGTTCCGCCGGGCCAATTGCGCATAGGCCGGTTGCAGTTCGACCCCGGATGCCTGCAAACCCGGGACGCGCGCCATCAGGCACAGAATTGCCGCACCGGCACCGCAGCCCAGTTCCAGCACCGACTGACCTTCGCGGGCCGGGACCGAGGCCGCCAGCAACACCGGATCTACGCCTGCACGGTAACCTGAACGCGGCTGCCACAGGCGCACGCGGCCACTCAGAAAGTCATTACACGTCAGCTCACTGTCGGAAAATCCGCTCATCGGCCCAGCGGGATCTCGTTGTCGCGCATCACCCGTTCCGCGCGGATCAGATCATCGGCGCGTACCATCAGGCGGCGCGGAAAGATTCCGATGCCGCCTTCGAGGATGCTCATATTTACGTCCATCTGAAAGCAGTCTATATCCTCGCCTTCAAGGAGAGCGGTTGCAAAAGCCAGGATGGTCGGATCGGTGCTGCGCAATAGTTCTTTCATGGGGATGGATGTAAGGGCAAGGTGACTGAGAAGTCGAGCCTTGTATCAGGAGTGTGATGAACGTCGGCACGATCTCGAAACCGCATGAACGTCTGGCAGAGATGTTGACCAGGGAAATGGCAGCGGTCAACACGCTGATTCAGACGCGTATGGCATCGGAACATGCACCCCGCATTCCCGAAGTGACTGCGCATCTGGTCGAAGCCGGTGGCAAGCGCCTGCGCCCGATGCTGACCCTGGCCGCCGCACAGCTGTTCGGCTATTCCGGTGACCATCACGTCAAGCTGGCCGCAACGGTCGAGTTTATTCACACCGCAACCCTGCTGCATGATGACGTTGTCGATGAAAGCGGGCAGCGCCGTGGGCGGCCCACGGCGAATCTGCTCTGGGACAATAAATCCAGCGTTCTGGTCGGCGATTACCTGTTCTCGCGCAGCTTCCAGCTGATGGTTGAAACCGGATCTTTGCGGGTTCTGGACATTCTGGCCAATGCCTCGGCCACCATCGCCGAAGGCGAGGTGCTGCAAATGACTGCTGCGACCGATCTGGGCACGGATGAGCGTGTCTATCTGCAGGTGGTCCGTGGCAAGACGGCGGCCCTGTTTTCCGCCGCAACCGAAGTGGGCGGCGTGATTGCCGGTGCCACCGATGCACAGGTCCGGGCGCTGTATGATTACGGCGACGCGCTGGGGATCGCGTTCCAGATCGCCGACGATCTGCTGGACTATCAGGGCGACAGCAAAGCGACGGGCAAGAATGTCGGTGATGATTTCCGCGAACGGAAGCTGACCCTGCCGGTGATCAAGGCCGTCGCACAGGCGACCGCCGAAGAACACGCCTTTTGGGAACGCACGATCGGCCGCGGGCGCCAGGAAGACTGCGATCTGGATCACGCACTGTCCCTGATGAACAAATACGGCACGCTGGAGGCCACCCGCGCGGACGCGTTCGGCTGGGCGGCCAAGGCCAAATCAGAGCTGGAGACCCTGCCGGAACATGAGATTCGTACCCTGCTGCGGGATCTGGCCGACTACGTGGTCTCGCGTCTCAACTGAGCAGAGTCGCGCGGCACCACCAGTCGGGATGGGCCGCGCCGATCTCATAAGCGGCGAAATGGGCGGCTTTCAGGGATGGATAGAGCGCGAAGCAGGTCGAGCCTGAGCCCGACATGCGCGCCAGCAGCGCATCCCTTGTATCGCCCAACGCATCGATGACGTCCGCGATGCCCGCTGCGACAGAGATTGCGGGCGGCTCCAGATCATTCCGCATATCCTTCAGCCAATCGGCGCATTCTTCTGGCGCATGGAAAACCGGGATCTGAGCGGGCATCGGTGCGCTTTTCCTGCTCTGCAGGGCAGAAAATATCGGCCCGGTCGAAACCGCAATGCCCGGATTAACCAGCAGGGCGGGCAATTTCGGCAATGTGATGGCTTCGGTCTGCTCCCCAATCCCCCGCATCCGGGCGGCGCGGGCGAGCATGCATACCGGAACATCCGCACCCAATGACAGAGAGATGTCCGACGGAATTTCAGCCTTGGGCTGTGCAATCGCACGCAGGGTTGCGGCGGCATCCGAAGACCCGCCACCAATGCCGCCACCATGGGGCAAATTTTTCTCCAGATGAATGCGCCCGGCCCAACCCAAAGCTTCGGCCGCCTGCCAGACAAGATTGCGTGCATCACAAGGCACGCCATCTGCGAACTCGCCACTTACATCCAGCGACATTTCTGGACCGGTTGTCAGCGTCAGGTGATCACCGACATCTGCAAAGGCAACCAGAGAATCCAGCAGATGATAGCCATCCGCGCGTTGGCCGGTCACATGCAGGGTCAGGTTGATCTTGGCGGGGGCAAATGCCTCAGCCTTCATTGGCGACCTTCAGGGGTTCGGCGCCTTCCTCGGCCAGAACCGCATCCAATCCGACTTCAATCTTGCGGCGGATGCGTTCAGGATCGGCTTCGCCGTCGGTATCTTCAGGATCAATGAAGGAGAGGGCACGTTTCCACTGGAACTCAGCCTCGCGGGCACGGCCCACGGCCCAATAGACATCGCCCAGATGGTCGTTGACCACCGGGTCGACCGGCATCAATTCCACAGCGCGCTCCATATGGTCAACCGCCTCATCATAGCGGCCCAAACGGAACAGGACCCAACCCAGGCTGTCGACGATATAGCCGCTGTCGGGGCGGGCGGCGACGGCGCGTTCGATCATGTTCAGCGCCTCATCCAGCTTTTCCTGACGTTCGACCAGCGAGTATCCCAGATAGTTCAACACCTGCGGCTGATCCGGGTTCAGTTCCAGTGCGTGGCGGAAATCGGCCTCGGCCTTGTCCCAGTTCTTGAGCCGCTCGTGGGAGATTCCGCGGGCGTAATGCAGGAACCAATTGCCACCTCCCCCCTCTTCCGTCAGGTCGATGGCCCGGTCGTAAGACGTCACTGCCGCGGCATAATCCTCCTGCTGGCGGCGAAGATCGGCCAGTGCCACATGCACGCCGGGCAAATCGGGGCTTTGGGCCGCCAGATTTTGCAGCACTTCGGCCGCAGCTTCTTTCCGGTCCGAACGGCTGAGGACCTCTGCGCGCCCAAGCTCGGCGGCGTGATAATCGCTGCTGCCTGGCGGCACCTGACGGTACACATCGACGGCCAGATCGTATTGCTGCAACCCATCCAGCAACTCGGCGCTCAGCAGGATGGCGTCAATATGGTCGGGGCGTAGAAACATTGCGATGCGGGTGTAGAGCAGAACATAATCCTGCGCCGCCTCCGAGCTCAGCGCTGCGCCGACCGAGAAAAACACCTCGGCCATGCCGTCCTGGGCCGAGCGCACGTGGGTAAACGGCAAGGTCTCATCTGCGGATAGGTGGTCGACATATCTTTCGATGGTCGGATCGCTACCTGCGGTGAACACATCCTCAAGGAACTGCAGCGCATCGGCGTTCCGATCCAGTTGTGACAGAACTTCGGCCCGCGCCAGTGCAGCACGGCGCGAAAACCGGGCGACAACGCCGTTATCGGCAGCAAAGATCGCCTCGGCGCCTTCGAAATCCCCGACCGAGGCCAATGCCATCGCTTTGTGATAATAGGCGAATTCCTTCAGACCGTCCTGGGTGGAAACAATGTCGAATTGCTCCATCGCTTTGGTCATTGCCCCCTGGCTCATATGCGTCCAGGCGATCATCAACCCATCAACAAGCGGGCCAACCCCCTGCGTTTCAGGATCGCGCGCCAGATATTCATCCAGCTTGCCCTGAGCCACCAGATTGGCCGCGATCACCATCCGCGCAGCCTGGCTGGGCAGTTCGTTTTCTTCGATCACTTCCGCGACGGGCAGTGCACGCTCAACCTCGCCCAGGGCCAGCCGGGCAACGACCACATTCTCCAGCAGCTTCGGATTTTCAGGATCGACCTGCAACGCTTTGGCATAGTAACGCTCAGCAGCTGGATAGTCACTCTGATAGATCGCCTGACGCCCGGCCAGATAGGCGCCCGAGCCGGTATCCGAGACCGCTGGAAGTGTCATTGCTGAGCTGAGGATCACGGCCAGAGCCGTGCGTCGAACCAGGGAAATCACCGAAATCTGCCTTGCTGTCGTTGACTGAACGACAAGCTAGGGCTTTGGTCCGGAAGAGGCAATGGCAGAGCCTTCACGACCCTGCCACTTACCGCATTCTTGCCTACATGTTGGGGTAGTTCGGTCCGTCGCCCCCCTGTGGCGTGGTCCAGGTGATGTTCTGGCTGGGATCCTTGATGTCACAGGTTTTGCAGTGGACACAGTTCTGGAAATTTATGACGAATCGTGGCCCGTCCTCATCCTCGACCATCTCATAAACCCCGGCCGGACAATAGCGCTGCGCCGGTTCGTCGAATTTGGGCAGGTTGACCTTGACCGGGATCTCGGGGTCCGCAAGCCGCAGGTGGCAGGGCTGGCTTTCCTCATGATTGGTGGCTGCAAACGAAACGTTCGTCAGGCGGTCAAAGGACAGAGTACCGTCGGGTTTCGGGTAGTCGATGGGTTGGTGCTTGCTCGCCTCTTCGGTCGCCTGAGCGTCGTTCTTGCCATGACCAAGCGTGCCGAACAGCGAAAAGCCCAATGTGTTCGTCCACATATCCAGACCACCCAGAGCAAGGCTGGCGGTCAGGCCCCATTTCGACCACATCGGCTTGACGTTGCGCACCTTCTTCAGGTCGCTGCCGATTGCGCCTTCGCGAACATCGACCTCATAGGCGGTCAGTTCATCGCCTGAACGCTCGGCCTTGATCGCATCATAAGCGGCCTCGGCGGCGGCTTTGCCCGACAGCATCGCATTGTGGTTACCCTTGATGCGCGGCACGTTGACCATGCCTGCCGAACAACCCAGCAGCGCCACACCGGGCGCGACGAGCTTTGGCATCGACTGCCAGCCACCTTCAGTGATCGCACGGGCTCCGTAGGCGACGCGCTTGCCGCCTTTCAGCAGCTCGGCCACCATCGGGTGATGCTTGAAGCGCTGGAATTCCATATAGGGGTACAGGTGCGGATTCTTGTAATTCAGGTGAACCACAAAACCGACATAGACCTGATTGTTCTCAAGATGATAGATGAACGATCCGCCACCGGCGTTGCTACCCAGAGGCCAGCCCATCGTGTGTGTGACGCTGCCTTCCTTGTGCTTGGCCGGGTCGATCTCCCAGATCTCTTTCATGCCGACGCCGTATTTCTGCGGCTCTTTGCCAGCAGACAGGTCGTATTTAGCGATGACTTCCTTGGACAGCGAGCCGCGCACACCTTCCGACAGGAAGACATATTTGCCGTGCAGTTCCATGCCCGGTTCGGTGTTGGGGCCATAGGAGCCGTCTGGCTCCAGCCCAAAGACACCAGCCACAACGCCTTTGACTTCGCCGTTCTCACCATAAACCAGCTCGGAACAGGCCATGCCGGGAAAGATTTCCACGCCCAGCTCTTCGGCCTGTTCTGCCATCCAGCGGCAGACATTGCCCATCGAGACAATGTAGTTGCCGTGGTTGTTCATCAGCGGCGGCATCGGCCAGTTGGGGATGCGAACCTGGCCCGCCTCACCCAGCATGTAGAAATTGTCTTCATGCACCGGCACGTTCAGCGGCGCGCCCTTTTCTTTCCAGTCCGGGATCAGCGCGTCCAGTCCGGAGGGGTCCAGCACCGCACCCGAAAGGATATGCGCGCCCACTTCCGAGCCCTTTTCCAGAACCACGACGTTCAGGTCGGCATCCAGCTGTTTCAGACGGATGGCCGCTGACAGGCCCGCGGGGCCTGCACCCACGATCACCACGTCATATTCCATCGCTTCGCGTTCAATCTCGGCCATCGCGGGCTCCTTAGCTAACTTTCCGAATTGGCGCTTTTCTCGTGCGGTCGGCGCAATTTTGTTTCACGGCTGATTACATGGTCGTAAAGACCTTGGTCAATCGAAACACGGCGTAACAAGGGCGCTATTCGACACATCAGGTCTCTGGCGCATCACCCATCAGGTATCTGGGACCGCTACCATGGGATTTTGCGCGATCATCGGGGTTGTAGAGTGCACATTTCGGCAGGCTGAGGCATCCACAGCCAATGCAGCCATCCAGATTGTCACGCAGGCGCAGGAGCGTATCGATTCGCTGGTCCAGATGGGCGCGCAACCCGATGCTGATCGCCTTCCAATCCTGCGGCGTTGGGGTCCGGTTTCCCGGCAGATCGGACAGAACCTCACGGATCTCCGGCAAGGTCAGGCCGAATTGCTGCGCGATCATCACAAAGCTGAGCCGTCGTATGTCCGCCCGCTGATACCGCCGCTGCCCACCGGCGTTGCGCCACGGCGTGATCAGGCCCTGCGCCTCGTAATACCGGATCGCCGACACCGCCAGCCCCGTGCGCCGGGCCAGTGCGCCGATTGCAAGCCCCTCGGAAACCGCCATTTCGTTCTCGCAAAAAATTCCTTGACCTAAAGTTAGGTTTAGAAATTACGGTGAGTCGAGACAAGCAAAAACGTAAAGGAGTTCCCATGATGGCAACGCTTGAGCATACCAACTTCACCGTCCGCGACCCCAAGGCAACCGCCGCTTGGCTGCAGGAAGTCTTTGACTGGAAAACCCGCTGGGAAGGCCCGGCCATCGCAGGCGGTTTCACGGTGCATGTGGGTGGGCCGCACACCTACCTTGCCTTGTACGCGCCGGATGACCCGAAACCCGCCAGCGAAAGCAGCTATGACATCGTGGGCGGCCTGAATCACGTGGGCGTATTGGTCGAAGATCTGGACGCCACCGAAGCACGGGTAAAAAAGGCCGGATTCGAGCCGCACAACCATGCAGATTATGAACCGGGCCGGAGGTTCTATTTTCGAGACGACAATGGCATCGAGTTTGAGGTGGTTCAGTATGATTGAGTTACTCTGGCTCGGCACCGAGGCCCATCGTTGGCGACGCGGTGATCTGCTGGGGCAGCGCCACAGGCGGCCCCCAACGCCACCCCGACGGCGCTAAATTGCAGGTTGTATAACAACACGCGCCTGCCCTCTTGCAATTCACGCCTCATTTGGGTCAGGTAATTGCCGACCCATCTTTCGCCCCGACGCTTCTCCCCTGCGTTGGGGCGTCACAATTTCTGCGTGGACGACAAGACTATGGAAAAAATCCCCATGACGCCTGCGGGCAATGCCGCGCTCGAGGCAGAACTGAAGAACCTGAAATCCGTCGAGCGACCGGCGATCATCGAGGCGATTGCCTCGGCGCGCGAACTCGGTGACCTGAAAGAAAACGCCGAATACCATTCGGCCCGCGAAAAGCAGGGTTTCATCGAGGGCCGCATTAAGGAGCTTGAGGGCATCCTGTCGCTGGCCGATGTGATCGACCCGGCCAAACTGTCCGGCGCGATCAAGTTCGGGGCCAAGGTGACTTTGGTCGACGAGGACACTGACGAGGAAAAGACCTGGCAGATCGTGGGTGAATATGAGGCCAATATCGAAAACGGCCTGTTGAACATAAAATCCCCCATCGCGCGCGCGCTGATCGGCAAGGTCGAAGGTGACAGCGTTGAGGTCCGCACTCCGGGTGGTGTCCGGTCCTACGAAGTTCTGAGCATCGAATACGCCTGATCGGAGCGCTTGTCATGTCGGGGTCCGAGCCTGAACAGGAAGCCAAAAAACCAACCTTGCTGGGCGTCTATGACCGCGCTGGCCACCCGTCGATTACAGGGATCGAACTTGCGGCTGCCGCGCTGAGCCTGGTCTGGCTGATTGTGGCGGTGGTGTTTCTGGTCCTGCCGGGCGGGCAACAAGGCGGGTTCATCGTAACCGCGCTGGCCGTGTTCTTGCCGGTGGCGATGATATGGGTCGCGGCCATGGCCATGCGCGCCAGCCGGATCATGCGCGAAGAAAGCGCGCGCCTGCAGACCGCGATTGACGCAATCCGCAACACCTATGTCACACAGCAGCAGCGCGCTGCCAGCACCTATGAGCCCACGGTGGGCAAGAAGCTGGATGAAATCGCCAAGGCCACCAAAAAGACCGAGAGTGCGCTGGCGACCTTTTCGACCAACCGCGCCGAACCTGCGCGGCCCGGCAGGCGGCCTTCGGAACCCGCCAACCAGACCTCGCTGGAGCTTGGCACGCTCGCGGAAGAGATCGCGCCGCCGCTCCCCAAGGATGTGTTCATCCGGGCGCTGAACTTTCCCGAAACACAGAACGATGCCGAGGGGTTTGATGCGCTTCGCCAGGCCCTGAAGGACCGGAAGGCGGCGCAACTTGTGCAAGCGTCTCAGGATGTTCTGACGCTGCTCAGCCAGGAGGGCATCTATATGGATGACCTGCGCCCTGACATGGCCCGCCCCGAGGTTTGGCGACAGTTTGCTCAGGGCGCGCGCGGACGTGCGGTTGCTGCGCTCGGAGGCATCCGGGACCGGTCATCGCTGGCGCTGACGGCCGCGCGGATGAAACAGGACCCGATCTTTCGCGATGCGGCCCATCACTTCCTGCGCCGATTCGACCACATGATCGTGGAATTCGAGCCCGAAGCCAGCGATGGTGAACTGACCGCGCTGGGTGAAACCCGCACCGCGCGGGCCTTCATGTTGCTGGGACGCGTGGCAGGGACTTTCGACTGACTAGAGCCCGAAGCTTCCAAAGGGAATGAAGTGAACCGGGTCGCCCGGCTTGATATGTCGCGCGCCGTCTTCAATTTCGACCAGACCCTCGGCCCAGCTAAGGCCGCTGATCCGGCCCGAACCTTCTGACGAGAACACCTCGGCCTGTCCGTCTCGGATGCGGGCGCGCAGATATTCACGACGGCCCGGTTTCTTACGCTTTTCAAACGCAGCGGGAACGTCGAAACCCTGTGGTTTCTGCCATCCCGCGCCCGCCATCAGGCGCATCGCCGGGCGCGCAAAGATCAGCGTGCAGACCAGCGCCGCGACCGGGTTGCCGGGCAGTCCGAACACTGGCGTTCCCTGCCAGAGGCCCAGCGCCAGAGGCCGTCCGGGTTTGAGCGCGATCCGCCATTCCTGCATCGCCTCGGCGTCGCGCAGCAGGGCCGAGACGTGATCCTCATCCCCCGCCGAGGCCCCGCCGCTGGTCAGGATTGCATCAGTTTGCTCCGCGGCATGATCCAACCGATGCCGCAGCGCCACGCGATTATCCGATACGCACCCCAGATCGATCGCGTCAAATCCCATGCGTTCGATCAGTGACAGCAGCATTGGCCGGTTTGCGTCGTAGATCTGCCCCGGACCGGCCTGATTACCGGGTTCTACCAGTTCGTCACCCGTCGACAAAACACCGACGCGCAGGACCTTGCGCACAGAAACCTTGGCCACACCCACGGCGGACATCAGCGCCAGATCTGCCGGTGTTACCTGCCGGCCGCTGACCAGAGCCAACGCGCCCTCGACCACGTCTTCGCCGGCCTTTCGCGTGTTGGCGCCCTGTTTCAGCGGACCGTGAAAGGCGATATGCCCGTCCTGCACCGTCACATCTTCTTCCAGAATGACCGTATCAACGCCCTCGGGCAGAGCGGCCCCGGTCAGGACTCGCAGGGCATGACCCTGTGGTACTGTACCGTCAAACGGGATTCCCGCTGCCGCGCGGCCTTCCACCAGTGGCAATACACAGGCCCCTTCGGGCATCGGCCCGGCAAAGCCATACCCATCCACTGCGGTGTTCGGTTGGGGCGGGTTTGATCGTCTGGCCAGCACATCCTCGGCAAGAATGCGACCCGCCGCTTGTGCCAGCGAAACACTCTCGACGCCGGTGACCACCGTCAACCTGTCCCGCAGGAGGGCCAGGGCGTCATCCACCGGCGTCCAGTTCACACCGGCGGGGAGCGCAAAACAATCGTTGCGCAGTGGCGGAGGGGTGATCCGTGGCTTGCTCATAACCCGACCTCGCGCAGGATGAAGTCCGCAATGGCGGCGGTGTCGTCCAGATCAAGGATCGGGCGGTCCAGATCGAGCGGTGTATCGCTGGCAACAGCACGGATGGTCGTGTCGCCTGAGGCGATCAGAGGAGTGTTCGCCGCGGCGCGAAACGCTTCGATCTTGGGATGGGCCTCACGCTTGAACCCTTCGATCAGTACCAGATCAACCGGCGAGAGGCGGGCCAGCAGATCGTCCAGCGGCGGTTCAGATGCGCCGCGCAGTTCCTGCATCAGGGCTACACGCTGGCCCGAGGCCAGCAGCACCTCGGACGCGCCCGCCGCGCGATGGCGATAGCTGTCTGTACCGGGCTGGTCGACATCGACGGAGTGATGCGCGTGTTTGACTGTAGAAACCGAGAAACCACGCCCGGTGATTTCGGCCACCAGCCGCTCCATCAACCCGGTTTTGCCCGCGTTTTTCCAGCCGGTTACGCCATAGACTCTCATGCCAGCTCCAACAGGGTTTCGGCACGGATCAGGTCTTCGGGCGTGTTGACGTTGAAAAACGGGTCAAAGGGATCAGCAGGGAACAGGGCTTCGCGCCCATCATGCTGATCGGTCCACAACACCACTTTGCGCAAACCGCCGTTCAACGCCGCCCTCAAATCATCGCGCAGCGCAACCGGCCACAGGCCAAAGGTCGGGTGCCGGTTCACACGCTTGTCTCCTCCCGATTTCAGCGCTTCGTCGCCTGTGCGCGGCGTGGTGGCCAAAACCAACGGATGGGTTTGCCCGTCAGCGGCCTCAGTTAAACGTGTGACCAGATCGCGGGGAAAGAATGGCGTGTCCGCGGCAGCCGTGACAATACTCTCGGCCCCCTGCTCGGCCGCCCAGTCTAGCCCGGCCAAAACGCCCGCCAGAGGCCCCGCGAACCCTTCGATGGAATCCGGGATGACCGGCAGGTTCAAGTCGGCAAACCGCGCCGCATCTCCATTGGTATTCAGCGCCAACCCCTCAACCTGCGGCCGCAACCGATTGATCACATGGTGCAGCAGGCTTTGCCCGCCCACCTGCAGCAACCCTTTGTCGCCGCCACCCATTCGCGTGGCGAGGCCGCCTGCCAGTATCACGCCCAGAGGTTTGCCCATTCCCGTACCTTGCTTCGTTCACCGCAGTGAAAGTTCCTGCGCAACTATGTAGATCGAACTCAGTTCAATTGAAACGCGGTTGGATACAGATGGTGCAGGACAAACAGCCACAGGATCAAGGTGCCCACCGACAGGAACGACGTCATGGATACGATATGAGCCGCCAGCTTTGGCTGCTGATCGTAAAGTTTGGCCAGCAGAAACACGTTCTTCGCCGTGGGAACTGCAGAGGATACAGTTGCCGCGATAGTCCAAAGCGGATCGAGGCCGATCAGATGCGCCGCCAGCAGAACAAGCCCGGGTGCGGCGACCAGTTTCACCACCGTCAGGAACAGGATCAGTGGCCCGGTTTGGACGATGGTTCGCACGCTGGTTGTGAACCCGATGGCAAACAGCGCGACCGCCGCCAGCGCCTGGCTCAAAAGCTCCAGATAATCGGCGACGGAGTCCGAGAAACCCAGACCGGTTGAAGAATACACGACACCCAACAAGGTTGCCGCGATGATCGGGTTCTTCAGGACGTTGAAGAAAATCTTGTAGATCGGCGTTTTGGCCCCCGCCTTGTGGCCTGCGGCGGTTTCAAGCACCGTGGTCATGATCAGCAGAAGAATGGCAACGACCAGATTCGCCAGCACAGCCGGTAGCGCCCCTTTCGAGCCGAAGATCGAGTGCAGGATCGGCAAGGCCACCAGCGCGGTATTCGATGCGACGCCTGTAAAGGCCGCAACGGTGGCTGATCCAGCGTGAAACCCGGTCAAACCCCTGAGGATGAGGAACAGCACGACGAACAACACCAGCAGCGTGCCGCCATAGGCGATGTAGAAGCCATAGTTCAGAAGATTTGCGAACTCCTCCTGCCCGATCAGATAGAACATGATCGCCGGTATCAGGACGTAGACCGCAAATTGCACCAACGCGTCAGAGGTGTCTTCGTTAAGTAAGTTTGTCCACGAGAATACGTACCCTGTGAGGATCACCGCAAAAACGGGCGCTATGAGATTGATGAGTTCCATGATGCACTGGGGCGAAAATCTGCCCGCTTTCCTGATCGCCGAATATCCTTTCAGCGTATATCTATCAGAAATTGCAGAATTTCCTAAACGCCACTTTCACGCATTCGGAAATCAGGAGCGGGCGCTTTTCCGTTTGTGTTTCTTGTCCTCGAACGGGACGCTGGCCGGGTCGATATCCCGCAGCAATCGGTCCTCCCCCGACAAACACACGAACCGCTGTCCGCGCATACGGCCGATCAGGGTCAGGCCGACCTCACGGGCGATCTCAACCCCCCAGGCGGTGAAGCCTGACCGCGAGGCCAGAACCGGGATACCCATCATCGCCGTCTTGATCACCATTTCCGAGGTCAGGCGACCTGTGGTGTAGAGTATCTTGTCATCCGCTGCCTCACCTTCGGACAGCATCCAGCCCGCAATCTTGTCGACCGCGTTGTGACGGCCCACATCCTCCATATAGACCAGCGGGCGATTCTCATGGCACAGAACCGTGCCGTGGATCGCGCCCGCTTCGAGATACAGCGACGGGGTGCGGTTGATCTTGGCCGCCAGATCGTAGAGCCACGAGGTACGCACCGGCACCTGTGGCAGGCGCAACCCTTCAAGCCCTTCCATCATGTCGCCGAACACGGTACCGACCGCGCAGCCGCTGGTGCGGGTCTTTTTCTTCAGCTTGTCCTCGTATGACGTCTCACGCGCCGTGCGCACCACGACGGTTTCCAGATCGTCGTCATAATCGACGCGGGTGATCTCGTCATCTGGCAGCAGCATGCCCTGATTGCGCAGAAAGCCCAGTGCCAGATATTCGGGATAGTCCCCGATGGTCATCGCCGTCACGATCTCCTGCGCGTTCAGGAAGATGGTCAAAGGGCGCTCTTCAACGACCGAGATCTGGCTGACCTCGCCATTCTGATCCACGCCCTCAACCGCGCGGGTCAGCCGCGATGCGCCGGGATCGGGCGCGATGAGATAGTCTGACAGATCGATTTCCGTTGCCAATTGCAACCCCTTCCCAAGCCCGCTACTGCTGCACGCGTCACCATAGGATTTAGACATGGCCGCTGCCACATCCAAGTCATACTTCTGGAAAGGTTTTCGCGACGGGACGCCGTTTGTTTTCGTCGCCGTCCCGTTTGGCCTTCTGTTCGGGGTCTTCGCCACCGAAGCCGGGCTGGACATCATCCAGACCATGGCCTTTTCCGCCACGGTCTTCGCAGGAGCCGCTCAATTCACCGCATTGCAGCTGCTGCAGGACAACACGCCCACGGTGATCGTGCTGATCTCGGCGTTGGCCGTGAACCTGCGGGTCGCCATGTACTCAGCCTCGCTGACGCCCTATCTGGGGGCGGCTCCGCTGTGGCAGCGGGCCCTTGGGGCCTACCTGATCGTGGATCAGTCTTATGCCTGCTCGATCGTCAGGTTCGAGAAAGAGCCCGACATGACGGTGCAGCAACGCATGATCTATTTCGTCGGCTCGGTCACGCCAATCACGCCGCTCTGGATCCTTGGCACCTATTTGGGGGCGGTTCTGGGAACGCAGATTCCGGAAAGTTGGGCGCTGGACTTTGCGTTGCCTATCACTTTCCTGTCCATGATCGGCCCGATGATGCGCACGCTGGCTCATGTTGTTGCCGCGCTGGTGGCGATTGTTGTCGCCCTGTTGACCGTGACCGTACCGTTCAATCTCGGCCTGCTGATCGCGGGAGCAGCGGGGATGATGGCAGGGGCACAGGCCGAACTTATGCTGGAGCGGACCAAGACATGACGGCGATTGACCCAATCACCATCTGGATCATCATTGTCGGTCTCGCGATTGGCAGCTACCTTCTGCGCTTCACCTTTATCGGGCTGGTCGGAGATCGCCCGATGCCGCCCTGGCTGCTACGCCACCTGCGCTATACGGCGGTTGCAATTCTGCCGGCGTTGATTGCACCGCTGGTGGTCTGGCCCACAGCCACTGAAGGACAGCCGGATGTGTCGCGTATGGCGGCGGCGGCGGTTGCTCTGTCAGTTGGTGTTGTGACGAAGAACGTACTGGCGGCCATATTTTCCGGGGCCGCGACGTTGTACGGGCTGCTGTATCTACTGGCCTGAAGCGGATTCCAGTTGATTCAGGCGCGCGTTGTTGAATGCCAGACCGGCCTGAAGGTCCGCATCATCGTTTTCACGGTACTCGGCCATCTCAACGCCCGGCAACTGACCAAACTGGTCCGAGAGTTTGATGGGATAATACGTGGTCTCGATGTGGCCAAACCCCGGCACCTGTTGCAACAGCTGGGCGGTAGAGTTGGCGCAGAACGCCCCCGGCACCGGCCCCATCTGTTTCGCCAGCTGCAGGGCAATTTCAGCCTGTTGGGCTGTGACCTCTACGGTCTGAATTCGCGCATAATGCGTTTCACGGGCGTGGCTGCTGCGATACGCGCGCTCGACATTTGGGGTGATGCCATAAAGCACATCGTCTTTGACCGGAACGATATCTGCCCGGAATGAGCCTGCAGGGTCAAAAATGACCCGTTCGCTCCCGCTGATCATCAACGACGTATGCGCCCCAGACCCGGTGCGCGTGCTGATCATCGTATAGAGGGTCAGCGTCGAAGGTCCCGGATCACGATAGCTGCGGGACATAATCTCGGATGGGTCCGCCTGCGGGCGTTGCGATCCGGTACAGCCCGCAACACTCGCCGCCAGCAGGCAAGCCATCACAATCCTGAACACGGGGCGCGCCATTGATACGGTTACGATGCGAAGACCGCCAGGAAAATGCAAAGGAAGACGATCGCCACCACACACCAGGTGGTGAATTTGATGAACCCTTCAAAGGTTTTGGTCTGAACGGTGGTGTCCATCTCGCCGTGCTTGTGATCAGCCATGTGTCTAAGAATCCCAATTCGCGTGTTTGAATTGCTGGATAATGCAAAATGTGGGGGCTGTCACGACGTCATTCGCGCGCAGGTGCGGCAAAGACCGAACATCCGGGATAGCCGAACCCCCAGCGCCACGGCAGGCCACTGCAGGGACCGCCACCAAAGCGTACAGCCATGTACATCGCCTCGGAGGTGATCGAATGGACCGAGCGGATCTGGTCGGGTGTCATGTCATAGCGTTCGGCATATTCTTCGGCGTGGTCCTCACCATGCGCCTTGACGCAAGCCCGCAATGTGTCGTCAGCAGACAGGCGGGCGTTGAAACTGTCGTCGGCGGTCTGCGCACCGCTGGCGTTGTGATAGGCGCGATCATGGATTACACAGCAATATTCCCAGGGCGGGTGCTCTTCGTATAGCGCACTGAATTTCGGGAATGTATCCGCGACAAGCCGCCAACTGGATGACAATCCACCCGAGCAGCCGTCGGTTTCAAACGGGATCGGAGTGACGTCGTTGGCAGAGCTCATCAGCGCACGATGCGCCGGCATCTCGACGCTGCGCATCAGGTCCTGCGCCATCGCGGGTGCGGCACAGCAGACCAGAATAGCGGCGAGCTCAGGGGCTTTCATCGCGCATCTCGGACGTATCGACAGACAGGCCAAATGTCGTCGCCAGCCAGAGCATCAACCGCTCACCCGGCCCCATCTCGGCGCGGACCCGCAGCACTTCGCGGGCCATCGCCGGACGGTCGGTAATCAACCCGTCGACCCCCATCGAAGCCATAGCTGACATCTGCAGAGGATCGTTTACCGTCCAGACATAGATGTCTTTGCCTGCCTCATGAACCGAGCGGATCAGACCCGGTGAAACCGTCGCCGCGTTCACAGCGACAAAGTCACCCTCAAGCCCAGACAAGTCACCAATCGCAGTCGCGGCCAGAACCCCTGCCCGCCAATCGGGGCGCAGCGCTTTCATCTTCTGCACCGCCGGGTATTTCAGCGACATGGTGGCAATGTCATCCTGCATCCCCAACTCTTCGACGATGGCTGCAACGCGATTCTCCAGATCAACGTCATGGCCGTAATATTTCAACTCGATTATGACCTTGGCCCTGCCGCTCGCGGCGGCCAGTACATCATGCAATGTCGGCGCACGTTCCGAGGCGTAATCCGGGCCGAACCAGCTGCCGATATCAATCTCGGCCACATCCTCCATGGTCGCATCCCAGACCTTGAGCGGCACGCCCGCCAGTTTCATAAAGTCGCTGTCATGGGCGATGATGACCACATCATCCGCCGTTTCCTGCACATCGATCTCAACCCAGTCGGCCCCGTCTTCGATGGCCTTCAGGACCGAGGCCATGGTGTTTTCCGGCCTCAGCGCAGCAGCTCCCCGGTGGCCGATGACATCCGCCTGATCCGGGGCCTGAACCCGTACCAGCAGCTCCTGCCCGAACCAGACCCCGATCAGCAGCGCAATGACCGCACCGCCGACCACGGTGTATAGCGGTGCGCGCAGATTGCCCGGTTCAGGATGGGGCACTTCTTTGGTTCGGGTGTCGAAGAAACCGTCCAGCAGCACCGCCAGCGCACCCAGCGCGATGGCCGCCAGAACCAACCCTGCCAGTGACCACAAGCCCGCGATGATCAGGCTCAGGGTCAGGGCAAACCGCAGGTTCGTACCCTCTTGCAGCGGCACCAGATCAAATAGCAGACCCGCAACAGCCGCGATCAGCGCGGCGAGGAACAGTCGCAGCGCCAGCCACAAAGCTAGCTCGATCTTGAGGCGCCCGCGTCTGCCCTCCATGCGGGTGGCGCTGCTGTCAAAGGCTTCGGCAGGTTTGCAGCGCTCAAACAGCACCAAATGCAGTGCCAACGCCCAGGATGAGAGTCTGCGGATGAGAATCCAGGCCAGGCACAGCACCACAAGACCGATCAGTCCGACCGCCACCCAAAACGAGGGTGGGTGGAAGGTAAGGTAATAATTGATGTCGTATTCCGTCAGCGTCCACCAGGCGATCACCCCAGCCACGGCGACAAACGGCAATGCAAGCACCAACACCCGCAGAATGAAGCGCGCGGCAAACCCGAAAAGCGCAGGCAGGCGCGTCAGGATCATCCGGATCGAGGCGCTGCCAGCCCGCCATGGATCACTTTCACCCATCCGCAGCGATCCGGCCATCACCGAAAACACAAAAACCTCGGCCAGAAGAAACAGGCTGAGCACCACCACCGCCGCAACAAATCCCGCTGGTGACAACAGGAACATTGCGATGTCCTGATCGGTGAGTGCCGATTGGTCCGACAGCGAGACAGCGAGGTTGACCGCAATGGCAACCCCCGGCGCAATCAAAGCGACCAGAAGCAAGCGAACGGCCAGATAGATCGGCACGAATACGCGCCGTCGACCCCAGGCGCCCAGATAGGCATTTGTAACCGCTGAGAAAATAGTCACATCACGCCCTCCTGAATGACGCGTTCATTCAAGGCCGCGCATTTGTGAATTGCAAGAGATGCCGTCAGCTTTCTTCCAGATCCGCCGCCAACCGGAAGCCGATGCGATTGGCCGGTTTGTCTTCGACCGTTTTTGGCAGAGCCCGCAACATCACGTTCAACTGACTGACATGCTGCACAAGCTGCGTTCTGGCCCCGGTCGCGTCTGAACCATAAAAAGTGATAACGTCCGGGTCGAAATACCCCATGCCTTCGATCCGCATCACCCCGGCATCACCTCCGGTGAAGCACATGGCGACCTCCTGATCGCCGTCCAGTGTTTTCTCGAAGTTCTGGATATATAGAATCAGGCGTTCATAGGCCCATTGCGCCGGGCTTTTGGAGGCGACCGGTTT
Source organism: Alphaproteobacteria bacterium (assembly GCA_030426685.1). Classification (GTDB taxonomy): domain Bacteria; phylum Pseudomonadota; class Alphaproteobacteria; order Rhodobacterales; family Rhodobacteraceae; genus Ruegeria. Next base: position 65,639 of record JAUHYC010000011.1, read on the forward strand.
TTGCAACGGTTTCGGCAGGTCCTTGTTCCCTGATGCCTCCTCGGGGTTGGCATGCACCTCGTAACACCGCGGCAACGCAGCTGCTTCCGCCGCCTCGGCCGAGGTTTCGATCTGGTCCTGCATCTCTCTACCCTTTGCGCTGATACTCCCACGCCCCGTCCACGCGACGCGTCCGGGTGACTGCTCCAATGTGGTAGAGATGATTCATATGTGCAACCGCCTCAACCAGCGCGAGGCCATATTCGCCACCCTTGATGGTGCGCTTGAACAGCGGGGCAAAGCACTCGGCGGCGGTTTTGGGTTGATCGAGATCGTTCAGCAGACGCTCCAGCGCGCCGTGGTGGTTATCAATCAACTGCCGCATGCGGATCGGCAACCCGGTGAACGGCAGTTTGTGCCCGCCCAGAACCAGATGATCGGGCCGGGCCAGCGGTTGCAGGCGCTCACAGGATTCCAGCCAATCTGCGACGGGATCAGCCATCGGTTCGGTCGCGTAGACCCCTAGATTGGAGCTGATCGAGCTGAGGATCTGATCGCCGGTCAGAACAAGATTGTCATCGCGGCTCCAGAAAGTTGCGTGCTCGGGGGCGTGACCGTTGCCCATATGGACATCCCAATCGCGCCCGCCCATGCGGATCACATCGCCCTGTTTAACCCGGGTAAAGCCCAGCGGCATCGGATAGACCGCGTCGGCAAAATTGAAGGGACGCTCGGCCATCCGGCCAGCCAGCACATCCGCATCCATCCCGGCGCTGCGGTAGTAATCCAGCGTCTCTTTCGGCCAGTTCTCCTGCACGTCCAGCGTCAGCATACGCGCAAACAACCAAGCGGTTCGGCTGGTCACAAGTTCGGCGCCGTGCTCGGACTGGAACCAGCCCGCATTGCCGACGTGGTCGGGGTGATGATGTGTCACAACCACCCGGTGGACCGGCTTACCGGCCAGAGGCCCCTCCATCAGGGCCTGCCAGATGGCGCGCGTTTTTTTCGAAGAAAGCCCGGTATCGACCACCGTCCAGCCATTGCCGTCGTCCAAAGCGTAGACATTCACATGATCCAACGCCATCGGCAGAGGCAGCCTGATCCACAGAACCCCTTCCGCAACCTCGACCCACTCGCCTGGGGAAGGCGGTTCCGACCACGGATAGCGCATCACCTGCGGAGCCTCGCCATCCATCAGATCGCCAACTCTTCAGCGCTGAGTGCATAGAGGTCATCCGCCCCGTTCTGCGCCTGCGCCAACAAGCCCGTATGCTCGGGCAGCAGCGTGTTGATATAGTAGCGCGCCAGTTTTGCGCGCGGTCCGTCGGGGTCGGCCAAAGCCGCAGACAGGTGGTAATGGCCACCAAGCACGCGGGCGAAAGCCTTAAGATAGGACACAGCGCCGGCGAACCGGTTGTTCATGTCCGATTGAGCGACGAGCCACTCGGTGGCTTCCCGCAGCGACTCGGTGGCTTCCCAAACAGGACCAGCCAGTTCGGGCATTGTGGCGCGGGCTTTTTCGGCCTGATCCTCAATCTCGTCCAAGAGATTCGAGGCCGCCTCACCCCCGTCCATCATCTTGCGCGCCACAAGGTCCATGGCCTGAATGCCGTTGGTGCCTTCATAGATCGCGGTCACGCGGACATCGCGGTAATATTGCGCCGCGCCGGTTTCTTCGATGAAACCCATGCCGCCATGCACCTGAACGCCGGTTTCGGACACACGCATGCCGGTCTCAGTGCCAAAAGCCTTGCAGATCGGGGTCAACAAAGCCGCCCGTGCCGCCCAATCTGCATCACCGGTGGCTTGCGCCATGTCGATTGCGGCAGCGTTGGCCAGCATGATTGCGCGCGCCGCAAACACATCCGCGCGCATGCTCATCAACATCCGCCGCACATCCGCATGATCAATGATCGTGCCCGAAGGTGTCTTACCCTGTTTGCGCTCCAACGCATATTCAAGCGCATGTTGATAGGCCCCTTCGGCGGCCCCAACGCCCTGCCCGCCAACGCCAAGGCGCGCGTTGTTCATCATGGTGAACATCGCAGCCATGCCGCCATGTTCTTTGCCAACCAGCCAGCCTTTGGCCCCATCATACTGCATCACGCAGGTGGGCGAGCCATGCAGGCCCATCTTGTGTTCCAGCGAAACCACCTTCAGGTCGTTGGCCACACCGGGGTTCCCGTTCTCATCAGGGATATATTTCGGCACCAGGAACAGCGAGATTCCCTTGGTGCCCGGCACGCCGTCAGGCAGGCGGGCCAAGACCAGGTGGCAGACATTCTCGCAGAAATCGTTGTCACCCCACGAGATGAAAATCTTCTGCCCGGTCACAGAATAGGTGCCATCACCATTATCTTCGGCCTTCGAGGTCAGCGCGCCCACATCTGATCCGGCCTGCGCCTCGGTCAGGTTCATGGTGCCCGACCACTCCCCCGCCATCATCTTGGGCAAATAGAGCGCCTTCAACTCGTCGCTCGCGTGATGCTCCAGCGCCTCGATCTGGCCTTGAGTCATCAGCGGAGCCAGTTGCAGGGACAGACAGGCCGCGCTCAACATCTCATTCACGGCGGTGGTCATGGTCATGGGCAGGCCCATGCCGCCATATTCGGGATCACCGCTCATCCCGATCCAACCGCCCTCGGCAATCGCCTTCCATCCGTCGGCATAGCCCGGAGTGGTGCGCAACACGCCGTTTTCAAGCCGGGGATGTTTCAGATCACCGGGGGTTTGCAGCGGGGCCATGACCTCTTCACACATCTTCCCGGCCTCGGTCAGGATGGCGCTGACCACGTCCGCGCTGGCTTCTGAAAACTTCTCTGTCGCCGCGATCTGGTCAAAGCCGATCACGTTACGGTACAGGAATTCATAGTCTGAGATCGGGGCGCGATAGGGCATGGCTTCCCTCTGGTTCTAGCAGGTTCAATGCGCGGGGTTGGAATCCCGGCCCCACGCCGGTATTCATCTGGGCTGGCACGATTACCTACCGTTACCTGAACTGCAAGCAACCAAAACGCGGCGTCACGACCTATGACCCTTCTCGGCACCCAAGACTTATCAGCAGACGCCGGCGGCATCGCCAGGGCCGCCGACCTGTTGCGGCGGGGGCTGCTGGTCGCCTTCCCGACCGAGACGGTCTATGGTCTGGGCGGTGATGCCCGGAACGGCGAAGCCGTGGCCGCGATTTATGAGGCCAAGGGACGACCCAGCTTTAACCCGCTGATTGCCCATGTCGCCTCAACCGAGACCGCAAAACGGTTCGTCGAATGGACTGATCAGGCCGAGCAACTGGCGCAGGTCTTCTGGCCCGGACCGTTGACTCTGGTTCTGCCCTTAAGCGACGACCACGGGATTTCTTCGCTGGTCACGGCGGGGCTGGATACGCTAGCCGTCCGCGTGCCCGCACATCCTAGCGCGCAGGCTTTGTTGGCAGCGTTTGACGGCCCTGTGGCGGCACCGTCGGCCAACCCGTCAGGCCAGATCAGCCCGACCACAGCGGCCCATGTCCGGGCCGGTCTGGAGGGGCGCATCGTGGCCATTCTGGACGATGGCCCCTGTGGTGTAGGGCTTGAATCGACCATTGTCGGTCTGGCTGGCGCCCCGGCCCTTCTGCGTCCGGGGGGTGTCGCGCTGGAACGGATCGAAGAGGTATTGCAGACAAAGCTGCATCACCATCAGCCCGGAGATCTTCTGACCGCACCGGGGCAATTGCAGTCCCATTATGCGCCGGATGCGCCGGTTCGGCTGAATGCCGTTTCCCGGCAAGGGGACGAGGTGCTGTTGGGGTTTGGCCCGGTCGATTGCGATCTGAACCTGTCTGAAAGCAGCAACCTGGCCCAAGCCGCCGCCAATCTGTTCGCAGCCCTGCACAAGTTGAACGAAACCGGACGCCCGATTGCCATATCTTCCATTCCGGATCACGGATTGGGTGCCGCCATCAACGATCGCCTGCGCCGCGCCGCAGCGCCGCGTGGTTAGGCGCGGCCTGCGCTGGCAGACAGGGTCAGCGGATCGACACCAAGGGTAGCAAGGGCGGCCTCCCATTTCTCGTCATCGGGCACGTCGAAGACCAGTTTTGAGGTCGCCTCAGTCGTCAGCCAGCCATTCATTGCGATCTCATCCTCAAGCTGATCCGGCCCCCATCCGGAATAACCCAGCGTCAGCATCGAGTTCAGCGGCCCCTTGCCCGAGGCCAGATCCTCGAGCACATCCAGCGTTGCGGTCATGCTGAAATCTTCGGATATCTGCATTGAATGCAGGTTGGCCTCGTAATCCGAGCTGTGCAGGACAAAGCCGCGCGACATCTCAACCGGACCGCCGAACTGCACCAGACGCTCGCCCACCACCGGAATGCGGCAGGGGATGTTGAGCTGCTCCAACAGGGTCTTGATTCGGAGGTCCGAGGGCTTGTTGACGATCAGGCCCATCGCGCCATCTTCGCCATGGCTGCAGATATAGACGACCGAATGCTCGAATCGCGGATCGCCCATGCCGGGCATCGCTATCAACAGTTTTCCCGTAAGGTCCATCAGCAAACATCTCTTGCGCTCTGGGGTCCCCCTAGAATGACCCCTTGGGCCGGGGAATAGCAAGGGATCAGCCGGGATTTCCTTGTATTTCGCGCAGGTGACCGGAACGTGACTTGGCAATCGCGGTTTGAATGCGCATCTTCGACACATGACAATGCTTCGCAAACCCATCGCAGCCGTCCTGACCGCCTGTCTTTGCGTTGGTACCCCGGCCTTTGCGCAGGGGATCGACGCGCTCGTGCAGATTGAGGTTCTGGATGGCGGCAAATCCGCCAATGGCACCTATCAGGGCGCGTTGCACCTGACCCTGAAAGACGGGTGGAAGACCTATTGGCGTGCACCGGGTGATGCAGGCATTCCACCCCAATTCGACTGGAGCCGCTCCCGCAATGTCGGTGATATCGCCATAACCTGGCCTGCACCCTATGTGTTCGACCAGAATGGGCTTCAATCCATTGGATACAAAGATCAGTTGGTCTTGCCGATTGAGATCACGCCGAAGAATCCCACCAAGCCGGTGCGGTTAAGGGGTGAGATGGATCTTGGGGTCTGCAAGGATGTCTGTGTGCCGGGGCGGCTGGATTTCGACCACACTTTGGATGCGGAGGCCGGACGAAATCCGGCGATTGCCGCCGCACTTGCCGCGCGACCGTTCTCTGCCAGCGAGGCCGGTGTCGCCGGGGCCAATTGCGTGCTGACACCCACATCAGACGGCCTGCGCATCGAGGCACATATCACCATGCCCTCCGCAGGCGGGGCCGAGGTGGCGGTGATCGAACCCGGCAATCCCACGCTCTGGGCCTCGCAGTCCGATACCGTACGGCGCGGCGGCACTTTGGTTGCCAGTTCAGAAGTGGTCAGCGCCTCGGGTGGAGCATTTGCGCTGGATCGGTCCGACGTTCGGATCACCGTGCTGGGGGCAAACCACGCGGTGGACATCATTGGGTGCAGCGCGGGTTGACCGCATGTCTCAAGCTCCGAAAATTGGCGCACTCGCCGTTGTTCTTCATGAAAGGCAGGTTCTGCTGGTTCAGCGAAACAAGCAACCAGACGCGGGCCTTTGGGGCTTTCCTGGAGGGCATGTGGAATGGGGCGAGACCGTGCAGGACGCAGCGGCGCGAGAGTTGCTGGAAGAAACAGGCGTCACTGCCGAACCAATGGGATATCTCGACAATCTCGATCTGTTGCTGCGCGATGCGGACGGGCTGATCCGAGCGCATTACCTGCTGGTGGGTGTCGCTTGCCGCTATGTCTCAGGCACACCGGTTGCGGCGGATGATGCGCGGGATGCTCAGTGGTTTCCGATCGATCAGATCGCCCGCGCGGACCTACCGATGAGCGACCGGGTGCCCGACTTGCTGCGCCTTGCCGTGGACGCTGATCAGGCTTCGGTACGCCCGGACAGGCGCGCGTAAAGCAAGCTCGACAGGATCACGCCAAGCAACAGGATCAGCATCGCACCGGCGGCAAAGACACCAAGACCCATTTGCAAGACACTCACCCCGTCGGCACCGGGGTAGAACCCGGCCAGCAGAGCCATAGGAGCCCCCGTGAGGGCAGGCCAGATCATCGACGCCCCAAGCCAGACAGCCAATGCCGCGCCGGTTGCGCGAACGGCAACACGCACCACCCTGTCCGGTGCTCGTAACGCGCGGCGCATCGCGGTCATCGGGCGCGAAACATCATTCAGGATGGCCAACAGCGCCGGTACCAGCAACAGGATCAGCACCATGCCAAAGCCAAGCCCATAAACCAGTGTGATCACTGTCGGCTTAAGGAACTGCGCCTGCTGCGAACTTTCGTACATCAGCGGTGTCAGACCAAGCACCGTGGTCAGGGTGGTCAGCATCACCGGACGCAATCGATCTGCCGTGCCTTCGACGATTGAAGGCACCAACCCGCGTTCCTGCTGATACCCGTCAATGGTAGTCACCAACACGATCGAGTCGTTGATGATGATCCCGGTCATGCCCAGCAGGCCGACAACGGTGAACATGCTCAGAGGAACGTCCCAGATATAATGCCCCCATATCGCGCCCACGAGGCCAAACGGGATGATCGCCATCACCACCACGGGTCGCGTCCAGCTGGCAAAAACCCAAGCAAGCACCAGGTAAATGCCCGTGAGACATAGGATCAGACCCGTACGAGCCTCGGACAGAAACTCATCCTCCTGCTCGCTCAGACCCGCCATGCGCCATTCGACCTGACGTTCGGCGGCAATGTTCGGCAGAATCTCTTCTCGCATCGCACGCGCGATCTCGGCGGCCTGCGCCGGGTCGTCTTCGGAGATGTCACCATTCACCGAAATCACCCTCAGGCCATTCTCACGCCGGACGGTTGAGAAGCCTGATTTGCGCGCGACCGAGACAATATCGGCCAACGGCACATAGACACCATCCGGCGTACGCATCAGGGTCCGTTCGAGGAAATCCGCCGTCAGCTCGCCCTCGGGCAGTTCCACACGAATTTCGGCGCTGCGCGGACCATCCGGGAAGGTTGCGGCCTCGATCCCGTTCAGCCGGTTACGCAGCACCCGGCCCAATGTCTCAATGCGAAAGCCCAGCGCCTGCCCCTGCGCGGTCAGATCCAGAATGAACTCTTCCTTGTCATAGGCCAGATTGTCCTCGAGCGCCGAAACCTCGGTATATTTGGATAATTCCGCTTGCAGATCCTCAGATGCGGATTTCAACGTATTCACATCCGCCCCGTAGAACTGAACATCAATCGAATCTCCGCCGGGCCCCGAGCGCCAGCCGCGGAAGCTGAGCAGTTCCACCTTGGGATGGCGCGGTACAAAATCCTGCAACTCGCCCACAAATTCAAAGCTGGAATAGGGGCGCAAATCGGCGTCGATCAACTCGATCGAAATGCCGCCCAGCAGATCGGCATCTTTGCCGTCCGCTGCACGCAGACCCCATCCGGCGGACCCACCCACTTCGGCCAGAACATACTCGATCGGATTGCGACCATGGCGTTCTTCGTAGATCTCGCCCAGCTCATCCGTGGCCTGCTGCACCATGCGCATCATTTCCAGCGTCTCGGCACGGGTGGCACCTTCTACCATGATGAAATTGCCAGTGACCGAGCCGCGTTCCGGCGCGTTGAAAAACCGCCAGTTCACATCGCCGCGGATGAACAGCGCGAGCTGGCTGGCCAGAATGACCACCATCAGCGAAACCACGACGTAACGCGCCCAGACCACCCAGGCGACCAGCGGACGGAACAGATGATCCCGCATCCATCGGAAGCCGCGATTCACAACACGGTTGGGCCAGTCGTACCAATGTTCCTTAGCCGAGTGCCTGATGGCATGGGCCATGTGGTTGGGCAGGATCAGGAAACATTCGATCAGCGACGCGATCAAAACAGCGATGACGGTGAACGGAATATCCCGAATCAACTCACCGAACCTGCCACCGATGGCGGTGAGGCCGAAAAAGGCGATCACGGTCGTGATTGTGGCGGCAAAGACCGGCATCGCCATGCGCCGGGCAGCGCGCTCGGCAGCGGCCACAGGGGCCTCACCCAGACGGCGGGCACGGAAATCGGCGTGTTCACCCACCACAATGGCGTCGTCGACCACGATGCCCAGTGTGATGATCAGGCCAAATAGCGACACCATGTTGAGCGACAGGCCGCCCAGATACATCAGTGCAATCGCCGCCGACATCGCCACCGGTATTCCGGCTGCCACCCAGAAGGCGATCCGGGCATTGAGAAACAGGAACAGCAGGCAGACCACCAGCCCAAGCCCCACCAGACCATTGTCTACCAGAATATCCAGACGGTCGGTGATGGCCTGCGCGCGGGTGCGGATCAGTTCGACCGTGATGCCTTCGGGCAGGCTGGCCTGCATCTCTTGCACCACGTCTTCAACCGCGTGCTGGATACCGATGGCATCACCCAGATTAGACCGGTCGACACGGATCGACATGGCCGGGTTGGCGCCGACATAGTAGCTGCGGTTGCGGGTGACACCTTCGACGCGGATTCGCGCCACATCACCCACAACCAGTTTCGATCCGTCGGCAAAATTGCGCAGGGCAATGCCTTCGATTGCTTCCGGGGTGCGTTTTTCGATACCGGTGCGGATGCGGGCATTGGCGCCTGTGACGTCCCCGGCCGGGTTGGCAGTGACCTCCGCCGCGATGGCCGAGGCGATGTCGGACAGCGCAATGTCGTTGGCGATCAACTGAGCGGTGGGGACCTCAACCACCACCCGGGGCGCGGCAAGGCCCCGGATCGTGGTGCGTGTGACGCCTACGGCAAACAGTCGGCTGATCAGCTCGTCGGTAAACTTGGCCAATTGCTCAGCCTCAATCGGGCCGGTGATCACCACATCGGTCACCCGATCCCGCCAGGCCCCACGCCGGATTGTCGGCTCTTCGGCGTCTTCCGGCAGGTTGGTCACACTATCGACAGCAGTTCGAACCTCTTCGACGGCGCGGGACATATCCCAATTCGGCTCAAACTCCAGCCGAACCCGCGCCGATCCTTCACGCGAGGTAGCCTCGGTGCTGGCCACACCTTCGACCGCCAGCAGCGCCGGTTCGAGCAGCTGGACGATTCCATTGTCGACATCCTCGGGGCCTGCGCCCTCCCACTCGACATTCACATCGACCCGCTCAAGGATCACATCAGGGAAGAACTGGGCCCGCATGTTCGGAATCGCTGCGGCCCCCAGCACCAGCATGACCAACAAAAGCAGATTGGCCGCCGTACGGTGCCGAGTGAAATAACTCAGGATCCCGCCAGCCGCGCTTGGAATATCGCGGATCATGGCGCTCAGCCTCCGGCCCGGTTGTCATCGAGACGGCGCAGAAGCGATGCAGGGACTTTCACCTCGCTCAGTTGATCCAACAGCTGATCTTTGTCTTCCTGCGACATCGCATCGC
>JAUHYC010000068.1 GCA_030426685.1 Alphaproteobacteria bacterium
GGGCTCTCAGCCGCCGTCGGAGCACGCGCAGCAAATCTGGCTGAAAGGCAGTTTGCTCTGTTAAGGACGCCCCATACCGGACCTTCGTGGCTGAGCGAAGCGCTGCGGCGCGGCTTCCGCAGAGCGGACTTTCGCTACGCTAGCGACATCGATGCGTTGCTGGAGGTCTGACCAGTGCGACCAAGCGAGCTGTCGCTGCGGCTGAGCCATTGGTGGCTCTTCTCGTCGGAACGCTAGCCTAGGAACACCTTTCCTTCCGGATATCCGACCTTGGGTTTGCTTTGCGTGGCAAGAAAGAAGGCAATGGTCAGAGGACCCAGCCGACCTGCAAACATGATGAGAACGATCATCGCGCGTCCGAATTCATCAAGTTCGCCGGTGGCGCCTCTCGACAGGCCGACAGTCCCGAAGGCCGAGCAGACCTCGAACAGGAGATCGAGGAAGTCACCGTCATACGTAATTGATGTCAAAAACAGTCCGATAGCCACCAGAAAAATCGAAAGCGCAGTCAGGGCCAGCACCTTCATGACTTCCGATATCCCCAGACTGCGGCCGAAAATGTGAAACCGCTCTTGTCTGCGAATGAACGCTACCGTCGCCAAGGCCAGGACGATCAGTGTCGTCACCTTGATACCACCAGCCGTGGAGGACGGTCCGCCGCCGATCAGCATCAGCATCAAGGTCATCACCGTCGTGCTGTTTTCCATTTGCGCGTAGTCGAGGGTGTTGAAGCCTGCCGTGCGTGGTGTCACCGCTTGAAACCAACTCGCCAGGATACGTGCACCAGAACTCTCAAGTCCGCCGAGCGTGGCCGGGTTGCTCCATTCCAGCAAAGCGAACATGATCCAAGCAAACAGGATCAAGGCCAGCGTGCCCGACAGCATCAGTTTGCTGTGAAGCGTCAATTTCCTCCATCCGCGCTGTGTGTTGATATCCGCAAGGACGACGAAACCAAGACCGCTCAGAATGAAAAGCACCGTGATGGTGATGTTGACGACAGGGTCGGCAACGTAGCCGGAAAGGCTGTCCGAAAACAGCGAGAATCCGGCATTGTTGAATGCCGATATCGCGTGAAAAAGTGCCTGCCAAAAGCCGTGTGTCCAGCCGAATTCGGGCACAAACACAAACATCAGCAGACCGGTTGCGATGGCTTCGGCAACAAAGGCCACCAATACCACCACGCGCACAAGCGCAAGCAGATCGCTTACGCCTGTCTGGCCAAGCTCGTCGCGCAGCACAAGCCTTTGAGGCATTCCGATGGTCAGCCCAAGCATCGTCAAAAGAAGGGCAGCGAAGGTCATCAGGCCCAGTCCGCCGATCTGAATCAGCAGGGCAATGATAACCTGACCGATCAGCGTATAGTCCGAACCTGTGTCCACCACGATCAACCCGGTGACTGTGACAGCAGAGGCGGCGGTGAATACCGCATCGCTAAAAGTGACGTCACCGGTATTGCTGAAAGGCAACCGGAGTGCCACCGCTCCGACGATGATAAACACAGCGTAGATCGTTGCGAGGACTGCAGGTGGACTGAAGCGCTTTCGGCGGATCGAGAAGTGCAGGCCCGACATCAGAACACCTAGAGCTCACGCGCGAAGTCACGAAGGTCCTGACGCCCGCCAAGCAAAAGCAACAGATCATCCTTTTCCAGCGCACAACTTGCGTCGTCATGTCCGATAAAGTCTGTTCCCCGCAAAACGCCGATGCATCGCAGATCGTGGTCCTGCCGATAGCTCAGTTCGGACAAGGATCTTCCTTCGAGGCTTTCGGGAACCCGAAAGTTCACCACGTGTTGCCCGTTTCCAAGGCTCACATAGTCCCGCACAAGGGGATTGTTCAGAACTTGGGCGACGTGCTGCCCAACCTCGCGCTCCGGATGAACCACACGATCGACACCCAGCTTCGACAGAATACGATGGTGACTTTTCGAAGTCGCCTTGGCCCAGATCGTCTCGACACCGAGGGTCTTGAGGTTGATCGTCGCCAGAACGCTGGCTTCGATGTTCGTGCCCATGGCGACGACGCCGACGTCGACGCTGTCAATGCCCGCCTCTTTGAGCGCACCGTCGTCCCGCGCGTCCAGAACAAGAGCCTGAGACAAATCCTCTGCATGAGCGCCGACCAGGCGTTCATTGATATCGATTCCGATAACCTCGTTCCCAAAGCGCTGAAGATCGCCGGCAAGCGTCGCACCAAAGGTGCCCAAACCGATTACTGCAAAAACCCGTGGCTTGCTTGCCATGCGACACCTCAAAAACCCGTTGCGTTTCGGAAAGGTAAGGCGATGCATTGTTTTGCCAAGCTGTACGAAGCCGCTTCTCATTTCCTGAGAAGTTGACGTTCGACCAGATCGCAGCATCGGTCGAAATGGGCTCACAGCGGCCATCAGATCGGCCGCAGCACCAACATGGCCCGCATGATCGGCGAGACACGATCGGCCCAAAGCTGCCGTTTGACTTCTTCGTTTGTTGCTGCGGTGCGGCTTTCTAAAGCTGCCGTTCGCTCCACAAGTCAGTTTTGGCGTAGTGAAGCGTTTGGAACACGCTATCTTTGGCACCGGACACGTGACCATCGGTAGCATTGTCCAATGAGTTGAGAAACTCTGGTTCGGGAAACTACCTGTTGGGAGACTAAAGCTGCAGAACGCTGCAATGAAGCCTAGCGCGTACGACCTTTTTGTTTCCGATACTTTATGGGACTCGTACCAACGCCCTGCTGAAAGGCATCATAGAACGCTGACGACGAATTGAACCCGCTGTCAAGTGCGATGTTTATGACCGGCTCATCGGTTTCGAGAAGAAGCATCCGGGCCCGTGTCAGCCGTATTTCAGCGAGGTGAACTTTGACAGTCGTTCCGAGCATTTTCTTGAAGACGGTATTGGCGTAATTGGGCGAGACGCCAGTGCTTTTCGCGACATCGGTTAATCCAATGTCGGTGGTATAGTTTGCTGCCACGAACCGCATCATCCTCTCAAAATGGTACAGCGTTTTCCCTCCAAGAGATTGCCGGGTGCGATGATGTCGCGGTTCAGTCACCGCCGACCAACCGTCCATCGCAAGCCGTGCGATCCGTGCCTGAGCCTCCAACACGTGGACGCGATTGGTTGGCAGGTCTCGCAAGTTCCGTTCCGAGGCCCAGCGGCTTGTCAGATCATTGTCGGAAGCATTTGGTGTGTCCGCAATCAGAACACAGCCCTGAAAAAGTTGCTCTACAAACAGTTTTGGAAGTGGCCAGTTCCAAAATTCCTGAAGCGAAATATATGCGTTTGTGGTTGTGCCATTGCCATCGACGCCGATCACGCGATGAGGTTGCACCGCCCAGAAGATGCAAAGTCGTTCCGGCGGGACCTGCACCTGAGAGCCACTGAACGAATAAGTCATCTGGCAATCGCGCAGATAGTTCACCTCAATGGACGGATGAACGTGGTAGGGCTCGCGCATGAGTTTCGGCTGATGATGATGAAAATAAATCCCGCGTCCATCGCTGAACTGTTCGGTGTCGAAGGATACGCTTTCGGCATCTGTAAAGGGCTCCATCGGTGCGTCTCTCTCGCTCAGGTTCTTTTTTAACCGTATCAGCTTTGCTGCGGGCGCGAAGGCCATCTGTGTGATTTTCAGGAAAAAATCCTGCGGAAGCCGTAGGACTCCGACCGCACTTGTCAATTTTCATATGGCCAGGTTTCACCAAAGGGAGGAAATTGTGGTGAGAAGCATGAAGACCATGAAACGTGCCTTGGCGGTTTCGACCGCAATCGTGGCATCCGGCACACTGGCGACTGCCGACCAGATGCCGCCGGAGACGAGCCTGTCCGGCCTTGAATACGAACTGATCGGGCGTGGCGATATCTACAGCTATGGATCGCTTGACAGCTACAATCAGGCGCCGATGCTTGACGCGCTGGTCGAAAGTGGTGCGTTGCCGCCGGTGAACGAGCGCCTGCCGGCAGAGCCGATCATTTTCAAGTCCGGCGCGATGGTCGATGGCATCGGCGAATATGGCGGTGTTTTCCGCCATGTCATCGGCGGCCGGCCCGAAGGCTGGAACTGGATGGCGGGCCAGCATCAGGGCTGGGGCGGCATCAACATGGCCATGCAGGAATGTCTCGTGCGTCAGGGCCCGCGGTGGCAGGTCAAAGCCGAGGAACAGACCGGCCCGCTTCCGAACCTGGCGCAAAGCTGGACCTGGAATGTCGACAGCACCGAGTTGACCGTCAACCTGATGCAGGGCGTGAAGTGGTCCGACGGAGATGACTTTGACGTCGAGGACGTCAGGTTCTGGTACGAAGACAACGTCCAGGATGAAAACGTAGCGTCTCGGATGGCCAAAGACAGCTTTGGCGCCGCTAACTTCGAGGTCATCGACGATTACACGTTCAAGTTTGTTTTCCAGTCACCACAGGCTGAAACGATCGTGGAGAACCTCGCCTACATCCAAGGTTGCCCGGGACCGTCGCACATCCTGAAGGACGCGCATCCGACCTATAACTCCGATGCAACCTATGACAGCTACACGCAGGCACTTCCCAACGACGTGGTCCCACCCGTCGTATTGGGGGCATGGGTCCCGGTCGTGCATCGCCCGGATGAATTGGTGATCATGCGACGTAACCCCTACTATTTCAAAGTGGACGAGGCCGGAAACCAGCTTCCCTACTTCAACGAGATGCATTTCCGTCTCTCGACCTGGGGTGATCGGACCGCGCAGGCTGTGGCCGGCACCGGGGACTTCTCCAATATGGAAGACCCGGGAAACTACGTCGAAGCCCTCAAGCAGAGCCAGGACGAAAACAGTCCCGTCAGGGCCAACTTCGGCCCGCGCGTATTGTCGTGGCGCCTGATGCTGAACCTTGATCCAGCATCTGCAGAGGACGACACTGATCGCGCCATGCGCGATCTCTTCCGCGAAACGGATTTCCGTCTGGCGCTGAGCCATGCGCTGGATCGCGATGCGATTGGTCAGGCGCTGGCCCGTGGGCCATTCGCCTATCCCTATGTCGCGGGGTTCTCGACAGGGTCGCCTTACTATGATGCGGGCAGCTCCGACTTCCAGCCGTTCGATCAAGACCGCGCCAATGCGCTTTTGGACGGGCTCGGCGCGACTGACACCGACGGTGACGGCGTCCGCAACCTGCCCGGCGGTGGCGAAAACATCGTCATCACCGTTCTTCACGATGGCGGCGCGAATGCCGACCGCAAGCAGGCAGAGGCCGTGGCCTCCCAGCTTGAGGAAGTGGGCATTCGGATGAACCTGCGGAGTCTTGACCAGACGACGATGGATACCAACCGCACCAGCGGCCAGTATCAGGCATTGTTCGCCCGGCTGCCGGTCATCTTGCCGACACGCGAGGTCTGCGAGACCTTCCCGGCCGGGGCGAACTGTCCGTTCTTCAACCGTGGCGGCAACCGTCTGCCGTTCGAGGCAGAGCTGGCCAGCGCCTATGATGCGTTTGTCGCCAGCAGCGATGCAGCCGAGCAGGCCGAGTTGGCCAAGCAGATGCAGCGCCTGATGACGGAGAACGCCTACTACATTGGCACCGTTCAAATCCCGGCGGCGCTGTTGGTCAACAAGCGGATCCGCAACGCGCATCCGGGCACGCCTGTGTTCATGTATGAATGGGCAGAGGACAGCGTGATCCGTGAACGCCTGTGGACGCCTGCGGCCGAGCAGGAAGAAGAGGTCCTCCCAGGCACCGTCGCGGAATACTAAGCGACGTGGCATGGTACGCGCGGCCGTCGGGGACGGCGGCCGCGCACTGATCAACATTCAAGTTTTGCAGGGGGGAAGATTTCATGGCATTTCTGCTTTTCATACTGAAAAGAATTCTCGTCACGATCCCGCTGCTTATCGGCATTTCAATCGCAACTTTCTTGATCATCACAGCCGTGCCCGGTGATTTCGTGGATGGCTGGATTGGCCGGACAATGGCGCAGACCGGACAAAGCCGCGAAGCTCTGCTGCCGCAGGCCGAAATGATGCGCGAGCGGCTCGGACTCGATCAGCCGATTTACGTGCAATACTGGGTCTGGATAAAGAATATCGTCTTCGCTGGCGACTTCGGCATGTCCTTCACCCAGAACAGGCCCGTTGTGGATGTCATTGACCTGCGGCTGTGGCGCACCATCGGGATCGCTCTGGTCACGCTGGTTGTCGGTCAGGTTATCGGAGTCTTTCTGGGGATCTACGCCGCCACCAACCAGTACCGCTGGGGCGACACACTTGCGACCCTGGTGGCCTTCATGGGCATCGTGATCCCGAAATTCGTTATTGCCCTGATCCTGCTCTACCTGCTCGCATTCGTCTGGCACTCGCCTTACATCGGCGCTTTGTATTCGCCCGAATTCCAGGTGCAGGACGGCATGTCCTTCGCCAAGTTGTGGAATCTGTTTCTTCATGTCTGGCCGATCCTTCTGGTCTCGATCTGGGCGGGGCAGGCCTACACGACGCGCATGATGCGTGGAAACCTGCTGGACGTGATGAACGCCCAATACATCGAAACCGCGCGGGCCAAGGGGCTGGGCCGTCGGAAGGTCTTGTTTCGTCACGCCGTCCCTAACGCGCTGCACCCGGTCATCATGAACATGGGCGCGCGCTTCGACTACATGATCAAGGGCGAGATCGAGATAGCGCTGGTGCTCGGCATTCCAACGTTGGGTCCGCTCATCATCAGCTCGGTCACGGACCGCGATATGTATGTGATCGCTGCCATCTTCCTGCTCGTCGCCGTACTCCTCGTAATCGGCAATCTCATTGCGGACATCGTTCTGGCACTGCTGGACCCGCGCGTCCGCCGGGCCACCGTGGTCGGAGGCTAGAAGCATGAGCGACCCGACACCACAAATGTCCGGGGCGGTCACACCGCCGGGTGCGCCGTCCGATCACGCCATGAACGCGGAAAAGGAAGGTCCATCGCTGTCATATTGGCAACTTGTGCGGCGACGCTTTCGGAGCAATCGCTGGGGCATGGCGGGGCTTATCGTGTCGCTTCTCATCCTACTGACAGCCATCTTTGCACCGTTCATCGCCCCTTACTCGGTCGAGACAAAGGACAGAAATGCGATCTATTCGCCGCCGCAGACGATCCGCTTCATTGACGAAGATGGAAGGCTGCACGGCCCGTTCGTGCTGGGCTTTGAAGAGGTCATGGACCCCAACACCTTCGAGATCACGTTTGAGCCATCTTATGCGCAAGTCATACCGCTTGAATTTTTCGCCGAAGGGGCGGAGTACCAATTCCTCGGCATGACATTTGACACCCATCTCATCGCGGGCGCGGACGGACAGTTCGTCCACCTTCTCGGGACCGACGGACTCGGCCGCGATGTCTTCAGCCGCATGGTGTATGGCGCACGCGTGACGTTGCTCATGGGCTTTCTCGTGATGGCCGCAGCCTGCGTCATTGGCACGCTTGTCGGTGTGACATCGGGGTATTTTGGGGGGCGTACGGACACCGTCATCCAGCGGATGATCGAATTCATCAAATCTTTCCCGGACCTTCCGCTTTACCTTGCCCTTGTAGCCGTGCTGCCCCGCAACGCCGACCCGATCACGACCTTTATCATGTTCGCGGCGATCATCGTTTTGCTGCAATGGGCGAATTTGGCCCGCGAATTGCGCGGCAAGGTCATCGCGATCCGGTCCGTTGAATTTGTCCGGTCCGCCGTCGCGGTCGGGGCCAGTGACCGGCGCATCATTCTGCGCCATATCGTGCCCAATATGTCGAGCCATATCATCGTCTGGGCCACCTACGTGCTTCCAGAGGTGATCCTGCTCGAAAGCTTTTTGTCTTTCCTGGGTGTGGGCATCCAGCAGCCGCTCGTCAGTTGGGGGGTGATGCTGAACGCCGTGCGCGATTTCCAGTCGCTCGCAGCCGCGCCCTGGCTGCTTTCGCCTGTTGCCATGATTATTCTGTCAGTACTCGCATTCAACGCCCTGGGCGACGGGATGCGCGATGCAATGGACCCGTATTCCAATGACTGAGCCGCTTCTCAAAGTCGAAAACGTTGCCGTGTCCTTTCGCACGGCCGTTGGTGTCACCGAAGCCGTGCGCGACGTCAGCTATGCGGTTGATCGCGGAATGACGCTGGCCGTCGTCGGTGAATCCGGCTCTGGCAAATCCGTCACCGCGCGCGCCGTGATGGGCATGCTCGCCCCCAATGCAATCGTCGGCAAGGATACCCGCGTCTGGTTCGACGGTGAGGACCTATCCACATGGTCCGAGTTGGAGTTGCAGCGTATCCGTGGCAAGCGCATTTCGATGATTTTTCAGGAGCCGCTGACCTCGCTCAATCCGATCTACAAGATTGGCGATCAGGTGGGTGAGATCATTCGTGTCCATCGCGATATAGGCAAGAAGGCGCTGCGGAAGGAAGTGCTGCGCCTTCTGGCCGAGGTGCAGCTGCCCGACCCCGAAACCCGGATCGACCAATATCCGCACGAAATGTCGGGCGGCCAGAGACAGCGGGTGATGATTGCGATGGCGCTGGCAAACAACCCGGACCTGTTGATCGCAGATGAACCGACCACCGCACTTGATGTAACCGTGCAGGCCGAAATCCTGTCGCTCTTGAAGCAACTTCAGACCAAGCATGGGATGGCGGTCGTCCTGATCACACATGACCTCACGGTCGTCAGCAAGGTGTCCGACACCGTCGTTGTCATGCGGCAGGGAAAGGTCGTGGAGTCAGGCGTCACCGCAGAGGTGTTCGCCAATCCGCAGCATCCTTATACGCGGCATCTGATCGAGAGCGAACCCAAGGGCCGTCCGGACCCGCTGAACGAGGATGCCCCGGTGGTGATTGAGGGTCGTAATCTGGGCGTAACGTTCAGCTTCAATGCGGGAGGGTTCTTTCGCCCGCTGACGAAGGAACTGAAAGCGGTCGACGATATTTCTGCAAGAGTGCGGCAAGGTGAGACGCTTGGCGTCGTGGGGGAAAGTGGATCGGGCAAGACTACACTTGCCATGGCGATGATCCGCCTCGGCGTTTTCCACCGTGGCGAGATCACGTTTCAGGGTCAGCGGATTGACCAATTGAGCCGCAAGGAATTGCGGCCGTTCCGGACAAAAATGCAGGTTGTCTTTCAGGACCCGTTTTCCTCACTCAACCCGCGCATGATCATCCGGCAGATTCTGGAAGAAGGTCTGGTGGTCAATAATATCGGAGGTTCGGCGTCCGCGCGTGACAAGATCGTCCGCAAGGCGCTCGACGATGTCCAGATGCCACATGCGGCGCTCGAGCGTTTCCCGCATGAATTCTCAGGTGGCCAACGACAACGCCTCGCGATTGCCCGGGCCATTGCGCTAAATCCGGAATTCATCCTGCTGGACGAGCCGACATCGGCGCTGGATTTGTCCATTCAGGCACAGATCATTGATCTTTTGCGCGACCTGCGCCGCAAACACAGCCTCAGCTATATGTTCATCAGTCACGATCTCAAGGTTGTGCGGGCGCTCTGCCATAACGTCATCGTGATGCAGCACGGCAAGGTGATGGAGGCAGGCCCCACCGCCAAGGTGCTGGAGAACCCCGAAACAGACTACACACGCCGCCTTGTTGACGCGGCGTTCAACGTCGTGGCCTGAAAATGGGCCGCTCCAGTTTGAAAATCAGGAACCTGCATCGTTCGGCCCGGACGCATGGCATGAATTCCGCAATTAACTCAGCCACTGCATGGCAAGGAAGGATTTGAGCATGGCACCATCACCAAAGATCGCATTTATCGGCGCAGGTTCGGCCGTCTTCATGCGCAATATCGTCGGTGACATCCTGCAGCGCCCGGCATTGCGGGATTCGCATGTCGCCTTGATGGATATCGATGAAAAACGTCTGGAAGAAGGATTTAGCATCGCAGCACGCATGGTCGAATCCATCGGATGCAAGGCGCGCATTACGGCACATACAAACCAGAAAGAAGCACTGACCGAGGCCGATTTCGTGATCGTTGCCTTCCAGATTGGCGGATATGAGCCCTGTACCGTCACCGATTTCGAGGTTCCGAAAACCTACGGGCTGCGTCAGACAATCGCCGATACTCTTGGTATTGGCGGGATCATGCGGGGCCTGCGCACGGTGCCACACTTGTGGTCCATATGTGAAGACATGCTGGAGGTCTGCCCCGACGCCTGGATGCTGCAATACGTGAACCCGATGGCCATCAACACCTGGGCGATCACGCGGAAATATCCGCAGATCAAACAGGTCGGCCTATGCCATTCCGTGCAGGGCACCATCAAGGAACTGAGCCACGATCTGGACATCGACCATCGCGATGTGCGCTACGAATGTGCCGGCATCAATCACATCGCATTCTTTACCAAGCTGGAACAACAGCAGGCGGATGGCACACGTCGGTCGCTCTATCCGGCCCTGCACGAGGCCTATGCCGCGGGCACCGCGCCGAAACCCAACCAACACAACATGCGGTGCCCAAACCTTGTGCGCTACGAACTGATGAGCAAGCTCGGCTACTTTGTCACCGAAAGCTCTGAGCATTTCGCGGAATACGTGCCGTGGTTTATCAAGGATGGTCGTCAGGATATCATCGACCGCTTCCAGATACCGCTCGATGAATACCCCAAGCGATGTGTAGAGCAGGTGGCAAACTGGGAGGAAGAGCGTGAACGGCTGAAGTCGGAACACAAGATGACGTTGAATGAAAGTCACGAATACGCATCCGAGATCGTCAATTCGATCTGGACCGGGGCGCCTTCCGTCATCCACGGCAATGTTGCTAATCACGGATTGATCGAGAACCTGCCCGAGGGGTGTGCGGTCGAGGTTGCCTGCCTTGTGGACAGCAATGGCGTCCAGCCAACGCATTTCGGTACGTTGCCACCACAACTTGCCGCGATCATGCAGTCGAACGTCTCTGTTCAGGGGCTGGTGGTCGAGGCGCTCATCACCGAGGATCCGCAGTATATCTATCACGCCGCAATGATGGATCCGCACACGGCGGCAGAACTCGATCTCGATCAAATCTGGTCGCTGGTCGACGATCTTCGCGTCGCACACGGAAACTGGCTGCCCACTTGGGCGCGAAAAACCGAGTTGCAGGCCGCCGAGTGACCCAAAAGCAGCGGCACATCGCGGTGGTTGGGGGCGGCACAGCCGGGTGGCTTGCCGCCCTCATGCTGCGCAAGGCCGCGCCAGATAAGCGCGCGATCCGCATCTCGGTTGTCGAAAGCCCGAACATACCGACAGTCGGAGTCGGTGAGGGGTCGACAGCGATCTTCCGGCAAGTCCTTCTGGACCTTGAGCTGGATGAGGCGGAATTTATCCGAGACACCGGCGCGACGCTGAAATTTGGTATCAAACACGCGGGCTGGCGCAAGGACGGCAAGAATTACTGGGGTCCGATTGATGACCCCAATGCGCTACGTCCCGCGCCGCCGTCGATTCCATCGAACTGGCTTCATCACGCACGCCTTGCAGCAGGCAAGCCCGTCGCCGATCTGCACCTTTTTACGATGCTGATGCGACAGGGCAAATCGGGCCTCGCGATGGATAAAGATGACACCGTGCCGTTGTCCCCTTACCACCACGCGTATCATTTCGATCAGGCGCGCCTCGGGCGTTTTCTGTCGGGCAAGGCAACCGATATCCACCATATCCTGACGGAGGTGGACGGCGTTGAGATTGACGGCGAGACAGGAGACATCACCGGTCTGGTCTGTGTGGACAGGGACGCGATTGAAGTCGACTTTGTGATTGATTGCACCGGCTTTCGGCGGGCCATTATCAGTGAGGTCGGTTCACGTTGGCGGTCCTACGGCGACATGCTCCCACTGAACAAGGCCATGCCCTTCTGGCTCGACCATGCGGACCCCGCAAGGATCCCGAATTTCACTCTCGCGCAGGCCATGGGTTCCGGCTGGATGTGGGGCATTCCGGTTCAGGACCGGATGGGGTGCGGATATGTTTTCTCGGACGCGCATATCAGCGCAGAGGATGCGCAGTCCGAGATCGAGAAGCATCTCGGAATGACAGTTGACGTGCGCCGCATCATCAACATCGATCCCGGTCGATTGGAAGAGGCCTGGATCGGAAACTGCTGTGCGCTCGGCCTTGCGCAAAGCTTTCTAGAACCGCTCGAGGCCACATCGATCCACGGAACCCTCGTGCAGCTTATTTTGCTGATCGGCAGCGGCCTGGTTGATCCACGGGGAAACCTCACTGACGCCGCCCGCCAGACCTACAATGGACAGGTCGCACGGCAGGTCGATGACTTTGCCGATTTCATCAACATGCACTACGCTGGCGGTCGGACGGATACCGGCTTCTGGCGCGACATGACCCACTCCGGCATCGCTGCGCAGCAGAATGCCAAATTGAAAAAATGGCAGTCAGCGCCACTTGTCCCGCAGGACTTCGCACCTTTCCCGGGGCGGCTCCCTCATGTTGAAGAGCAACTCTATCTTCCTGTCCTGAATGGTCTTGGGCTCTTGCCGAAATCCCCGTCAAAAGCTTTGGTTAGAGATGTCGGCATCAGGTCCAGTGCGCGAAAAAATGCAGATGCTTTACAGGATGAATTCCGTAGCGCGGCGGCAAAAGCGATTTCCCACGCCGTATATCTCGCACGGACAGGAACCTGATCATCTTGCAGACGGGATTGCACGATAGAAGTGGGTTTGGCGTTTCGTGCTGCGACAAGTCGTGGCCGACGATACTGAAATTTGCTGGAGTTCTAGGCGGGCCGCTTTTTGGTGGGTGGGCAAGGCCGGCCCAAAGCGGTCACTCGGCAGTCACATCTGATGCTGCGGCGCGGCCCGTCAGACCCGACATTCGCTGCGTGCGCAAAATCCAACGATGTTCGGACTCACAGATCGCGG
>JAUHYC010000012.1 GCA_030426685.1 Alphaproteobacteria bacterium
TACTATTTCTGCCGTCCGGCGGATGAGCAGGCGCGGTGGTTCATCCGCAACGTCCCCAGAGGGGCCGATCTGCCGCATGTGCTCGACATGGAATGGACGCCACATTCCAGAACCTGCACCATCCGCCCCGATGGCCGCACCATCCGGGCCGAGGCGAAACGGTTCCTCGATATCCTCGAACGCCATTATGGCCGCCGCCCGATCGTCTACACGACCGTGGATTTCTATCACGATACCGATATCGGGCGCCTGCCCAAGACCGATTTCTGGCTGCGCTCGGTCGCCGGTCATCCGCGCAACGTCTATCCGCGGGCCATCTGGCGGTTCTGGCAATATACCGGCACCGGACTGGTGCCCGGCGTTCAGGGCAAGGTGGACATCAACACCTTCAACGGCGCGCCCGAGATCTGGGCGCGCTGGAAGGCGGGCAACTAGTCCTCGGCCTTTGACTTGCGGTATTGATCCCACAGATCGGGCCGCCGCTCGCGGGTGATCCGTTCAGAC
Organism: Alphaproteobacteria bacterium; assembly: GCA_030426685.1. Lineage (GTDB taxonomy): Bacteria > Pseudomonadota > Alphaproteobacteria > Rhodobacterales > Rhodobacteraceae > Ruegeria. The sequence continues at coordinate 505 of JAUHYC010000012.1, forward strand.
ATTTCGTGGCGCCACTTCGCGATGCGGCCATGGTGGCCCGACATCAGAATCTCCGGGATCGGGCGGCCCTTCCATTCGGCGGGGCGGGTGTATTGCGGGTGCTCCAACAGACCCGAGGCAAAGCTCTCCTCTTCGGCTGAGGCCTGATTGCCCAGCACGCCGGGGATCAGCCGCACCGTGGCATCAATCAGCGCCTGCGCTGCAATCTCACCACCGGTCATGACGAAATCGCCCAAACTGACCTCCTGCACGCCGTAATGTTCCAGCACGCGCTCATCAACGCCCTCAAAACGGCCACACAGCAGGGTCATGCCATCGCAACGCGCCAGATTCTGCATCATCTGCTGATCCATCCGTCGCCCGCGCGGGCTGAGGTAGATCAGCGGCCAGTTGCCCTGGATACCGGCCATCGTGTGCTCGATCGCGTCGCCCAGCACGTCAGCCCGCAGCACCATGCCCGCGCCACCGCCAGCTGGCGTGTCATCCACGTTGCGATGTTTGGTGATCCCGAACTGGCGCAGATCGACGGTTTCCAACTGCCACAGCCCGTCCTGCAGGGCCTTTCCGGTCAGGCTCTCACCCAGAACACCGGGGAAGGCAGAGGGGAACAGGGTGATGACCTTCGCCTTCCACACGCCATGGAGATCGGGTGTCGGCGTCATCAACTCGCGCGGTTTCAGGGTCGGGCGGATCGCCTTGCGGCCATGGGATTTTGCGGACTTCTCAGTCATGGGGTGCCGATCAGGTCAGTTTGAACGCTGTGAACAAGTGCCGCCTTTTGATCGATCAGCGCGGAATCGTCCAGAGCAGAGCGGTTCATCTCGAGCATCCGGGCCAGGATTTCGTCAGGCAGCCCGGTATTGGTGCGCGTCGGTCCAACCAGTTTAGCAGTCTCGTCAGCGGGCAGGTCCAGAAAATCGGCAAAGGGTGATCCGGGGCCAAACGGGCGCGTCCGCAGATCCTCAAGCCATTGGCTGCGCACCTGAACCGTGGGCAGGCGGCCCCTAATCTCTTCCGCGACGGATTGCGGAGAGGCGACCGGAGCCAAGCGCTCGCGGAAGGCTTCGAACCCCTGCACCAGCCGCGTGCGCTGCAGGTCATGCGCCCAGAGGCTGCGTAGCCAGCTTTCACGTTGGCGCAGGGACAGGTAAAGTGTGATCTGAACCTCGTCGCGCGCAAACCGTTCGCGGATCAGGTCGACCAGACAGAGGGCCAAATCAGGTGCGGCCTCATAGCCGACAGCGATATTGCGGCTGGGACGCAGGCCCGAGAAATTCTCTTCGCTCAGCACCAGCCCCCGATGTCGGCCAAAATCGAGCGATTTCAGGAATCGCCGCATCTGGCCGCTGAAATCGCTCATCGTGCCTGGGGTGCCATATACAGAATAGCGCGTTGCGGCTTCGGACAAGCCGGATTTGCGCGTGCGGTAAGGCAGCACCAGCGCATGGTGCGGCCAGATCAGCGCGCGGTTTTCAAACAGAAAAGACTGTGCCGCCGTTGTTCCGGTTTTGTGCAGACCCAGATGCAGCAGCACGCGGCGCATTACAGCAGGCCTTCGGGCGGGTCGGCGATGATGCGGCCTTTGTCCAGATCAACGGTCGGCACGGCCTCCAGCGTGAAGGGTAGCAGGACGGTGGATTTTAACCCCGGCCCGTGTATTTCCAGCAAATCCGCCGCGCCGTGGTTCTGAACCGACTTCACCCGGCCCAGCAGGGTGCCGCCGGTGTCATAGACCTCAAGCCCGATCAGGTCGGTGTGGTAAAACTCATCATCCGGCAGCGAGGGCAGCTGATCCCGGCGGGCGTAGAGGCGCAAGCCATTGATCGCATCCGCCTGTTCCTTGGTTTCAATCCCGCCCAGCCGCGCGGCAAATCCGTTTTTGATCGGGCGGGTCAGGACCACTGGATAGCGCTCTTTGCCGGTCTCATCGGTCAGGGGTGAATAGCCCTCGATATCCTCGGGGACGGCGCAGAAGCTTTTCAGCCGCACTTCGCCGCGTACCCCATACGAGCCCGCGATGCTGCCGACGCAGATCAGATCACTCATTTCGACCATCCGTCACACATAACCCGTCCCGCCAATGCCCGATCACCTCGCACGCCTCGCGCTGGTTCGAGCGTTCGAAGAATACGCCCACAATAAAGGCGATCACCAGCAGGATGGGAAGCCGTAACAATCCGAACATCGTCCTAACGTACCTCCACGGGCAGGGTCGTGCCGCGGCTTTCCCAGCCGACCTGCTCCAGTTCGGGGGTGTCTGACAGCTCTTCCGGCCAGCCAACGCAGAAATAGCCGATCAGCCGCCAGGTGCCGGGGACGCCCAGATCGCGCGCCATGCGGTCCGGATCCAGAATCGAGACCCAGCCCAGCCCCAGCCCCTCGACCCGTAAGGCCAGCCAGAACAAGGTAACAGCCGAGACCACCGAATAACGCCGCATCTCGGGCATGGTGCCCGCGCCCAGACCTTGCCCCTTGTCGGTGGCGTCATCGCAGAACACAGCCAGCTGCACCGGGGCTTCTTTCATCCCGGACAGTTTCAACTGGCTGTAAAGCTGCGCCTTTTCACCGGAATACCCGCTCAGCGCCTGTTCGTTTTCGGCTTGGAAATTCTTCAATGCCGCATCACGCGCGGCCTTGCTTTCGACGCGGATCACGCGCCAGGGTTCGCTGAGCCCCACCGAAGGGGCCAGACGAAACACGTCGAGGCAGCGCGTCAGCACTGCCTCGTCCACAGGGTCGGTGCGGAACCGGCGCACATCGCGCCGGAGCCGCATCAACAGATCGAACTGCGTGCGAAAATCGTCGGTGAAAGCCTGATCCTGCACGCGCCCGCCTGCTTATTCTTCTGCAGCCGCTTCTTCAGCCGGTGCAGCAGCTGCTTCGGCAGCTTCAGCAGCCTTTGCAGCTTTCTCTTCCGCGCGTTCCTGAGCTTTCTTGCCCGGGGTACCCTTGTTGGGGTTGTTGCGCTCGGCCTTGTCGCGGGTGCCAGCAGCTTCCAGCATACGTGCGATCCGGTCGGTGGGCTGGGCGCCCTGATCCAGCCAGTACTGGATGCGCTCCATGTCCATTTTCACGCGCTCTTCGCTGTCTTTCGGCAGCAGCGGGTTGTAGGTGCCCAGTTTCTCGATGAAACGACCATCGCGGGGCATGCGGCTGTCAGCAGCCACGATGCGATAGAAGGGACGCTTTTTCGAGCCGCCGCGGGCGAGACGAATTTTCATTGCCATGGTGGTATCTCCTTTAAATGGCATCACGCCGAAGGCGTGTCTTTTGGGGTGCCGGGCTGAAGCCCGGCCTACTTCTGGTGTTTCCTGTGGTGTCGGATGACTTCCTGAATAATGAAGTTCAGGAAAGCCTTGGCGAAATCGGGGTCCAGATCGGCCTCTTGCGCCAGGTCTTCTAACCGTGCGATCTGCGCCGCTTCGCGCGAGGGATCGGACGGGGGAAGGTCGTGTGCCGCCTTGAGCTTGCCAACAGCCTGCGTGTGCTTGAACCGCTCGCCCAGCGTGTAGACAAGGATCGCGTCCAGCCGGTCAATGCTTTCGCGATGATCCTTGAGCAGCGCGGCAGCCTGTGTCACGGGATTGGTCATTGGCCGGTCCTTTCGGTGGTCAAGTCGATCTGCGGGTGGCGCCAGATCTGTGCGCTTTGTCCCAATAGCTCGGCGTTCTCCAGCTCCAGTGTCGCACCAAGCCGTTCAGCCAAAGCGCGCGAGCGGTCATTGGCATGGGCGATGTATGAGATCACCCCGTTCAGCCCCTGATACCGCGCCGCATAATCGCGCGCAGCTGCCGCGGCCTCAAAGCCCAGACCTTTGCCTTCGGCCTCAGCCATCAGGGTCCAGCCCAGCTCGGGCTCGGCCCAGCCTGGCACGTCGATGATTCCGGCCCATCCCACGAATGCGCCACTGGATTTCTCGGTCAGGTGCCACAGGCCATAGCCCCGCAACGCCCAATGACCCAGCCGGTTCGACAGAGAGCTCCAGCTTTCAAGCGCATCCTTGGGGCCGCCCACCATATGACTGCGCTCGGTCGCGAAGAATTCCGTCATCGCAGGCAGATCGTCCAGATGCGGTGCGCGCAGGATAAGGCGCTCGGTCTCGACGGTGGGGATGGTGAATGAGGTCATGCGTAGGCCTCCACACCACCATTGACCAGATCGCAGGGGGCCGGGTGCCGCCAGACCTGCATCGTTCCAAATGCCGGATGTTCGAAGATGTAGTCGAAACAGGCGCCCAGCCGTTCAGCCACGGCTTTGCTGCCCAGATTGTCCGGATCGATCAGCGAGATTGCGGTTTCCCAGCCCAGCACATCATAAGCATGCGCGCGTGCAGCCAATGCCGCTTCGGTCGCATAGCCCTTTCCGGTGGCATGGTTCATCAGGGTCCAGCCAATTTCGGGCTCGGGCCAGCTGTGAGGGTTCCACAAGCCAACATGGCCTACATAGGTGCCGGTGTCTTTTTCCTCGACACCCCAGAAGCCATATCCCCGCATCGCCCAGTGACCCAACAGCATGGCAACGGCGCGCCATGTCTCATCCGGGCGTTTTGGGCCGCCGACGAATTTCGAGGCGTCGCTGGCAAAGAACTCTGCCTCTGCCTCAAAATCGGCTTCGCAGGGTGCCCGCATGATCAGGCGTTCGGTTTCGAGGGTCGGTATGGCCAGGGCAAGTGTCATGCCTGCACCTCGCCGTACCGCCAGACATGCTGGTCCGGACCAAAGGCGCTTTCGGCAACGACGTCGCGCGTTGCACCCAGACGCTGAGCCAGCGCGTTCGAACGCGTGTTGGAGTGCGAAACATAGCTAACAAACCGGCCGGGTCCGAGCAGATCGAACCCGAAATCACGCACTGCGCTACACGCCTCGGTCGCGTAACCCTGCAGGCGGTGCTCGGCGTGGAACATATAGCCAAGCTCGGGCTCGTGATCGTCCCATTCGAGGCCCAGAATGACGAAGCCAACGACCTGATCGTCGCCTTTTAGCGAGACCGTGAACAGGCCATGACCATGCAATAGCCAGCCCGAGGTGTAGTAAGAAAACTCAGTCCAAGCTTCCTGCTCGGTATCGCCAAAGCTGTCCTTGCAGATCGAGGTCCAAACCGGCAGGTCGTCCAGAGTGGGCGCACGCAGAACCAGCCGCCGGGTCTGAATGACCGGCAGGGCCGCGCGATACTGCGCTGCTGCCATCGCCGCCTTTCCGGACGGGGGCTGGGTGCAGCGTGCTGGTGTCACTTTTTCTTTCCAAACCCGCTCAGCCCCGGGGGCAAGCCCATGCCACCGCCCAAACCGGGCAGGCCGCCGGGCATTTTGCCACCCATCGCCTTGGCCGCCTGTTCCAGCGCCTTGGGGTCCATGCCTGCGGCCATTTCCTCGGGGCTGGGGCCGCCCTTGCCGAACATGCCCTTCATGGCCTGTTTCAGCATCTTGCCTTTGCCCATCTTGCCCATCTTTTTCATCATGTCCGACATCTGTCGGTGCATCTTGAGCAGCTTGTTGAGGTCGCTGACTTCCATCCCGGAACCGGCGGCAATCCGTTTTTTACGGCTCGCCTGCAGCAGCTGCGGATTGGCGCGTTCGCGTTTGGTCATCGACTGGATCATGGCGATCTGCTGGCGCAGGATCTTGTCGTCCAGACCGGCCTGATCCATCTGCTTGGCCATCTTGTTCATGCCGGGCATCATGCCCATCATGCCCTGCATGCCGCCCATCTGGATCATCTGCTCCAGCTGCATTTTCAGGTCGTTCATATTGAACTGACCTTTGACCATGCGCTTCATCATGCGCTCGGTCTGTTCCATCTCCATCGTTTCCTGGGCCTTTTCGACCAGGGCAACAATGTCGCCCATGCCCAGAATACGACCGGCAATCCGGTCCGGTTCGAAGGTTTCGAGCGCATCCATCTTCTCGCCCAGACCGACAAAGCGGATCGGCTTGCCGGTGACCGCGCGCATCGACAGTGCCGCACCGCCACGGCCGTCACCGTCCATCCGGGTCAGAACCACGCCCGAGATGCCGACCTTGGCGTCGAACTCTTCGGCCACCTCAACAGCGACCTGACCAGTCAGGCCATCGACCACCAGCAGGGTTTCGCGCGGATCAACCGCGTTGCGAACCTGCTCGACCTCGTCCATCAGGACTTCGTCGATATGTAGACGGCCCGCGGTGTCGAGCATATAGACGTCATAACCACCCAGCGTCGCCTGCTGCTTGGCGCGTTTGGCGATGTCGACGGGCTTCTGGCCGGGAACGATCGGCAGCGTATCGACGCCAACCTGCGTGCCCAGAACCGCCAGCTGATCCATCGCCGCCGGGCGATAGACGTCGAGCGAGGCCATCAGGACCTTTTTGCCCTCTTTCTCTTTCAGACGTTTGGCGAGCTTACCGGTGGTGGTCGTCTTACCCGAGCCTTGCAAGCCGACCATCAGGATCGGGGCAGGCGGGTTGTCGATCTTCAGCTTACCGGGGTCTTCCTCGCCACGCAGGGTATCGACCAGCGCGTCATGCACGATCTTGACGACCTGCTGGCCGGGCGTGATCGACTTGGTCACCGCCTGGCCGGTCGCCTGTTCCTGTACCTTTTTGACGAAGGCGCGCGCCACCGGCAGCGAGACGTCTGCCTCAAGCAGGGCAACCCGAACCTCGCGCAGCGCGGTTTTGACGTCTTCCTCGGACAGCGCGCCTTGTTTGGTCAGCCGATCAAAGACGCCGGAAAGGCGTTCGGATAGATTTTCAAACATGCCTTCGGCCTCCTTAGCCGGTTTTCATTTGGCGCCCCTTAGATAGGGGCAGGCGGGTCAATGCACAAACGCCCCCACGGGCGAAACTCGCTGGTGGGGGGCGATCCCTGAACGACTCAAGGGACCGGAAGATCATACGCTTCCGGATGTTTGCCGCGATTTAGGCTGATTGGCTGGCAGAGTCAACCTTACGCGCAGGAAGCCAGTCATTGATGACATCGACCATGCGGTGCGATCCATGCCCACTGACATACGCCTCGACAATCGGGTGTCGTCCCGCACTCATGCCTTTATCCAGCACCAATACAGGGCGGTGCATCTTCGATGTGCCCTTGTCGCTGGTCGAGGTGGTGGTCTCGATCTCGGCATGAGACAGGTTCGACAGCTTGTGTTCCACGGTGTCGTACCCAAAGACCGATTGCCGACGGATAAGGATGCTGTTGGTCGGGCGGTCCAGAATGACCTGCACGCGGCGGACAAAAGCGCAGAACGCGCCAAAGCCCAGCCCGCCGCCAAACAAGGCAAAGAGGATGCCGAACCAGATATTCTCGCCGCCTTCACTGATCATGAACAGCCCTGCACCAACAAATGCCAGAATGAAGAAAACCAGCATGATGCCGATGAACCAGGGCGTATCGGACAGGATCAGTTGGTTCGGTGTGTTGCGCGTGACTTTCATGGCGGCACGCTAGCATTGAATTGAAATCCTGTCCCGACTTGAAATTGCGTCCGTGTTAAGCGATGAGCGCGCCAGACAGGAGGTTCCCATGGACGCATCATCCGCCTTTCAGGACACATTGCCGCTCAGCTCTGATGCGCTTCTGGCGCAGTTGGACGACTGGGGCCTGAGCTATCGTTTGCACAGCCACATCCCGCTGCGCACGGTCGAGGATGCCAAGGTGGTCGAGGATCAGTTCATGGTTCCGGGCGAAAACGCTCTGCGGCTCAAGAACCTGTATCTGAGGGACAAGAAAAAGCGAAACTACCTCGTAACACTGGAACAAAGCCGCGAGATTGACCTCAAGGCGCTGGGCACTGAGCTGGGGATTGGCAACCTGTCCTTTGGATCGGCGGATCGGCTGTTTCAGAATCTCGGCATTCGGCCCGGTGCGGTCAGCCCGCTGGCGATGATCAACGGGGTTGAGAACAACGTTAAGTTCTTTATGGACGCAGCCGCACAGCAGGCCGATGTCATCAACATGCATCCTTTGGTCAATGACCGGACCGTTGCAATGCCGCGCACCGATCTGATGGCGTTCTTTGCCAAGGTCGGATGCGAAGTGACCTGGCTGCCCTGATCAGCCTTCAAGGGCCTTTGCCAGCGCGGCAGCCACATGCGCGGCAGAGGGGTTGACGAACAGATGTCCGTCAGCCTCGAACACCGGATCGTCGAGATGATCTGGAAACGCCAGAGGCAACTCGGTGCAGGCCAGCAGGATCGCAGTTCCGGGGGTGGCGTGACGATTGCAGAACGCCAGCAGGCGAGCGCGTGCCGTCCCGGACGCACCGCCGTAAAAATCGCTGTCGATCATGGCCTGCATCTCGGCAATCTCGGGCCCGGGCAGGCGCTTGTTTGCAGCAACGCCGTCTTCGGCCAACCGATCGGCATAGTTGCTGGCCTGCATGGTGACGGTGGTGCCCAGAACCAGCGCCTGCGACGCCCCGGTTGAGGCGGTCACCTTCGCGGTTGCATCGAATATGCTGAGAATCGGCATCGATACGCCTCGGCGGATCGCGTGCAATCGGGCGTGGGGCGTGTTGGAGGCGATGATGCCAAAGTCACAACCCGCGCGCTCCAGCGTCAGCAAGGCCGCGCGGAACACTGCGTCAAAACCGGCCCAGCTTTCCTCATCTCCGGCCACGCCGCGCAAGGCACGAGTTCTGGCCTGCGTGACCGACTCGATCGTCATGGGCGGGACCGGCAGAGGCGATCCATGGCCCCGGTCCGAGAAATGCCGCCCTGCGCCTTCTGCGATGGCGCGGTAGTAATCGACCGTAGAGGCCCAGCCGACACCACCCAGAATTCCGATCTTCTTCATGTGAAGCGCCCAATCTGTTGACCCGTTCGGGACCAGACTGGACGTTTCCACGGAAAATGGCCAGCAGATCAGGCCGCCAGTTTTTCCACCGCACCGCGCGCCTTTGACAGGGCCGCCTCAGCGTCCAGTGCCATCTGGTCGGCGGCGATGACGTCGACGTCCTGGATACCGATAAAGCCCAGAATGTGGCGGGCGTAATTGGTGGCGAAGTCGATCTCGGAGCCCACCTGGGTTCCACCCGACGCGATGGCCAACACGGCGCGCTTGCCCTCCAGCAGGCCTTTGGGGCCGTCCTCGGAATAGGCAAAGGTCACACCTGCGCGGGCCACCAGATCGATCCAGGCCTTGAAGGCGGCGGGAACCGAGAAGTTGTAGATTGGCAGACCAATGACGATGGTGTCAGCCTTTTGCAGTTCGGATACCAGCTCGTCCGACAGTGCCAGCAGGTCCTGTTGCACAGCGTCGCGCTGATCGGCGGGGGTGAAGTTGGCGTTGATCCAGCCTTCGGTCAGCAGGGGCAGGGGCGTTGCCAGATCACGACGGATGATGCGCCCGGCGTTCAGGTGGCGCACGACCCGGTCCGACAGGTCGCGTGAGGCCGATCCCGTGCGGCGGGCCGAAGCGTCGATGTGCAGGATGGTTTTGGTCATCTCGGAGTGTCCTTTGTAGAGGAGTTGTCTTCTGTCGCCCGAATATGATCATTGCGTTTCTGAACAAAACACGGATATATCAACAAGTACTGTTGGAATTTGCACACTGGATCGAATGCAATGGACAATTGGGACGAGGTCAGAACCGCTTATCAGGTGGCGCGCATGGGAACGGTCAGCGGCGCGGCCGAGGTGCTGGGCGTGCACCACGCCACCGTCATCCGCCATATCGACGCGATCGAGGCCCGGCTGGGCGTCAAGCTGTTCCAGCGCCATGCACGCGGGTACACCCCTACCGAAGCCGGAGAGGATCTGCTGCGCGTGGCGCAGGCGACCGAGGATCAGTTCAATCAACTGGTCGGCCGGATGAAAGGGCGCGGCGATGATGTCTCGGGTGAGCTGGTGGTGACCTCGCTGGCCTCGCTCGCTCCGCTGATCGTGCCGACGCTGAGCGCGTTTCAGCAGACCCATCCGGGGCTGATCGTCCGCTATCTGACCGGCGACCGGCTGTTCCGCCTGGAATATGGCGAGGCGCATGTGGCCATCCGTGCCGGGGCCGTGCCGGATCAGCCGGATAATGTCGTGCAGCCGTTCATTCCGCAAGAGATCGGGCTGTTCGCCAGCAAGAGCTATGTCGCCCGTCACGGCACACCCTCGGGGGTGGCGGATTTCCCCAATCACCAATTCATCGGCAATGACGACGAAAACAGCCGCGCGCCGTTCTCACGCTGGCTGCGTGCCAATGCGCCGGAGCAGGCGATCACCTTCCGTTGCACCAACAATTTCTGCATGCGCGAGGCGGTTCTGGCCGGGGCAGGCATCGGTTTCATGGCGCGATGGGAGGCCGCGAACGATCCCGAACTCGTTGAGGTGATGGAGCCTGTGCCTGAATGGTCCGGCAAACTGTGGCTGGTGACCCATGTCGATCTGCATCGGACCACCAAGGTACAGTCCTTTCTGTCTTTCCTGAAAGAGCAGTCCAAAGGCTGGCTGCCATGAGCGCACAGGCCCGCGGCCACCTGGCGATGCTGACATTCTCGGCGCTGGTGGCGGGCAGCTTCTCACTGGGCTCAATGGCGGCGAACGAGATTGCACCTTCCGCGATCACCGCCGCGCGGTTTCTGATTGCGGCCGTGATCATCGGGATCGCAGCGCTCGCCACGACTGGCATTTCACGCAGTGCGGCGCGGGCACCCTGGCGCTATCTGGTGCTGGGCGGGCTGTTTGGTACCTATTTCGTTTTGATGTTCTACGGCCTCAAGACCGCACCGCCGGTCAGTGCTGCTGCGGTTTTCACGCTGACCCCGGTCATGTCTGCTGTGGCCGGGTGGGTGCTGCTGCGCCAGATTACCACTCCGCGCATGGCGCTGGCCCTGTCGGTCGGTGCGCTCGGCGCGCTCTGGGTGATCTTCCGGGCCGATTGGCAGGCCTTTCAGGCGTTCGAAATCGGCGGAGGTGAGATCATCTATTTTTGGGGCTGCGTCGCCCACGCCGTCTATACCCCGATGGTGCGACGGCTGAACCGGGGTGAACCTGCGGTGGTGTTCACCTTTGGCATGCTGCTGGCGGGGTGTCTGATCCTGACACTCTGGGGCTGGTCCGATATCCGGGCAACCGACTGGGCAAACCTGCCGGGTATCGTCTGGCTGACCCTGCTCTATATCTCGATTTTTGCCACCGCCGCCAGCTTTGTGCTGGTCCAGTTTGCCGCCCTGCACCTGCCTGCCGCCAAGGTGATGGCCTATACCTACCTGACGCCCAGCTGGGTGATCCTGTGGGAAATCGCCCTGGGACGGCCCGCCCCAACGGCGCTGGTGCTGGTCGGCGCAGCGCTGACCGCCGTGGCGTTGCTGCTGTTGCTGAAAGGTGAGAACGCACGAGCTGAAAACCCCGTAACGCCGACCTGACCCTGCCGTCCCGCTGGCCGTGCCATGAGGTAGATCAAGGCCTGAACATGCCGGTTTCTCTATGCTTTACAGCAAGGAGGACTACGCCATGTTCAATCACATCATGATCCCCGTTGATCGCGACCTGCCGCCCGAAACGCACAAAGCTGCGGAGGTGGCCGCTGCGATCTCCAAATGGCAGAACGCCAAGATCACGGTCGTCAGCGTAACCGGGTCGCAGTCCAGCACACCGGTTCATACCGAGGAATTGCAGGCCTTTCTCGATCAACTGTCCAGTGCAAGCGGTTCGGATGTTGCGGCGAAGAATATCCATTCGGTGGATGTTGCGGTCGAAATGGATGGCGATCTGACCCGTGCCGCTGATGAGATCGGCGCGGATCTGATTGTTGTCGGCACCCATGCGCCGCGGATCACAGACTATATCTTTTCCAGCCATGCGGGATATTTGGCCAAACATGCCACGATGTCGGTCTTTGTGGTGCGCTGACGATCAGCGCTCGTCCGAGGGCAGCTCAATTTCCAGAAACCGCTCGAATGCATCCAGATTGACCGGTTCGAACTGCCCGAACCCCTGCATCCAGACTGAGGCTGCCCGCAGCGCGTCAGGCTCCAGCTTGCACCACTTCACCCGCCCACGCTTTTCCTGACTGATCAGCCCGGCACGGGTCAGAATGACCAGATGTTTCGAGATCGCCGCCAGCGACATCTCGAACGGTTCCGCTACATCCGTCACGGCCATGTCATCCTCCAGCAGCATCGCCAGGATGGCGCGGCGCGTCGGGTCGGCAAGGGCCGCAAAAACGGTATCGAGATCGTTGGACATGCGTCCTTCCTAAAGCGCAAGAACCGGTTTGACAATTTTGACCATACCGGCACGGTGCCCCTAGCTATCGGGAAGGGCTTACATGGCACTGAAGTATTGGCTGGTAATATTCATTCTGGGCATCGGCTGGGGCATGTCCTTCATGTTCAACGCCATATTGCTGCGCGAACTTGGCCCGCTTTCGGTGTCGATGGGGCGTGTCGCGTTCGGCGCGCTGGGCTGCTGGATCTATGTGCTGGGCGCGCGCCTGCCGGTGCGGTTGACGGCGCGACGCGCGATCGGGTTGCTCGGCTTCGGTGCGCTCAGCTATGCCGCGCCCTTTGCGTTTTATGCGCTGGGGCAGCAGCATATCGCGTCAGGCGTGGCAGGGATCGCCAACGCCACCACACCGGCCTTCGCTGTCATAGTCTCACACTATTGGCCGGACAGCGAGCGTGCCACCGTCCTGAAATCTCTTGGCGTTGTCTGCGGTTTCACGGGGATCGTCCTGCTGTCGCTGCCGGTATTGAACGCCGGGGACACCTCCGAGTTCTGGGCCATCCTGCTGACCCTCTGCGCCCCCATCTGTTACGCCTTCTCGGTCAATATCGCGCGCGCTTTCCGCGACATGCAGCCCGTTGTCCTGGCGGCGCTGGCGCTGACCGGAGCGACGCTGGCCATCGCGCCGCTGGCACTGTGGCAGGAAGGGATGCCGGTGATCACCAGGACCGAGACATGGGCCTCGCTGATGATGATCGGGTTTGTGCTGACCTCGGCAGCGTTCATCGCGTTCTACTGGCTGCTGCCCAAGGTCGGCCCCACCAACATCTCGACCGTCACGCTGATTGCGCCGGTTTCGGCACTGGTGCTCGGGACATGGGTGTTGAACGAGACGTTGCTGCCCGAACACCTGTTGGGAATGGCAGCCATCTTTGCCGGTCTGTTGCTGATCGACGGGCGGCCTGTCAGGTGGTCGCGGCAAAAGCTGCGGGGCAAAGATCAACCAAAAGGTTGAATATGCGGAATCCGGTCATTTGCACAGTACCACATGATCGCGGCCCATCTCGGTTCGCGAGTGCTCGCGGTTTAATAGAGTAAAAACAAAGCTTTAACCTGCGTCGTTTCGGGCGCGCAACAGCGTTGACTCTGCGCCTTTCCCCCCTTAGCACCATGCCCAAGACTGTGCGAGGGAAACGCCCGTGACCGATGATGACCAAAAGCAGCGTATGGCGCAGCTGGAGGCCAAGATCGAGGCGGCGAAAAAGGCCAAGGCGCCGAAGCCTCGCGCGGATGCTGACATATCCGGGGGCGAACTTGCCTGGAGGATGGTCATCGAAATGGTATCCGGTCTGGGGATCGGATTTGGCATCGGATACGGGCTGGACAGCCTGCTCGGGACGATCCCGATCTTTCTGGTGCTGTTTACATTGCTGGGCCTCGTCGCGGGCGTGAAGGTTATGCTCCGCAGCGCGAAAGAGGTCCAAGAGAAACAAGCGGCTGCTGAGGCGGCCGAGAAGGACGAGAGGGACTGAACGTGGCGACCGAGACCACCGCAGCAGAAGGCAGCAGCCTGGTTTTCCATCCGATGGACCAGTTCATCGTCAAGCCGTTGTTCGGCGACGGTGCGATTGCATGGTACACGCCCACCAACGTGACCCTGTGGCTGTTTCTGGCCATCCTCGCGATCATTGGCCTGCTGGTGCTGAGCACCTCGAAGCGCGCCATTGTTCCGACCCGCATGCAGTCGATCGCGGAACTGGCCTATGGCTTCATCTACAAGATGCTGGAAGACATCTGCGGCAAGGAAGGCGTCAAGTTCTTCCCCTATGTCATGACCCTGTTCATGTTCATCGTCAGCGCGAACTTCCTGGGCCTGATCCCGACCTCGTTCACCACCACATCGCATTTCGCCGTGACCATCCCGTTGGCGCTGGCCGTGTTCCTGACCGTGACCATTCTGGGTTTCGTCAAGAACGGCGCCGGGTTCCTGGGCCTGTTCTGGGTCTCCAGCGCGCCGCTGGCGCTGCGCCCGATCCTGGCGATCATCGAGCTGATCTCGTACTTCGTGCGCCCGGTCAGCCACTCCATTCGTCTTGCCGGTAACGTCATGGCAGGCCACGCGGTTATCAAGGTGTTCGCAGGCTTCGCCGCGATTGCCGCGATCTCACCGGTGTCGGTTCTGGCGATCACCGCAATGTACGGTCTTGAGGTCCTGGTGGCCTTCATTCAGGCCTACGTATTCACCATTCTGACCTGTGTTTATCTGAAAGATGCTCTGCATCCGTCGCACTAAGGTCCGAACACCCAACATCGAAACTTCCAATTCGTAAGGAGATACATCATGGAAGGCGATCTCGCACACATCGGCGCAGGCCTGGCAGCAATCGGTTCCGGCGCAGCCGCAATCGGGGTGGGCAACGTTGCAGGCAACTTCCTGGCCGGCGCCCTGCGCAACCCTTCGGCGGCTGCTTCGCAGACCGCGACCCTGTTTATCGGTATCGCATTTGCAGAAGCCCTGGGGATCTTCGCATTCCTGGTCTCGCTGCTGCTGATGTTCGCCGTCTAATCTGCGGAACCTGATCCTTACGCGCAGGTGGGCCCAAGCCATAGCGGCCCACCTGTTGTAAAGACAACGTTCCGACGGAGGACATCATGGCGACTGAACCCATTAGCGAAGAAGTAGTTGGCACATGCGTCGACTCGCATGGCTCTGCCATCGGGATGCCGCAGCTCTGCTTCGATTGGTTCCCCAACCAGATTTTCTGGCTGGTCATTACGCTGGTCGTCATCTTTCTGGTCCTGTCCCGCGTGGCCTTGCCCCGCATCGCGGCAATCCTGGCCGAGCGCAAAGGGACCATTACAAATGACCTGGCTGCGGCCGAAGATCTGAAGGCCAAGGCGGTCGAGGCCGAAGAGGCCTATAACAAGGCGCTGGCCGATGCCCGGTCTGAGGCACAGCGTATCGCAGCGGAAGCCCGCGCCGAAATCCAGTCTGGTCTGGATGACGCGATTGCCAAAGCTGACGCGGAAATCGCTGCAAAGGCGGCTGAATCGGAAAAGGCGATTGCCGAGATCCGTGCCGGCGCGCTGGAAAGCATTCAAGTGGTTGCCAAGGATACGGCGGCTGAACTGGTCACAGCCCTGGGCGGCGAGGCGGATGCCAAAGCCATCGACAGTGCAGTAGACGCGCAGACGAAAGGATAAGTGACATGCGGAACACTCTTGCCCTTATCCTGACCGTTGGTGCCGCCAGCCCCGCGCTGGCTGCAAGCGGACCGTTCTTCTCGCTTGGCAACACCGACTTTGTCGTCCTGCTGGGCTTCATCGTCTTTATCGCGGTCCTGTTCTACTTCAAGGTTCCCGGTCTGATCGGTGGTGCGCTGGACAATCGCGCCGCAGGCATTCAGGCCGAACTGGACGAAGCCCGTGCTCTGCATGAAGAAGCCCGCAGCCTGCTGGCCTCGTACGAGCGCAAGCAGCGCGAAGTTCAGGGTCAGGCCGATGCCATCGTGGCAGCGGCCAAGGAAGACGCAGCCCTGGCGGCCGAGCAGGCCAAGGCAGATCTGGAAACCTCCATCGCCCGCCGCCTGGCCGCTGCGCAGGATCAGATTGCATCGGCTGAGGCTTCGGCTGTGAAGGAAGTCCGCGATCAAGCCATCACTGTTGCTGTTTCGGCAGCAAACGCCGTGCTGGCCAAGCAGATGACCGCCGCTCAAGCGAACAAGCTGATCGATGCCGCCATCGCCGATGTTGGTGAAAAGCTGCACTGATCGCCCGGAGCATATGATTTGAAAAACCCGAGGGTCTCAGGCCTTCGGGTTTTTTCGTTTACGCGTTGAGGGGATCGGTCAGACCTCGCCCGTCTCGTGCTTCAACCGCTGCTGCGCAATCTCTTCGTTGCGCAGGGCTTTCTGCTGATCGGCCATGCAGCTTTTGACAAAGTTCAGGTGATCTTCGACCGCCTGCCGCGCGCCTTTGGGGTCGCGGTCCTGTAAGGCGGCGTTGATCGCGCGGTGTTGATCCAGAATGGCATCTCGGGTCATACGCTGCTGAAACATGATCTGGCGGTTGTAGAACACGCCCTGCCGCAGCAGATCGAACATCGACCGCATCATGTGCAGCATCACCACGTTATGGCTGGCCTCGATGATCGCCATGTGGAACTCGGCATCCAGATGCGCCTCTTCCTCGGCGGCGTTGCGGGCATGGGCGTCCTCCATCTTGTCGAGGATTGCCTGCACCACTTTCAGATCACTGTCCGATCCCATCCGCGCGGCGCGCTCGGCCGCCAGCCCCTCCATGTCGCGGCGGAACGAGAGGTAGTCGAACACCGCCTCGTCATGATTGCCGAACAACCGGATCAGGGCGGGCGAGAAGGCCGAACCCAAAACCTCGGCCACATAGATGCCCGATCCGGCCTTGGCGGTCAGCAACCCCTGGCCCTGCAGGTCCGAGATTGCCTCGCGCAGCGAGGGGCGCGACACGCCCATGCGTTCGGCCAGCTCCCGTTCCGAGGGCAGGCGTTCGCCGGGACGCAGAATACCGCGCAGGATCAGCAGTTCGATCTGGCGCACCACGGCCAGAGACAGTTTTTCGGTTTGAACTTTTTGAAAGGGCATCTGGCTAACACTTGAAATTGGTCAACTTACCTGACCACATATAACGGCGCTGTTCAAGCCGCTCACAGAGGTTGAAACATTAGGTCAGAATTATTGACACAAGAGACGCTTCGCCTAATCTGCGGCGCAAGGGGCAGAGGAGGCCCCGCTGAGATGGATCAGCTCTACGCCACCCGAACCGCCCGGATGAAGGCATCCGAAATCCGCGAATTGCTGAAACTGCTGGGCGAGCCCGGGATCATTTCGTTTGCGGGCGGTATTCCCGATCCGGCGCTTTTCCCGGCTGAAGACTTCGCTGCGGCTTTTAAAAATGCGCTTGGCCCGGATCAACAGGCGCAGGCGTTGCAATATTCGGTCAGCGAAGGCTATGCACCGCTGCGTGAATGGTTGGCCGAACATATGCGCGGGATTGGTGTGGATTGCCATATCGACAACATCCTGATCACCTCGGGCTCGCAGCAGGCGCTCGACTATCTGGGCAAGCTGTTCCTGTCACCGAGGGACGCCGCGCTGGTCGGGTGGCCCACGTATCTGGGGGCGATCAACGCCTTTCACGCCTACGAGCCGCGCTTTGGCAAGCTCAGTATCAACGGCAATCGCGGCGCCGAGGAATACCGCGAGGCCGCTGCAGGCAGCCCGATCAAGTTCGCCTATCTGTCGGCTGACTTCGCCAACCCGACAGGGGAAACGGTGGACCTGCGGGGCAGGGAGGCCCTGCTGGATCTGGCCGAGGAACTGGACTGCGCCGTGATCGAGGATGGGGCCTATCAGGCGCTGCGCTATGACGGCGATCCGATCCCGCCGATCCTTGCGCATGAAACTGCGCGCAAGGGATCGATCGAGACCTGCCGGACGATCTATTGCGGCAGCTTCTCGAAAACCCTGTCGCCCGGATTGCGTGTCGGCTGGGTGGTGGCCGCCAAACCGGTCATCTCACAAATGGTTCTGTTGAAACAGGCCGCTGATCTGCATTCAGCCACAATCAATCAGATGGCGGTGCATCAGGTCGCGCAGAATTGTTTCGAGGCGCATGTTCAGAAGTTGCGGATGGTCTACTCGGCCCGTCGCGATGCCATGCTGGATGCGCTGGCCGCGCATATGCCGGATGGCGTTGAATGGACCCGCCCGGAGGGTGGGATGTTCATCTGGCTCACACTGCCCAAAGGCATGGATGGCGCCGACCTGCTGGCGCGGTCGCTTGAGACGGTCAGGCTGGCCTTTGTGCCGGGCCGGGCGTTCTTCCCCGACGGGTCCGGCGCCAACACGATCCGGCTGAGCTTTTCCAATTCGGATGAGGATACCATTCGAGAAGGTATCCGCCGCCTCGGAGAAGTGCTGCGCGCCTGATCCGGGAAAGGTTTCGTTAACCAAATTGCGGCAAGTAATGCGGTATGATCCGCCTGCTTGCCATCTTGTTGCTGGCCGCCTGCTCGGGTGGCACGCCCTATTTCCGCGATCAACCCGCCACCCGTGTCTCGGTGAATGGCAGCGTCTTTGATGTGCGCGTCCGCAACGAACTGGCCGAGGCGGTGCGCGTGAACCCTCAATACGCCCCGCGCCTCGGTCCGATCCGCGACCGGGCTGCGCTTGCCATGGCGCAGGTTTCGGGTTGTCCGCTTCTGGACATATTGGGCGATGCAGCGATCACCGTGGGTGTGCTGGGCTGTGATCGCGAGCTTGGGGAAAAGCTGATTTTCGATGCGCTCATGATGCGCTCTTATGAATGTGTCAATTACGGCTATTCGGGTGGCTACGGATATCAAGTCTTTGAATGCACGCCGTACTGATATACGCGAAACCCTGCGTAGTTCTGCCAAGATATTGTGGATAACTCGGCCAAACATCCCATATCCTGCGCATACACGTTGACACCTCCCCCATCCGTTGCGCAGACTTCTTACCCAGAGGAATCATACCAAGAGCAGCCATTGCGTTTCAGCAAACTCAAACTGACCGGCTTCAAAAGCTTCGTGGACCCGACCGATCTGATCATCGCGGACGGGCTGACCGGTGTGGTGGGGCCCAATGGCTGCGGCAAGTCCAACCTGCTGGAAGCGCTGCGCTGGGTGATGGGTGAAAACCGTCCCAAATCCATGCGCGGTGGGGCCATGGAGGATGTGATTTTTGCCGGTGCCGCCACCCGGCCCGCACGCAACTTTGCCGAAGTGGTCCTGACCATGGACAACTCGGAACGGCTCGCGCCTTCGGGCTTCAACGACAGCGATCAGCTCGAGATTGTCCGCCGCATCACCCGCGACGTGGGCAGCGCCTACAAAACCAATGGCAAGGACGTGCGCGCCCGCGATGTGCAGATGCTGTTCGCCGACGCCTCGACCGGCGCGCATTCGCCTGCGCTGGTGGGGCAGAACCGCATTGCCGAGCTGATCAACGCCAAACCCCGCGCCCGCCGTCGCATCCTTGAAGAAGCCGCCGGGATCTCTGGCCTGTATCAGCGTCGGCATGAGGCCGAGTTGAAGTTGAAAGGCACCGAGGCCAACCTGACCCGCGTCGATGACGTGCTGGAACAACTGGGCGGTCAACTGGCGCAATTGGCCCGTCAGGCCCGTCAGGCGGCGCGCTACCGCGAGATCGGCGAACAGTTGCGCCAAGCCGAAGGGATGCTGCTCTATCGCCGCTGGAAAGAGGCTGACATGGCCCGTCAGGCGGCAGAAGAGAAACTGCGCGACCGGATCACCGAAGCCTCGCGCGCCGAGGCTGAGGCGCGTCAGGCTGCAGCCAGGCGCGCCGAGATCGAGGAAACCCTGCCACCCCTGCGCGAGGAAGAGGCCATCGCCGCAGCCGTCCTGCAACGCCAGCAGGTGCAGCGCGATCAGCTTACCGATCAGGAAACCCGCGCGCGTCAGACCATTGAGACCCTGACCAACCGCATCCAGCAACTCGCCAACGATATCGAGCGTGAGACCGGCCTGAACCGCGACGCGGGCGAGATGATCGAGCGGCTGGAATGGGAAGCGCGCGAATTGACCAAGGCCGCCGAGGGCCATGACGAAAAGGTGGCCGAGGCCGCTGAAATCGCCCGCGAGGCCGCGTCGGTCCTGCAGGACCGCGAGGATCACCTCTCGCAGGAGACCGAAGACATGGCTCGTCTGGTCGCCCGCCACCAATCGGCGCAGCGGCTGGTTGAAGACAGCCGCAAGACGCTGGCCCGGTCCGAGGGCGAAGAGGAGAAGGCCCGCGCCGCCGTGGATGAGGCGCGCAACGCTCTGACCCGGGCGAGCGAGGCGTTCGAGACGGCGCAAGAGGGCGAAGAAGAGGCGCGCGAAGCCGCTGAGGCTGCCGAAGAAGCGCTGGCCGCTGCGGATGAGCTGCGCAACGACACGCAAGCACGCGAAGCCGAGGCCCGGGCGAAGCGATCCGAAGCCGAAGGGGAACTGGGTGCGATCCGGGCGGAAACCACCGCTCTGGCCAAGCTGGTCGAGCGTGACACAGCCGAAGGCGGACAGGTCCTGGACCTGTTGCGCGTGGCTTCCGGTTACGAGAAAGCTTTGGGCGCGGCACTCGCCGACGATCTGCGCGCGCCCTTGGTCGAGGGTGATGGCCCGTCGGGCTGGGTGCAGGTGGCGGGATACGATTCAGATCAACCTCTGCCCGAAGGGGCCGAACCGCTGGCGCTGCATGTGTCGGGGCCAGATCGCCTCAGCCGCCGCATCGCGCAGATCGGTCTGGTCGATGCGGATCAGGGCGGGCGCTTGCAGGCGGCGTTGAAACCGGGCCAGCGGCTGGTCTCGCGCTCGGGCGATCTGTGGCGCTGGGACGGATTCCGCGCCTGGGCCGAAGATGCGCCAAGCGCAGCCGCCCTGCGGCTGGAACAGCTGAACAAGCTGGAAGCGCTGAAACAGCAACTGGCGCAGGTTGAGGCGCAGGCCGAAGGCGCGCGTGCTGCGCATGAGGCGCTGTCGCAGCAACTGGCCGACGTCACCGAAGCCGACCGCCGCGCCCGCGAAGCCCGTCGCGCCGCCGATCAGCGCATGGCCGAAACCGCCCGCGCGCTCAGCCGGGCTGAGGCGGATCGCAATCTGGCGCAAGGCAAGCTGGAGACGCTGACGCTGGCCGTGGATCGCCACAAGGAAGACGCCATGGCCGCGCGTGCCCTGCTGCGCGAGGCCGAGGGCGCGCTGACCGGGCTGGGCAATCTCGACAGCGCCCGCGCGCAGGTCGAGGATATCAAACAGACCGTTGAGGCGGCGCGGATCACCATGCTCACCCACCGCTCAACCCATGACGAATTGCGCCGCGAGGGCGATACGCGCACCCGGCGCAGCCAGGAGGTGACCAAGGACCTCAGCGGCTGGAAACACCGTCTGGAAACCGCCGAGAAACGGATCTCGGAACTGGCCGAACGCAAGGAAAGCTCGGAAGAGGAACTGACCGAAGCCATGGCCACCCCCGGCGAAATCGCCGAGGCGCGCGAGGAGTTGAACGAGCTGATCGAAACCGCCGAGGCTCGCCGCGCCGAGGCCGCCGACAAGCTGGCCGAGGCCGAGACAGCGCAACGCGAGGTCGTGCTGGCGGAACGCGAGGCGGAACGCATCGCCTCGGAAGCCCGCGAAACCCGCGCGGCGGCTGAGGCACGGTGCGATGCGGCCAAGGAAAGCGTTGTGGCGGCGGCCGAGCGGATTGCCGAGGATCAGCAACTGACGCCGAACCAGTTGCTGAACCAGCTCGACACCAACCCCGATCAGATGCCCGCTGCCGACGCTCTGGAAGCCGAGGTCAACCGCCACAAGCGTCAACGCGACGCGATGGGCGCGGTGAACCTGCGGGCCGAAGAGGACAGTAAGGACGTTCAGGAAGAATTCGACACGCTGAACGGTGAAAAGGCCGATTTGGAAGAGGCGATCAAGGCGCTGCGCAGCGGCATCGCCAGCCTCAACCGCGAAGGCCGCGAACGCCTGCTGACAGCCTTTGAACAGGTGAATTCGAACTTCGCCATGCTGTTCAAGCACCTGTTTGGCGGCGGTGAGGCCAATCTGGTCATGGTCGAAAGCGATGACCCGCTGGATGCCGGGCTCGAGATCATGTGCCAGCCGCCGGGCAAAAAGCTCTCGACCCTCAGCCTGCTGTCGGGCGGCGAACAGACCCTGACGGCGACCGCGCTGATCTTTGGCGTCTTCCTCGCCAACCCGGCCCCGATCTGCGTTTTGGACGAGGTTGACGCCCCACTGGACGACGCCAACGTCACCCGCTTCTGCGACCTGCTGGACGAGATGTGCCGCCAGACCGATACGCGCTTCCTGATCATCACCCACCACGCGGTGACCATGGCGCGGATGGATCGTCTGTTCGGCGTGACCATGCAGGAACAGGGCGTCAGTCAGTTGGTCTCGGTCGATCTGAAGAAGGCCGAACAGATGGTCGCCTGATCCCTGTGAAACTACAAAAATTGGGTGATTCATGCTAAGATCTCTCTATTTTAAGGAGAGTTTTCATGAACGTAACGCTCAAAGATGCGGTGTCGGCGGCAACTGTTGTGGTTTCCCTTGTCGCACTGTTTTTTTCGACGCAGGCCAAACAGAAAGCGCAGGAACTGAACGAGGCCGTATTTCGGGCCGAAACAACGGCGCGACTGCTGAAGGAAGTGCACGACAATACGGTTCAGACCGTAGGCCAAAGCGAAGCGGAACGGCTGGCGAGCTGTCTTTACGCAGGCAGCCTCGCCAAGGCCGAAGAGGCGGTCGTCAGGGATGAAAATATGCGGCTCGTTGGCCAGTTGTTCCTGCAACAGGTTCAGTCGGAACTGCTGCCCCGAACCTGCGTGGTCCGAACGGTTGAGGCATTGCAGGCCGCCGAAAGCTCGGCGCCACCCGAAGTTCTGCAGGGTGCTGAGCCAACTGTTCCCGCCGATAGCGGCGGAGGCAATCGCGATATCGGCGAATATCATGCGTTGATCGCATCTTACAGCACCAACGCAAACGGCTGCCAGGCGGCCAAGCGCGATGTCGCTGAATTTGCCCGGCTCCTGACCGGGCAGGGGCTGCAGGGATGGGACGTATACGTTGCCCGGACGGTAAAATCCGACAGCTATGCCGTGACGGTTGATGTGGGTGACGATCTGGACAAGGCCAAATGGATCTCGGGGGTCATTCGCAGTGTTGCGCCGCAATCGGCGGACGGAAAAACCGGTCACGATTCCTTTGTCCAGACCAATCGCGACTGGTATGTCGACCCCAACTGCCAGAAAACCATGCAGATACAGGGCTAGGTCAGGCCCGTTCAGGCAACGCCCGTAAGGCCAGCCAATGAGGTCGGCTACGCTCACTGCAACGTGACGCGCCTTTTGCGCAGCACCGGGATAGGGTGTCAGCATGACCCGCTTTCTGATCCTCGCCTTGCTGGCCGCAACGCCTGCCACAGCCGCCGAATGGGCCACCAAACCCGGCGACGTGCCGTTGTCACCTGAAGAGCTTGACGCTTTGGCGGGCCAGACGCTGACCTTCTACGATGACGGGAAATCCAGATACTCTGCCGGTGGGGCGTATTCCTATACCTACTCCGCAGCCAATGGCGGCGGCACCGCCTATGGCTCGTATCACATCGCCGAGGATGGCAGCATTTGCGTCGCCTATCGCAACGGGTTCAGCCGATGCGACCTGTATGTCCACAGCGGGACGCGGCTGATCCTGATTGACGAAAAAGGCAACCGCTATCCGGTGCGTTCGGATTAAGAGGGCAACGCAGCGGTGAATGACCTGCGCTACTCAACCAGTTCATAATGGCGAATTGAGCGGGATTCGACCAGCTCGGCTTCGGCCGGATCAATATGCGGGCTCTGATAGTCGTCGCCGACAAATGCCTTGAGAGCATCCAGGCTGTCCCAGATCATCACAAAGCTGAATTCCCGGGGTGACTCAGCCCTCGGCGCACCCGGCAGAACCTGAACGATACCTTTGGTCGATTTCATCAGGGGTATCGCCGTTTCATGAAAGAACGTGCCAAATTCTTTTTCTTTGCCCGGTCGCACAACGACCTGGAAAATTCTCATGATCATGCATCCATCCTCCGATCAGTACGGTTTCCGGGTGTAAGACTGCCTCCGATGGCGTAGCCTAGCACAAACTTTGGCGAATGGCTGCGTGGCTGCCGCGCATGCTCTCACGCCCTGGACTAAGCGAAGGAGGTGCTGGAGTGACGGATGCGCTTGAGGGAGGCTGCAAATGCGGTCAGATCCGGTACAAGGGAACACGCGCTGATGTTCCCATGTTCCGCTGTCACTGTCGCGATTGCCAACAGCTCACCGGTACGGGCCACGCCGATATGGTGCCTTTGCGTGCCGAGAGCTTTATGATCAGCGCCGGATGCAAAACCTATGAGATGACCGGCGGGTCCGGCCGGTCGACATTTAGCGGTTTCTGCCCGAATTGCGGATCCCAGATCACGCGCAGAAGCGAACGCATGAGCGACAGGATCTACGTGCATGCCGCATCGCTGGATGACCCGACCTGCTACGTTCCGGTCAAATCCATCTATGGTGATGCGGCGCAGCCCTGGGACGACGCCGTGATCCGGCAAGGCGGCTGAGGGTCAGCCCCTTACAAACGCCCCAACAGCTCTGCTGTCGGCCACGCATCCGCAGGCAGGCCCAGCCGCGCCTGTTCGGCCTGCACAGCCGCCCGCGTACCGGCCCCCAGAATGCCGTCGATCTTGCCCACATCATACCCGCGTGCCTGCAGCTTGGTTTGCAACTGCTTCATCTGCGCCCCCGACAGCCCGGGTGCCGGATTGCCAGCGTTATAAATCTGGCCACCCTCCAGCCTTGTGCCGAAATAGGCAGCGGTCAGCACATAGACAAAGCTCTGGTTCCATTCGAAATAGACATCGAAATTCGGATAGGCCAGAAATGCCGGCCCCTTGTGCCCCTGCGGCAGGATCAGCGAGGCGGGCAGGTCGGCCAGCGACCCGCTGCGCGCCTCAACGCCCATCGCCCGCCAGTCCGCGACAGAGCGCGGCTTGCCGGGCCCTGACAGGGACCAGTCCATCTGCGCGGGCACGGTGACCTCCTGCAGCCATGGCTGGCCCGGTTGCCAGCCCAGATGCGACAACATCTTGCCCCCCGACATCAGCGCATCCGGGGCCGAGGTTTTCAGTGACACCTTGCCATCGCCATCGGCGTCGACACCATTGACCAGTATGTCGCGCGGCAGCATCTGCACCATGCCGATCTCGCCTGCCCAGGCTCCGGTCGTGCGCTTGGGGTCGAAATTGCCGCGCCCGTACAGCTCGATCGCAGCGAAGATCTGTGGCCGGAACAGCTCGGGGCGGCGGCAGTCATGGGCCAGCGTCACCAGCGCGTTGCGGGTGTTAAAATCGCCCTGAAAGGCACCGTAATCGGTTTCGAACGCCCAAAAGGCCAGCAGCACACCGCGCGAAACACCGTATTCCGCCTCGATCCGGTCAAACACCGCATCGTATTTGCGCGCCATCGCCTGACCGCGCTCGATCCGGTTCTGCGAAATCAGGTGGCGCGAGAAGTCGATGAACGGTTTCTGGAACACACCCTGCGCGCGGTCGGCCTTTAGCACTGCCCCGTCCTGCTGCACCCCCTTGAAGAACGCGTTCACCGTGGTTTTGTCGAACCCTTGCTGAATCGCCTCGGCCTTCAGCCCCTTCACGAATGAATTGAACCCGCCGCCGCATTGGGCAAAAGCGGGTGAGGTCATCAAAGCGGCGGCAACGAGGCCAGAGAGTAAACGCATGCAACAGGTCCGTCAGAAGATAAATTCAATCCCAACCCACACTGACACGAGGCCAAGCGCAAGCCCCCAAACCCGCCAGAGCATGTCACATGCGCGGAAAACCTCTGACGCGCCGATCTCGCGCGGGGCATCACCGTTGACCCAGGCCAGCTCTCGCATTTGCCCGTCATAGCTGCGCGGCCCGGCCAGCGCCACGTTCAGCGCCCGTGCCATCGCCGCCTCGGGCCAACCTGCATTGGGCGAGACATGGTGGCGGGCATCCGCCACCATCTCGCCCCACCGCGCCCACTGGCCGGACAGGGCGACGATCAGGACAAAGGTCAGCCGGGCCGGGATCAGGTTCAGCACATCATCCAGCCGCGCGGCGGCCCAGCCGAAGGCGCGGTATTTCTCGTTGCGGTACCCGATCATGCTGTCGGCGGTGTTGACGGCCTTGTAGATCAACAGCCCCGGCAGACCTGCGACCAGAAACCAGAAGGCCGGGGCGATCACTCCGTCGCTGAGGTTCTCGGCGGCGCTTTCGATGGCAGACCGGGCCACCTGCGCCACGGTCATGTCCCGCGTGTCGCGCGACACGATCATGGCGACCTGCACCCGCCCGTCTGGCAGAGACTTTTGCAGCCCGTCACCCACGGCGCGCACATGCTCCACCAGCGATTTCTGTGCCAGCAGGATCGCGCAGACCACAATCTCGACCAAAGGCCCCGGCAGCGCCAGCACCCGGCCCAGTGCACAGGCCCCCAGCACGAGCAGCAAAACCACGACGATCCCCTTGATCCGCTGGTGCGGTCCCCGATTCAGATGTTTGTCGAGCCAGCCGATCACCGTACCGATCATCACCGCCGGATGGCGGATGCGCGACCACAGCCAGCCCGGCTCACCCAACGCGGCGTCCAGACACAGTGCGCAGACCAGAAGAAAGGCGGTGCTCACAGCGCCGCCTCGAGCCGCGCCCAACCATGCGCGGGTGGTAGTCCGAGGCGCAAAAAAGTCTTTGAGTAGGGGAAAATGCGGCTCCAGATATGCGCGCGGGCCAGCCGGTCCTGCCACGCGGCGGCGTCATCCACCTCATAGAGACGGTACAGGCTGGTGCCACCGGCGATCTGCGCCCCCTTGGCGGTTACAAGCTGATCCAGCCGCTCTGCTTCGCTGGCCAGCCGCACTCGGGTTGTTTCGGCCCATAGGGTGTCATCCAACGCCTGCGCCCCGATCCGCAGGGCAGGGCCGGAAACGGCCCACGGCCCCGTCAGGTCATTCAACTGTGCGATCAGGTCCGGATGCCCGATGGCAAAGCCCAGCCGCAGACCGGCCAGCCCCCAGAATTTGCCGAAGCTCTTCAGCACAACCACGCCGGGCCGTTCGGCGAGATGAATCAACGTGGCTTCGGGCGTGACATCGCAGAAACTCTCGTCGATCACGGTCAGCGGGGCATCGGCATCCGCCGCATCCCAGAGCCGCCCGTCGGGATTGTTGGGATGCACGATCACGCGCGCCTCGGCGGGTCCAGCCTCCTGCACCTGCCAGCCCTGCGCGGCGAACGCAGCGGCATGTTCGTTATAGGTGGGCAGGGTGATCTGCACCCGGCCTGCTGCCGCCAGTGCGGGAATACGTGCGATCACGGCCGAGGCCCCGGGGGCGGGTAGAATACCGGCACCGCCCGGCACGTTCCAGAACCCCCGCGCTGCGTCCGAGAGGCGTTCAAACGCGCCGTGATCGGGAAGTTCCATCCAGTCCGAAGGGAGCAGGCCGGCTACCTCGTAGGGGTGCGGGTTGATTCCGGTCGACAGGTCGATCCAGTCGCTCCGCACGCCGCCATAGCGTGCCATGGCCCGGTCCAGCCCACCACCGTGATCGCGCGCGCCCTGCGGGTTCAATCTGTCATCCTGCCTAACCATCTGCCCCTGCCGGAATCGCCATATTGCGCCGTTTCAAGCGGATTTTCGCCGTTCATACAAGCGAATCCGCCCGTTCATGGCCCTGTGCGGGCGCTGTTAACACTTTGTTAAGGAAATCGCGTGATCACGGACAACAGGGGTCGGCACCTACTCACCCATATCACGTGCCGAGGTTGTTGCAAATGAAAGTACTGATTGTTGAGAGTAACCCCGATCTTGGTCGGGTCTGGCAGCGGCATCTGCAAAGGCAGGGGGCCGAGGTTACGCTGGTCGAAACGCAGGAGGCCGCAATACTGGCCCTCTACGGGACAGATTTTGATATCATCGTGTTGGATCTGGTGCTGGAAAGCGGCAGCGCGCTGGCGGTGGCCGATTTCGCCAGCTATCGCCGGCCCGAGGCGCGGGTGATCTTTGTCACCAACACCACATTTTTCTCGGACGGGTCGATCTTTGCCCACAGCGCCAATGCCTGCGCCTATGTGCAAAGTTCAACCCCGCCCGAGGATCTAGCGGCGATGGTGGAACATTACGCCGCCGGGCGCTGATCCCGCCCATGTGGTTCTGAGTAATCCAGCACCGGGTTCACCGGAATGATCCGGTGCGGATTGATGCTGTCGTGGCTGTAGTGATAGTGGCGCACGATGTGGTTGATGTTCACCGTCTCGGCCACGCCCGGCCACTGATACAGCTCACGCGTATAGGCCCAAAGGTTCGGGTAATCGATCAGCCGGTGCCGGTTGCATTTGAAATGCAGGTGATAGACAGGGTCGAACCGGATCAGCGTGGTGAACAGCCGCCAGTCGGCTTCGGTCACACGGTCGCCCATCAGGTAGCGGTTGTGGGCCAGACGCTCTTCAAGCCAGTCGAGCGTATCAAACAGCGGACCAACGGCGGCATCATAGGCTTCTTGCGAGGTCGCGAAACCGGATTTGTAGACACCATTGTTGACGTTGGAATAGATGCGCGTGTTGACCTCTTCGATCGCGTCCCGCATCGCCTCGGGCCAGTAGTCGTCGGTATTACCAGTGATCCCGTTGAAGGCCGAGTTGAACATGCGGATGATTTCCGAACTCTCATTCGACACGATGGTCTTTTCCACCTTGTCCCACAGGATCGGCACGGTGACGCGCCCCGAGTATTTGGGATCGGCGCGTGTATAGATTTGATAGGCGAAATCCGACCCGAACAGTTTGTCCCCGGTCGCGCCGTGTTCATCCCTCTCAAAGGTCCAACCTTTGTCCAGCATGTCGGGATGCACCACCGAGACCGAAATGTGATCGCTCAGCCCCTTCAACTCACGAAAGATCAGCGTTCGATGCGCCCAGGGGCAGGCATAGCTGACATACAGGTGGTAGCGCCCGCTTTCCGCCTCGAACCCACCACGGCCAGAAGGACCTGGTGCGCCATCCGGCGTGATCCAGTTACGAAACTGCGCGGCCGAGCGTTTGAACGCCCCGCCAGAAGATTTGGTATCATACCAGGTGTCGTGCCATTTACCTTCGACAAGCAGGCCCATCATCTATCCTCCGCGTTGCGATTGCGACAAAGATAGGGGTTTGCGCGGCCGGTTCCTATTTCCTCCTACGCGCATCAGGCCTGCGGCGATGCACAGTAATGGCGGGATATCCGCGCAACATATCGCAAAAGCGCCGAGCTCTGTGACACGGTTCACTGGATTTTTACACAAGCTGAGTCAGAATAGAGAGTGTTAAGGGGGGAATTTGTTATGAGTACCTATGTTTCTAAGGAAATTCGCGCCGAATTGGATGCGGCCCGAATCGCCACCCTGAAAAGATCCAGCCGTTTGCGGGTGGAGGTGGGTGACAATTCCTACAAGATCCTCACATTGTGGAAAGACGGGTTCACGGTCGAGGCCGAAACCACGCCCCGTCTGCGCGGGCTGGTCGATATCTATGACGGAGCCAACCATATGTACCAATGCCTCATCATCGCCGATGAGGAAGCAGCGGGTGAGATGCGCTATGAGTTCAAGCGCAACACCGTGGCCGCCGACAAGGCTCCGTTGGATTTCTACCGCGACCCGGATGCACCGATTGCGTTGCTTGAATCCCGCGACTGACACGCGCAACTCTTGAGCCATGGTGCCAAGGCCCTGCTGCGGCCTCGGTATTACGCAATCATTGGGGCCACAAGATTCTCAAGCATCGGGCCGCACAGTTCAGTCGGGGGCTGTCAGGGTCAGGCGCACGGGGGCCAGCCCATCTATGCCCCCTTCGATTTGGTCTCCGGCGACCACAGGTCCGACCCCGGCGGGTGTTCCGGTCAGGATCAGATCGCCGGGGCGCAAATGATAGAAACCCGACAGATGGCAGATCAGTTCATCGATCTTCCAGACCAGCTCTGACAAGGTGGCGTCCTGTTTCACCTGCCCATTGACGCTTAGATAGATGCGCTTGTCATCCGTTGGGCTCCAGTGATCGGCGCGGGTCAGTGCGGCGAAGACCGCGCCGCTTTCCACATCCTTGCCCAGATCCCAGGGGCGCTGTTTGTTGCGCTCGCGGATCTGCAGGTCGCGGCGCGTCATGTCCAGCGCGCATGCATAGCCAAAAATCGCCGCGTGGGCCTGCGCAGCCGTGGCATGGAAAACCGGCTTGCCGATCGCAACGGCCAGTTCCACTTCGTGATGATAATCCTCGGTGCCCGCCGGATAAGGCACATCTGCTCCGGTCAAAATCGCGTTGGGCGCGGATTTGGTGAAGTAGAATGGTGTCAGGCGATCCACCTCATGCCCCATTTCGGCAGCATGGGCGGCATAGTTGCGGCCCACGCAGAAAATCCGCCCGATCGGATAGGTCGCCTGTTCCCCCAGTACCGGGATGCCCGGGATCTCCGAAAGCGCAAAAAGATGGTTGGGCATGACGTAGCTCCGTTCGTTCTCAGGCCGGGCTTATTGCAAATCGCCAAAGGCGGCCTTCAACCGGGCGCAAGCTTCTTCCACCCGCGCACGTTGGGTGGCCAGATTGAACCGTTCAAAGGTTTCCCCGCCCGACCCGAAACCGGGGCCCGAGGATGTCGCGATCCGCGCGTCTTCGCGCAGACGACGGACAAACTCTTCGTGGCTCATCCCGGTACCCGAAAAATCGACCCAGGCCAGATAGGTCGCCTGCAGCGGCATCGACCACAGGCCCGGAATCTCGGCAATGGCCGTATCAAACACCTTCCGGTTGGCATCCAGATGGGCGACCTGTTCATCGACCCATTTCGCCCCTTCCGGTGAATAGGCAGCGGTGATCATCGCCACCCCCAGGGCGCTGGGGTCATAATCCAGCGTCGCCAGCCGGTGCCGCATTTCAGCGCGCAGTTTCGGATCCGGGATGATCAAATTGCCCGTCCGCTGCCCGGCGATGTTGAACGTTTTCGACGCCGCGGTCAGCGTCACGGTCCACGGCCGCGCATCGGGGGCGGCCACATCCATAGGCACAAAGGTTTTGCCTGAATAGACCAGATCATGGTGGATCTCATCCGTTACCAGGATCAGTCCGTTGCGTTCGGCAAACGTCGCCACCGCACGCAACTCCTCCGGCGCCCAGACCCGGCCCGAGGGGTTCTGCGGCGAGCACCACAGCAACAGCTTTTCCGATCCGTCCAGCCGCGATTGTGCATCGTCCAGATCGATGCCATAGCTGTCGCCCTCACGTACCAGCGGGCACTCCACAACGCGGCGGCCTGCTTTGTTCACCTTATGCGCAAACTCATGGTAAACGGGCGTGAAGATCACCACGCCATCATCGGGCTCGCTCCAGACATCCAGACACAGCGCAATCGCATTGCCCAACCCTTGCGAGGTCAGAATCCAATCGGTGTCGATCTCCCAGTTGTGGCGGGTCCTCATCCACCACTGAATCGCGTTCAGATAAGCCGGGTGCATCCACGAATAGCCAAACACGCCATGATCGGCAGCCTTGCGCACCGCTTCGATCACGCAGGGGGCGGTGGCATAGTCGGAATCAGCCGTCCACATGGCCAGCCCATCCTCGGGCGAGACGCCGTATAGGCGCTCCATCTTGTCCCATTTTGAAGAGTTGGTGCCCCGGCGATCGATCAGGTCGTTGAAAGTCATGTCATCTCCATCTGTCGAGGCGAAAGCTAACCTCAAATCCGCCATGTGCAAGGGGGCCGTTGCGGTGGCGGGCGTGATGCCCTAAATCAGCCCCATGAAACGCAATATCCTGATCCATCCCGATCCCCGCCTGAAAAAGGTCTGCGCGCCGGTGGCCGACATCTCCGACGATCTGCGCAAACTGGCCGATGACATGCTGGAGACGATGTATGACGCGCCCGGCATCGGCCTTGCCGCGCCGCAGATCGGTGTGCTGGATCGGCTGATCGTGGTGGATTGCGTCAAGGAAGAAGGTGAGGCCCCGCGCCCGCTGGTGATGTTCAACCCCGAGGTCATCGCATCGTCGGAGGAAACCAGCGTCTACGAAGAAGGCTGCCTGTCGATCCCCGAGCAATATGCCGAGGTGACCCGCCCCAAAGTGGTTGACGTCACCTGGCTGGACCGTGACGGCAATCTGCAGCAGGAAACCTTCGATGGGCTTTGGGCGACCTGCGTGCAGCACGAGATCGACCATCTGAACGGCAAGCTGTTCATCGACTACCTCAAACCGCTGAAACGCCAGATGATCACCCGCAAGATGCAAAAGCTGAAACGCGAACGGGCTCGCCTATGAGCGTCCGCACTTGCTTGCCCTGGCCCGACAAACGCCTGCGGACCAAGGCCGAGGACGTCACCGAGATCACTGACGACATCCGCGCCATCTGGGACGACATGATCGACACGATGGAGGCGATGCCGGGCGTCGGCCTCGCCGCGCCCCAGATCGGAGTGATGTTGCGGCTAGCCGTCGTGGATGGCTCCACCGAGCGGGGCCGCGCGGTGCGTCTGGCCAATCCCGAGATTCTGCACAGCTCGATCGAGCTGCGCGAGCATGACGAGGCCAGTCCGAACCTGCCTGGCGTTTCCGCCAAGGTGAAACGCCCCCGCGCGGTGACGGTGAAGTTCCTCAACGAACAGGGCCAGATCGACCGCCGCGATTTCGTCGGGATCGAGGCCACCAGCGTACAGCACCAGATCGACCATCTGAACGGGCGGATGTATTTCGACCGCCTCAGCAAGGTCAGACGCGACATGCTGCTGCGCAAGGCGCGAAAATCCACGTAGGCCGGGCTTCAGCCCGGCACCCATCCAACCCCGGAGCCGACAATGCGCATAATCTTCATGGGAACCCCCGATTTCTCGGTCCCCGTCCTAAACGCACTCGTCGATGCCGGGCATGAGATCGCCGCCGTCTATTGCCAACCCCCACGCCCCGCTGGCCGAGGCAAGAAAGACCGCCCGACACCGGTGCACGCCCGCGCCGAGGCGTTGGGTCTCGAGGTGCGCCACCCGACCTCGCTGAAATCGTCCGAAGAACAAAACAAATTCGCGTCGCTGAACGCAGATATCGCCGTGGTCGTGGCCTATGGCCTGATCCTGCCGCAGCCCATACTGGATGCGCCCACCCATGGTTGCCTGAACATCCACGCCAGTCTGTTGCCGCGCTGGCGTGGCGCCGCGCCGATCCACCGCGCCATCATGGCAGGCGATGCGCAGACCGGCATCTGCATCATGCTGATGGAGGCCGGGCTCGACACCGGCCCTGTCCTGCTGCGTGAGGCCACCGATATCGGACCCGAAGAAACCACCGCCCAACTGCACGACCGGCTTTCGGACATGGGGGCGGCGCTGATCGTCGAGGCACTGGCCAAACTGCCCAGCCTCACCCCCGATCCGCAACCCGAAGAGGGCGTCACCTACGCCGCCAAGATCGACAAATCCGAGGCGCGCATAGATTGGTGCAACCCTGCCAGCGAGGTCGACAGAAAAATCCGCGGCCTCTCGCCATTCCCCGGCGCGTGGACCGAAATGGAAGGCGACCGCATCAAACTCCTCGCCTCACGGCTGGCCGAAGGGCAGGGCGCACCGGGCGAGGTGCTGGACGACCGCCTGACCGTGGCCTGCGGCGAAGGTGCGGTCGAACTGCTGCGCTTGCAAAGGGCTGGCAAAGGCGCGCAGGATAGGGAAACTTTTTTGCGGGGCTGGCCCATCCCGGTCGGCACCCGCCTGTCATCGGAGTAAAGTCAGATGTTCATGATCCTGATGGGCACCGTCGTGATTGCCGGGATTGTGGGCTATCTGTCTGAACAGACCGGCTTTACCCATAACGGCTATCTGCAATCGATCATCATCTGCGTTGGCGGGGCGTTCCTGTTTTATTTCCTCCGCATCATGTTCGGCATCAGCTTTGGTCCACCGGGTCTGGACGCGGTGCTGTCCTCCATCGGTGCGCTGATCATCGTGCCCACCCATTGGAGGAAATGACATGCCCATCATCGCCCTGATCGTCATCGGTGCTGCCGCCGGATTCCTCGCCACCCGCCTGATGCGGATCGAGGCGGATATTCCCACCACCATGCTGATCGGCATCGTCGGCGCGCTGGTGGGTGGGCTGATCCTGCGCACATTGATCACCGTTATGGGCTGGCTTTCGGGCTTTGTCGGTGCCGTGCTGGGTGCGCTGCTGGTGATCTGGATCTGGCGGACTTATTTGAAGCGCTAGAGGTTATCGCGCGTCACATTCAGCCATTGACCCTAACGCAGGCACCGCGCTTGTGGTCATATCATACTGATCCGCCTCGGCAGATGTCATCCAGTGCATCTCGTCCTCGGATGCCGCATCCAGTGTGAACCAGTAGAAATCGGGATCAACGCCGATATCCTCGAAGTAATTCAGATAGCGGTCATGTTCGGGATGGTCCTCGGGCAGGTCTGCGGCGACAAACCCGCCGCCGCCCCAACTGTGGACACCGACACAGGCTCCGGGCTCAAGCACCCGTCGATTGCCCGCCAGAAACAGATCTGTCCCGCCGGATGCGACCAGCCCGTCCGACGGCACAACCGTATCGAACCCCTTGCTGCGCACAACGCGGCTGAAGACGACATTTGCGTCGTCGTCGACAGAGCCTTCGATATTCTGCAGAACCAGCGTTCTAGCCTCGGGGTTCTCGGCCGCGACGACCAGAAAGGACCGCAGCGTCGTGTCATCAATCGTGCCCCTTGCGATGATCTGATCCCCATCCGCCTCAAAGGCGACGGGCGTGTACTGCTCGGCGCAGGCGGTCAGGAACGAAAGGCATAGAAGGGCGAAGGGTACACGATAGGACATCTGCAATCTCACAATCTCTTGAAAACACGGTGATACCAGTCAGGATCCATCCCGTCTAGCGGCGTGGCGGGCGGGCCTTGTAAACCGGCAATTGCCAACCAAAAACCAGCGACCCGGCCCGCAGCACCCAGCAGGTCAGCGCGCAGGCCCCCAGCGTCGGCAGCGCCTCGACCCCCAGCCGATCCAGCCCAACAGCGACCAGCGCCCCGGCAAAGGCGCAGGACACATACAGCTCGCCTTGTTTCAGAACCAGCGGCACCTCGTTGCAGACCACATCGCGCATCAACCCGCCCAGACAGCCGGTGGTCACGCCCATCAGCACGATGACAACACCCGTCTGCCCAAGCGACAGGGCCGCCCCCGTACCTGCGGCGGCGGCGATAGACAGGGCAAAACTGTCCAGCCAGATCAGCCAGTTATAGCGACTTTCTACCAAATGCGCGGTAAAGAACACCAGCACCGCCGCGCCGCAGGCAATCAGGATGTAGTCAGGCTGGCCGACCCAAAAGACAGGGTGCCGGTCCAGCAGCAGATCGCGTACCGTGCCGCCGCCCACCGCCGTCAGGCAGGCCATGAAGGCAATCCCCACCAGATCGAGCTGTGCCCGGCTGGCCACCAAGGCTCCGGTCAGTGCAAAGACCAGAACCGAGCCATAATCGAGCAGCGCCAGCCCGTTCACGCCTGCGCCTTCTTGGGTTTGAACGGTGCCATGCCCGCGCGCGCCAGCTCATCCGCGCGCTCATTCTCGGGATGGCCTGCGTGGCCCTTGACCCATTCCCAGGTCACATCATGCCGCTGCGCGGCCTCATCCAGCCGCTGCCATAGATCGACATTCTTGACCGGCTTCTTGTTCGAGGTCTTCCAGCCGTTCCGCTTCCACCCGAAAATCCATCCCGTCACGCCGTTTTTCACATAGGCGCTGTCGGTGACGATGGTGATTTCCGAGGCACGCTCCAGCGCCTCAAGCGCGCTGATCGCGGCCAACAGCTCCATCCGGTTGTTGGTGGTCTCGGCCTCGCCGCCATTCAATTCGCGCTCTTTCAGAACGGTGTCCCCGTCCATCGCGCGCAGCAGCACGCCCCAGCCACCGGGGCCGGGATTGCCGGAACAGGCACCATCGGTATAGGCAAACAGATCAGGCATGGGCAAACACCAGTATGAATCCGTCGTAAGACCCGGCCAGCCCCATGCCCATCCCCTGCACGGTGCGGTCGATGGTGAAGCCTGCGCTGGTCAGGGCGGCCTCGATCTCAGGCTGTGTGTAGTATGTATAGTAGCGGTCCAACGCGTCGCGATGTTCGCCCGTGCCCAGCTTCATTCCCAGAAACAACCGGCCCCCGGGTTTCAGTGCGGTGTGGATCGCGCTCAGATGGCGCGGGAAATCGGCGCGCGGCGCGTGCAGCAGGCAAAAACTGGCATAGACGCCGTCATACTGCGCCACTTCGGCGACGTCATCGAAGGTGCCCAGATGGGCGTCAACACCGTTGCTCCGCGCATGTTCGACAAAGGCAGGCGTGGCATCCAACGCCCGCACCTTCAGCCCTTGCCGCATCAGAAACGCGCTGTCCGATCCGGGGCCCGAGCCCAGATCCAGCACATATCCGCCTTCCCTGACGGCATCGACAAAGGCCTGACGCGCCTCGAGCTGCTCGGCGGGCAGGGGGATCTTCAGGTAATCCGCAACGCGCTCCGTGTAGGCCTTGATGGTCCGCTCATCACTCACAGGTAAACTCCCACAGCAAGACATGCCAGCACGACGGCGGTCAGCAGAAGGCGCAACCGCATCCACCAGACCGGGGTCAGCCGCCAGTAAGAGAACATGGCGTCCAGCAATAGCAAGCCCGCAAACCCATACATCAGGTTGGTCCCCGCAGTGACCGGGCCACCGCCGGTCGTGGAAAAGGCCCAAAGTACGGGCAGGACCGACAAGCTATAGCAGGCCGCCGCTTTGCTGCCCGAGGTTTTGGTGGCAAAGCCCCACAAAACGCCGGACATGAAACTCAGGATCACCGAGCCATAAAACAGCTGAACATACGGCCCCACGAACCGCGACCCCAGCGCCTGTCGGCCCCAGTCGTTCAGATCACCGTTCAGATAGGTCAGTGCGCCCCAGACAAACGGGATCAGACCCGCCAGCCCGAGAAACAGAGGTGCGCGGGGGATGCCGCTCATGCCGGTTCCCGCAGCACGCGCGGCACTTTGAACTCTACGTTTTCCACTGCGGTTTCGACCAGCTCGACCGTGACCTCGTAATGGCCGCGGAAGGCGTCGATCACCTCATTCACCAGCACCTCGGGGGCCGAGGCGCCCGCAGTGATCGCTACACTGGAAATCCCCTCCAGCGCGCGCCAGTCGATCTCGGTCGCGCGCTGCACCAACTGCGCGTAGTCGCAGCCCGCGCGCGCGGCCACCTCGACCAGACGGCGCGAATTTGATGAGTTCGGCGCGCCCACAACCAGCAAGGCATCGGATTTCGGCGCCACCTCTTTCACCGCTTCCTGCCGGTTGGTGGTGGCATAACAGATGTCTTCCTTATGCGGGCCAACGATAGCGGGAAAACGCGCCTGCAACGCGGCGATGATGTCCTTGGTGTCGTCAATGGACAGCGTGGTCTGCGTGACAAAAGCCAGTTTCTCAGGGTCGCGCACGGCGACCTGCGCCACATCCTCGACCGTTTCGACCAGCAGCACCTCACCCTCGGGCAACTGCCCCATGGTGCCCACGGTTTCGGGGTGGCCCTTGTGGCCGATCATGATCATCTGCAGCCCGGCATCGGCATGGCGCTGCGCCTCGACATGGACCTTGGACACCAGCGGGCAGGTGGCATCGACATAGATCATCTCGCGCCGCTCAGCCGTGGCAGGCACAGACTTCGGCACACCATGGGCAGAAAAAATCACCGGGCGGTCATCGGGGCATTCGTCCAGTTCCTCGACAAACACCGCACCTTTGGCGCGCAGCCCGTCGACGACGAATTTGTTGTGCACGATCTCATGGCGGACATAGACCGGCGCGCCCCATTTCTGCAGGGCCATCTCCACGATCTTGATGGCGCGGTCCACGCCGGCACAGAACCCGCGCGGGGCGGCCAGATACAAAGTCAGGGGTGGCTTGGTCATGGGGCAATCTCCTTGCCCGCACACCTAGGTCTTTTCATTGCCATGGTCCAGACAGCAGAGCGTCATTTGCCTGACATGAATCACTGCTAGTCAAAGGGTATTTTCAGCACCTATCCCTTTACAATGCAGCGCGGCCAGGGCTTCTGGCCCTGGCCGCGTGTATTCTTTCAGCAAACCCCCGTTGGTGAGTGAGTGGTGGGGTTTGGTATTCGGGGCTGGATCAGTGCCCGCCTGCTGCCGCAACGCTGCGCGGCTCTACCGGCATCTCGCGTGGAGGGCGGCCGATCACGTCGCGCAGGTCCTCCAGCTCAATGAAGTTGTCGGCCTGGCGGCGCAGCTCGTCCGAGATCATCGGCGGCTGGCTGCGGATGGTCGAGACAACCGACACCCGTACGCCCTGACGTTGCAGGCTGGCAATCAGCGGGCGGAAATCCCCATCGCCCGAAAACAGCACGATATGATCAACGCGCGGTGCCAGTTCCATGGCATCGACCGTCAGTTCGATATCCATGTTGCCCTTGACCTTCCGACGCCCCATGCTGTCGGTGTATTCCTTCGCCGGTTTGGTGACCATGGTGAAGCCGTTGTAATGCAGCCAGTCGACCAGAGGCCGGATCGGGGAATACTCGTCATTTTCCAGTAGCGCCGTGTAGTAGAAAGCTCTAAGCAGTTTGCCTCTGCGCATGAATTCCTGACGCAGCAACTTGTAGTCGATGTCAAACCCCAGGGCTTTTGCGGCCGCATAAAGATTCGAGCCGTCGATGAACAGCG
This sequence comes from Alphaproteobacteria bacterium, assembly GCA_030426685.1. Classification (GTDB taxonomy): domain Bacteria; phylum Pseudomonadota; class Alphaproteobacteria; order Rhodobacterales; family Rhodobacteraceae; genus Ruegeria. Next base: position 38,985 of record JAUHYC010000012.1, read on the forward strand.
CTAGCCGTTCGTCTTTGTAAAACATAAAATGGTCCTTCCGGTATAAGCCACCGCACCGTGAGCTCCGTGAGTGTAAAGAAATTGGTCAGTGCAATGGTGACATTAAAATAGGCTTTTTGGCCTATATCGCAAGTATTCTCTGTTCCGAATGTGGGGTTCTAAGTGGTCAAATCCTTGTCAAAAGCAGTCATCGCGTTGGGCGCAAATCTCACTCTGAGAGATAAAGAGCCCAAGGTGACACTCGAGCAGTCTTTGCGCGCAATGATTGACGTTGGGTTAATGATTCGCGCCACAAGCCGTTTTTTTGCCACCCCCTGCTTTCCGGCGGGGGCAGGGCCGGATTACGTCAACGCCGCGGTATTGATCGAAACGGACCTCACGCCTCAGGCGGTTCTGGACCTGTTGCATCGTATCGAACATGAGTTTGGCCGCGCCCGCGCGCAACGCTGGGGAATGCGCACACTTGATCTTGATCTGGTCTGCTGGGGCAATCTGGTACTGCCCGATCATGCCGAATATCACTGGTGGTTGACCCTTCCGCCCGAAGATCAGGTCAAATCCGCACCGGATCAGTTGATTCTACCGCATCCCAGGCTGCAGGACCGTGCTTTTGTGCTGGTTCCGATGGCGGATGTGGCCCCCGATTGGCGCCATCCGGTGCTGGGTCAGAGCGTGACTCAGATGGTCGCGGAACTGCCGCCTGCGGATGTGGCCGCCGTCACGCCGCTCTGATCCTCGCATTTGCGGCATTTCCTGCTTGTCAAGGCGGGGATTCGCGCTTAGATAAACCCCTTCCTGCCACGGATTCATTTACGGAGAGCGCCCCATGGCCCGCGTTACGGTCGAAGATTGTGTAGACAAGGTCCCGAACCGGTTCGAACTGGTGATGCTTGCAGCCCATCGGGCGCGCGAGATTTCCGCCGGCGCCGCGATCACCGTTGACCGCGACAACGACAAGAACCCTGTTGTTTCGCTCCGCGAGATTGCCGACGAAACCCAGGGCGCCGATGAGCTGCGCGAGCGCCTGATCGAGGCCAACCAGACCCAGATCGAGGTTGATGAGCCGGAAGAAGATCAGATGGCGTTGCTGATGGGCGCGGAATCGGACAAGCCTGCCGATGACGACATGTCCGAAGAAAAGCTCCTGCGCGCTCTGATGGAGGCTCAGGGCCAGGGGTAACCCAAGCGACAAAGGTGCGGACCGGATGATTTCTGCAGAAGACCTGATTGCGCTGGTCCGCAATTACAATCCCAAGACAAATGCCGAGCGCATCGCACGAGCCTACGAGTTCGGGATGCAGATGCACGAGGGGCAGTTTCGCCATTCCGGCGAGCCTTATTTTTCGCATCCCGTTGCCGTTGCTGCCATCCTGACCGAACAGCGTCTGGATGATGCGACCATCATCACGGCCCTGCTGCACGATACGATCGAAGATACCAAGGCCAATTACGGCAAGGTCTCGGAGTTGTTCGGCGATGAGGTCGCCAAACTGGTCGACGGCGTCACCAAGCTGACCAATCTGCAACTGTCCAGCCGCGAGACCAAGCAGGCCGAAAACTTCCGCAAACTGTTCATGGCCATGTCCAAGGACCTGCGGGTCATTCTGGTCAAGCTGGCCGACCGTCTGCACAACATGCGCACGATCAAGGCGATGCGCCCCGAAAAGCAGGTGCAAAAAGCGCGCGAGACGATGGATATCTACGCGCCGCTTGCGGGCCGCATGGGGATGCAATGGATGCGCGAGGAACTGGAAGATCTCGCGTTCCGTGTCCTCAACCCCGAAGGCCGCCAGTCGATCATCCGCCGCTTCATCACCCTGCAACGCGAAACCGGCGACGTGATCCACCGCATTACCGGTGACATGCGGCACGAGTTGGAAAAGGCCGGGATCGAGGCCGAGGTCTTTGGTCGCGCCAAGAAACCCTATTCGATCTGGCGCAAGATGCAGGAAAAGGATCAGGGCTTTTCCCGCCTCTCCGACATCTATGGTTTCCGCATCATCACCGGCTCCGAAGAGGATTGCTACCGCACGCTCGGCGCCATTCACCAGCGCTGGCGCGCGGTGCCGGGGCGGTTCAAGGACTATATCAGCCAGCCGAAATCGAACGGCTACCGCTCGATCCACACCACGGTTTCGGGGCGCGATGGCAAGCGGGTCGAGGTGCAGATCCGCACCCGCCAGATGCATGATGTGGCCGAAACCGGCGTCGCAGCGCATTGGTCCTATCGCGACGGCGTGCGCTCGGAAAACCCCTTTGCGGTAGACCCGGCCAAGTGGATCTCGAATCTCACCGAACAGTTCGACAGTGAAGAGGATCACGAAGATTTCCTCGAAGCGGTCAAGCTTGAGATGTATTCCGACCAGGTGTTCTGCTTCACACCCAAGGGCGACGTGGTGAAACTGCCACGCGGGGCGACGCCGATCGATTTCGCCTATGCCATCCATACCCGCATCGGCCATGCCTGCGTGGGGGCCAAGGTGGACGGGATTCGGGTGCCGCTCTGGACGCGGCTCAAGAACGGTCAGTCGGTGGATATCATTCCTGCGGACGGCCAGATGCCACAGGTCTCATGGCTCGAGATTGCGGTCACCGGCAAGGCCCGCACCGCCATCCGCCGCGCCCTTCGCGAGGTCGACCGCGAACGCTTTATCAAGCTGGGCAGGGAGCTCGCCCGCGCCGGGTTCGAAAATGTCGGCCGCAAAGCCACCGACAAGGCGCTGGACACCGCCGCCAAGCACCTGCGCCTGAAGGACCGCGACGAGTTGCTGGCCCGTCTGGGCAGCGCCGAACTGACCGCGCATGAACTGGTTGAGGCCGTCTACCCCGAGCTGACCAAGGATGATGGCGATGCGATCTCGCCCCGCCGCGCGGTGATCGGGCTTGAGCCGGGGCAGAAATTCGACCGCGCGCCCTGCTGTCAGCCGCTGCCGGGCGAGCGTATCGTTGGCATCACCTATCGCGGCAAGGGCGTGGTGGTGCACGCCATCGATTGCGACCGCCTGTCCGAATATGAAGATGAGCCCGAGCGCTGGGTCGATCTGCACTGGCATTCCGGCACCCACCCGGCGGTCTACGGCGCCACGCTGGACATGACCATCGGCAATGATGCGGGTGTTCTGGGGCGCATCTGCACATTGATCGGCGAGAAAAAAGCCAATATCTCGAATCTGGAATTTGTTGATCGCAAACCGGATTTTTACCGCCTGATGATCAATGTCGAACTGCGCGATCTTGAACAGTTGCATTCGCTGATGCTGATGCTCGAAGCTGAAAGTGATGTTGCGGCGGTGGAACGGTACCGGGAAAGCGCCAGAACCGCCGCCAAGGTCGGCTGAGAAAGGGTGATCAGGAGTGGTTTTCAAGCGCCGAGATCGCCGCTCGCCTGTCCAGATCGCGTCAGAGTTCGTCTATCCGCGCGGCGGCTGGACCCGCGCCTTTCACTACGTCAAACACCGGGTGCGTCGCCTGCCCGACAGTCCTGAACGCATCGCACGCGGCATCGGGGCCGGGGTGTTTGCCGCCTTCACCCCGTTCTATGGGATGCATTTCGTGGTGGCCGCCGTGCTGGCGCGGCTGACCAATGGCAACATTCTGGCCGCCCTCAGCGGCACCTTCTTCGGCAATCCGCTGACCTATGTGCCGATTGGCGTGATCAGCCTGCAAACCGGGCATTTCCTGCTGGGCACCCGCTTCCGCAAGGGGGATACCCACGGGCTGATGGGCAAATTCGCGGATGCAATGGGCGATCTCAAGGACAATTGCGTTGCCATCTTCACCGGGCGCGAGGCCGACTGGCACGGGCTCAGCCGGTTTTATGACGATGTGTTTTTTCCTTACATGGTCGGCGGCGTCATTCCCGGCATCGTCGCGGGTGTGATCTGCGGCTATCTCAGCCTGCCGCTGATCCGCACCTATCAACAGCGCCGCCGCGCTCGCATCAAGGCGAAGTTCGAAGAAATCAAACGTTTGGCGCAAGCAGAGGCTGACGTTCCCGAAACAAAACCACTAGGCTCGACCTCAGGGACAATGAAGGATTCGAACGATGTCTGACAACCATTTGCGTCTGGGTGTGAATATCGACCACGTGGCCACCATCCGCAACGCCCGCGGCGGGGCCTATCCCGATCCGATCCGCGCTGCAAAACTGGCCGAAGAGGCCGGGGCTGACGGTATCACCGCCCATCTGCGCGAAGACCGGCGCCATATCCTGGATGCAGATATCGAAGGATTGATGGAAACGCTGTCTGTACCGCTCAACTTCGAGATGGCGGCGACCGACGAGATGCAGAAAATCGCCCTGCGCCATAAGCCGCACGCCGTCTGCATCGTCCCCGAAAAGCGCGAAGAACGCACCACCGAAGGCGGGCTCGAAGTCGCGCGTGAGGAAAACAAGCTGGCCCATTTCATTGCGCCCCTGCGTGACGTGGGCTGCCGCGTGTCCATCTTCATCGCCGCCGATCAGCGCCAGATCGACGCCGCCCACCGCATCGGGGCCGAGGTGATCGAGCTGCATACCGGCGCCTATTGCGATTTCCACGCCGAGGGCAAACCGGAGGAGGCCGCGCGCGAGCTGGGCGCGCTGCGCGAAATGTCCGCCTATGCCCATTCGCTGGGCCTTGAGGTTCACGCGGGCCACGGCCTGACCTATGACACCGTGCAGCCCGTCGCCGCCTTCCCCGAAGTGCGCGAACTCAATATCGGCCACTTCCTGATCGGCGAAGCGATCTTTCGCGGCCTCACCCCGGCGGTCCACGAAATGCGCCGCCTGATGGACGAGGCGCGGGGATGATCGACCTCACCTCACTTGCTGTCACGGCCCTTGCCTTCTTTATTGTCGCGGTTTCACCGGGTCCTGCAAATATATCTAACGCCGCAGTCGCCATGAGCTTTGGGCGCAAAACCAGCCTTGTATACGGAGCAGGTTTGTCCAGCGGTCTAGTCTTCTGGGGTCTGGTTGCTGCCAGCGGGATGGGCGCGGTTTTGCAAAGCTCTCTTTACGTTCTGATGGTGCTTAAAGTGCTGGGCGGCCTCTACCTTCTTTGGCTGGCGTGGCAGTCGGGACGTTCTGCGCTGCAATCCGACGGCGCCAAGGTATCCGTCCCTGCCAAGGGCAAATGGTTTTGGCGTGGCCTGATCCTGAACCTCTCCAACCCGAAATCGGTGATCGCATGGATGGCGGCACTGTCGGTCGGCCTTGGTCCGGAGGATGGTTTGCTGTCTGTTGCAGCCGCGACCCTGATTTGCATCGCGGCAGGCTTTCTCAACAACTTCCTCTATTCGATGCTGTTCTCGGTCAGCGGCATGATGGCCGGATACCGCAGATTCCGGCGCTGGATCGACGGAGTTGTCGCCGGGTTGTTCGCCATAGCGGGCCTCGGCCTGATAAGATCGGCCTTCGCACGATGATCACCTCGGGCTTCATCGCGATCTGGTTCGCCTGGCTGATGGCCGGAGGATCTCCGGGCCCCGCCACGATGGGCATTGCCGGCACCGCGATGAACGAGGGCCGCACCGCTGGCCTGGCCTTTGCGCTGGGCATCTGTGCAGGCTCTGCCGCTTGGGGCATCGCCGCTGCATTGGGGCTGTCGGCCATCATGTTGGCCAATGTCTGGGTGTTCGAGGTGATCCGCTATATCGGCGTCGCCTATTTGGGTTGGCTGGCGTTCAAAGCCCTGCGCCGCGCCCTGTCTTCGGATGAGGTCGCATTGGGCAAGCCGGTCACCGGCTCGCTGGGCACGATTTTTGCCAAGGGCGCGGCCATCCACCTGACCAACCCCAAGGCGATCCTCAGCTGGGGGTCAATCTACGCCATCGCCGCCCCCAATGACGCCAGCCTTGCCATGCTGCTGGGCTATTTCGCGATGCTCTATGCGGGCTCGCTGCTGACCTTCCTCGGCTACGCCTTCCTGTTCTCCTCCGCCCGCATGGTGAACGCCTATCGCCGCGCCCGCCGCTGGTTCGATTTCGCCTTTGCCGGGTTCTTCGGCGTGGCCAGCTACAAGATTCTGACAGTGAGGTTATCATGAGGGCCGTTTCCTATCGCAGCTTTGGGGCCGCATCCGATGTCCTTGAGCTTGTCGACCTGCCCACACCCGACCCCGCCCCGGGCGAGGTTCTAGTCCGCGTTCATGCCAGCGGCATCAACCCGTCCGACGTCAAGCTGCGCGGCGGTGCACGACCGGGCGCGGTGATGCAATACCCGGTGGTCATTCCCCATTCAGACGGGGCCGGAGTGATTGAGGCGGTGGGTGAGGGGGTCGACCCCGCCCGCGTGGGTCAGCGCGTCTGGATCTGGAATGGCCAATGGCAACGCGCCTTTGGCACGGCGGCGGAATACATTGCGCTGCCCTCCGATCAGGCCGTGTACCTGCCCGATACCACCAGCTTTGCCGAAGGCGCCTGCTTCGGCATCCCGGCGATGACCGCATGGTACGCGCTTTTTGCCGATGGCCCGATCACCGACCAGACCGTCCTTGTCACCGGCGGTGCGGGTACGGTCGGACGCTATGCCTGCCAGATGGCCGCTCTGGGCGGCGCGCGGGTGATCACCACCGTCAGTTCCGAGGAGAAAGCCGCGCATTCCGGCGCTTCCGATTGGATTAACTATCGCACCCAAGACGTGACCGACGCCGTGATGGACCTGACCGACGGCGCAGGCGTCGATCGTATTGTCGAGGTTGATTTCGCCGCCAATCAGGCCGCATCCCTGTCGCTGATCCGCCCGGGCGGCACCATCGCCAGCTATGCCTCGGCCTCACAAATGAAGCCCGAACTGGATTTCTATGGCTTCATGTTCAAAAACATCCACCTGCATATGCTGATCGTCTACCAACTCGACGCCGCCGCCCGGCGCCGCGGCGAGGCACAACTGGGCCAGTGGCTGGAACAAGGCGCACTGTCCCACGCTGTCGTCCCCGGTGGAGCGCTGCAGGACGCAGCGAGCGCCCACCAGATGGTCGAGGCCGGGCAAAAGCTGGGCACTGTGGTGCTGGAGGTCTGAGATGATCCTCGGCATCGGCACCGACCTCGCCAATATCGACCGCATCCAAGGCACGCTCGACCGGTTCGGCGACCGGTTCCGCAACCGTGTCTTCACCGAGATAGAGCAGCGCAAGGCCGAACGCCGCGCCGATACCGCAGGCACCTATGCCAAGCGCTGGGCCGCGAAAGAGGCGTGCTCGAAAGCCTTGGGCACCGGCCTGCGCATGGGCATCGCGTGGAAAGACATGGCCGTGACCAACCTGCGCACCGGCCAACCCGTCATGCACGTGACTGGCTGGGCCGCCGAACGCCTCAAGGAAATGACCCCCGAAGGGCATGAGGCCATCATCCACGTCACCCTGACCGACGATCACCCCTGGGCGCAGGCCTTTGTGGTGATAGAGGCGCGCCCGCTTCACGAAGCACCCGCACGGCCTTGACTTGCCCCCAACACCCCCGCATGTAGCAGCCCAACCACGCATAGACTGGAGAGAGCAGTATGGCCGAGGAAGCCAAATCCGGAAACGCCGTCTGGGAGACGATCAAAACCATCGTCTACGCCTTGCTGATCGCGGGCGTTTTCCGCACCCTGTTCTTTCAGCCGTTCTGGATTCCGTCGGGCTCGATGAAACAGACCCTGCTGATCGGGGATTTCCTCTTCGTCAACAAGATGGTCTACGGCTATTCCTACGCTTCCTGCCCCAGCCTGATCATCCCCAGTGTCGGCCTGAATATCGATGCCGAGGATATCTGCGGCTGGATGCAGGGCGACAACACCCGCCTTCTGGGCGGTGAGCCCGAGCGCGGCGATGTCATCGTCTTCCGCCATCCGGTCACGGGCCGCGACTATATCAAGCGCCTGATCGGAATGCCGGGGGATCGTATCCAGCTCCGCCAGGGTCAGATCATCCTGAACGGAACTGCGGTACCGCAACAACCCGATGGCGTGTTCACCGAAATCGCCGAACCGCAAGGCCCGCAACGCCTGCGCCCGCGCTGTTCAAACGGCCCCGTTGGTATTGGTGGCGAATGCGAAAAAAACCGCCTGATCGAAACCCTCCCCAACGGCGTTTCCTATGACGTGCTGAATATCGGCAATCAGGGCTCGGACAATACCGGCATCTACACGGTGCCCGAAGGCCATTATTTCTTCATGGGCGACAACCGCGACAATTCCGCCGACAGCCGCCTGCCGCAATCCGCCGGGGGTGTTGGCTTTGTGCCCTATGAAAACCTGATCGGCCGCGCCGACCGGATCATGTTCTCGTCCGCTGGCCGGTCCATGCTGTTCTTCTGGACATGGCGCGGCGATCGCTTCTTCAAGGCGGTCAATTGAAGCTATCGGCTGACATAAAGGCGTTCCAGCAGCGGTTGGGGTATGAATTCTCTGACCCTGAACTGCTGGTGCGCGCGCTGACCCACGGCTCGGTCTCCTCGCCCACGCGCCCCGATAATCAGCGGCTCGAGTTTCTGGGTGACCGCGTGCTGGGCCTCGTCATGGCCACGGCACTGCTTGAGGCCGACAAGAAAGCCTCCGAAGGGCAACTGGCGCCGCGTTTCAACGCATTGGTGCGCAAAGAGGCCTGCGCCGATGTCGCCCGCCAGATCGATCTGGGCGCGGTGCTGAAACTGGGCCGGTCCGAGATGCTGTCGGGTGGCCGCCGCAAACAGGCCCTGCTGGGGGACGCAATGGAGGCCGTCATCGCCGCCATCTACCGCGATGCCGGGTTCGAAGCCGCCCGCGACGTGATCCTCGCCCTCTGGGGCGACCGCATCCACAAGGTCGAGGCCGACGCCCGCGACGCCAAAACCGCATTGCAGGAATGGGCGCAGGCGCGGGGCCAGAAACCGCCCGCTTATGTCGAGGTCAAACGCACCGGCCCCGACCACGCCCCGATCTTCACCATCGCCGCCCGCCTACAGGACGGTACCGAGGCGCAGGCCACTGCAGGTTCCAAGCGACAGGCTGAGCAGGCGGCCGCGAAGGCATTGCTGGACTCCCTGACACAATAGCCCACCCTCCAAAGCAGGATCCGCTTTTCATCTGGCCATAAATATCTCGGGGGGTGTGGGGGGCTGGCCCCCCATACGGTCGGATTGGCGCAGCCAATTCGAAACCTCTCAAACCACCCGAATGAACCCGGTCAGCCCGGTTTTCTGATGCTCGATCACATGGCAATGAAACGCCCAATCGCCGGGATTGTCCGCGACCAGAGCAATCTCGACCATCTCATCCTTCAACAGCAGCATGGTATCCGTCACTAAAGGTGGCAGCCTGCGCAGGTTCGACTTGATTGGCACAAAGGCCAACCCATGCAGATGGATCGGATGCAGGTTGGGCGATTCATTCCGCAGCCGCAGAACATAGCTTTTGCCCCGCTCCAGCGTGGCCAGGGGCCCCACATTCTGTGCCGCATCACCGGGCCACGGCATGCGATTGATTGACCAGAAATTATACCCCAGCGAGCCACAGAACCCGTTGTTCGGCGCGCCACCCTCGGGCGTCCAGCCAAAGACAAACTCATGCAGTTCGGCGCTGCTTAGATCGGGCCGGGCTATGGGGTTCCTGGTCAGCGGTTTCAGCTCACGCAAATCCCGCGCCACTGACGCACCAACCACCCGCAACCCGGCCATGGACCGCAGCGGCTGACCGGGCAGCTTTGCCATCAGGTTCACGGCCTGGCCTTCGCCCTCCGGCATCCTCACCGCAAAATCGACTCGCTGGCCGGGGCCAAGCAGCAGCGGCGCCTCTGCGCTGGGTAACGGCACGACCACATCCACCGGATGGCCATCCCACGCAATGATCCGGGCCTCGGCAGTATCAAGGTTCAGCTTGTAAATCCGCGTCGTATCAGTGTTGACGACCCGCAACCGTACCAACCCTCCGGCGGCGTGATCGTAAACAGGACGTCGCCGCCAGTTCGCCGTGTGCACATTGCCAAACGTCCCGGCCCGCGCCGCGCCGCGCGGCGTAAAGGCGGGCAGAAACGCGCCGTCCTCATCCAACCGGAAGTCACGCAGATTAATCACCTGCTCGCTGTCGAAACCGGGGTCTTCGGCCTCGGCAATCACCATGACCCCTGTCAACCCGTGGGCCATCTGCGCCATTGTCATGCAATGGGGATGGTACCAATAGGTGCCCGCATCCGGAGGGGTGAATTCATAGTCGAACGCCTCACCTTCACCCATCGGCATCTGGGTCAGATAGGGCACCCCGTCCATCTTGTTGGCGATCCGAAGCCCGTGCCAATGCATCGCCGTATAGTCGGGCAGGGTATTGCGCACCTTCAGCCGCATCTCCTCGCCCTGCGTGCCATAAAGAACCGGAGGTGGCGCGTTAGGGGACAGGCTGACCATGCCTTCGGTCACCTGATCGCGCAGGGCGAAGCTTGCGGGCTGGATCACCAGCTCTTGCGGCCCTGACGCCAGCCCAAGCCCACCCAGACCCATCGTACCTGCAGCAGCCCCGCTGCCCAAAAGAAACTCCCGACGTTTCATATCTTGTCTCACTGAAAGGAGGATCGCCTGGCTGGGATTGGCGTGGCGCATCACGTTGGTGCCACCCCCGGCGCAGGGCCGCAATGCGACAAATCCCTCTGGCCCGTCCCGGCATTCTGCTATAGGGGTGCGCACTTGCAACCAGGATCGCAGGACACATGAGCACACGCGCCGGATTTATCGCCCTGATCGGAGAGCCCAACGCGGGCAAATCCACCCTTCTGAACCGCATGGTCGGGGCCAAGGTCTCGATCGTGACGCACAAGGTGCAGACCACGCGCGCCCGCATTCGCGGCGTCGCGATGGAGGGTGACGCGCAGCTGGTGTTTGTGGACACGCCGGGTCTGTTCAAACCCCGCCGCCGCCTGGACCGCGCCATGGTCGCCGCCGCCTGGGGCGGCGCTGCGGATGCCGATGTGGTCGTGCTGATGGTCGAGGCCCATCGCGGCATCACCGAAGGGGTCGAACGCATCCTCGAAGGCTTGGACGAGATCGGACAGGGCCGGACCATCGCGCTGGCGATCAACAAGATCGACAAGGTGCCCTCCGAGAAACTGCTGGCGCTGACCAGCGATCTGAACGCCCGCTACCCTTTTGCCGAGACCTTCATGATCTCGGCCGAAAAAGGCCACGGCATCGACGACCTGCGCAAATGGCTCGCCTCGGAACTGCCCGAAGGTCCGTGGCTCTACCCCGAAGACCAGATCGCCGATCTGCCCCTGCGCATGATCGCCGCCGAGATGACGCGCGAGAAACTGACCCTGCGCCTGCATCAGGAACTGCCCTATCAGCTCACCGTCGAGACCGAGAACTGGGAAGAGCGCAAGGACGGCTCGGCCAAGATCGATCAGGTCATCTATGTCATGCGTGACGGCCACAAGGGCATCGTACTGGGCAAACGTGGCGAGACGATCAAGGCGGTCAGTCAGGCGGCGCGGGCGGAACTGGAAGAATTTCTCGACCGCAAGATCCACCTGTTCCTGCAGGTGAAAGTCCGGCCAAACTGGCTGGAAGAATCCGAGCGCTACTCGGAAATGGGTCTGGATTTCAAAGACGGCAACGCATGACGTCGGCCAAGAATTTTCGACGAAAATTCTCGCGCAGAACACAGAGGGCTGTGCCATGACCCGGCTGACGGCAGAATTCTGGGTCCACGCCTATCTGGCGCGGCTGCGGTTTCAGGATATCCCCGGTTTTGTCGTCACCCACGGGGACGACACCGCAGGCGCAGTTCTGGTCAAGCTCAACACGCTGGATGGTCAGGCTATCGCCTTCCAACGCAGTTTTGATCTGATGAGCGGCGATCGCAAATGGGTGGAGCTGTCCAGCGGTCCCGAGGCTGATGTGGATTCAGCCATCCAGCGCCAACGCAGCTTTGATCCCGACCTCTGGGTGATCGAGGTCGAGGACCGGCAGGGCCGGCATCTTCTGGGCGAAGAGGGGCTGGATTAGCCCGCTGTTCAACGGGTCTTGGTCACTCGGGCCAAAGCGTTTACTTTATCCGCACAATGTCGGTGGGGACCGGCGTATCGTTCCTACAGATAACGGGGGCAGCTCGTGGCTGAGACACTCGCTGAAAAGCTGGAAAAATCGGACCTTGGTCACTGGATGCAGCGGTTTGAGGGCTTCATGGTCTTTATCGGCGTTGTCGGCCCCTTTGCCACGCTGCCGCAACTTATCAAGCTGTACTTCACGCATTCACAACACGCGACCGGCCAGTCCCTGCTGTCCTGGTCGCTTTATGCCGCGCTGTCGTTTTTGTGGTTCGCCTATGGGCTGGTGGTCGGCAAGCTGCCCATCTATGTGGGCAATGGCATCTCGATGGTGCTGAACATTCTGATGGTTCTGGGCATCCTGATCCACGCCGGTATGACCTATTGACCAGCCGCCATGGTCAGGGTGCCAAGACCTCACCAACCGCCGCTTTTGAGCGTGACATCGTGCCCTGTGGTGGTCAAAGTCTCACCGGCGAATTGCTTCACTTTCGGCGCAAAGGCCTGAAAATAGGGTTGTGACTGCACATGGGCCAGGGTTTCGGCACTGTCCCAGCGGCCCCAGTGAAACCGGGTGACACCATCATCTGCCACAGCAACCTGATAGGTGAATTTTCCCGCCGCCTCCGGATCGCCGTCGATGGCCTCGATAAACGTGCGGATGGCGGCCAGCCATTCGGCCTCGTCACCGTCATACCGGTATGAGATTGTGATGCCCCGCATAATCCCGCTCCCTGTTTAACAATATTGTTAATTAACTGCAGGAATGCCCGCGAGTCAAGTTTTCGCGGTTGCGGCTGCCCCCTCTGCCGGGCCAATCTGGACATGAAAAACAGCATGAGGCCCCATTGGACTGGCGTGATCACGGCATACTTCTGACCGCTCGCGGCCACGGTGAGACGGCGGCGATTATCGAGGTCTTTACCGAAGCCCATGGCCGCCATGCCGGTGTGGTGCGTGGTGGTGCCAGCCGCAAGATCGCACCCATTCTCCAGCCCGGCGCGCAGCTGGACGTGCTCTGGCGCGCGCGGCTTGAGGAGCATCTGGGCACCTTTCAGGTCGAACCCCTGCGCTCGCGCGCTGCAGCGGCGTTTTCGGGGCGGCTGGCGCTGGCCGGGTTGAACGCGGTGGTGGCACTTCTGTCATTCAGCCTGCCCGAACGCGAACCGCATCCGGCGATCTACAAACAGACCGAGCAGTTGATGGACCTGCTGGGGCAGGATGAAATCTGGCCGCTGGCCTATCTGCGCTGGGAGCTTGCCCTGCTCGAAGAACTGGGATTCGGCCTTGACCTCTCGACCTGCGCGGTGACCGGAAAAACCGAGGGGTTGGTCTATGTCTCCCCCAAATCAGGCCGGGCGGTCAGCGCCGAAGGGGCCGGAGAATGGGCCGACAAGCTGCTGCCGCTGCCCCCCTGCCTGCGTGGTGAAGGCGCTGCCCCGGATGCCGAGATTGCCGATGCTCTGCGCACGACGGGCTATTTTCTGGAACATCATCTGGCCCCGTCTCTCGGCCACACACCGCCACCTGAAGCCCGCGCGCGGTTTGTGGCGCAATTCAGTCGGCGGCTTTGAACACCATCTCGTGCCCATCCTCATCGCGCAGGATCAGCACGTCGCCCGAGACCTCGGATTGCGTCATCGCCATGAGTGCGGCAAAATACATCCCCTCGGCTTCCAGCCCGGTACAGGCGGCGCGGGTCGCCGCCAGATCGGCGATCTCGAACCACGGATAGGGCGCGTTCAAGGTGCCGGTGTAGCTGTTGCAGGGGGCGTTGCCCTCGATCCGACCTTCTTCGGGAAAGCGTAAAAGGGCGCTTGCTTCAAAGGGCTGGCCATCAATCTCCTGCAGCGCCCATGTCCGATCCGCCGCGCCATAGGCGGCAACGGATTCGTCCTTGTCGCATTGAAACAGCGCCAAGAGGGGCAGGATCAGGGCCAGACGCATCATCACAATGTCCTATCAATAAGGGTTAACGCCAGTGATCAGCTCTTCCCGTACCTCAAGACGCGGTCGCCAGTTGTACTTGGTGTCCTCACGCACCTGATCCCAGAACAGCACACCACTGTTGCGCCACGGGTCGAGGATGATGCCCTCGGACATCGGGTCTCCCTTGGCGCTGATCAGGGCTGAGTGATGAATGATCCGGAACGCTGTCGGCGGGGATGTGACCCAATGCAGATCAAGCGTCTGGAAGTTCTCCTGCCGCAGGCGCGTGGTCATGGCTTGCGCCCAGTCGTTGCACAGACCACGCTCGCGAAATCCATTGTGGATCTTGGCGTTGTGAATGATCGCCGGATCGGTGACATTCCAATCCCGTTTGAGCTGGCTTGAATAGGAATAAGAAATCTCGGCTGCCCGCCGCGCCTCGGCAGGGTCAACCCGGGGTCCGAGCTTCTGGATGGCCTGCGCCAGTTGGTCGACATCATTGGGGCCGCTAGTGGGGGCCATGGCACACCCGGCGAGGGCCAGACAGGTGGCCAGAATTGCGACGATGATTCTCACGCTCGAGTCTCCTCTGACCAACATGCAGGTCGGTTCTGTTTTCTGCCGTTTAACCGATTCCCGCGCGTGATCCGAGAGGGAAGTTACATACCCCGGACGGCAAATCAGAGTTGTACAACTCGGAAGATCCGGCTCTTTGGGCATGTACAACACGGAAGACAAAGAAAACCCGGCGCTGGGCCGGGTCAAGTTGGGGAAACTGCGACGGGCGGGGATTTAACCCAGCAACCGCCGCGCGATGACCTGCGCCTGAATCTCTGCGGCACCCTCAAAAATGTTCAGGATACGCGCGTCACACAGCACGCGGCTGATCTTGTACTCCAATGCGAACCCGTTGCCGCCGTGAATCTGCAACCCGTTATCCGCCGCCGCCCAGGCCACCCGGGCGCCCAGCAGCTTGGCCATGCCGGCCTCAAGGTCACACCGCTGTCCGTGGTCTTTTTCCCATGCAGAATAATAGGTTAGCTGCCGTGCGATCATGATCTCGACCGCCATCATCGCCAGCTTGCCCGAGACACGCGGGAAGTTGATCAGGGACTTTCCGAATTGTTTGCGGTCCTGCGCGTATTGCATGGCGATATCCAGCGCGCATTGCGCCACGCCGATGGCACGGGCGGCTGTCTGGATGCGCGCGCTCTCGAAGGTTTCCATCAACTGCTTGAAACCCTTACCTTCTTCGCCGCCCAGAAGGTTCTCTCCCTTCACCTCAAAACCGTCAAACCCCAGCTCATATTCCTTCATGCCGCGGTATCCCAACACCTCAATCTCGCCACCGGTCATGCCGGGGGTGGGGAAGGGATCGTTATCCGTACCGGGTGTCTTTTCGGCCAGAAACATGGACAGGCCACGATGGTCGGTGCTGTCGGGATCGGTGCGCGCGAGCAGGGTCATCACATGGGTGCGCGCAGCATGCGTGATCCATGTTTTATTGCCTGTTATCTCATAGTTACCGTCTTCCCCCTTGACGGCCCGCGTACGCAGGCTGCCCAAATCCGAGCCGGTATTGGGCTCGGTAAACACCGCCGTCGGCAGGATCTCGGCACTGGCCAGCTTGGGCAGCCAGTTGGCCTTTTGCTCATCCGTGCCGCCCGCGATGATCAGCTCCGCCGCAATCTCGGACCGGGTGCCCAACGAGCCCACGCCGATATAACCGCGCGACAGTTCCTCGGACACCACGCACATCGAGGCTTTGGACAGGCCAAACCCACCAAACTCCTCGGGGATGGTCAGGCCGAATACACCCATTTCAGCCAGTTCTTCGATGATCTCGATCGGGATCAACTCGTCTTTCAGATGCCAATCATGCGCATTTGGTTCAACCTTTTCAACGGCATAGCGGCGGAACTGGTCGCGGATCATCTCAAGCTCATCATCCAGACCCGACGTGCCGAACATGGTCGCCCCGGACTGATCCTGCATCAGCTCGACCAGACGGCTCCGCGCCGCTTGCGAGTTGGCCTGCGCCATCAGGGTCTGCACCTCGCTGCACTGGAACCCCGAAAGCGCGTCCCAGCCAAGGCCAAGGTCTTGCAAACGAACGGTTTCCCCTTGGTTCATCGGGATGCCGCCCGCGATCTGGTGCAGATATTCACCAAAGGCAATCTGATGCAGCAATTGCTCCATCTCACCGAATTTCCCCTCGGTCTGCAGTGCTTCGGCCCAGCGTTGCATCTGTTGCAGCGATTGGTGGTAGGTTGCCAGCCAGGCCAGACCATGGGCTGCCGTCTGATGTGCCTCGATCAGCGCGCCCGAGATACGCCCCTCACTTGTCACCATTGCGCGTACCGAGTCGCGTGCTTTGTTGAACACCGTCTCAACCGGGGGCAGGGCCGCAGCGGTGAGTGTCAGAAGATCAGGTAAAACCGCTGGCTGCGTCATGTTCGTCATATCCTGTCCGTCATGGGCCATGAATCACGTCCTTTACTGGGTTGATTGGTCATACCATGCTGCACGTGCAGCGCAACAAAAATACTTAAATAACCCTGAAAAAGTTCAAATATTGCCCGAACGTTTTGCGATGCAGAAAAATCTCGGGGTGATATGTAGGTCAGATGGACTTGTTTTTGCTGATGTCCCCACAGGATTTCTACCTTGCCATTGTCGTTGCCTTCGTGGCGGGCTGGGTCAAGGGTATGGTCGGATTCGCGATGCCGATGGTGCTGGTGTCGGGGCTGAGCATGATGTTGTCACCCGAACTGGCTCTGGCTGGTCTGATCCTGCCCACGCTGGTGACCAACAGTGTGCAGGCCCTGCGCGAGGGTATGCTGGCGGCAGTGACCTCGATCCGCAAGTTTCGGGTGTTTCTGGGGGTCGGGCTGATCTTCCTGCTCGCCAGCGCGCAGCTGATCAAGCTATTATCCCCAAATGCTTTTTTGCTGATTCTGGGTGCACCGGTCTCGTTTTTTGCTTTGATTCAGCTGCTAGGGTTGAAGCTGACGCTGCAGGCGCAATCGTTCAGGGTTGAGGCGATCGTGGGTGCGGTTGCGGGGGCGATCGGAGGCATCTCGGGTGTCTGGGGACCGCCAACCGTGGCCTATCTGACTGCGCTGAACACGCCGAAGAAGGATCAGATGCGGGTTCAGGGCGTGATTTATGGGCTCGGCGCCGTGGCGCTTGTGGTTGCGCATCTGGGCTCGGGCATTCTGCGGGCTGAAACGGCAATGTTTTCAGCGTTGCTGATTGTTCCGGCGCTGGCCGGAATGCGCGGTGGTCAATTTCTGCAGGACCGCATCGATCAGGCGCAGTTCCGCAAGCTCACGCTGCTGGTGTTGCTGATCGCCGGGCTGAATCTGCTCAGGCGTGGCTTAACCGGCTAGCGGCGGCTTTCGGCGAAACGGAACGCAAAGTGCAACCCCAGCATCAGGAAGAACAGGCCCGAGATATCGCCGATCAGATAGGCGACATATTCGGCGGTCGCGCTGCCAAAGGCCAGATTGGTTAGGCCTGAAACAAGGACCGAGGTCACAACCCCAACCCCCATGATGCACAGCCAGCAAGGATTCCGGCCAGCGCGGGGGAACAGATCCCACCCCAGCGCTTTGCAGGCGTAGAACACCGCCGGGACGGTTGTGACCGCGATGGCGATGGCCAGCAATCGACTGGGCAGGAAGACATCTGCACCGCCGATCATGGAAAAGACGATGAAAACACCCGGCGACAGGGCGAATATGGCACGCCACCCCAATAGCCATGCTGACAGTACCCGCACCCCATGCGGCAGAAACAGCAGGCTGGCGTGGCTGGGATATTCTGGAAAGAACACGTTTTGCATGGGCATCAGCACCTCAAACGTGAGGAGCGATGCCGCCACATAGGCTGCAGACGCAAAAAAGGTGTCAGAGGCCCATCCTTGCACGGAGATCAGCCGTTTCCCATCAGGAGGAGATGCTACCGGGGCGCATGAACCACATACCGCCCACGATTGGCGCTGCCGCTTTGTGAAAGATAGCCTTTCTGCACCAGCGATTTCAGCGCCCGGAAGAATGTCGGGCGTGAGACGGTCCGAACCAGCGTATGTTCGATCAGGCCAAAGGTGCGCACCTCGCTGTCGGCTTTCGAAAGTTCCTCGGCGGCATAGTAGATGTCACGCTCGACCGGGGTCAGTTCTTCCAGACCCAGAGTGCGTTCCATGCTTTGCATCAGCTTGCGCAGTTCGGTGAGTTTTGAGATTTCGGTCATTGCCTACCTGTCTGTTTCCGCGTCAGACTGATGCGCTCCGAAAGGCCCAGGCCTTTGCAACTCATCAATCCAACACCCATCCCCATGTGGACTTAATCGTTACCTATGTTGAAGCGGACCAATGCGAAGGTGTGAGTATCATCGCCAAGCCGCGCCGTCATCTTTACGCAAGGACCTGGTTTGACAAATCGCGGGCCCCGTCGTTCTGATGATGGCATGGGATAGCGCAAGTTAACAACTCTCGCAATGCACTTGTCAGCCTGCCCGCAGTGCTGCCAACGTAACAAGAGCAGGAGAGGGGGCGTGGCAGCCCCCGCCCCGATCAGCCGATGGCGACGGCTTTGATGTCTTCGTCGATGAAGGGCAGATATTGCTCGAAGTTCTCGGCAAACATCTGCACCAGCTTTTCTGCCTGTTTGTCGAAGGCCGCCTGATCGTCCCAAGTGCGCCGCGGGTCCAGCAGCACTTCGGGCACACCGGGCACCGAGACCGGTACGTCAAAGCCAAAATTGGCATCCTTGCGGTATTCCGCATCCGCCAACGATCCATCTAGCGCGGCAGTCAGCAGGGCGCGTGTGGCCTTGATTGGCATCCGGCTTCCAACACCATAGGCACCGCCGGTCCAACCGGTGTTGACCAACCAGCAGGTTGCGCCGTGCTGGGCGATCTTGTCACGCAGCAGGTTGCCATAGGCCTCAGGGCGGCGCGGCATGAACGGTGCACCAAAGCAGGTCGAGAAGGTCGGCTGCGGTTCGGTGACACCGCGCTCGGTCCCCGCAACCTTCGAGGTGAAGCCCGACAGGAAGTGGTACATTGCCTGCGCCGGTGTCAGCCGCGCGATGGGGGGCAGTACGCCGAACGCATCGCAGGTCAGCATGATGATATTTTTGGGGTGTCCGCCCAAGGCTGATTTCGATGCGTTCGAGATGTATTCCAACGGATAGGCGCATCGCATGTTCGCAGTCAGCGAGTCGTCTTCGAAATCCAGTTCTTTGGTCTCAGGGTCAAAGACCATGTTCTCGATCACGGTGCCGAACTTGCTGGTTGTCGCGTAAATCTCGGGCTCGGCCTCGGCATTGAGGTTGATGGTCTTGGCATAACAGCCGCCTTCGAAATTGAAGGTGCCGCGATCCGACCAGCCATGTTCGTCATCGCCGATCAGCACCCGCGCCGGATCTGCCGACAGGGTGGTTTTACCGGTGCCCGACAGACCAAAAAACACAGCAGTGTCGACCGGATTGCCGACGGCATGGTTGGCCGAGCAGTGCATCGGCATCACGCCTTTTTCAGGCAGCATGTAGTTCAGCAGGGTAAAGACGGATTTCTTGTTCTCACCCGCGTATTCGGTGCCGCCGATCAGGATCAGCTTACGGTCGAAGTTCAGCGCAATCACTGTCTCGCTGCGACAGTCATGCTTGGCCGGATCGGCCTTAAAGCTGGGGCAGTTGACGATAGTGAAGTCTGCGACGAACTCGTCCAGATCCTCGCGATCCGGGCGGCGCAGCAAGTGGCGGATGAACAGGTTGTGCCAGGCCAGCTCGGTCACCATCCGCACGTTGATCGAATAGCTGGGGTCGGCTCCGCCGACGAGGTCCTGAACAAAGTAATCGCGGCCTTTCATATGGGCCAGCATGTCTTCGTACAGAGCATCAAAGCCTTCGGGGCTCATGGCGGCGTTGTTTTCCCACCAGATGCTGTCGGCGACGCTGTCGGTCTTCACGACATGCTTGTCCTTGGGCGACCGGCCGGTGAATTTGCCGGTGGTGACCAGAAAGGCCCCGCCATTGCCGAGCGTGCCTTCGCCGCGCTTCAGCGCCTCTTCGATCAGCGCCGGCTCCATGTAGTTGTAATAGACATTGCCCAGACCCTCGATGCCCTGATCCTCGAGGCGGAATTGCGGGTTAACCCGTCCAGATGTCATGTGTGTCTTCTCCTGTGGCGGCGCTTTGGCAGTTGGCCGGGTGCGCCATTGGGGCAGATGCCGGCAACAAACCAGCGGTCAGGCGGGTCTTATCACGGTCGTTCATGGCATGAACAGGCGGCTTTGCCGCAGTTAGCGCAACCAAGTAAAAGTTTAGCGCAACCAAAGATATACTGCTGAAAATACGAGCCGTTTTCCGGGAAACGATACGGCTTTTTTGCCGCAACTCTGTGGCAACAATCTCACGATTCGCAGATACAGTTTGATTCGCGGCCTTAAAAAAGCCAAAAATACCCTACTAATAAGCGGAATACCGCGTATGTGAGCAGGAACAAGGGGCGACCCCGATGTCAAAGATTGCACTGGTGGATGATGACAGAAACATTCTGACATCCGTATCCATGACGCTTGAGGCCGAGGGCTTTGAGGTAGAAACATATAACGATGGTCAGGCGGCGCTGGACGCGTTCAACAAGAAGCTGCCGGACATGGCCGTTTTGGATATCAAGATGCCGCGTATGGACGGCATGGACCTGCTGCAACGGCTGCGGCAGAAAACCCAGATGCCAGTCATTTTCCTGACCTCCAAGGATGATGAGATCGACGAAGTGCTGGGTCTGCGCATGGGTGCGGACGACTACGTCAAGAAGCCCTTCTCGCAGCGCCTTCTGGTGGAACGCATCCGCGCGCTGCTGCGCCGCCAGGAAGCGGTCGAGGGCGATGCGGGCAGTGTCGCCACCGGCGATACCAAAGTCATGGAACGCGGCGAGCTGCGGATGGACCCGCTGCGCCATGCGGTCAGCTGGAAGGGCAATGATGTCTCGCTGACCGTGACTGAATTCCTGCTGTTGCAGGCATTGGCGCAACGTCCGGGTTTTGTCAAAAGCCGCGATCAGTTGATGGATGTGGCCTATGACGATCAGGTCTATGTGGATGACCGCACCATCGACAGCCACATCAAGCGCCTGCGCAAAAAAATGCGTGCCGCCGACCCCGAGTTCTCGGCGATTGAAACGCTATATGGTATTGGATACCGCTATAACGAAGAATAGGCGCGGCCGTTTTTTGGGGGTCCAGAGGTCTCGTGCGCGATACTGAACACGCCAATCAAGTGCGCGACGCGGACGTCGTACTTGGGGATGACTGGGTCATTCCCCAAGATCCCGAATCTGCTGAACTGCGCGCCAAGCGATCAAGCCGCAACCTGTTCACGTTGCGCCATTCGCCTTTGGCGCGCCGGATTATCACATTCAACCTGATCGCGCTGGTCACTCTGGTGGCCGGGCTTCTTTACCTGGACGACACGCGCAAACAGCGGGTGCAGCAGACCGCGCGCAATCTGGTCGGTGATGCGCAGCTGGTCAGCAACGTGTTCGAGACCCAGCTGCGCCAGCCAGCCCCCGGTGGTGCAACCGCGCTGGACGTGCGTGACACCCTCTCGGGCCTCAGCCTGCCCGAAGGCGGCGAGGTCTTTGTCTACGACCGCACAGGTACGCTGATTGGCTGGACGCGTGGGGCCTCAGCATCGGCTGATCTGCCCAGCCTGCTGCGCCAGAACTCGGACGGTGCAACAGGCAGTACACTGATCAGCGATGCGTTGAACGCGGTCTGGAACGGTATCTCGGCGATTTTCAGCGGCGCGTCGGGGCGCGAAGCCCCGACGCTTGCGCAGCGCGTGCAGGAGATGATTCCGCAAGCCCTGGACGGCGGAATGCAGGTACAGGCCGTGAAGGATGATCTGGGGCAGACCGTGATTGTGGCGGTGGCACCGATTCTCTTGGAGGAGGCACCGGTAGGCGCGGTTGCCATGGCAGGCCCCGCCGGTGAGATCGATGCCCTTGCCCGCAAGGAACAGGAGCGCATCCTGCAGATGTTTGTCGTGGCGCTGCTGGTCTCGATCGGCCTGAGCCTTGTTCTGGCCTCGACCATCGCCAATCCGCTGGCCGATCTGGCCTCGGCTGCCGAGATGGGCAAGGACCGCGGGGCCGGTGTCAATCCAGGACGCATCCGCATTCCTGACCTCAGCGCACGGCCGGATGAGATCGGCCGCCTCAGCCAGGCGCTGCGCGGCATGGTCACGGCGCTTTACAACCGCATTGATGCCAACGAACAATTCGCCGCTGACGTGGCGCATGAGATCAAGAACCCGCTTGCCAGCCTGCAATCGGCCGTGGGCACCATGCGCATGGTCAAACGCGACGATCAGCGAGAAAAGCTGTTGGGCGTCATCGAACATGACGTGCGGCGGCTGGACCGTCTGGTCAGCGACATCTCGAACGCGTCGCGACTGGATGCGGAATTGGTGAAAGAAGAAGAGCAGCCCTTTGACCTGCTCAAGCTGCTGAACAACATCGGCCAGTATCTGGGGGAGGAGGCCCGTTCCAAAGGGATCGACTACATCACCGATCTGCCCTCCGATCCCATCGTGATTAACGGGCTTGAGGCGCGTCTGGCCCAGGTCTTTGTCAACCTGATCACCAACGCCATATCCTTCTGCGAAGACAAGGATGCGATCCGCGTCTGGGTGCGCCGCCGCGATAACCGGGTGCTCATCGTGGTCGAAGATACCGGCCCCGGCATACCCGATCAGGCGCTGACCAAGATTTTCAAGCGCTTCTATTCACAGCGCCCCGAAGAGCATTTCGGTAACAATTCCGGCCTCGGACTGGCGATCTCGAAGCAAATCGTCGAAGCCCATGGTGGCGTGATTTGGGCCGAGAACATCCGCCCGACCGAAACCGACATCACCTCGGACCCGCTGGGCGCGCGGTTTGTGGTTGGGCTTCCCGTCTAGATCATGGGCGGGGACCCTCTTTCCGACATTGCGGAACAGGATGCGGCTTGTGTTCATGCCAGCTGCGTTGCAGTGCAGGGTGCCGGCGTGCTGATCACCGGGGTGTCTGGGGCCGGGAAATCGGCGCTGGCGCTGCAAATGATGGCGCTGGGGGCGCAGTTCGTCGCGGATGACAGGGTTGCGCTTTCCACAAAGGGCGCGCAGGTGCTGGCAGACGCGGTGCCGCCGATCCGCGGGCTGATCGAAGCGCGGGGCATCGGCCTCTTGCGGGCCGAATCGATAGGGCCGGTGCCGCTTGCCTATGTGGTCGATCTGGACCAGAACGAACCGGCGAGACTGCCCGAACCGACCGAGGTCCGTGTGTTGAGGCAATCTGTTCCCTTGCTTCGCGCCGCAGCCGTACCCAATTTGAGTGCAGCATTGATGCAACTGTTGAAACTGGGGCGCGTTAGCCCGGAATGGCCGAATACATGACTGAGCAGCGTCGCATCGTCCTGGTCACAGGACCGTCGGGTGCAGGTCGGTCCACCGCGATCCATGTGCTGGAAGACCTCGGGTTCGAAGCGATCGACAATCTTCCGATGGGTCTGCTGTCGCGGCTGTTGGACAGTTCGGAACCCAGCCGTCCGATGGCTCTGGGCATCGATGTCCGCAATCGCGACTTTTCCACAATCGGCTTTATCGAACTGGCGGCCAAATTGGGCCGGATGGAACAGGTTGATCTGACAACCCTCTATCTGGATTGCAGCGACGAGATCCTGTTGCGCCGTTTCTCCGAAACCCGCCGCCGCCATCCCGTGGCCACGGATGCCAGCCCGAAAACGGGTATTGAACAGGAAAAAGAACTGCTGGCCCCGATCCGCGAGACTGCGGATACACTGATCGACACGAGCCATTTGAACATTCATCAGCTGCGCGAAGAGGTCGAACGCTGGTTCGCCCCTGAAGGCGGGCGACATCTGGCGGTGTCGATCGAATCCTTCTCGTATAAACGCGGCCTGCCGCGCGGTCTGGATATGGTCTTTGATTGCCGCTTTCTGGCCAACCCCTATTGGCGGCCCGAATTGCGCTCTGCTGATGGTCGAAACGCCGATGTTGGGGCATATGTTCAATCCGATGCCAACTATGAAGCGTTCCTTAACCGGGTCGTCGATCTGTTGATCGAATTGCTTCCGGCTTTCCGCAAGGAAGGCAAAGCACATCTTTCGGTTGCGTTTGGCTGCACCGGTGGGCAGCATCGTTCGGTTGCAGTGGCGGAAGCGGTTGCAAAGGCCCTTGCAGAAGCAGGCCAGCAGGTGTCAATTAGGCACCGCGAGATGGAACGTCGTTCGTTGAATGTGAGGCCGGGTTGATCGGGATCGTTATCGTTGCACATGGCGGGTTGGCGCAGGAATACCTGGCCGCCACGCAGCATGTGGTTGGAAGGCAGCCTGGGCTTGTTGCTGTCCCGATCGAGGCTGACCACAATCGCGAGGAAAAACAGGCCGAAATCTGCCGCGCCGCCGACGAGGTCGATCAGGGTGATGGCGTTGTCGTCGTGACCGATCTGTTTGGCGGCAGCCCGTCGAATCTCAGCCTGCGTGCCTGCGCACCTCAGGATCGGCGAATCCTTTATGGTGCCAACCTGCCGATGCTGATCAAACTGGCCAAAAGCCGCCACCTGCCCTTGGCCGAGGCGGTGCGCCTGGCGATGGAGGCTGGACGAAAATACATCAATGCGCAAAATGTGACGCTGGATTGATACCGGATAGATTCATATGACGACCAAAAGTTTGAAAATTATCAATGAAAAAGGCCTGCATGCCCGTGCCTCGGCCAAGTTGGTCGAAGTGGTCGAGGGCTTTGACGCCCGCGCCGAGGTATCGCGTGACGGACTTTCTGCTTCGGGCGATAGTATCATGGGCCTTTTGATGTTGGCAGCGTCGCGCGGAACCACTATTGACGTCGAGACGTCCGGCCCGGATGCTGAGGCGTTGGCAGAAGCGTTGGAAACCCTGGTGAACGACAAGTTCGGCGAAGGGTTCTGACTGCCGCGACACCAAGGACGGAAAGACCAGGCAATTGGCGGAAACCACGCACGATAGCAAGACAGGCCCAGTAGTAGACCACGACACCGATCAGGGTGAAATCTACGACCGCAGAACGCTGACCTACGCCAACTCGTTTGACGATGTCTGGACATCAACGGCCATTCGCGCCATCGAATGGTGTACCGGCAAACTGACCATCCTGCGTATGGTCAACAAGTTCGAAAAACAAAACGAACACTACCGCGGTCAGAAATTCTGGGGTGGCGCGCTCAAGACAATGGGCATCGACCTGACCACCCCGGCAGAACAAATTGCCCGTATCCCCAAGGAAGGCCCTGTTGTGGTCGTCGCCAACCATCCGCATGGCATGGTAGATGGCATGATCCTGGCCGAGCTGATCGGTCGCACCCGCAGCGACTATCGCATCCTGACCCGTTCGGTCCTGACCGGACTGGATGAGGCCGCAACCTCGTTCATGATCCCGGTGCCGTTCCCGCATGACCCCGAAGCGCAGGCCAAGATGCTCGAGATGCGCGGCAAGGCCATGAAGCATCTGGCTGATGGCGGCGTTGTCGCGCTATTCCCGTCAGGTGTCGTGATGTCTTCGGACACATGGTTCGGACCTGCGCAGGAACGGGACTGGAACGTCTTTACGGCAAAGATGATCCGCCGCTCGGGCGCTAAGGTTGTGCCAATTTTCTTCCCGGGCAGCAACTCACGCTGGTATCAAATCGCTAACCGACTCTCGCCGATCCTGCGCCAGGGGCTGCTGCTGCACGAAATCGTCCGCTCTTGCAACCGCCCACAATGCCCCGTCATCGGAGACCCGATTTCCGACGAAGACATGGCATTGTTGGAGCGTGATCCGCGCGGTTTCATGACCTGGCTCAGAAACCACACAATGGCATTGCGCAAGACTCTCTGACTGCGATCCGCAACTTCATCGGGCCAAAAAATATCCGGCGAGTTAACCCGCACCGCAGGCTCAAGAGAGGGCTGGCCCTCTCATCCCTTACCGCGTCGGCACCGGAACTTCGCCGCGATAGTCATAGAACCCGCGCTCAGTCTTGCGACCCAGCCAACCAGCCTCGACATATTTGGTCAGCAAGGGGCAGGGGCGATACTTGGTATCCGCCAAACCGTCATGCAGCACGTTCATGATCGCAAGGCAGGTATCCAGCCCGATAAAATCCGCCAGTTCCAGCGGCCCCATCGGGTGATTGGCCCCCAGCTTCATAGACTGGTCGATGGATTGCACACTTCCGACGCCTTCATAGAGCGTATAAACCGCCTCGTTGATCATCGGCATCAGGATGCGGTTCACGATAAAGGCCGGAAAATCTTCGGCGCTGGCCGAGGTCTTGCCCAGCCGGTCCACCACCGATTTGCAGGCGTTAAAGGTAGCCTCATCGGTGGCGATGCCGCGGATCAGTTCAACCAACTGCATCACCGGTACAGGGTTCATAAAGTGGAACCCCATAAAACGTTCGGGCCGGTCCGTGCGGCTGGCCAGACGGGTGATCGAAATGGATGAGGTGTTCGACGTCAGGATCGTATGAGGCTGCAAATGGGGCAGCAGATCCTCAAAAATTGCCTGTTTGACCGTTTCCCGTTCGGTCGCGGCCTCGATCACCAGATCGGTCCGCCCCAGATCCGACAGGTTCAAAGTCGTGGTGATCCGCCCCATAGCGGCCTGAAGCTCATCATCGGTGATCTTTCCGCGCGACGCCTGGCGTGCCAGATTGGCCTCGATCGTTGTCATCGCGGCATCCAGCGCGTCCTGGCTGATGTCATTCAATAGAACATCATACTCCGCCAGGGCCATGACATGGGCAATACCATTGCCCATCTGTCCAGCGCCGATCACTCCGACTGATTTTATGTCCATGTTCTGGTGCCTTTGCTCGCAGGATACGGGCGACATTATCGGCAGTTCCGGGTGGGCGGCAAGGGGATCAGGCCGATCAATTTCGCTTCAAATGCGCGCATTAGGGAAATTGCAAGACTTACGGCGGCAAGATGGCGACCGGGTGAAAAATTTGGGTGAGTGTGATGAGCTATCAATCGATCAACGCGGGTGCCCCCGCTGAACTGACGTGCAGCTATGGGGCGTCCAAGCTGCGTTTTCGGGGGCCAGAACGGTCTCTGGATCAGCCCTATGTGGCGTGTATAGGGGGCGAAGAGACCTTCGGTCGCTTCGTCGACAATCCATTCCCGGCTGTTTTGCAGCAGCGTCTGGATCGGCCTTGTATCAATTTTGGCAGCCTGTTTTGCGGGGCCGAGGCCCTGTTGCAGGACGAGGAACTGGTGCACCTCGCCAACGCCGCAGAGATTTGCGTTCTGCAACTGCCGGGACTGGCGGGGCATTCCAACCGTTTCTATCGTGTGCATCCCCGCCGCAACGACCGTTTTGTGGCGCCTACACCGGAGCTTGTGGCGCTCTATCCCGAAGTGGATTTCACCGAAATTCACTTTGTGCGCCACCTGCTGTCGCAGCTTCAGGGGCATCAGGACGCTCGGTTCCAAACTGTGGTCGAGGAACTGCGGCAGAGTTGGCTGTGCAATTTGCGGTCCTTCCTACAGCAGATCACGTCCCCAACAGTGCTGTTGGCGCTTGAAGTCGATATAGGAGAGCTCGGCCAGATTGATCCGAGCGGCCCGCCCATTCGGGCTTCGATGCTGGCGGGTCTGGAGCCCCTCGTCTCAAGGATCATTGACATTCGTGTTCCGATTGCCGGTGCGTCTGACGAGTTGGAGGACATATTGTTCGGAACCCTGCAGCAGCCGATCGCTGAACATATGATCGGCCCGGCCTCGCATCGCCATATTGCGGAGTGTCTTTCCAGCGCAATTCGGGATCTGGAGGAGTGAGATGCAAAAAAGGCCCGCGTCTGGCGGGCCTTCCGAGATTTTTCGACGAAAAATCTTCGCCGGTGATCAGCCGAGCTTTTCGGTCAGTTCCGGCACCGCCTGGAACAGGTCTGCGACCAGTCCGAAGTCAGCGACCTGGAAGATCGGCGCTTCTTCGTCCTTGTTGATCGCAACGATGACCTTCGAGTCCTTCATACCCGCCAGGTGCTGGATCGCGCCCGAGATGCCGACGGCGACATACAGATCGGGTGCAACCACCTTGCCGGTCTGACCCACCTGCCAGTCGTTCGGGGCATAGCCCGAGTCCACGGCGGCACGCGACGCGCCAACTGCGGCGCCGAGCTTGTCGGCCAGGGTTTCGATCAGTTTGAAGTCTTCTTCCGAGCCAACACCACGGCCGCCCGAGACCACAACGCCCGCCGAAGTCAGTTCGGGGCGGTCGCTCTCGGCGACCTTGTCCTCAACCCACTCAGACAGGCCGGGATTATCACCGACCGAGATGGTCTCGACCGGGGCCGAACTGCCTTCGCCCGCCGCGTCAAAGCTGGCGGTCCGCAGGGTGACGACCTTCTTGGCGTCGGAGGATTTCACGGTCTGGATCGCGTTGCCCGCATAGATCGGGCGCTCGAAAGTCGAACCGTCAACCACACCGGACGCGTCCGAGATCACCATCACGTCCAGCAGGGCTGCCACGCGCGGCATCACGTTCTTGGCGTCGGTGGTGGCGGGGGCAACGATGTGCTCATACCCATCGGCCAGACCCACGATCAGCGCCGCGGTCGATTCCGCCAGGCGGTGACCCAGCGAGGCATCCTCGGCGACCAGAACCTTGGAAACACCCTCGATCCTGGCGGCAGCCTCACCGGCAGCGGCGGCGGAACCACCAGCGGCCAGAACGGTGATATCCCCCAGAGCCTTGGCGGCGGTTACGGCCTTGGCGGTGGCGTCCAGCGACAACTCACCATTATTAACTTCGGCAAGCAGAAGTACAGCCATTACACAGCCCCCGCTTCTTTGAGTTTCTCAACCAGCTCATCGACCGAGCCCACGATGATACCAGCGGCGCGTGCCGGCGGCTCTTCGGTCTTGACGATTTCCAGACGCGGCAAAACGTCGACGCCGTAATCGGCGGCGGTTTTCTCATCCAGCGGCTTTTTCTTCGCCTTCATGATGTTGGGCAGCGACGCGTAGCGCGGCTCGTTCAGGCGCAGGTCAACGGTGACGATGGTCGGCATCTTGACGGAGATGGTCTGCAGACCGCCGTCCACTTCGCGGGTGATCTTGGCGGTGTCGCCTTCGATGTCCAGCTCGGACGCGAAAGTGCCTTGCGACCAGCCCAGCAGAGCCGACAGCATCTGGCCGGTGGCGTTCATATCGTTGTCGATCGCCTGCTTGCCCGCCAGAACGATGCCGGGCTGCTCTTCCTCGACCACTTTGGCCAGGATCTTGGCAACGGCCAGCGGCTCGATGTCCTGATGCACGTCATCGGCAGCCACGACCAGAATGGCGCGGTCCGCCCCCATGGCCAGCGCGGTGCGCAGGGTTTCCTGCGCCTGCTTGACGCCAATCGAAACGGCAACAACTTCGTCAGCCTTGCCTGCTTCTTTCAGGCGGATGGCCTCTTCCACCGCAATCTCGTCGAACGGGTTCATCGACATTTTTACATTGGCGAGATCAACACCGCTGCCATCCGCTTTCACACGAACTTTCACGTTGTAGTCGATCACGCGCTTGACAGGCACAAGTACCTTCATTTTTGCGTATGCTCCTTACAAAAACGGCAAGCCGCGCAGCGACTCCACCAATGCTCTCGCTGGCCTAGATAGCGGGTCGTGATGTCCTGCAACAGAGCAAAATCGTCACGTCATGGTTTCGAGACGTCGCGTTTTGTCATTTTTCGACAAGAAACGAAATTTAATTTCCCGTGACGGGCGTGATCAGCGGTTCGCTCCCGGAACCCAAAGTACATCGTCACGCCCGCCATTGTTGGCGCAACGCGCGGCAACAAAGAACCAGTCGCTGAGGCGGTTGAGATACTTCACCGCCGTTTCATTGACCGGTTCCATATTGGTCAGCTCAACCGCCAGACGTTCCGCCCGGCGTGAGACCGTTCGACACACATGCAGTTGCGCTGCCAGACGTGATCCGCCGGGCAGGATGAAGCTGCGCAGCGGCTCGAGCGTTTCGTTCATTGTATCGATCTCGGCTTCCAGCCGATCGATTTGGGCGGGCACAATGCGCAGGGGCGGGTAGTCGGCCTCGGCATCCTTGTCCATATCCGGACGGCAAAAGTCGGCACCCAGATCGAACAGGTCATTCTGGATGCGGGACAGGGCGGCTTCGACCTCTCCTTCGGCTTCGGTTCGGGCGACGCCAACAAATGAATTCAGTTCATCCACCGTGCCATAGGCCGCGACACGACCGGAATACTTCGCGACGCGTTCACCATTGCCCAAGGCGGTTTTGCCGTCATCACCGGTGCGCGTATATATCTTGTTGAGAACGACCATCTACTGAACTCCTTGTCCGCGCAGATAGACGTAGAGCACGATCAGGACCACGGCAATGAACTGAAACAAGATGCGCAGGCGCATCATCTTGTTGCTTTTCATCGCGGCGTCTTTGCCGGGCTTTCCGAAATTGGCAATGCCCATCACCAGCACGGCGACCACCGCCGCCATGGCCAGAAGCAATATGACCATCAACAGGTCCATTAGATCACCGTCCGTGTTTTGTTTCTCTGGCTCTCATCTAGCGCCGAAGCGTTCAAAAGCGAACGGGTAATTTCGCCTCAGATGTCCGACAGGATGCGGTCGATGGTGCGCGTCGGCAGAATGCGGCGCAGATACCCGGCGATGTAGGTGGGTGTTGTCACGTAATACCGGGTGCGGGGATGTCTGGCTTCGACCGCATGGGCCAGCTTGGCGGTCACCGCTGAGGCGGGCAGTTCGAATCTGTCCGGACCCGAGGATTCGTACAGGCGTTTGAGCAGCGTATCCTCGTATTTCTGACGCAGGGCGGAATTTTTCCAGTCAACAAAGCGCTCAAACATCGGGATGGCGTTTTCGCGGATTTTTGAGGTGATCGGGCCGGGTTCGATGAGGATGACTTTGATATTCGTGTCGCGCAGCTCCAGCCGCAGCGTATCCGACAGACCTTCGATGGCGTATTTGGTGGCGACATAAGCGCCGCGCCACGGGAAGGCGACCAGCCCAAGAACCGATGAGTTCTGAACGATTCGCCCATGACCTTGGGCCCGCATGACTGGAATCACCTGCCGCGTCAGTTCGTGCCAACCAAAGACATTGGTTTCAAAAATCTGTCGCAGCCCGTCGGTGGGCACATCCTCAATCGCGCCGGGCAGGCCATGGGCGCCATTGTTGAACAGTGCATCCAGCCTGCCACCTGTCGCTTCGAGCACCTGCTGCACCCCGGCGGTGATGCTGTTTGCGTCGGTATAGTCGATCTGCGGGCTGTCAAACCCTTGGGCGCGCAGCCTGTCACAGTCGCGTTGTTGGCGACAGGATGCAAAAACGCGCCAGCCGCGCGAACGCATCCCATGTGCCGCGTCCAGACCGATGCCAGATGAACAGCCCGTGATCAGAATCGATTTCTGCATGTCGTCCCCGCCTGAATTCCTCGCCCATAGCTACGGCGAGGTTCTGGTCAGGACAATGACACAGTTGCGTCAGTTTGTGGGCTTCCGCACCAGCGAGGCAGCGACCCATCCGATCCTCTGGTCGGGGAGCAGGCGCAGGCGCAACCAGCCCGTTCCCGAATCGCCCATAACCTCAACCCTTTGGCCGATCACAGCTTTGGCGATGATAGGATAGATCGTGCCGGGACCATCGCGCATGTTCACGCGGGTGCCCGCGATCTCGCGAATATCTTTTTCGGGTTCGATCACCTGAGTTGCGGGAGTGATGTCGTCCTGAACCTCGGCCGTGACCTGACCTAGCCCGGCAACACCATCTTCAAGAGAGGCCAGCGTAAAGCTGGTGCCGTTCTCGTCAAAGGTCGAAAATTGCGACAGCGGTTCAGCCACGACCTGCGTCAGCACCGCGGCGGCCTCTTCGCTTGTCGGTTCGGGATTGGCCCGCGCCGGAACCGCGCGCGCGGCGACGTTGGTTACAAGCTCTTCGGCGCGGGATGTCGGGGCAGGTGCCGGTTCGGGTTCCGGTATTGCCGCAAGGCGCACGGGTTGTTCGGTGCGCATGCCGCGCGGTTCGAAATCCGGCCCGCCGCTCATCACGTAAAAGCTCCAGCCGAGCATCGCAAAAGTGATAACAATAACGCGCGTCATGGCGCACCCCCTGGGTAATCGTAACAACAATAAAAAGCAGCAGTCTCAATGGCTGAGAGTTTAACATAGATCGGGCCATGAGTCGAAAAACCGGGGAAATCCGATACTTGCCTCCCCCCGTTGCAAAAAGCACAACTTGTCCCCAGCAAAATATGCGTTGATTGCTTTACCAGGGCGCGCTTGCGTCGTATCACATCATCTATGGATGACACGATCGACGACCCCAACATGGAGACCCCCGAAAGCGGAGGTGAAGTGGCCGAACCGCTGCGCCGCGCGATTGGTGAGCGCTATCTGACCTACGCGCTCAGCACCATCATGCATCGGGCGCTGCCCGATGCGCGGGATGGTTTGAAACCGGTGCACCGGCGAATCCTCTATGCGATGCGCGAGCTGCGGCTGAGCGCAACGGGTGGGTTCCGGAAGTCCGCGAAGATCTCGGGCGATGTGATGGGTAACTATCACCCGCATGGGGACGCCGCGATCTATGACGCGATGGCGCGTCTGGCGCAGGATTTCAACGTCCGCTATCCGCTGGTCGACGGGCAGGGGAACTTCGGCAATATCGACGGCGATAACCCGGCGGCCTCGCGCTACACCGAGGCGCGGATGACCATTGTGGCCGAGGCGCTGCTTGAGGGTCTGAACGAAGACGCGGTCGATTTCCGCGACAACTATGACGGCACGCTGACCGAACCGGTTGTGTTGCCCGCGCAGTTTCCGAATCTGCTGGCCAACGGTGCCAGCGGGATCGCGGTGGGCATGGCGACGAATATTCCGCCGCACAATATTTCTGAGCTGTGCGATGCCTGTCTGCATCTGATCAAAACGCCGGATGCGCGCGACGACACGCTGCTGAACTACGTGCCCGGCCCGGATTTCCCGACCGGCGGTGTGATTGTCGAGCCCCCCGAGAACATCGCGCAAGCCTACCGCACCGGGCGCGGTTCCTTCCGCCTGCGCTGCAAATTCGAGGTCGAGGATCTGGGCCGCGGCCAGTGGCAGATCGTCGTCACCGAGATTCCCTATCAGGTTCAGAAATCCAAGCTGATCGAAAAAATAGCTGAGCTGATCCAGACCAAGAAAATCCCGATCTTGGCAGACGTGCGCGACGAATCCGCTGATGACATCCGCCTGATTCTTGAGCCACGCTCCAAGAACGTGGACCCCGAGGTGCTGATGGGGATGCTCTATCGCAACTCGGACCTTGAGGTGCGGTTCAGCCTGAACATGAACGTGCTGATCGATGGCGTGACGCCCAAGGTCTGCTCGATGAAGGAAGTGCTGCGCGCCTTCCTTGATCACCGGCAAGAGGTGCTGATCCGTCGCTCACGCCACCGTATGGCAAAGATCGACCATCGTTTGGAGGTGTTGGAGGGCTTTATCGTCGCCTTCCTGAACCTCGACCGCGTGATCGACATCATTCGCTATGACGACGATCCCAAAGCTGCGCTGATGCGTGAGGATTGGGGGGTCGACCATGTCCGCGCCACGGACGAATCCGACTACATCACGCCCAAACCGGGCGAGGGCGAGCTGTCCGAGGTTCAGGTTGACGCGATCCTCAACATGCGCCTGCGCAGCTTGCGCCGCTTGGAAGAGATGGAGTTGGTCCGCGAACGCGACGCGTTGATGGAAGAGCGCGCCAATCTCGAGGACCTGCTGGCCGATCCCACCCTACAATGGGCCAAGATCGCCGAGCAGCTGAAAGAGACCAAGAAGACCTTCGGCAAAGATTACGAAGGCGGCGCGCGGCGCACGCAATTCGCTGAGGCGGGACAGATCGAAGAGGTCCCGCTTGAGGCGATGATCGACAAGGAACCAATCACGGTCGTCTGCTCTCAGATGGGCTGGATTCGCGCCATGACGGGTCATATCGACCTAAAGCGCGAATTGAAGTTCAAGGACGGCGACGGTCCGCGCTTCATCTTCCATGCGGAAACCACCGACCGCCTGCTGGTGTTTGCCTCGAACGGGCGCTTCTACACTGTCAGCGCCGCCAACCTGCCCGGTGGGCGGGGCATGGGCGAACCGCTGCGCCTGATGGTTGATCTGCCGAACGAGGCGCAAATCATCGACATTCTGATCCACAAGCCAGGGCGCAAGCTGCTGGTGGCCTCGGACGCCGGCAACGGCTTCATGGTGCCCGAGGATGACGTGCTGGCCCAGACCCGCAACGGCAAACAGGTGCTGAACGTCAAAGGCGACGAGACAGCGGTGATCTGTAAGCCGGTCGTGGGGGACCACGTGGCGGTCGTTTCGCAGAACGGCAAGTTCCTGGTGTTCCCGACTGAGGAGCTGCCCGAGATGACCCGAGGCAAGGGTGTGCGGCTGCAGAAATACAACATGGCACGCGGCCGGCAGGGGACGCTGGAACTGGATGGGGGCTTGTCCGACGTGACGACCTTCAACTGGGAAGAGGGGTTGAAATGGTCGATGGGTGGCGACAAGACCCGGCATGAGGCCGATATGTCCCAATGGCTGGCCAAGCGTGCCGGTGTCGGGAAAAAACCGCCCTATGGCTTCCCGCGCGACTATAAGTTTTCGTGATCTGGATGCGCGATTGGTGAAATTCTGCCGATACTGCTTGGCATAGACGGTATCGGTGCGCTACATCCGATAAAAAACAGACCTATCGAGACCCGAGACATGTTGCGCATCCTGACCCTGATCACCGGACTGGCCCTGATGGCCGCATGCACCCAGACGCAGGTTTATGAAGAACCTGAATCGCTGGGTGAATTCAAGCTGCGGGTAAATTATGCCTTTGCCGAAAAAGCCCGCCAGGGTCCGGTTTCGCGGGATGCGACACCCAAAGAATGGGAAGATGCCATTCAGAATGCCGTGGACATTCGGTTGGGCCGATATCAAGGGGCGCAGGAATACGATATTGGCATCAGCCTCGAAGGGTATATGTTGGCTCCTCCCGGTATTCCGGTGATCTACAATCCCAAGAGCACGGCGATTGTTTTGGTGAACGTTTACGACGTGAACAAGAAAGAGTTTCTGGCCAAGGGCAAACAATTCCAGGTGCTGGAAGACACGACCGGCGGAAGCGCCCTCAAGGGTTCGGGGCATGAGCGTACAAAAGAAGAGCAAATGAGCGGTCTTGCTCTGAAAGTGGCCGATCGGGTCGAAGAGTGGTTGGCGGAAGAGCACAAGGATAATGGTTGGTTTGAAAAGCGTCCTGGCCTGATCCAGCCGCTTGGAAGCGAACAGGTCACGCAAAATCCGGCATGAAGGTCGCATTTCCCTCAGGATGTGCTTGATTTTCCCCTTTGAACCAAATATCTCGCGCGCGCAGATGTAACCACGGGACCACGGGTCCCCCAAATCGCAAAAGGGCGCCTGAGGAATGGCAAAGGAAAAGTTTGAGCGTACAAAACCGCACGTCAACATCGGCACGATTGGCCACGTTGACCATGGTAAAACCACGCTGACCGCAGCAATCACCAAGTATTTTGGTGACTTCAAAGCGTATG
>JAUHYC010000101.1 GCA_030426685.1 Alphaproteobacteria bacterium
GGGTTCCAAACAAGGTGGCGGCTACATTGGGCCATTGGCACATACGGGGTATCCCACATCTCGGATCGATCGATCACACCATCTTCAGGTTTCCTGCAAGTTCACGTATCGGACCAGCACGGTAGCGTCTCTCTCTTGCTCACCGTGGCCGACCGATTTCTTCACGCTGCACAAGCCGCGACTGGCTGATGAGCGACAACCACCTTGTCCGGTACCGACAACCTGGACTTGCACCGGTTCCGTTCCGGTGTGTTGCTCATGTTAGGCGGCGATCTTTTCGAAGGCCATGGGTGATTTTCCATCCAGCGCTGAATGGCGCCTGCGCGAGTTGTAGAAACCGTTGATGTATTCGAACACTGCGACCTCGACGTCCCGGCGCGTTTGCCAAGTGCTTCGCCAAATCAGCTCGGCCTTAAGGGATTTGAAGAAGCTCTCGACAGCGGAATTGTCATAACAATTTCCCTTGCCGCTCATTGAAGGCAGCAGTTTATGACGTCGAAGGCGTTTCTGGTACTCGTGAGCACAATATTGGGCGCCGCGATCGGTGTGGTGAATGCAGCCGGGTGGTGGCCGGCGCAGCGCGATGGCCATGTCCAAGGACCGCAATGCCAGGTCCTGCTTCATACGATTGCTAATCGCCCAACCGATCACGCGCCTTGAGTATAAATCAATGATTACAGAGAGGTATGACCAACCTTCACGCGTCCAGATGTAGGTTATGTCCCCGGCCCATTTCTGGTCTGGCACCGTCGCCGTGAAATCTTGGTTCAGACGGTTCGGGGCTATGTTGAAGCTGTGTGCGCTGTCGGTGGTGCGTTTGAATTTACGGCTGCGCAGAACCTGAATGCCGTTGTCGTGCATGATCCGGGCGACGCGGCGCTGACTGACCTGGATACCAAGCTCTTTCAATTCCTGCGTCATACGCGGTCGGCCGTAGCTGCCCAGGCTGAGCCGATGCTGTTCGCGGATATGAGCTAGAAGGATCATATCGCGGCGCTGACGCAGTGATGGCGGCCTGCGACGCCAAGCACGGAGCCCACGGTCCGAAACCTGCATCAGGCGGCACAGATGGGCGCGTGGAAGATCTCCGCGATACTCCGCAATGAACTGAAATCTCATTGCTTTTGGCTCGCGAAGAAGATTGCGGCCTTTTTTAACACCTCCCTCTCCTCCCGCAGGATACGGTTCTCTTTGCGCAAGCGCTCATTCTCGCGGCGCAGTTCCGCGTCCTCGGCTGCAGCCGGATCGGTCGAATAGTCACGCATCCACTTGCCCAAGGTCGAAAATCCGGCACCGAGGTCTGAGGCCACTTGCCGCCGTGTCAGGCCACTGTGCGTCGCGATCCGGACCGCTTCGCGTTTGAAATCTTCATTATGTTTGGGTGCCATATCCGGTCTCCTCTATGGCGAGCATTGCTCGCAGAAAACCGGAACGGAAGTGAAGCTAGTCCACAGGCCCATCCAGGCCGCAAACTGTCTTCCGGATGCAAACTGCTCCGGTGCCGGCGCTTTCATCACCAGTAATACCGCTCGATCGGTCCGACACCGAGAATCTTCGCGAGGCGGCGACAACACTCGTTGCCGCGGTACCAGGTCATCAAACTCGCTTCTATCTCTTCCAGGCGCTCCCTCAGCTGCGCAAATTCATCCGCAAGTGACGTAAACATATCGCGCGCCAAAGCGGGGACGTTTTCATCAGCTATGATGCGTTCCAAAAGGCGCGGAATATGAGACACGCCTTTGGCCGCGGTCACTCCGAACTCTGCGGCATAACCACGGATCGTATTGGCAAGTTGCGTCCGGGTTGCGACAGCGCGCTCGCGAATGCCTGCCAGCATCAGTGCCGCCTGTTGCTCGGCGCTCTTTACCGGAACGAACCGCATCGTCGGGCGGCTCATCGCCTCGCACAGCGCTTCAGCATCGGCCGCATCATTCTTGCCACGCTTCACGTAGGGCTTCGCAAGCTGCGGCGCAATTAGCTTGTCCTCATGACCGAACCCGGTCAGCAACCGTGCCCAGTAATGCGAGGCACCACAGGCTTTGATCGCAATGCCGGTCGGCGGGTATTTCGCAAAAAACTCCACCATCTCTTTCCGGCGCATCTTGTTGCGAAGAACTGATTGTTCGGCGGTGTCCACGCCATGCAGTTGAAACGCGTGCTTTGACGTATCCATGCCAATACGGATAATCTGACCCTCGGACGGCTCCTTCGTTTGAGATCTTCAACGACTCACTCTGGCACATTTCGATGCCGCTTGGGGGCCGTCCAGTCCAACAAGGTGGGTCTGCGAGGACCCAGGGAGGAGGACAGTCATGTCATCAAAGCTATCTGGAGCCAGAGAAAGGGAAGCCCGGGTGCCGGGCTTGAAAGGATAGAGAGAGGCTCATCCGGGTCCGGCATGACAAGGACCCTGACCATGGCCAAGATTACGACCCGCCCGAAACCCGCCACCCCGAAAAAAACCGAAACCGCCATATCGGCAATGCCTGATGGCGCCGCCAACATTCGGATGATCCCGCTCGA
>JAUHYC010000069.1 GCA_030426685.1 Alphaproteobacteria bacterium
CGCCGATCGCGATGGAAAACGGCCTGCGCTTCGCCATCCGCGAAGGCGGCCGCACCGTCGGCGCCGGTGTCGTCTCGAAAATCATCGAGTAATCGGTAGGCCGGGCTTCAGCCCGGCACATCGGTGAGACCAAAGAAGGCCGTCCCAAAAAGCGGCGGCCTTTTTCGTTTGGGGTTTCGACGATTGCGCTTTTGTTTACTGATTGCCCATTGAGCGTTCTTAATCTGGTCTCCACGTCAACAAAAAACTGAACACCGATCTCTGTTGCGAAACATGGAATGCGGAGCACGCGTTAAGTGAACCGCAAGCATCACAGGGAGAAATTCATGTTTGGTTTTGAATTCCTGAACTATTATGGAACACAAATCCTTCACAGCAAGGATCTGGACGATATGCGCGCCGCCGTTCTGGGCGACGATGAACAGGAAGTTGATTGCAAGGTCAGTGACTTTTGTCGCGAGCGTATGCGTTTCGGGCTCGGGCGGGCTGACTTAACCCATTGTAGGGAGGATTGATCCCGCACAGGGGTGATCACGCCTTCTGGGACCAAGGTTCTCTGCCCACCATCCGATCCGCCTCGGCCGTGATGTCGTTCATGTGCTGCTCCAGGCTCAGGCGTAACGCCTCAATCTGTTCCTCGCTCGCCTTGCGTGGCACCGGCTGTGTCCATTCGCGGCACAGGAAAACGCCTTCGTTGCGCCAGGGACGTGGCATCAGCAGGTGGTCCCAGGTGCTGGCTTCACGCCCATACCGAGTGGAATATGTGATGCCGAAGACCCGTTTGCCGGACGTCCGGGCCCAGACCAGCGGGACGGTCGAAGACACTCGTTCGGGACCACGAGGACCGTCAGCGGCTATGCCGATAGAGATGCCCTGCTTCATTTTGCCCAGCACCTCACGCGACAGGGCAACATGACGCTTGCGGCTGGACATGGCGATCGTACCCATGCCGAACAGCTTCTGCACCCGGCCAACCATGCTGCCGGCGCGGGCCGCCGACGTGATTGAACAGATGCGGCCTTTGTCCAGTGGAAAGAAATAGGGCGACTGCGCCAGGCGCTGGTGCCACAGAACCACAATGACCGGCTCACCCTGCGCGGCCAACTGGTCGAGTTCCTCGTACCCGATACGCTGCCAGCGCGTGTTGCGGTTCACCAGCCGGATATAGCTCGCAATACGTCGCGCAACCCAGTTCAACACGGCTTCGCTGTCAGCGATCTTCTTGCGGATGCTCAAGGCTGCGGTCCTCCTGCTGGCCGAACCTTGTCTTAAAGAACTGCGCGCCGGGTGCAACTTTTTTGTCTGCGATCAAAGTCGCCGCAAAAGTAAAAAAGCCTCTTGAGTCCTTAGCGGCGCTGGCATATCTGATGGCTCAGCCTAGGGGTATAGCTCAGTTGGTAGAGCGACGGTCTCCAAAACCGTAGGTCGCGGGTTCGAACCCTGCTGCCCCTGCCATTTCCTTCATCACTGCCCGAAATTCGCCCATAGCCACAGCACAAGTACGCTGTTGGTGCTCGTAAATAACTTGACGGACCGGGAAAGAAAGAAAAAGCTTGAACATGGCCGCGGGACGCGCCATCAGGCGTATCCACGTAACATACGAGAGTCGCTGGGTTTTTGATCGGGCTGGATGGCCCGAACGGGTAGGGGAGCCCGGAGTCGAGCGGGGACAAGGGGGATAATGTCTGAGATTGACGCATATCTTGAGGACCTCGGGCTGTCGAAATATGCGCCTGTTTTTGCGTCGAACGAAGTCTCTCTGGCTGATCTGGCACATCTCTCCGAACATGATTTGATTGATCTCGGCCTGCCACTTGGTCCAAGGCGCAGGCTGATGGCGGCGTTGGGACGCACGCGGGAAGCTGCGCCTACGCCGGTACAGGGCGCCGGCAAAATCGTGGCCGAACGGCGGCAACTGACCGTGATGTTTGTCGATCTGGTGGGCTCTACTGCAATGTCCGAGCGTCTGGACCCCGAAGATCTGGGAGAATTGCTGCGCCGGTTCAAGGAAATCTGCTCAACTTCGGTGGCGCGGTTTGGTGGCCATGTGGCCAGCTTCATGGGCGATGGGGCGATGATCTATTTCGGCTACCCCCATGCGCTCGAAGATGCGGCGGCGCGTTCAATCCTTGCCGGTCTGGACATACTGGACGGGTTGCAGCGGATCGAAGGTCAGGAGCGGCTGTCGGCGCGGATCGGTGTGTCGACCGGTCTCGTGGTGGTGGGTGAAATTCATGGTGAGGGCCTGAAAGAGCATGATGTGGTCATGGGGCGCACCCCCAATCTGGCGGCGCGGTTGCAAGGGCTGGCGGAACCCAACACGCTGATCATTAGCCCGTCGACCCGACGGTTGATCGGCAACGCCTTTGACCTGCAGGATCAGGGTTCGTTTGCGCTCAAGGGGTTTTCCCAGGAAATTCAGGCCTGGACCGTCAAAGGGCAGGCCCGCATCGAGCGGCGGTTCGACATCATGCCCGATGCCGGAGCCGGGCGTCTGGTGGGGCGCCAAGCCGAATTCCGCAAGCTCAGCGAGAAATGGCACGAGGCGTGCCAGGGCGCAGGCCAGTCGGTTCTGGTGACGGGTGAGGCGGGGATCGGCAAGTCGCGCCTGATCGAAGGGCTGAGCCAGAAGGTTGACGATCAGGAGATCCTGCGGCTCAATTTCCAATGTTCTCCGTTTCATGCCAACAGCGCGCTGTACCCCATCATCCAGCATCTCGAACGCGCGGCCGGATTTGCAGCAACGGACAGCGATGATGAGAAGCTGGAGAAACTGTCCTATCTTCTGCGGCACCATCCACCCGAACATTTGCGCCTGATCGCCGATCTGCTGAGTGTCGATGCAGATGCCGCGCTGGGGCCGCTTGATCTGCCGCCACAGGTCAAACTTGAGCGTACGCTTGATGCGGTGACCGAACAGCTGGCCTCTCTGGCGCGCGAGAAACCTGTGTTGCTGTTATTTGAGGATGCGCACTGGGTCGATCCGACCACCTTGTCGCTGACGGACCGGGTGATTGAGCGGATCAGCGAGTTGCCCGTGCTGATCGTCGTGACCGCACGGCCCGGTTTTGATCCGGGCTGGGGGCATCACCACAACACGCTGCATCTGCCGCTCAGGCGTCTGACCAACCGGGATGTGGCCGAGATCGTCACCGAAGTGGCTGGCGGCAACTCTGTGCCGCCTGAAGTCTGCGACCTGATCGCTGCCAAGACGGATGGTATTCCGCTTTACGCTCAGGAGGTTACGCGCGGTCTGCTGGAATCAGGTCAGCTGCGTCTGACCGATCGGGGCTACGCGTTGCGTGGGCCACTGCCGTCCCTGTCGGTGCCCAGCACGCTCAAGGATTCGCTGATGGAGCGTCTGGACCGTCTGGGCACGGCCAAGGAAGTGGCCCAGACCGGGGCCGTTTTCGGAAGGCAGTTTTCAATCGCACTTTTGGCCTCGGTCTCGTTCCTGTCGCCAACGGTCCTGCAGGCCGGGCTGGACCAGCTATCTTCGGCCGGGATCATACTGCAAGCCCCCGATGCCACGGAGGATGAGTTTATCTTCCGTCACGCGCTGATCCGCGACATGGCCTATGACAGCATGTTGCGCACCGAACGGCAGGCATTGCATGACCGGGCGGCGGGCGCGCTGATTGAGAACCAGCCGCAGCTCGCCCAGACTCAGCCCGAGGTTCTGGCGCAGCATTACACTCTGGCACACCGCGTGGACGAAGCGGTGCTGCACTGGCAGAGCGCGGGGCGGCGGGCCATCGAACGCTCGGCCCTGGCCGAAGCTCTGACCCATCTTTCCACGGCGTTGGAGCAACTGGCGGACCTGCCCAAGAGCCGCGAGCGGGATGTGCGGGAAATCGACATTCAGATTCTGCGCGCTGGCGTGTTGCGCTCGACAAACGGTATCTCGGGCGATGCCACCGGTGAGGCCTACGGGCGCCTGCGAGAGCTCTGTCGTCGCGCGGACGAAACCGAGCGGCTGTTTCCGGTGCTCAACGGTCTTTACGCCTTCCACCTGGTGCGGGCCGAATACCGGAAAGCGCAGGAGGTGGCAGCGCAGATACTCGATCTCGCGGCAGGCAGCGGCAAGACCGAACACCGTATGGTCGGCCATCGCGCCATGGGTGCGGTACAGCTGCATCTGGGCAATCTGACCGAGGCCCAGATCCATCTGGAGCAGGCCTGGTCAATGTATGACTTCGACCAGCACAGTCAGTTGGCTTATGTCTATGGAACGGATCACGCGGCGATCACCTCGGCCTTTCTGGGGACGTGTTATTGCCTGATGGGGCGGCATGACGAGGCGTTGCGCATCCAGCAGACGGCTCTGGACTGGGCGAAAGACCTCAAACACGCCCATAGCGTAGCGCAGATTCTGGTCTATATGTGCAAGGTTCATCTGCTGGCGCGTGACATTCCTGCGCTGCAACGCGACGTCGAGGCCTTGTCTTCGGTTGCGGAAGAACATTCGCTGCCCTTCATGGCAACCATCGCGCGTTTGTGGGCCAACTGGGCGCAGGCGACATTAGCACCCGAAGCTGCCAATATCGCAGCCATGCAGCAGGCTGCAGAAGATTGGTGGTCTGTGGGTGCTGGAAACTACAAAAGCTTCTTCCCCTCGCTTATCGCCGAATTGCATGTTCAGGCTGATGATTACGAGGCCGCACAACAAGCGTTGCAACGCGCCGAGGTCACGTGGGACACAACCGAAGAGAAATGGGCCGAGGCTGAACAACTACGGATCGAAGCCCGCGTCGCCGAAGGTCTGGGCCGCGATCCCGAACCGCTGCTGCTGCGGGCCATCGAAGTGGCACGCCAACAAGGCGCGCGTCTGTATGAGTTGCGCGCCGCCGTTGACCTGACGGCATTGCGCAAACGCAACGGAGCGCCCGCGGGAGACGCGCTGAGCAAGGTGCTTGAGCAGTTCTCGCGGGATCTGGACCTGCCCGATTTGCGGGATGCGCGGAACCTGCTTGAAACGATGGCTTGACCGATAGGGTTAATTACTGCCAGCTTGGGCGCGGGCAGAAGTGGGTTGATACCAAAAATTCGATGGTCAGGCGTCGGGGCGCGAATCCGGCGTCCCCGCTCATTTGGTGTAAGGAGACCCGATGCGTAAGATCAGCAAGACCCTTCTGGCCAAGGATATCGTAGCGCAAAGCCGCACGGATCTGGCATTGCAGCAATATCACTCGATCTCGGCCGAAGAGATACGCGATTTTGTGAAGCAGCTGATTGGAACGGTCACACTGCCAACCGATCCGGATTACAACAACGACAGGCAGGTGTGGAACCCGGCCTTTCAGGACTATCCCGAGATCATCGTTTACTGCGAAACCATTGAGGATGTGCGCGCCAGCCTCGCCTTT
Source organism: Alphaproteobacteria bacterium (assembly GCA_030426685.1). Lineage (GTDB taxonomy): Bacteria > Pseudomonadota > Alphaproteobacteria > Rhodobacterales > Rhodobacteraceae > Ruegeria. The sequence continues at coordinate 5,367 of JAUHYC010000069.1, forward strand.
GCGCGCAAGCATGATCTGTGGGTCGTGGCGCGGTCCGGGCGGCACAGCACAGCAGGGTATTCGGTCAATAACCAGATGGTGCTGGACACCAGCAATATCCGCTATGTGACCGTCGATCCCGAGGTGCCGATGGCCTATGTCGGGCCGGGTACACCATTCAAGATGCTGAATTCGGTGCTGAATTCCTATCACCTGCACGTACCGGGCGGGGCGTGTCAGGATGTCTGTGTGGCGGGTTTCATGATGGGCGGCGGCTACGGGTTTACCTCGCGCCTGTTCGGGATGGCCTGCGATAACGTGCTGGGCGTCACAGTGATGCTGTGGGACGGCAGCATTGTCATTGCCGATGAAAAAACCAACCCCGATCTGTTCTGGGCGATCCGAGGTGGGACCGGAAACAATTTCGGCGTTCTGCTCGAGATACGTTACAAGCTGCAAAATCTCTACGAGGTTTGGGGCGTGCACATCAAATGGCCACTCAGCAAAGCGGCCAAAGCATTGGAATACCTGCAGGCCCATTACATGAGAGATGGGGTGTCGGACAAATTTGGCGCGTATATCTTTCTGGCCTATCAGGGCGATGAAAAGGTGCTGTTGGTTTCTGCCCTCTATCACGGGTCTGAGGCGGAGGGGATGGAGGTGATCCAGCCCTTGCTGGACGATCCCATCGGCGGACATCTGGAAGACAGCAAGACCGGCACCTATCAGCAGATCAACGCGTGGCTCTATGACGAGAAATACGACATACCCGTCGTCCCGGATCAGGCCCGCGAAGACAAGCAGGCCGGGTATATCAAACGGCAGCTCAGCGAGGCTGAATGGCAACGCGTTGTGGACTATCTCGACACAACGCCCAATGCCTATGGTGCGGTCGCGATTGAGCCCTATGGCGGGGCGATCAACCGTATGCCGCTTGGAAAGAGCGGCAATGCCTTTATCCACCGCGACGCCTCACTGAACTTCTATGTGGATGTGTTCTGGCTGTCGGAAGACGAAAAGCAAACCGTGGTGCCGTGGCTCGACGGGTTCATGAAACTGATGACCGAAGAGGGGTTCTTTATCGACCGGGTCTATCAGAACTATCCGCGCCGGTCGCAAACAAACTATCGCTGGCTCTATTGGGGCGAGTATTTCAACTCGCTTCTGTTCGTAAAGCAGAAATTCGATCCGCATAATTTCTTCCACTACCAGCAAAGCATCTCACCGGTGCCGGATGACGCGCCGCCGGACATCATTCGGGATACATCCAAATCGATCTTCGACGATCCAAACATCACCTACGAAGCTTACTCAAACCCTTGAAAACAGGGGCAGCCAAGGTCTGACGGGGGGAGGGCCCAGCATGGACACGATTCAGGAGATATTTTTTCTGCCACCGATGGCGGTTGCCCGGTTGGGGCCGGGTGAGACGCCGCTGGAAAGCTATGAATGGCAGCAGGATATGGACGCCCACGGCAACAACAAGACGGTGATCCGGTCGAACATCACCCTGCGCGAGATTGAGGATGGCAGCGTCACCGCCTATCTGCCCGATCCCGATACGATCCGGTTCCGCGATGAAGGCGGTGCGTTGCGTCCCGTGGCGCCGTTTTTTGAGCTTTGGGCCCGGATGCATGATGCCGAAACCGGCGAGGACTATGAAACGCCGGTGACCCTCGATCTGTTGGAGGGGCAAGGTCTGTCACTGCAAAATGTGCGCTACACGGTCACCGTCGGGAATACAAAGGCCGAGCGCCGAACCGGCGACGCTGCCTGCGGTTTTCGCGCGCGAGTCGAGATCGCAGGGCAGGATTTCACCCCGAAACCGCTGCTGGCTTTCAGCCCGTATACTTCGGAACAACAGCCGATGGTCTATGAGCATAACCCCATTCCGCTGGGTTCGATCCGCGCCATCCATCCGGTCCACGGCCATGATGAACCTGTTGACGGGCAGTTTGTCGACCGCAGCATCCTGCGCCTGCGCTTCATGCCTCCGAAAGGTGAGGTCTACGGCCCACCCGACGCCGCCTATGGCCCGGCAACGCTGGCTGTTCCTGGATATCAGAATGACCCGCCGAAATCGGAATATGGCCGTATCCATGAAATCGTCCCCGAACAGAACCGCATCCTGAACCCCGACACCCCGTGGTCGAAATGGATCATGATGAGCGGCACATCCGACGACCCGGAGCCCCATGACAGCTACGATGGCGCGCGCGTGGGCAATGACCAGTCCTGGGGCGTGGCGGACGATACCAGCGATGGCGTGATCGAAGCGATGCTGGCCGTGCGTGGCGAACGCCTGACCGCCCGCGCAACGATCATGACCGGCCCACCTGATTTCGCGCCGGACGCGCGGCCCTTCTACAGCCTCGAGGATGATCTGGCCGACCGTGATTTGTCGCTGATTTCGGTCACCGGGGAAAACTACCTGCAGGCCAAGCGCGAAGTTGTCGATATCTTCCGCCGTGCGTTCGAGACCAACGGTCTGATCAATCTCGACGATATCCGCGCACAAGGCCTCAAGGACAATGCCAAGCTGCAGGCGAAGACCAAGATATCGCCTACGCCGGGCCTGCCGTCGACCGACGCGGCCTCGATGACGGCAGAGGATACAAGACAGCCGGACAAGATTGATGAGCTGATCCGACCGCAGCCTGTTTCGGTGTTTTCAAACTCGGTGCCCAATGATCGGCTGCCCTATACGGTGGCGACCAAATTCGTGCATGAGCAACTGATTGATGAGGAAAACCTGCTGGATTTCCTGCGCCGCCGCCCGGATTTCGTTAAAACGTTGCTGCGCCCGCCCTATGGCATCCTGACCGAGCTTGAGACCGACCCGAACCCGGATCAAACACCGAACCCGGAATTCCGAGATCCGCGCATCATCCGCGACTCGATGCATGACGCCCGGATGCCGCCCTATATGCGCGATTCCAACTACTACCCGCTGTCGCTGTCGCGCCGCCAGTATCATCTGGTGATTTCATTCATCGACTATCTGACGGCACAGGAAACGGAGGCTCAGGATGGCTGATCAACCCGGTCAAATCCGTGTCAAACCCCGCAATCTGACCGCCCGCGCAGCCTATAAAGTGCCGGGAAACCCTGACAACACGCGACTCGATGGTTCGGTGGGCAATTGCTTTCCCGGTCTGGAAATGGACGTGCGCAACCTCGACCGCCGTTTTTTCCCCGGTCTGGTGTTCAACGCGGCGCGTGTGCCGCTCAGCCCCGTACCCGAGGCGCCGAAAAACTCGCAGGGCTTTCATCTGGTCTTTGTCGATTATTTCTACGACCCGATGCTGCCCGACAACAGCCCCGAAGAGTGGGTGCAGACCCTGTTGGAGGCGTATAGCGGTGACATAGGTGCAAAGCTCAGCCAGGGGAGTTGGTTCCTGTCTTGGGTCGAGCAAAGCGGTAAGCGTATTACCTTCAAGGAAGAAGATGGTACGCCCTATGACGGGCTGATGATCTGGCGGTTTATCCGCAGTCTGGAACACGGTGATGACAAACCGGTCAGTATCGCGCTGGAGCGTCGCAACCACGAAGGCGAAGTGGATGCAGAGCAAGTTATCCTGCACGGCTTTCGCCGCCAGTACCGAACCGAGGCGGGCGTTTTCAGCGAAGCCTATGATCCCGGCGAACTGACCCAGAGCCTGTGCAACCCGTGGTCCCATGATTTCCGCGATTGCGGCTGCCACTATTGGCCGTCGAACCACCCGGATGTGGTGATGGCCGAAGTTGACCACGATGCTCAGCTGCCAACTGGCCAGTCGGACAACCCGATCGAGGCTGAAACCTATCTGGACTGGCTGCGCTCGGACAAATCGCCTTCGGGCAATGTGGCGGCAATGAACACGGTGGAACAGAACCGCCCCTATCAGATCGACCACTATCAGGTGAACCAGATGTGGAGCGAGTTGCCCATCGTGGTCGAAGGCCGCGAAACCGGCGAGGTGTACGAGGTCGACCCCGAATTGCCCGGTGTCGAACCCTACGGCTCGACCGATGAGATGATCGCGGATCTTAAAGACCGTCTGGCCCCGATGGAGATGACGCTGAGCCTGCAATATCTCTACGCCTATTTCTCGCTGGCCGACCCCGAGACGGCGGATACCAAACGCTGGCCGACGCTGAAGGATGATCTGATCTTTGCCCGCCGGTCGGTGCTGGAGGTGGCGATTGGTGAGATGACCCATATGCGCTGGGCGAACCAGCTGCTATGGGAATTGCAGGGCGCGGACTATAAGCCGGTGCTGACCCCGGCTGAATCCCTGCCTTTGGGTGCAGGCAAGGGCAAGGCTCAGCCGCGCGCCCTCCGGCCGTTGACCGCCGAAGCGATCAAGGATTTCATCGAGATTGAGCGCCCCGGCGGATATATCGACCGGGCCTATGCGCAATGCGTGGCCACGCTGGAGCAGAAGGTGTTTTCGAACCGCCGCCTCTATGCGCTGGCCGTGCGGATCGACTCGGACGGGGATGAACATTTCCTGCGCTTCCGTCAAATGCAGGAGGTGTTGGCCAAATATGACACCGGCGACGGTACACCGGCCTATCTGCGCCCGGTTGCGGTTGGCACTGACGCACAGGCCAAGGCGGCGCTGGAGTTGTATGCCAAGGTCAAGGACGGTCTGGCGCAGGCCTATACGCTTGAGGCCAAAGGCCAGTTCGAACAGTCCCAGACCTATGTCCAGCAAGTGCGCGATGACATGAAGCTGTTGCGCGCCGAGGGGGAGAAGCTGGCCGCCGCCGACATCGGCATTCCCTTCTGGCCGGAGGGGAAGGCGTGATCCCACCCAGATCGCAGGTTCATTTCTTTGAGACCGGAGATGGCGACCACATGCTCGCCGTCGATGGCTCGCGCGTGTTCGATGTACCTGCGGGGACGGCTGACCGCTTCGCAGCCATGGATGAAACGGGCCAGCGCGCCTATTTGGCCGCAATGGGGTTGGGCGGACCCCCGTTCATTGACGATGCACCGCCTCAGGACATGCCGGTGCGGTCGCTGTCGCTGGCAGTTGCGCAGAAATGCAATCTGGCCTGCACCTATTGTTACGCGGCGGGAGGAGAGTTCGGTGGACCTGCACGGAATATGGAATGGGAGGTTGCCAAAGCTTCGGTTGATCGATTGATCATCGAGGCTGAGCCCGGTGTACGGATCAATCTTGCCTTTCTGGGGGGCGAGCCGCTGATCAATCGCGATCTGGTGCATCGCACCACCGAATATGCTGCGGCACAGGCGCAGGCACATGGGTTGAAGGTCGGCTTTTCGATCACCACCAACGGAACTTTGCTGCGGCCCGAGGATGCCGAATTCTTTGAGGCCCACGGCTTTGCCGTCACGATCAGTATGGATGGCGTAGGTGAAGTGCATGACAAGCTGCGTCCCAATCGCGGCGGACGTGGCAGCTTTGACACGATCCTGCGGCGGGTAGAACCACTGTTGGTGCGACAGCACCGGATGCAAGTGGGTGCCCGCGTAACGGTGACGCCGCAGAACATGGACCTGCCCGAAACGCTAGAGCGGTTTGTGGGCATGGGCTTCCACTCGGTCGGGTTCTCACCGATGCTGGCGTCGCCCAACGGGCGGCATGAGCTGGACCGTGACGATCTGGCTGAAATGCTGGCGCAGATGATCCGCTGCGGGCAGGCGTTTGAGACGGCGGTCGCAAAGGGGCGGCGCTATCCGTTCTCGAACATGGCGGCGGCGATGCAGGAAATCCATCGCGGCACCCACCGCCCCTATGCCTGCGGAGCGGGGGCGGGTTATTTCGGTGTCTCGGCCGAAGGTGGCCTGTTCGCCTGCCACCGCTTTGTTGAAGATGAGGCCGGGGCCATGGGCAACGTCTATGATGGCCCCGACCTGCGGCGCGAGGACTGGCTGACAGATCGGCACGTTCACACTCAATCCCCCTGCACTACCTGCTGGGCGCGCTACCTGTGCGGCGGTGGCTGTCATCACGAGGTCATTCACCGAGGCCGCCCGGCCTGCGACTATATCCGAGGCTGGCTGCATTACTGTCTGCAAGCATATGTCCGCCTGTCCGAGGCACGCCCGGACTATTTCGGCGAACCCGCTCGGGCGGTTCCTGCCTGATCGGATGACTGCCAGTATCGATACCGAAATCTGCGTGATCGGTGGTGGCCCCGCAGGCGCCTCCGCCGCCCTGAGGCTGGCCCAGCTTGGGCGCCGTGTCTGTCTGGTTGAGCGGATGGCGTTTCCCCGGCAGCATGTCGGTGAATCGCTGCCGCCATCGATCTGGCCGATTCTGCAACTGCTCGGGGTTTCGGAGCGTGTGGCCCAATCTGGTTTTGTGCCCGCGCCCGGATCGCTTCTGCATTGGGCGGGTACGTTTGAGCGCCGTGGCATGGAAGGGGCCCATCCCGGTTTGCTGGTCGATCGGGGCCGGTTTGATGCGATGTTGCTGCAAGCTGCACAGGCGGTCGGAGGACAGGTCCTGCAACCCGCACGCGCGTATCGCCCGGTGCGTACCGCAACGGGCTGGGACATACCTGTGCGCACCGATCAGGGCGCATATCGGATCCGGGCGCGTGTTTTGCTGGACGCCGCTGGACGGCAGGCCGGGCTGGGGCGACGGTTCCGCCCCGCCTCCAGACCCTTGCTGGCGCTTTATGCCTACTGGCAGTCTCCGCCCGGTTTCGGCCCGCAGGCCCGGGTCGAGGCGGGCTCTTCGCATTGGTATTGGGGCGCGCTCCTACCCGATGGGTTGGTCAATGCCATGGTCTTTGTCGATCCCGCTGCCTGCATCGGCCTGTCCCCGGCGGCGCGGCGCGATTTCTACCTCAATCTGTTGGCCCAATCGACCTTGCTGTCACCCTGTCTGGAGCAGCGGCGGATCGGTCCGGTACGCCGCGCCGATGCCACCAGCCGGGTTGAGCGGTCCGCGCCCGCCCACGACCTTCTGCGCGTGGGTGAGGCGGGCTTTTCGGTTGATCCGCTGTCGTCGCAAGGTGTGCAACTGGCGATGGGGCAGGCGGTGCAGGCGGCTGCGGTTGTGAACACGCTGCTATCAGCCCCCGAACACACCGACCTTGCCCTGACGTTTTATGGCGACAGGCAGGCGGAGCGTGTGCGGATCCATGCCGCGCTGGCCGCCGACTTCTACGCTCGGCAACACGCGGTCAACGGGGCAATTTTCTGGGCCGAGCGAGCGCAGCCCTTCGATTGGCTGAAACCGCCACTCCCCAATCAAAACCCCGCCCGGTTGACCGATGAGCAACCCCTGCAACTGTCTCCCGAGGCAAGAATTGCAATTTCCGGTGTGCAAACCGCGACACGGATCGAACC
>JAUHYC010000070.1 GCA_030426685.1 Alphaproteobacteria bacterium
GCGGGGCGCCTTCCCCCCCCAGCGCCACATCATCGCTGCGAAAGTCCCATACGACCGGCAGACCCAGAGCCTGTGACAGGCCGACCCCGTCCCCCACCTGCAGCGTGCCCCGACCGCGCGGTTCATGCGCCAATGTCTGGCCGTGAAATCCGATCAGATCGATATCCTCGAACTCGGCCAGCGCCTCGGCATGGGCAAGCGTCACCAACTCGGCCGCCGCGTCGACCTCCGGTCCGTGCCACTGGCCCAGCGCGGCACGCAGGATGGCGCGCTCGGGCTCGGAATAGGCGCGATAGCCACTGTCGCCAAAGCCGAGAATCCGTTGCCCATCGGTCTCGACCACGGCGGCATCCACCCCATCGAGTGAGGTGCCGGACATCGCCCCAAGCGCCCGGATCGGACCTGTTTTTCCATTGCTCCGGCTCACGCGACTCTCCTGCTCTGCCCTGCCCGTCAGGCCGTGGGTCTTGTGAAGCCACTCAACCAGACGATGCAACGGCTTCAACCTGCCCCCAGTGCAATACCGCTGGCAAGACGCCAATACGCCATCGCGCGTATTTTTTACCCATAGGGTCTTTCGCATCACCGCGTGCGGTTGCAACCAAAACGCCGAAACCATTGCGAAAACGCGCCGCGTCTCGTTATGTGATATGACCCCAGAGCCACAACGGAAACACTGACAGGTGAACGGCGACCGCATGGAACCCAAGACCGCAGCACCGGTTGAAAGCCGTAACTACCAGTTGATCTTCTGGTCCGGCGCCCTCGCCACCATCGGAGGGCAACTGGTCAACCCCCGGCTGGTCCTGCCCTTCCTCTATCTGGCACTTGGGGCACCCACTTTCATCGCCGGGCTGCTTCTGCCCTTCGTCACCGGAGCGCGGCTGATTGCCGAAATCTTCGTCTCGCCCTTCATCAACCGGATTACCCGCGCCAAGCTGGCGGTTTACATTCCCAACATCCTGACCGGAGCGGTCCTGGCCCTCGTCGCGCTGTTTGCGACCGAACTGCCCCGGCTCTTGGTGGTTCTGCTGTTTCTGACAACGGCGATTGTCATGGGGCTGTGTCAGGGCATCAACAGCCTCGGCGTCAGTCAGATTTACGGCGCCTCTGTCCCCGATCACAAACGCAATCGGATGGTTTTCGCACAGGCGACAATATCGGGCATTCTGGCCATCTTCGTTGTCTGGGTCACCAAAGATCTTCTGGCCTCGGAACAACCAATGCAGCGCCATATCGTGGTCATGTGGTGCGGCGTCATCGCCATGATTGCCGCCGGCATCAGCTTTACCTGGGTCCGCATCCTAGAAGAGGAACAGGCCCGCCCTCCGAAACCCGCCGCCAAACCAAAACCCCTGGCCGAACTGGCCACCGGATTCCGAACCGGTATCGCCTATCCCTGGTACCGCAAGTTCATTCTGGCCCGGCTGATCTTTATTTCTGTCGAACTTGCGATGCCTTTCTACACCATCCACGCCGCCAGCTATCACGTTGGCACCAAGCATTCACTCAGCTATTTCGTCATCGCCGCCAGTGCCGGGATGGTTGTCGGATCAATTGTCTGGGGCTGGCTCAGCGGTCGGATATCGGTCAAGCCGGTGATGTGGCTGGGATGCCTGATCTCGGCCTGTTCAGCCCTGATGGCGCTGGTCTTCACCCTGACGGGGCACGCGCAAAATGTCTGGCTATATGCCGCGGTGATCGGATTGCTGTCGCTGGGCGGGAACGGAGTGATCTATGGCCGCTACCTCTATATCATTGAGATGACGAAAGAAAAGGAACGGCCCTATCTGGTGGCCCTGGGCGATGTCAGCGCCGGGATGGTTGGGATCGCCTTTGCCGCCATCCTCGGCGCCTTGGCGCATCTGCACGATCCGGTCACGCCGATCTTTGTACTGGCTGCGCTCAATCTGGCTGCAATGACCTATGCCATGGGCCTGCCCGCAACACCCGCGCAGCAAAAGCGTTAATTTTCCACGAAAAGGCACCTTTTCCTTACCTATCCCGCCGCCTATACAGTGCCCCGCAACATCAACCCGAGGCATACCATGACCTACCACCCCAAATCGGATTTCATCGCCACGATGATCGAGCGCGGCTTTCTCGCCGACTGCACCGATTATCAGGGCCTTGACGACGCGCTGATCTCTGGGGTGCAGACGGCTTATATCGGTTATGACGCCACAGCGCAGTCGCTGCACGTGGGGCACCTGATGAACATCATGGTACTGCGCTGGCTGCAGAAAACCGGGCACAAGCCGATCACCCTGATGGGCGGCGGCACGACCAAAGTGGGCGATCCCTCATTCCGGTCGGACGAACGCCCCCTGCTGGGCCCCGAACAGATCGACGCCAATATCGCGGGTATGAAGCAGGTGTTCTCGAAATACCTGTCTTACGATGACAGCGAGACCGGCGCGCTGATGCTGAACAATGCCGAATGGCTGGACAGTCTGAACTACCTCGATTTCCTGCGCGATATCGGGCGACATTTCTCGGTCAACCGGATGCTGTCGTTCGAATCCGTCAAATCGCGGCTGGATCGCGAACAGTCGCTGTCGTTCCTCGAATTCAACTACATGATCCTGCAGGCCTATGACTTCCTCGAACTGAACCGCCGGTATAACTGCGTTCTGCAGATGGGCGGCTCGGACCAGTGGGGCAACATCGTCAACGGCATCGACCTGACTCGCCGTGTGCTGGATCACGAAATCTATGGCCTGACGACACCTCTTCTGACCACCAGCGATGGTCGCAAAATGGGCAAATCGCAGGGCGGCGCAGTCTGGCTGAACGGAGATATGCTCAGCTCGTACGAGTTCTGGCAATTCTGGCGCAACACCACCGACGCCGATGTAGGCCGGTTCCTGAAAATCTTCACCGAACTGCCGGTGGAGGAATGCGACCGCATGGGTGCGCTCGCCGGATCCGAGATCAACGAAGCCAAAATCCGCCTCGCCAACGAGGTCACCACCCTGCTGCACGGCGCTGAAGCCGCTGCAACCGCCGAGGCGACCGCGCGCGAGGTGTTCGAAAAGGGCGGCGTGGGTGGAGACCTTCCGACTCTGACCCTCAGCGCGTCTGAACTGGGCGACGGCATGTCCATCGTGCAGTTGATCGTCAAATCCGGCCTCGCCAAATCCGGCAAAGAGGCCAAGCGCCTGATCGCCGAAAACGGCGCCAAGCTGGACGATGCGCCGCTGACCGATGCGGGCCTGATGATCGACGCAGGCGCGCTATCATCGCCGATCAAGCTGAGCGCGGGCAAGAAACGCCACGCGCTGGTGCAACTGGGTTAAATCCACGCACGGCCACCTCAATGGGTGGCCGTTTTCAGTCCTCCCCTTTTCATGGCGCCGGAAGCTTTGAAAGTTTCCGGCCCGATTTCATTGCCTGATATTGCGTCGCAGAACACAAAACGCTCTGCCGTTCCCTCCCCATCTCATGGCTGGACACCAGCCGTCGTAATGATTTAAATGAACGTATGTTCATATCATGAAAAGGGAGCCCGCCATGCAGCTATCCACCACCGCAGCGGTTATCACCGGAGGCGCATCGGGTCTGGGCGAAGCCACCGCCCGCCACTTCGCCGAACAGGGCGCGCAGGTCACCATCCTCGACCGCGATGCCGAACGCGGCGCAGAGGTCGCAGCTGAGATCGGCGGGTATTTCGCACCAACCGACGTCACGGATGAGGACTCGGTCGCAGCAGCCATCGCCCTTGCCAAAGACCGAATGGGCAAGATCACCGCTGCCGTGAACTGCGCCGGGATCGCCATCGGGGCCAAGACGGTCGGTAAAGACGGCCCTCACCCGCTGAACGCGTTCCAGCGCACCATCGATATCAATCTGGTCGGCACCTTCAACGTCTCGCGCCTGACCGCCGCCGAGATGGCCGGGAACGATCCCGAACCGGACGGCGCCCGTGGTGTGATCATCAACACTGCTTCAATCGCGGCCTTTGACGGGCAAAAGGGTCAGGCTGCCTATGCAGCCTCGAAAGGTGGCGTGGCGGGCATGACCCTGCCGATGGCGCGCGATCTTGCCTCAACCGGCATCCGCGTGATGGCGATCGCACCGGGTATCTTCATGACCCCGATGCTGGCCGGTCTGCCCGAAGAGGTGCAGCAACAGCTTGCTGCCGATGTCCCCAACCCGCCCCGGCTCGGTGACCCGCGCGAATACGGGCGGCTGGCCGGGTTCATCGTCGAGATGGGTTATTTGAACGGTGAGGTCATCCGCATCGACGGCGCATTGAGGATGCGCTAAACCCTGCCCATGACCGAACGGCAGAAAATGGAGGCAGGCCAGTGGTATTGCTGCCTCGACCCCGAGCTTGATGCTCTGCGTGCCGAAGCGCGCCGCGCCGTTCATGCCCATAACAGTTGCCCACCCGATGACCGCGGAGCAATCGCGCCCGAACTGGCGATGCTGTTTGCGGATATCGGGCAGGAATGTTTTCTGGAAGCGCCATTTCACTGCGCATACGGGATCAACCTGTCGCTGGGTGACCGGGTGTTTCTGAATGCGGGCTGCATTGTGCTCGACACCGCGCCGGTCCGCATCGGCAACGACACGATGCTCGGCCCCGCCGTGCAAATCTACTGCGCCGAACACGCCAAGGATCCCGCGCTACGCGCACAAGGGCTTGAGATCGCCCACCCGGTGACCATCGGCGATAACGTCTGGATCGGTGGTGGTGCGATCATCATGCCGGGAGTCACAATCGCGGATCACGCCATCATCGGTGCAGGCAGTGTTGTCACCAAAGACGTCCCGACCGGCATGACTGTCGTCGGCAATCCCGCTCGACCTATACGATCACGCCAATAACCCTGATCGGCCAAAACTCTGTCCTTTCGCGCCGCGCTGGTCGCACGGAACGGAGTGTCGCGATTGTCAGGCAGAACGAGGCGCAGCAAACCGGTTAACCAACCGTTAGCAAAACAGGGGCAGAGTCGCGGCTCCAGTTTTGTACAACTCATACAACCCCGCCTGTTGAGGTTGTACAACTCATACTCAACCAGCCTCAGCTTTCTCTTCGAGCATCAACCACTCTTCCTCAGCCGCCGACAGCTTTTCCTGCCGTTCGACCAGCGCTTCGGTCGCTTTCTGGAACTTGACCGGCTCACGGCTGAAAAGCTCCGGATCCGACATCAGTTCTTCAAGCTTAGCGATCTCGGCCTCCAACCGCTCTATTTCGGCGGGCAGCTTCTCAAGCCGATGTTTTTCCGAGAATGAGAGCCCCGATTTCGGCTTCGCCTCCTGCTTAACCTTCGGCTTGGAGGTCTTTGTTTTTTCGTCCCTTTTGGTAAAAATCTCACCGCGCTGCGCAATGTAGTCTGACCAACCACCGGCGTAAACCGTCGCCCGACCATTGCCCTCCATCGCGATTGTTGTGGTGGCGACCCGATCCAGAAAATCCCGGTCATGGCTCACCAGCAAAACCGTTCCGTCATAATCGTCCAGCAATTCCTGCAGCAGGTCGAGCGTCTCCACATCCAGATCGTTGGTAGGTTCGTCCAGCACCAGAAGGTTTGATGATTTCGCCATCAACTTGGCCAACAGCAATCGCGCTTTTTCCCCACCAGACAAGGACTTAACAGCCGCTCTTGCCTGCGCATCATCGAACAGGAACTCTTTGAGGTAACCCACCACATGCTTGGGCTGCCCGCCCACCATCACCTGATCCGCCTTGCCCGAAACCCGCATTTCGGGATCACCCGTCAGGCTGTCCCACAGGCTCATTTCCGGATCCAACTGCGCGCGCGCCTGATCGAACACGGCAATCTCTAGGTTTGTGCCCAGCCCAACCGAGCCCTCGTCTGGTTCAACCTGACCCAGCAACATTTTCAGCAGCGTCGTCTTGCCCACACCGTTCGGCCCGACAAAGGCCACGCGATCACCGCGCTGCACCAACAAATCGAAATTCCGCACGATCTGCTGCGATCCAAATGCCTTTGAGACACCTTTGGCCTCGATCACCTTGCGGCCCGATTTAGGACCGGATTCCAATGTCATGGCCGCAGAACCCTGACGTTTGATCTGCGCCGCACGCTCCGCCCGCAAGGCCTGCAAAGCCCGCACCCGGCCCTGATTACGCTTGCGGCGGGCGCTGATGCCTTCGACGGCCCACCGCGCTTCAGACTTGATCAGACGGTTCAGCTTGTGCCGTTGCTGATCTTCCTCTTCCCAGACCTTGTCGCGCCAGCCTTCAAACGCCTCAAACCCCTGCTCCTGCCGCCGCACAACGCCCCGATCAATCCACAAGGTTGCCCGCGTCAGAGCCCGCAAAAACGCCCGGTCATGCGAGATCAACACATAGGCCGCACGTGTACTCCCCAGTTCACGCTCAAGCCACGCAATGGCCTCGATATCCAAATGGTTCGTCGGCTCGTCCAACAGCATCAGATCCGGTGCCTCGGCCATCAGCTTGGCCAGTGCTGCGCGCCGCCGCTCACCGCCCGAGGCGGTCTCAACCGCACGCGCGGGATCGAATTTCAGCCCTTCTCCGGCGCGCTCCACCTTGTACAACTCGCCCGGCTCCAACCCGCTCGACGCGTAATCGCCCAGCGTGGCAAACCCCTGCATATCAGGGTCTTGCTCCATGTAACCTACGGATTTTCCCGGAGGGATCACGATATCCCCCTGATCCGCCTCGATCAGCTCGGCCATGACTTTCATCAGGGTTGATTTGCCCGACCCGTTCCGCCCAACCAACGCGACACGGTCGCCAGGCTGAACCACCAGATCCAAACCGGAAAACACCGGATCACCCCCGAAGGTCAGAGAGATACCGGACATCTGCAACAAAGGAATTCTCGCCATGCCCGCCAGCTAAACCGGCAAGGGCAATGCGTCAACGCCCTCGCTTCACCTTTTGGCAAATACTCAAATCACCCGGCAACAGCCCGCAAAAGACGTTTGCGTTCGGCGGGGATCGCGCCGATTTCGAGCCCGGTAAACACATGCAAGGTATTCATGTGCCGATCCACAACCGCATGATCGCTGACCCAGCCCCCCATCACCAGATAGCTCCGCAGCAATGGCGGCATCCGCAGCATGGCCTGCCTGACATTCGGTCGCCTGCGCAGTCGGGCAGCAAATCGGAACACATCTGGCGCCTTGACCCGGGGCAACCAGCGTTTCGGCGCCAGATGCCTATCTTTCAACATTGCGAACGCATCCAGATACTCGGCCGTTTCGGTCCCGGCGAAAGAAGAGCAGCCAAACAGCATCTCGATATTGTTATCGTCCACATAAGCCGTCATCGCGCCCCATGCGACGCGCAGTATATCCGGGTCTGACCACTCGGGATGGATGCAGAACCGCCCCATCTCGACCATTCGCCCCGCGAATCCTGTCAGTGCCGACAAGTCATAGAACTGAGCCGAATAGCTGCGCCCGATCCCGGTTCCATCCTGCATGACCAACATCCGGAAACAGCACACCAGTTGCCCGTCAGAGCGCATGTCTTCCACCAGCACATGCGCACAGCGCTCATCGAACGCGTCGGAATCCAAATCAGAAGTCCCGAAAGCCAGCGTACGCAACGCCTGCGCTGCAGCGACATCCTGCCCGGACTGCGCCAGCCGCGCGCGATAGCGGCCCCTGTTCAACAACTCAGCCATCCTCGCACCCTCCACGGTTGCTGACCGGTTCGCATCTATCTGGTCCCTAGCACAGTATGTGTGACTGTCTCGTGAACCTCGCAAGAGGCCGGAACGGCTTAGTTGTTGACGCCCGGGATATTGGCCGGGTTGAAGTTGCCGATATTGCCGAGAAGCTGACGCAGGAACCCTTTGTCTTCGACGTTGGAATCGGTCACGCGGCGGTCCAGGACGATGACATATCCGTCTTCCAGACCGAACCTCTCGATATTGCGCACAACGCCACGCTGATCAAAACTGATCGCCACCAACTCGCGCGACACGACCTTGGGTCGCTTGGGGCCATAATGGCGGATGCGCGAAGATACGTAGTAATAGCCCGAATCCCGGATAACGCCGGACGAACTGGGCGCGCCGATCGCTTCGATCACGGTGTCGCGCGTATCCACGCCGACCTTGACCTTGGCCAGATCCTCTGGCGGTGGCACATATCCGTGATTCTTGAAGACAGGCGAACATGCGCCGGCGACTGCCAGACAGGCAGCAAAGACAAGCACTTTCGATGCCGGTTTAAACCTGTTCACAACCTTCAACATTCACACCCTCTTGCCTTGGCCCGTTGCGGACCCTATCCGATTACAGAAACCGGCGCTCCGGTTCAACACAGGAAAGGCTCACGAATGAGCAAGCAGACATCTTTGCGGGTGGCCGACCTGCCACAGAACGCTCCGACGCCGTTCGATTTGCACCCTGCCAGCGACGCGTTGGAGGCGATCAAACAGGAACTTGGCCTGCTGGGCCTGCGCAAACTGAGCTTTGTCGGAGAGCTTTGCGCACAGGGCAAACGCGACTGGGCACTGACGGGCAAGCTGGGTGCGACTGTCATCCAGCCCTGCGTCGTGACGCTCGAACCGGTGACGACTCGGATCGACATCCCCGTCACCCGCGTCTTTCTGGCCGACTGGACCGACCCGGACGAAGCTGAATTCGAAATTCCCGAAGGAGACGAATCCGAACCACTGGGCGCCGAAATTGATCCGGCGCTGGTCATGGTCGAAGCGCTGTCGCTGGCGCTGCCCCAATATCCCCGCAAAGACGGGGCTGAACTGGGTCAGGCCGACTATACCGAGCCGGGAAAACAGGCCCTTACGGACGAGGATGTAAAACCCTTCGCCGGGCTTGCCGGGCTGCGGGACGCTATGAAAAAAGACGAGTGACAGACCGCAGATTTCCTGTCATAGCAGGCGGTCAGAAAAATCGCTTGAACATGACGAGAATCGCAGTATTTTCGCGCGCTCATCGGAATTTGGGTTGGACATTGCTGGGCAAGCCCCTTAAACGCGCGTCAAACCACGAGAAAACAAAGAATGTAACCCGGCTGGCGGCGATTCTGCTGGCCCATATCAGACAAAGGTTGAGACCATGGCCGTCCAACAGAACAAAGTTTCCAAGTCGCGTCGCAACAACCGCCGCGCGCACGACGCTCTGGTTGCTGCAAACCCGAACGAATGCCCGAACTGCGGTGAGTTGAAGCGCCCGCACCACGTCTGCGCCTCCTGCGGCCACTATGACGATCGCGAAGTCGTCGCACAGGCCGACGAAATCGACCTGGACGAAGACGCGGCCTAAGCCTGATTGAGCGCAGGCCAAGGCATGACGGATCAGCCCTCGCAGACCGGACGGATCACCATCTCGGTTGACGCTATGGGCGGAGATTCGGGACCCGCTGTCGTTGTGGCGGGCATTGCCAAATCTGCGAAAAAGAACCCGAATATCGGGTTCATCCTGCACGGTCAGGAACAGGAGCTGCGCAAGCTGGTTGCCAAACGGCGTGTCCTAGACGGGCGCGTCGTTTTTCGTGATTGCCCCGATGTGGTCACGATGGAAGATAAACCCAGCCAGGTTGTTCGCAGCGGCAAGAACACTTCGATGTGGTCCGCGCTTGAAGCTGTCCGCCAGGGCGAAGCCCATGGTGCGGTCTCGTGCGGCAACACCGGCGCGCTGATGGCGATGTCGATGCTGCGCCTGCGCAAATTGCCGGGCGTGAACCGCCCTGCCATCGCAATCCTGTGGCCCTCGCGCAATCCGCAGGGGTTCAACGTGATGCTTGATGTGGGTGCGGATGTTCGGGCCGATGCCAAGGATCTGCTGCAATATGCACTGATGGGTGCCTCATACGCGCGCAACGGAATGGCACAAAGCCGCCCTCGGATCGGCTTGCTGAACGTCGGAACCGAAGAACATAAGGGCCGCGCCGAGCTGAAAGAGGCTCATGCGATGATTTCGGATTTTGCTGAACAGGCAAATTTCGATTTCGTTGGCTTCGTCGAAGGCAGCGATATTCCGGGCGACAAGGCAGATGTCATCGTCACCGATGGGTTTACGGGCAATGTGGCCATCAAAACGGGCGAAGGCACGGCAAACCTGATCGGCGATCTTTTGCGGGAGGCGTTCAAATACTCTCCGCTGTCGCGCCTGGCATCGGTGCTGGCTATCACCTCATTGAAACGCCTGAAAGAACGGATCGACCCGCGCCGCGTCAACGGTGGTGTGTTTCTGGGCCTGAACGGGACCGTGGTCAAATCCCATGGCGGAGCAGATGCAACCGGTGTTTCAGCAGCGGTCAAATTGGCCTTCACACTTGCTGAATCCGGATTCTCGGAAAAATTGGCAGCACGGGTTGCATCAACAGCCGCCCTTGCACAAGATGCGGCCCATTCCGTGTCTCAATCGGAATAATAACAAAAAAGGCAGTACCCCAGCATGGCAGGCCGTTCAGTTGTTGTAGGTGTCGGGCACTATTTGCCAGAGCGCATTGTGCCGAATTCGGAGTTCGAAAAGACGCTGGATACGTCGGATGAGTGGATTCGCACCCGCTCAGGCATTGAGCGGCGGCATTTTGCTGCTGATGATGAAACCACGTCCGATCTGGCCACCAAGGCAGCCGAGGCCGCGCTGGTCGATGCCGGTCTGACAGCCGATGATATCGACGCCATCATTCTGGCAACCTCAACCGCCGACCTGACCTTTCCATCTGCCGCAACAATGGTTCAGGCCCGGCTGGGCATGACAAAGGGCTTTGCCTTTGACGTGCAAGCCGTCTGCGCCGGGTTCGTTTTTGCTCTCGGCAACGCTAATGCGCTGATCCTTTCGGGGCAGGCCAAACGCGTGCTGGTCATCGGGGCCGAGACTTTTTCGCGAATCATGGACTGGACCGACCGGTCGACCTGTGTGCTGTTCGGCGACGGTGCCGGTGCACTGGTCCTTGAGAAGCAAGAGGGTCGAGGCACTTCGGATGATCGCGGCATTCTGGCGACCGATCTGAACTCGGATGGGCGCTACAAGGACCTGCTTTATGTTGATGGCGGCGTTTCGACCCAATCGACCGGCCATCTGCGAATGCAGGGCAACCAGGTGTTCCGCCATGCCGTCGAAAAGCTGACAAAGACGGCTGAGATCGCGTTGGAACGTGCGGGTCTGACCTGTGATGATGTGGACTGGATCGTGCCGCATCAGGCCAATATCCGTATCATTCAGGGCACCGCCAAGAAAATGGGCCTGCCGATGGAGAATGTTGTGGTCACCGTTCAGGACCATGGCAATACATCGGCTGCGTCGATTCCTTTGGCCCTTTCGGTGGGTAAGCAACGCGGCCAGATCAAGCCCGGCGATCTGATCGTCACCGAGGCCATCGGTGGCGGACTGGCCTGGGGTGCGGTCGCCCTGCGCTGGTAACCGGCGCAATCCGGCTTACAAAGCCGCCTGCAATTCATTGATATTGACAGCGAATTTCGCATCGCCCTATGCTCTTTCATCAACAGGGGAAAAAGCATGGGCGACAAAACACTGACCCGAATGGATCTGAGCGAGGCCGTCTTCCGAGAGGTTGGCCTGTCTCGCAATGAAAGCGCGCAACTGGTCGAGAGCGTTCTGAACCACATGTCCGACGCGCTGGTGCGTGGCGAACAGGTTAAGATTTCGTCTTTCGGCACATTCAGCGTTCGGGACAAGACCGCCCGCATCGGACGTAACCCAAAAACCGGTGAAGAAGTTCCAATCCAGCCGCGCCGCGTGCTGACTTTCCGCCCGTCGCACCTGATGAAGGATCGCGTCGCCGCTGGGAACCGCAAGTAAGTTCAGGACGTTCGAGTTATGAGTAAGTCCCCCGACGCATTTCGCACAATCAGTGAAGTTGCGGATTGGCTCGGTGTTCAGGCTCATGTCCTGCGATTCTGGGAAAGCCGGTTCACCCAAGTAAAACCCGTCAAACGCGCAGGTGGGCGGCGGTACTACCGCCCAAACGATATGCGTTTGTTGGGTGGTATCAAGAAGTTGCTGCACGAAGATGGCATCACGATCAAAGGCGTTCAGCGCATTCTGCGCGAGCAAGGCGTGTCGCATGTCGCGTCGCTGTCTCCTGGCCTTGATGAACCGGCCGCACCCGAACCAATCGCCGACAGCACGGTAGTTCCCTTTTCTGCAAAACCGGTCGCGCCTGCGGATCAGATCAAAATGGATTTGGGCGAACCCGATGAGCAACCCGCCAAAGTGGTTC
Organism: Alphaproteobacteria bacterium; assembly: GCA_030426685.1. Lineage (GTDB taxonomy): Bacteria > Pseudomonadota > Alphaproteobacteria > Rhodobacterales > Rhodobacteraceae > Ruegeria. The sequence continues at coordinate 12,166 of JAUHYC010000070.1, forward strand.
CGGAACCCATACCCGCGATGGCAGAAACGGCCCCTGCTGCACCGCAACCCGATGAACTTGATGTTGCGCCCTTGATGGGGGGGGTCGCCTCGCTTGCTTGGAATCGGGCGGAATATGACGACGAACTGCTGCATGAGATTGCACCGATCGCCAAAGACCTGCGCAAGTGGCTGGATCGCGTCGAACACCACATGGCGGGATAGCAAAAAAGGCGATGATTTCCTCTTGCCCCTGCCGGGAAAGTCTTTATGAACACCCCAACGTCGGGCTATGGCGCAGCCTGGTAGCGCGTCCGTCTGGGGGACGGAAGGTCGCAGGTTCGAGTCCTGCTAGCCCGACCAAATCACACCGACGTTTATGGCACATAGGCC
>JAUHYC010000071.1 GCA_030426685.1 Alphaproteobacteria bacterium
GCATAAGAATGGCGGACCCAAGAAACGCAAATGCCAGACGCACCGGGTCGCGCGCAACTTCGACCGCTTCGCGCCGGGTATAGGCCAGGGCGCGCCCGACACCGCCACCTGCGGTTTTGGTTTTTTCACTCGCATCGAATTTGGGTGCCACAACGGGCGTCGGCTGCTCTGCCGTCAACAAGATCGAAATGAACGCATCTTCAAGGCTGTCCGCCCCTTCGGCGCTCATCAATTCGGCTGGTGTGCCTTCGGCCAACACCCGGCCAGCATGCATAAAAGACACGCGGTCGCAGCGTTCCGCCTCGGCCATGAAGTGGGTGGAGATAAAGATCGTAACCGAGTCTTTGTTGGCAAGTTCGATCAGCAAGGCCCAAAACGTGTCGCGCGCCTCAGGATCCACACCTGATGTGGGCTCATCCAAAATAAGCACGCGCGGGCGGTGGATTACCGCGACGGCCAGGGACAAGCGCTGTTTGATCCCCAAAGGCAGCGTGGCGGACAACGTATCGCGATGTGCAGTCAGTCCGAAACGGTCTGTCAGTTCCGAGATGCGAGGCTCACGATCAGGGATCTTAAAAATACGCGCGTGCAACTGTAGGTTCTGGTGAACCGTCAATTCTCCATAAAGCGAAAATGCCTGGCTCATGTATCCGATCGAACGGCGCAGGTTCCGGTCCCGGGAGTCCACGGGATTCCCGAACAACATCGCCTCACCCGAACTGGCGGGCAGCAAGCCTGTCAACATCTTCATCGTCGTCGACTTGCCGCAGCCGTTTGAACCAAGGAAACCAAATATCTCGCCGCGATTGATCGAGAAATCGACCTTGTCCACAGCGGTGAAGTCGCCAAAGCGCCGTGTCAGGCCGCGCGCGGTGATCACCGGGTTTTCATCGATTTGCCGAACCGACACCTGATCTGGGACGGATCCGGGCGCGCCATGTGCCTGCAGGTTTCGATACGCAGTTTCCAGATCCTTGTTCCGGCCTTTCATTTCGGCGGGCCCGCCCTGAAAGATGACACGACCCGCATCCATCGCAATGATCCGGTCGAAGCGCTCTGCCTCCTCCATGTAGGCCGTCGAGACCAGCACCGACATCTCAGGGTTTTCGGTTCGAATTGCGTCGATCAGCGCCCAAAACTGGCGACGCGACAGCGGGTCGACCCCGGTTGTCGGCTCATCCAGAACCAGCAGCTTGGGATCGTGAATCAGCGCGCAGCACAGTCCCAGCTTCTGCTTCATTCCGCCCGAGAGATTGCCCATCGGGCGGTCTGCGAACGGTGCAAGACCGGTCGCTGCCAACAAGACCGTAATCCGGGCATCCCGTTCGTCATAATCCTGAGCGAAGAGGCCCGAGAAGAATTCAAGATTCTCGCGTACAGACAGTTCTGAATAGAGGTTCCGGCCCAACCCTTGCGGCATGAAAGCAATGGCAGGGCATATGCGGTGTCGATGGGCGGGCTCATCAATCGACCCCCCAAATACGTCGATTGTTCCTGACTGCAGTTTCTTTGCGCCGGTGATCAGGCCAAGCAGGGTAGATTTGCCGACACCATCCGGCCCGATGAAGCCAACAAGCTTGCCGGACGGCAAATCCAGCGATATCGAGTCCAGCGCAAGGTAATTTCGATACCGGTGCGTGACACCTTCGATGCGGAATTCCGAAGCGGTGCCCCCGGCATTCATTCGAACAGCTCTTGCGGGATTGGCCGCTCAAGGGCTTCGGGCCAGGTGCTGTCGGGGTCGATCCGGATCACAGCTACGCCGCGAAGGCCGGTTTTGACATGTTCAATCCGGCTTTCGACCAGATTCTCGGGAATGCGGACTCGTACACGAAAGACCAGTTGCTCGCGTTCATCCAGCGTTTCGACCTGTTTGGGTGTGAACTGCGCCTCGGGAGAGACGAAGCTGACATACGCGGGGATGGCGAATTCCGGTAAGACATCAAGCACGATGCGCGCCTCGGCGCCAATGGGCAAAAGCCCGGCTTCGCGCGCCGGAAGAAAAACTTCCATATATACATTTTCAAGGCTGAGAAGGGTCAGGATCGGTTCGCCGGCACCGACGACCTCACCGGGCTCGGCAAGTCGGTAGAGCACCCGCCCGGGCGTCGGCGCCAACAGAGAACTGTCCTCGATCTGAGCCTCAATCCGGCGCATTTCGGCCTCGGCGGCGGCAATCCGGCTTTCCGCAGTTGCAACGCGTGCCTTGGCCGCACCCAGGACCGCAGCAGCAACTTGTTGGATGGTTTCGCGTTCCTCGAAAACGGTCTCGGAAATGTTCTGCCCCGCCAGCAATGCGGTTGCCCGTTCAAGCTCCTGTTGGGCGCGGCGTTGCTCGCTTTGGCGTTGCAGAACCAACGCTTCGGCTTCGGCCTTGGTCTGGCGCGTCAATGCCACCTCCGCCTTGGCCCGGTCCAGCGCAGCGGCCAGCTCATCTATGTCCATTTCGGCCAGGACATCACCGGTGGTGACCATACCGCCTTCAGCCGCCAGAACATTCGCAACACGGCCAGCGATAGTGGGTGCGATCTCAACCTGCTCCGCTTCAATCCGCCCATTTCCCTGAACGAACCCGTACGGTAGATCGTCGCCGTTTCCGGAAACAAGGCCATAAACCACCGCACCTGCGATCACGAACGCAGCCAAGGTAAGAAAAATACTGACACTCTTGGTCATAATCTGTCGCCTGATGCCTGGCTTTCAGAATGGAGTTTAGCTCTCGCTCGGGCACGGTACCTTGCTTTGGATCAAGCCAAAATCAGCTTGCTTTATGCTATGGCTTCTATCGCCCGAAGCGCGATATTAAGTTTGCGCAATCGGTCGTGGCAGACAAAGCTCTGCATCTGAATTTGGTTTGATATCGGTCAATTCGGAGGAATCCGGTAAGTCAATCAGGAGGTAAGAGCACTTGAGCGGGCAATGGTTTTCCGAGCTGCTGTTACACCAATTTCCTGATCACAATGAAATCCTGATGCTCGAACTTTAAGCGATCCGGCCCGCATATCCCGATTGGATTCGAGCGCGCAGCTCGGGATAATTCATCCTCAGCTGATAGCACGGATCAGATAGTCCTCGATCATGTCACCAAAGCTCTGCTCGACAGCAATTTCGAACCCATCTGCATAGCGCAGTACAAGGGCTTTGAGGCCAAAAGCTTCGGTATGGGTGACCGCATCCGGGCCGAATACACTGTCATGCAGATCCAAAGGGCAGGCAACCGCCATCACATCGAGTGTGTCCCGGCCAGTGACACGAAAGAATGTCAGCGTGTCGGAAATCCGCACGATACTGATATCGGGTGGACAATCGGCAGGGTTCAATCGGCTTTCCAGCGTATCTTCCTGCGAAAGCGGTGAGCGAACGATCCAGTGGTCGCGTCCGATGTGAAATAGCTCGGTTTCGTTTTTCTCAGAACGGGTATTGGGGCCATCCGGAAACGGTGGCAGCACGTCCCCTGCCCAATTTTGAATTGTTTCACGCGACCCTTTGAGGTCGAACAGAGCAGCCAGACCGCAGCGTTGAGTGGTCACATCATAGCTCATCTCAGGACCTCATCAACTTGCCTTCAGGATCATGAAAAACCGGCTTTGTAATGGTGATCGGGATCACATCATCCTTCATCCGGACATGGGCGATCTCTCCGTGTCGCGAGTGGCCATTTTCCAGCAGGGCAAGACCGACCCAGCGATTGTTGACCACGCTCCAGACGCAGGCGGTCACAAGGCCCTCTGTTGCTTCTTTCCGACCGCCCGGAGTCAGCGGTGCGCCTTCGGGAATCTGCCTGTCGGGATCTACTGGCAATATTCCAACCAGTTCCCGCCGGACCCTCCCGCTTGCGCGTCTCAGCATGACCGAGCGTTTGCCCGTATAGTCCGCTTTCTTCTTCGACATGGCCCAGCCCATGCCCAGATCATAAGCGTCGACTGTGCCGTCAACCTCATGCCCCAGCGATAGAAATCCTTTTTCGACCCGCAGCACATGGCTGGATTCCGAGCCGACCGGTAGGATGCCGAAGGGTGCCCCTGCCTCCATCACTTTGTCCCACATCGCCGCCATGTGACGCGGCGCAACGTTGACCTCATAGGACAACTCGCCGGTAAAGCTGACCCTCACGATCCGGGCCGGAAAACCGGCGACAGTGCCATCGCAGAAGGACATGAAGGGAAGCGCCTCGGGTGAGAGGTCGATGTCGGTGCCTAGCGCCCGGATCACATCGCGTGACCGGGGGCCGCAGATGGTGGCGTTGTTCCACTGGCTTGTGACCGTGGTGATCATCACCTGCCAGTCCGGAAACTCGGTCTGCAGCAGCTTTTCCATGTGCTGGTTCACTGCATCCGCATGTCCCGTCGAGGTTGAGAGCAGCCAGCGATGCGCGTCCAGCCGAAGCACCACGCCGTCGTCCAGGATCAAACCGTCATCGGACAACATCAACCCGTAGCGCCCATTGCCGGGATGCAGACTGGACATGATGTTGGCGTAAATGAAATCGAGGAATTTCGGGACATCGCGCCCTTTCAGCTCGAAGGTGCCAAGGGGCGAGCCATCATAGACGCCGACACCTTCGCGCACGGCGCGGCATTCCCGGTTCACGGCCTCTTGCAATCCTTCGCCGGGCTTCGGGAAGTAGCCGGGCCGCTGCCAGCGCGCTCCGGCCTCATACATCACCGCGCCATTATCCTTGTTCCACCGCGTCACCGGTGTATGCCGATAGGGGAAGAGCACCGTTTCTTCGCGCAGACCTCCGATGGCTCCAAATGATACCGGCGTGTAGGGTGACCGGAAAGTTGTTGTGCCAACGTCCTGCAAAGGTACGCCTTGTTGCATCGCGACAGTGCCGATTATGTTTATGTTCCCGGTCTTGCCCTGATCGATCCCCATGCCAGCTGTGGTGTAGCGTTTGACGTGTTCGACGTTGGAATAACCCTCACGAAGGGCGAGATGCACATCACTGACTGTCACATCGTTCTGGATATCCAGAAATGCCATGCCCCGCTGCCCCGGAACATCAACGCGCCACAAGGGCTCGATCCCGTAGGCCAGATCCGCACCACCCTCAATGATCCGGTCCAGCGAAAGATCCCCCGCTGCGGCTCCAACGGCCCGACAGGCCTGAACAGGCTGATCAGGGACAAAGGCCGCCAGATCGTCGTCAAATCGCAACGCGCCGCGGGATTGCGACCATAGGTGCACGTTCGGGTTCCAGCCTCCCGAATGTGCCAGCAGATCGCACTCGATCCAAGTGCCCGCCCCTCCTGTTGCAGGGGCGGCCTTTACCGCACGCACCCCCTTGTGCCCGCGTACCTCGCTGACGACTGTTGCGAGGTGGACCGTTAATCCAGCCACCAGGTCAAGAGCCTCCGGCGCGACGGTTCTGCGGCTATCGAGGATGGCTGATACCGACACACCGGCAGCGGCCAGATCAGCGGCGACCGCATAAGCGCTGTTGTTATTAGTAAAAAGTACCACGCGCTGCCCGGGCACTACGCCCCAGCGATTGAGGTATGCCTGAACAGATGAGGCCAACATGACGCCGGGGCGGTCATTGTTGCCAAATACCATGGAGCGCTCGGTGGTTCCGGTAGCGATTACAACCTCGCCCGCCCGCACCCGCCAACTGCGCTCCAGAATACCGTCTCGGTCAGGATCGCATTCATTGACCATCACAAGGTTGTGTTCGCGATAGGCCCAGACGGTAGCGTTTTGCAGGCGGGTGACATTCTCCAGCGCGTCCAGTTCGGCCACTGTGCCGGACACCCAATCCATCGCGGGCTTTCCGTCGATGGTTAGTGCTCTGTTCAACAGGCTGCCACCCGCCTCCGTACCTTCATCTGCCAGAAACACGCGTTTGCCAGCACGCCCGGCCTTAAGTGCCGCCTGCAGACCAGCGGGCCCGGCGCCAGCCACCAGAACATCCGCATGGGCATGGCGCGCTTCAAAATGCCCCGATGCCGGTGGGCTCGCAGGGGCGGCGGCCAGCCCGGCCGCTTTGCGGATCGCGGGTTCGAACAAATGCCAACCCGGCCATTTGAACGTCTTGTAATAGAAGCCGACCGGAAGGAGGCCACTAAACAGCTGATTGACGCCCCCCAGGTCGAATCCGGGTGAGGGCCAGCAATTGACCGAGCGTGCGCTCAGCCCATCGCACAAAGGTACCGTTGTTGCCGGTCGATTGCCCGAGGCATCTTCGCCATCCAGTTCAACCAGTGTCGAAGGTTCTTCGGGGCCGTGCCCAACGATCCCGCGCGGGCGGTGATACTTGAAACTACGGGCGGTGACTCGCACGCCATTGGCCAGCAGGGCCGAGGCCAGATTGTCTCCCTGGTATCCTTCGTAAGGCTTGCCATTGAAAGTAAAGCGCAACGGGCGGCTTCGGTCGATGCGCCCACCTTCCGCACGGCGATTACGTTGCATCGTCGGGTGCCTCCATGATGTCGTGGGTACGGGTATCGCGCCAGATCACCAGCCATTCGCCACAGCCGCGCGCGTGCCACCACTTTTCCTGCACAGGTCCCTGAGGGTTGGGCGTTACAGTCAGATACTCAACCCATTCGGCATCGTTGACCGCGTTAGGATCAGGCCGCTTGGCTCCGACCGGGCCTCCGTAGATGAATTCGCATTCATTGCGTTTGCCGCAGTATGGGCAGGGAATAAGCAACATGATCCTGTCCTCTCTATCGCGCGGTGGTTGTGCCGGCTTCCATCACGAAATCCAGATGGCGGAATCGGTCCATGGTGAAAGAGGCCATCAGCGGGTGCGGCTCACCTTTGGCCACCAGATGCGCCAGTGTCAGTCCACCCGCCGGGATCGCCTTGTATCCACCCCACCAACCGGCTGTGACAAACAAGCCGGCTATATCGGTCTGATCCATGATCGGAGAGGCATCATGCGAAATGTCCAAATGCCCGCCCCATTGCCGCATCAGCTTGAGTTTCTTGAAGCTGGGGAACAGCGACAGCATTGCGGTCACCGTGTCCTCAAATACGTGCTGTTTGATATCACGGCGAAAGCTCTGCCCCATATCTGGTGCTCCACCGATCACCATTTCACCCTTGTCGGACTGGCTGAAGTAAAAGCCGCTGTCGGGGCAGTTCACGATCACATCAACCAGAGGCTGCACTGGTTCCGAGACAAAGGCGGTCAGGTTCATTGTCCGAAGCGGCAGCTTCAAACCTGCTGTTTCCGTCAGTGTCGTTGTGTGCCCTGAAACCGCCACAACAACTTTGTTTGCCCGGATTGTCCCGCGATTGGTTTCGACCCCTTCAATTGTACCATGCCTGCTGCGCAACAGAGATTGCACTGCTGTCTGTTGGTGAATCTCGACACCTCGAGCATCGGCCGCACGGGCATACCCCCAGGCCACCGCGTCATGCCGGTTCACCCCCGCATCCGTGTGAACCATGCCACAAATCACCGGCAGCCGTGCATCCGGCCCTCCGCCGGTCAGCGCTGGAATACGGCGGCGCAATTCCTCGGACGTGATTTGCTCATAGGTTGAACCGTAGATGTCCATCACCAATTGTCGCCGCCGAAGTTCACGCAATTTCGGCCAGGTCTGAACTACATCCACCATAGTGCGTTTCGAATGCATCATGTTGAAGTTCAATTCATGCGTGAGACCTTCGAACATGGCGACGGACTTGACGTAGAACGGGATCGATTCATCCCGCATGTAGTTCGACCGGATGGTTACCGTATTGCGTGCGATATTGCCGCCGCCCAACCAACCGCGCTCGAGTACGGCGACATCTGTGATCCCGAACTCCTTGGCGAGGTAGTAGGCCGTCGCTAAGCCGTGCCCGCCCGCTCCGATCACCACAACGTCATAGCGGTTTTTCAAAGGCGGGCTGCGCCATGCCGGGGACCAGTTTCGATGCCCCGAGAACGCGTTGCGGGCGAGAGAGAGAACTGAATATTTTTGCATATTGGTAATTTTGTTTACCAATATGCATTAACAGTCAATAATTTTATTTACCCGAAAGCCAATGATTGTAACGCGGTGTCTTCCCGAAAACGGGCGCTCCGCTCCTCACGAAGCGAAGTCATTGTGGTTTGCTTCTTGAAAGAAAACGGTGACGAGTTTCCGGTCAACCGCCCGAAGGGCAGTGTACCGCCAGTGCTATAGACAGCCGATATGATCCGCCGCCTGTCGATCTTGTCGACATAGTTCGCAGCTAGCGCATGGTACGCGCGGTCCGATACAGCAGCAGGAACACAAACACCGACCCGATTGAGGTGGTTACGATCCCGACCGGTAGTTCCTGCGGCGCCAGCAGAAGCCTGCTGAGGAGGTCCGAACCTGTCAGGAGTGCCGCCCCAACAAGTGCTGCGGTGGGCAGCAGTTGGCGATGTAGCGGCCCGGCTATGCCGCGGGCAATATGAGGGACCATCAGGCCGACAAAACCGATGACGCCTGCGACCGAGACAAATACAGCCGTCGCAAGCGCTGCCGTGAAGAACATGCTAAACCGTAGCCCTTTTACGGGCACGCCCAGCGTTGCGGCCGTGAGGTCTCCGGTTAACAGGGCATCCAGCCAGCGGCTGCGATACAGCGAGTAACTGAAGATCAGAAAAAGCCCGGCGCAAACCAGCGGGAACGTCTCCCACCGGGCCAGACCCAATCCACCCAGCATCCAGAAGATGACCGAATGCGCGGCACGGCTGTCGCCCGCAAAGATCAGGTAGTTTGTGATGGCGGAGAATAGAAATGACACCGCAAGCCCGGCAAGGATCAATTTCTCGGGCGCGCTGGTCCGCAACCCATGAACGAGGGCCAAAACGATGCCCGAAGCGACCAGACCGCCGCAGAACGCAGCCAGCGGCAGGGTCCAGAATCCCAGAACGTCTCCGGTTACGGTGATGACGAACACGGCGCCTGCGGCGGCGCCTGAGGACAAACCGAACAGAAACGGATCGGCCAGGTCATTGCGGGTTGTGGTCTGTAGGACAACACCGACGATGCCAAGGCCCGCTCCGATCACCGCAGCAAACAAGGCGCGTGGCAATCGCAGGTCAAAAACGATCCGATACAGGGGCGATATTTCGCCCTCGACCAGCCCAAACCCCAGCAACACAGCTTCAATCGTGTCCGCGATGGGAATCGAGGTGGTGCCATAGATAGTCGAAATCAGCAAAAGGGCGGCCAGAACGACCGCCCCCAGCAAAAGTGTCAGACCCAGTTGGCCCATATCAGTCGAGGCCCGGGTGCATGGCATCCGCCATTTTCGAGATCGCTTCGATATTTGCCGGTCCCGGAGTAAGTTCTTCATACCGCAGACCGATCCAGCGCTCGTTCTTGACCGCATCCGTCTGCGACATGACCGGGTGTTCCTGCAGGAACCTGAACGTATCTGCCGCGCCGTTGCCGGTCTGGTAGTCCAGCAACACCAGGAATTCCGGGTTGGCGGCAGCGACCGCCTCCCACGAGGTACGGCCCCAGCTAGTGTCCATGTCATGTGTGACGTTCTCGCCACCCGCAGCTGCGATCATCGCATCGGGAATGGCAAACTTGCCAGCGGTAAATGGGGCATCCGCCGGACCGTCCAGCAGGAACACACGGGGTTTAGCAAGATTGCCGGTCTGTGTTTCGATCGCCGACAGCTGATCTTTCCAGCCCGACACCAGTTCCTCGGCCTTTTCCTCAGCATGCATGACCTTGCCCAGGCGCAATATGTCGTCAAAGAGCAGGTCCATGCTGGCCTCGGGGCGATCCTTGTCCAGATGGATGCAGCTCTCAGACAGGACCATGGTCTTGATCCCGAAGGGTTCCAGCGTGTCCGGGGTCACCTCTCCACCCGGCTTCATCCCGTAGTACCAGCCCGCAAAGAACAGGTCAGGTTCGACAGCGACAAGATTTTCGACCGTGGGATATTTCGGCGCGAGCTCGGGGATGTCACCGCGCAGCGTGTCGAATTCCGGGCTGGTCTTGTACCAACCGGTGATGCCGGTCAGCCCAACGATTTTGTCCTGCAGGCCAAGTGCAAAGGCCATGTCGGTCATGTTCATGTCATGCACGACCAGCCGCTCAGGCTGGGTTTCGAACACCAGCGGCGTGCCGCAATTGTCGACGGTGACTTCGTGAGCGGAAGCGCCGCTTGCGATGGCAGTGGCCAGTGCCACAGACCAGACGTGTTTCATTGAGGAAGGTTCCTTCAGGTTGAGACTTTGGTTTTTCGGATGTCCAGCGCCGGGATCATGCGGCCTTCGTGGTGAAAGCACAGATATTCGACGCCAAAAGTTTCTCGGACGCGTTCGGGCGTCAGCACTTCGTCGACCGGGCCAAAACCGGTCAGACGCGTGGATTTCATCAGCGCCACATGGGTGGCGAATTCGGGGATCATGACCAGATCGTGCACGATCATCACCACTGTAATGCCCAGCTCAGCGACCAGAGACAGCATTCGCCCCTTGGCGTCAGGGTCCAGATGGTTGGTCGGCTCGTCCAGAAACAGCAGCGAAGGGCTTTGTGCCAGCGCCCGCGCGATATGGGCGCGTTGACGCTCACCACCAGACAATTGGGCCATCCGCTTTTCCGTCAACGCCGCCAGACCTGTCAGGTCCAGGATGCGATTCAGCTCGCGCATGTGGTCATCCGCTGATCGGTCCACGCGGATCGGAATCTGACCCAGGGCGACATAGTCCTGCAACGGCAGTCGCCCATCTGGCAATTCTTGCTGACTGACCACAGCGATCATCTGTGCACGCTCTTTGGCTGAAAGAGACTTAAGGCTGCGCCCTTTGATTCGAACATCCCCAAGCGCCAACCCCTCGGCCCCGCAAAGCAGGTTCAGCAGCGTGGTTTTGCCCGCCCCGTTCGGCCCGGCAATGGCCAAAATCGTGCCCTCGTCCAACGCAAAGGAAACCCCCTGCAGCAGAACTTCGCCGTTCAACGCAGAGTATTCCAGGTCTTCGGCCACCAGAAAGGGTTGCGCAGTCATACCGGCCCTACCTGATGGATTCGAGGTAGACGCGACAGGGTCTTGGTATAAAGCGGGCCGGGCCTGTCACTGGCGTTGGTCCAGCCATCCCAGCTGTTTTGATACTGGTGCGCAAACTCCACCAGGGCGGCAATCTCATCCGAGGTTTGAATATTGCCAAACAGATATTGCGCCTTGCCGATGGCTTGAAAACCCACGGTTGTGGGATGGTCACAGCCGGCCATGCAATCGACAGTGCGGATTGCGATTCCCTTGGGAAGCATGTCGCGCATGGCCTCAACGGGTTGAGTGCCGTTGCAGGTGGCGCAGATCAAGACGAAATGATCAGGAGCGTCTGACATAGGCCTCTCCGCTGCCGCACAGGTTAAGCGGGAAGGTACCGATCATGTCTTCACGCGAAGGTCGCGCCATCAAAGCCTCCTTCCAGGACGCCCCGTCCCGGGTTGGTTGAACCTATGATGGCAGGTCTCCTGACTTGCGGGTCCGGGCTCGGCCATCCTTCCCGGCCCTTGGGGCCAGTGGCTGTTTGGCGTCGCTCACCGCTTACAGTTGCGGGGGCAGTTACGGATTTGGTTGCCACCGGCAGACCTCACCGTATTCCCTTTTCATCCCTTGGGCGCTCCTTCGGGAACCATCAGGGTTGAACTGCCTGAGATCGGCCGATGGGTCAATATGAAAGTGCCGGCATAACCCAATCAGACCGGTATCCAGACATTCGGTCTGAACACAATCCCGCCTACGGCTCTTTCGCGTCATTACAGGATTGGATATGACGGACAGAGCCCTTACCAGTGCGTGAAGGGCCAATATCTCAGCGCTGAGCAATTGGGAGCCCTCCATGCCATTTTTTCGCTTCGCTCTGGCTGCAATGTTTGCCTGTGCGTCTTCGTTCTCAGCCCATGCGCAAACCACGGCCGATACCCCATCGGGCCTGGCGCTCGAGCTCAATTCTGTCCAGGACGCAAACGGAGCCTGCCGATTGACCTTTCTGGTTCAGAACAACACCGGGAGTAAGATCGAAAAGGCAGCCTTCGAAACCGTGATATTCGACAAGGCTGGCGGTGTGGTGACACTGTCGCTTTTTGACTTTCGCGATTTACCGGCAGACCGGCCAAGAGTGCGCCAGTTCGGCCTGACCGATCTGAGCTGCGACACCATCGGGCGGGTCCTGATCAACGGGGCGAACAGCTGTGTTGTCGACGGCTCAGAAAGCAATATCTGTGCGACTGAACTTGAACTTACCAGCCGTCTTGATGTGGAGCTTTTGGGATGAACGCATTTGATGCACTGCGCGAGATCGTGGCTCTGGGTGGGCCGGTCGTGGCTATCCTGATCGTGATGTCGGTTCTGACCCTTGCGGTGACGCTCTATAAGCTCTGGCAATTTGCTGCCTCCGGGGTTGGGCGACACCGGATATTGTCGCAGGCTCTGAGGGCCTGG
>JAUHYC010000072.1 GCA_030426685.1 Alphaproteobacteria bacterium
TGACGCCTGTGGCGAGCATGAACGTTACGGTCGCCACGATGGACCGCAGCGAAAGACGTGCCATGCCACAGACGCCGTGCCCCGACGTACAACCCGATCCGAATGTGACACCCAGCCCGACAATAAATCCCCCCAGCACAAGCATGGGGAGGGAGACCGGCACAGTTATGACTGGCATCGCACCGGTTGCGGCCTGAACCGCAAGAGGTCCCGAAATCATGCCTGCCAGCAGTGCCAACCGCCAGCTGGCATCGCTTGCGTTTTTTGGAGGCAAAAGGCCCGAAATGATTCCCGTGGCGCCCATCACGCGGCCCAGAAATCCCATCAACAGAACTGCGGAGATTCCGATCAGAACGCCACCGCCAAGCGACATCCAAGGGGTGAATGTGGTTTCCACTGCGTTCATACTCGGCAAGTCCTGATGCCGAAAATGGCGTAGAGCGGGCAATTGCCCACAATCGAGGTAATTGCGAAGATGGCGGCCACAGCAATGAACAGCCAATGCAGAATGCCTGCTTCGGCAAATTCAGTGCTGAAGGCCAGAACCAGCAGAACAATCGCCGCAACGATACGAATGCCGCGATCAGCTTTTCCCATGTTTAGTTTCATTTCTTCGTCCTCTGCGATCAGGTTGCGCACCTTTTTGCCACAGAGGGGGCCTCAGCCTTGGTGACTTCGTCACCGTTCTCCGGCAGATCGTGCCAGACGCTCCAAACCGCTGCGGCCGACAAGACGTAACTCTCCACGGGATTGTTCGACCCAGCCCCGTCGTTGAAACTCTGCCAGCGTACGTGAGATGACTTCACGCGCGGTGCCCAATTCGTTGCCCAACACCTGATGGGTGGCTTGAACCACATCCCCGTCACCGGCCAATTCCAGCAACCGCGCGGCCAACCGAACATCCATGCGCTGAAACACGATGTCGTCGATCAGCATGAACAGATCGGTGATCCGTCGCGAATAGGCTTTGAAGATAAACTCCCGAAACACCGAAGAGCGTGCTGCAAGGTCGTCGAACGTTGCCCTTGGAATCGCAACCGCCGTGACATCGGTTTCGGCGATACCGTCTGCAGAATAATCCTCGAATGCCAACATACAGGCGGTCGTAAGCACGCAGCTTTCCCCGGCATGCACGCGATACAGAAACACTTCGCGCCCGGTCTCGGACTTTTGCTGTACCCGCACTGTTCCCTCGAGCAGCAACAACAGATTGTCGGCGGATTGACCCGGTTCGAATACCTGCGTTCCGGCGGGCACGGTCACGACTTTGCTGCCCTTAACCAACACCTCACGCAGTTGATCCGGAAGCTGCTTGAGCCCCTCGAACCGCTCAATCCACTGGCCACGTTGATCTTTCATTGTACTCTGCCTTTCCGACCCATGTGCGGGAGAGGGCCACTCCCAGCACGCGAAGTTCTCATTGCTCGCGGGTAGAGAGACACAAGCCTTTCGCGTCATACCCCGCAATCATCCACGCCATTGAAGCTTGAGGCGTCGGAGCGATCAAATCCCGCCGCAACGTATTGATGCCTTCGGACCTGGACCGCATTTTCCAATCACCCGAGGGCCCAAGCTGCGCCGGACAATCTGCGAACATCTTTTGCCAACACAATGGCAGTGCTCATCATCGTGAGCCATTCTAGTGTGTCGTGACATGCCGCGCACCAAGGGTGAGGGCAAGTTGTTTCTCCAGCTCAAGCAGAACAAACAATGCAATGCCCAAACCGATTATGAAGAGGCCATCGGTGAAGTTGACGCTGGCTGTGCCAAGAAGGTTTTGAAACCACGGCACATATGTGGCGGCAAGTTGAGCCGCCGAGACAGAAATCACGCAGATCCACACGGTTGGAGTTCCCCGGATCGCCCTCCAGGTAAGTGACGTGCCATAAATGTTGCGCACAAAGAACAGATGGAAAATCTCCATCACGACTAAAGTGTTCAGTGCCAGCGTCTGCGCCAGTTCCAATGAGTAGCCCTGCTTTGTGGCATAGGTGAATATGGCGAAGACACCGGCCAAAAAAAGGCCTGAGACAAGCACGATATGCCAGACCAACTCACCCCCCAGGATCGGAGCATTCCGTGGTCGGGGCGGCCGAAGCATTGTGCTCTCTTCCGTCGGTTCAAAGGCGAGCGCAATGCCAAGAGTGATGGCCGTTATGAGATTGATCCAGAGTATCTGAATCGGCGACACCGGTAGCGTCAAGCCCAACAGAAGCGCAACGATGACGACCAGAGCTTCGCCCCCACTTGTTGGTAAAAGCCAGCTGATCACCTTTTTGATATTGTCAAACACCGTGCGCCCTTCGCGCACCGCCGCCGCAATTGTTGCGAAGTTATCGTCGGCAAGCACGATGTCGGCGGCTTCTTTGGCTGCTTCGGACCCTTTTTGGCCCATGGCAATTCCAACATCGGCACGTTTTAGTGCCGGTGCGTCGTTTACGCCATCGCCGGTCATGGCCACGGTTAGACCATGGGCCTGCAGCGCGTGAACCAGCCGTAGCTTGTGCTCGGGGTTGGTGCGCGCGAAGATATCGGTTTGCAAAACGGCAGCGGTCAAGGCGGTGTCATCCATCCGGTCGATCTGGGTTCCGGTCAGAACCTTTTCTGTGTGGGTCAGTCCGATATCCTGACCAATTGCCGTGGCGGTACCGGCGTGATCCCCCGTGATCATTTTTACCGTGATACCTGCGTTCTGGCAGTCGGTGATTGCCAGCGTCGCCTCTTTTCGTGGTGGATCCATGAGGCCGACAAGGCCAAGGAAAACAAGGCCATCCGGCATGTCCTGCGCCATCAGTGATGTTTCACCAGCATGGGCTGGACGATAGGCGAATGCCAACACCCGGCATCCCGCTGAAGCAATGCTGTCTTCGATCGAGTGCCACGCATCAGGGTCAATCGGTATGACGCTACCATCGGCCTCAGACTGTTTGTTACAAATTGGCAGGAGCGTTTCAGGTGCGCCTTTGACACATATTATTCGCGAACCAGTCTCGTTTTCGTCCAGTGTCGCCATGAGGCGCCGCTGTGCGTCAAAGGGCAGAACTTCCAGACGGCCCCAATTCTTTTGCGCCTCAGTCAATGGGCCTAGAACCTTTGCCGCAAACGACAAGAGGGCACCTTCCATTGGGTCGCCGTTGACAACCCAGGCACCTGATTGTTGTTCCAGCGTGGCGTCATTGCAGCGCAACGCAACCGTAGCCAGACTCTGCAGGGTTGCCGTTGGAGCCTTCGATGGTTCTGTGCCGTCGCCGACAACCGCACCGACAGGATCATAACCGTCACCCTCAACATGATAGCGACCCCCCCCGGCCGCAACCTCGGTGACGACCATTTCGTTTCGCGTGAGCGTGCCGGTCTTGTCCGTACAAATGACCGAAACCGAACCAATCGTTTCAATCGCCGGAAGGTGCCGCACGATTGCATTGCGACGCGCCATGGATTGCACACCGATGGCCAAGGTGATGGTCAGCACAGCCGGGAGCCCTTCGGGAATTGCCGCAACCGAAAGCCCAATAACGGCCATAAACAAATCGATAAAGCTGTACTCGGCGATGAAATAGCCAAAGGCCAAGAGAACCGCCGCCACGGCAAGTATCAAGAACGTCAGCCAGCGCGCAAAGGCATCCATGTGATGGACCAGAGGTGTCGTCAGTGTCTCAACGTCCGAGAGCATTCGACTGATGCGGCCAATCTCGGTCTGTGACCCTGTTGCGGTGACCACACCGCGGCCTTGACCGGCAGTGATCAGCGTGCCGCCAAACACCATGCCTCGTCGATCCCCGATTGGTGCGTCAGCGGGTGAGGGCTCATCCGTTTTCCTGACCGCAACGGACTCGCCCGTCAGGATTGCTTCTTGCGCTCGCATGTGGTGCGCCTCAATCAGACGCATGTCGGCAGGCGGCTTGTCGCCGGCTTCAAGCAGAACGATATCACCTGGCACAACTTCGGCGCTACCGATGGAGATCCGACGACCATCGCGCAGTACCGCAGCCTTTGGGACCAGCATCTTGTGGATTGCTTCCATAGCCTTTTCGGCGCGCCCCTCCTGCACAAATCCGATGCAGGCATTGGCCAGCACAACGGCAAGGATGACGGTGGTATCCACCAAATGGCCAAGGATAAACGTTACAGTGGCTGACCCAATGAGCACATAGATCAGGACATTGTTGAAATGCGCCAGAAACCGAAGGACCACGTTTTTCCGGCTGACAGCAGGCGGCTCGTTGCGACCAAATTTTGCCAGTCGGCGCGCAGCCTGGTCCGAGGTGAGCCCGTCTGCGGTTGTGTGAAGGGAAGCCAGCACATCAGCACTGTTTTGCGTGTACGGAAGGGCTTGCGGCGCCTCAGGTGTTAATACTGCGTCTTCCGGCATGTCACACTCCGTTTCAGGCAAGTCTTGTTTCGGTGGTTATTGAACCGAAATGTCGGTTGGCACCCGTGGATCTTGCCTTGGGCAACGTCTCAGAAGCTTAGTCTCTTCGTTTGGTCATCAGGCACTGATCCCGCCGTTGTGCCACCATCACAATTGAGATGTGTTCGCCAAATCCATGTCTATGCGACCCTCATTCGTCGGTATTTGATATGGGTCAGATCGTCCTTGCAATTTGATTAGCGATATCAGGTCAGAAGTCTTCGTTCATAGTCCGAGGCTCGCGGCGTGCCTGAGTGCTGCAGGCGATCAATTAGAACGCCGTGTTGACGGCGGAGTGTATTCTGCCCGTACCTAACAAATACAGGTTTTAGCCTAGGGTACTCTCATAGGTGCTGGCGTTTGGCTTAATGCCCCGCTTGACAAACTTAAGAGGCGCACTGAAACACGCAACAGATCGGCGTCTGACGCCACCCCAAAATTCTGGACATGCAGCTAAAACGGAAATTGGGGTCCGTTGAGTGGACATGGATTCAGACCTCTGGCTCGATCGAAGAAACCGGGCCAGAAGACTTGAATGCGCTGAGTTGAGCGATGTCTCGACCATGAAGTTGCGCGTTCCGCTGTGTTCCTGTCGGGCTATGCATTCATTGATCTTGGTCAAGATCGGAATTGGGCAGCAGTGGTACAATTCTCTCTAAATCAGGAGAGTCTTATGGAAGATCTGGTCGAAATTGGCCGAGTGTTCGTTCAGGCGATGCGTGATCGCAGGGGCATCGCAAGTGTTGACGAGTTGTACCTCGAAAACGCGCAGTCGATAGAGGCGGTTGTACCTCCGGTTCGGGATTTTCGGATCACCAAGGGTAGGGAGGCAATCAAGGCGAAACGAGAGGATTGGTTGTTAAATCACGACATCCTCGAACTTGAAGCGGATGGCCCGTATGTTCATCCCCCTAATCGCTTTGCAGTGCGCTTTCGGGCGGAGGTAGCTCAGAAAGACACGGGTCAGCGGATGGTCCTCAGTGAGATCGCGATTTACTCGGTCGAAGATGGCAAGATTGCACTCGAAGAGTTTTTCATGTGGCCGAAATAGGAACACAGCTCTTGGAACCGGTTCAGCCTTTTCAGAATACGAGCTCTGCGCATGGGCAACCAACACGTCAACCGCAACCGAAGGGTCGCTGAACCCGCATACACAGCCTTAGTTTCCCGAAACAAGTAAGGTAAGCTGAGAACACCAACGACAACTTCTCATGAATAGAACAGGGTAGGGGTCAGGCGCACAGAGTTTGATATACCGACCGCCTTGGCACCAGTTCCTATTGCCGTACCCGTTAAAGCACGAAAAGCAGACTGCACGCTCCCGGAACGGAGAGACCAGATGACTGAATTGCTTCCAGACAATCTGACTGCCCGAGATAAGGTCGAAGCTACGGAATCCCGACCGGGTGAACTTGGGCACCCTTATGAAAAACTTGACCGCGCGACACGCTCTGCGTTGGCCCGGGCGACGGCGGGGGTTTCTCCGCATTCGATCATAGCCACCTGGATGGATTGGGCGTTACATCTCAGCCGTTCGCCCGGCCGCCAGCTCGAACTGGCGGAGCGCGCAGCACGCGATGTTGCAAACCTTTGGGTCTATGCCAGCGAGATGGCGGCTGGGAACAAGGCCACTCCTCCTTTTCAAACGCGTGCTCAGGACCACCGCTTCAGCGCCCCCGGCTGGCAGAAGTTTCCGTTTTCGCTGTGGCAGCAGGCGTTTCTGAGTACTCAGGACTGGTGGCAGGCTGCAACGGAAGAGATGCCCGGCATCGCCCCGCGCGACGCAGAACGGGCTCAGTTTCAGGTCCGCCAGGCCCTTGATCTTGTCTCTCCCTCAAATTTCCCATGGTCAAATCCGGAAATCATCAACCGCACTTTTCAGACTGGCGGTCGCAATCTGATAGAGGGTAGCGCGCATTTCCTGGAAGACGTTACCCATACCTTAACGCAAGAGCACGAACCTGCCCCCCAGGGCTATGAGATCGGTCAAGATCTTGCCGCGACCCCCGGCAAGGTGGTGTTTCGCAACGCGTTGTTCGAACTGATTCAATATTCACCGAGCACCAAGAGCGTGCAGGCCGAACCGATCCTTTTTGTGCCCGCCTGGATCATGAAATACTATGTGCTCGACCTGTCTCCGGAAAACTCCATGGTGCGCTATCTGGTTGACCGGGGTTTTACCGTGTTCATGATATCCTGGGTCAATCCCACGGCGGATCAGGCCGATCTCAGCCTGGAGGATTATCGCCTGAACGGCGTTATGGCTGCGATCGATGCCGTCGAAAAAATTGTACCCGGTCAGAAAATCCACGCCAACGGATATTGCCTTGGCGGTACGCTTCTGGCGATTGCGGCCGCAGTGATGCAGCGCGATGGCGACGACCGGCTTGCCAGCGTCACTCTGATGGCAGCTCAGGTGGACTTTGCAGAAGCCGGCGAGCTTTTGCTATTTATCGATGACAGTCAGGTCGCCTTTGTCGAGGACCTGATGTGGCTGCAAGGCTATCTGGACCGACCTCAGATGACGCGGACCTTCACAACAATCCGCGCCGAAGACCTGATCTATGCCCGGGCGGTCCGACGCTATTTCCTGGGTGAAGATGACCTGCCAACGGATCTGACGGTCTGGAACAACGATACAACACGTATGCCTGCGCGGATGCATTCGGAGTACCTGCGCGGTCTGTTTCTTGAAAACCGGCTGAGCGCTGGGCGATTTGCCGTCGAGGGCCGTGTTGTTGCGCTAAAAGACATCCGCGTCCCCATGTTCGTGGTGGCAACTGAATCCGATCACATTGCCCCGTGGCGATCGGTCTACAAAATCAGACTGTTTACCGACGGAGACCTGACCTTCGTGCTAACCAATGGCGGCCATAACGGCGGTATCCTGAGCGAACCCGGGCACAAGCGTCGCCATTATCGGCTGGGTCACAGAGAGGCTGACGCGTTATACACCGCGCCTGACGAGTGGCTTGAAACCAGCAAGTTGCAGCAAGGGTCCTGGTGGCCTGCCATGGCGGACTGGTTGATAGATCAGTCCAGCGGTGAAACCAAGCCGCCGCCCATGGGTGGAAAACGAAGCGAGAAGGATAAGCTGCCGGACGCACCGGGCCGTTACATTCACCAAAGCTAAAGCCCCCCGGGCCTACGATCATCAATGGCGCAAATGCCGCAGAACTTGTCGGCCACAGGTTGCGCGCCTCCGGTACGGGCGTCTCTAGTTCTTGGACCTACCCGCGACCTTCGAGGCGGCCTCCATGCTTTCCCCAATGGCGTCAGCTTCTGTTTCGCTCACGTATTTTGCGCAACGAGAAACCATTTCGAACCATTCGCGCGCATCGTCGACCATTCGCTCGACAGAGTGGCGCTGCCATTCCGCCATGGCCTGCATCGCTTTGGTCGAATCTATTCTGTCGTCTTGCGTTGTTTCCCGTGCCGCTTCGAGCGCAGTGCGTGCCGCTTCGTGGCGTCGCTGAAACCACTGGCGGGAATACTCCTCGGCTTCGCTTAGCAGACGGTCCTGCGCGTTCCAGAATTGCTCGACCTGCGGTGCAATGACAGGGGTTACGGACATCATATCCTGCATGGACTTCAATACGCCGGTAACAGCTTCGTTCGTCTCAGGTTTGGTTGTCTTGGTGGGCATAGTCGACTCTCCCTGAAAAGATGACGGCAGGTTAATTTTACCACGATCCGTGCCATATTCACATTAACCGAGATCAAGTTCGTATTGCGCTTTTTCCAATCAAACAGTCCATAACCATCCGTGGCCAAAACCGTCAAAACAGGATTGTCCGAAGCGAACCCGAGTCAAATTTTCGGTTGCCGCTCGGATAGGGTGAGTTGTCACGTATCATGCACCACTCCAAAGCGTCGATCAGGCTTGCTTCAGAGGCACGTTTGGTTCCGGGTTGAGCGCATTGAGATGCTTTCTGATGCGCCAGAGATGATAGGACACACGGTGCAGCCAACGCAGTGCGTCAAGTCTGATCCAGACGGCCTCGCCGGACAGAGTCCCATCAGCGGCGGCAGCTATCAATCGGTCTCTTTGCACGATGCGCTGGTGCTGCAGCATGGTTCGGACACGATCAAGCAATCGCTCACAGTCCTTTAGATCAGGCGGGTCATCGTAGTGCCGGGTTGCCAGGAGCAGCAACTTTGTCAGACGCTTCAATCGATGATCCCTTGCAAGCTCGGTTATTCGTTCGGACTGTGTGCACCGGTAGAGCAGGCGGCCTAAATGATCCAGCGCGTGAAACATGCTTTGGATTTCAGCCATTTGCGGGCTCGTCTTGTCCGCAATTTCGATCCTCTCCAGATATGAGCGCGTTTCCGACACCGCGATTTCCATGCTCTGTCGTCCAAGGATCAGCGCCGAACCGTTCGGTGCGCCCAGAACGGCCCGAAGATGCTGCACCGTGGCTGTCGAAATGGCAAAAGTGGCAATTTTTGCGGCTTCGGTTGCGGCGACTGGGTCACTCAGAACAAGCTCATCCAGTGAGCGCGTCAGAGCTGCACCGCGATCAGGAACGAGGACCTCTATGAGCCGTGCAAACGGACGGGTAAAGGGCAGGATCAATATCACCCCCAGCAGATTGAAAAGACTGTGGAACGCAACAAGTGCGGTGAGGGGCGATCCGTCTTGTATCCAGAATCCTGCAACCGCGGTGAAAGGGCCCAGAAGGAAAAAGGCCATCACACCGGTCATCAAGTTATAGATCACATGCGCAACGCCGGTGCGCCGTGCCATAACACCACCGCCCAGTGTTGCCAGAACCGCAGTGAATGTCGTTCCGACATCCATACCTATGACCAGCGCTGCCGCCTGCGGAAAACTCAATGCGCCAGCACTCAAAGCGGCAAGGGCGGTCGCCACGCCAGCGCTTGACGACTGAGTCACCAGAGTAATCAGGACGCCGATGGCGACCAGTTTGAGTTTTCCTATGACCGTATCGGAGGGGAAATCGGTTGGCGTAATAATCCCTTCGAATGCCTCAAGCCCGATTTTCATCTGCTCAACGCCGATGAATATGAGGCTGAACCCCGCAAGCGCCTGCCCGAGAAAGGAGATCCGTTTTCGCCCCGACAGTTTCAACAGGGCACCAACAAAGACAACCGGCAGCAGAACCTGCCCCAGATCGAGTTTGAAACCCAGCAGCGCGATAAGCCATCCTGTCAAGGTTGTTCCGATATTGGCGCCAAATACAATTCCCAGAGCCTGTGGAAAGGTCAGAAGGCCGGACGCCACAAACCCAACAGCCGTTACCGTCGTCGCGCTGGAAGACTGAATGGCCGCTGTAGTCAACGCTCCTGTGATGGCACCAGACAGGGGTGTTGACGTGAACCGAGCCAATATGTTGCGCAACCCCCGCCCAGCCAATGCCCGGAGGCCTTCTGTCAGCATCAGCATGCCGACGAGGAAAAGCCCGATACCTCCGAGAGCAGAAAGAAAACTCCAGACCATATGCGAGGGCCTCCTCCTTGCCACCTGTTGTCTCGCGATACATCCGCATCGCGTTGCAATTTCAGCGGTTTCGGCCCCAGGTTGACCCGTGGGCTAATCCCTGAATACGCCTCGCGTTCACATTAGCTCATCTGCGCAACCGATCGCCGAAACAGCATCAGACTTGTCATCAACAGGGCGATGCCCAGCGAAGCCATCCAAACAAATTCCGGCCAGACCGTCTCGATCCCAGCCCCCTTGAAAACGATCGCCTGGCTGGCGGACATATAGTGGCGCGATGGCAGAAACAGTGTGCCGGCTTGCAACCAGGCCGGCTGACCTTCGATTGGTGTTTCTCCTCCCGAAAGCATCAGCATGGGCAGCACTATCAGCATCACCATAAGCGCAAATTGAGCCATCGAACGTGCAATGGTTGCCAGAAAGACCCCCAACGCAGTCGCCGTAAACAGAAACAGGGCAGTGCCCGCCAGAAACAACAGCTTTGAGCCTGCGATGGTAATTCCCAGCGTACCCTGCATGACAAATGTCAGCGAAAGCCCGGCAGCAACCAGAACAACTGCTGCATTCGCCCATATTTTGGCCATCGCGATGTCGAACGGGGCAAGCGGCATGGCCAGCAAATGCTCGATTGTCCCGTGCTCTCTCTCGCGGATCATTGCCGCGCCGGTCAGAATAGTCGTGAGCCACATGATCTGACCGATCAGCGCGACAATCCCGGCAAAACGTACGGTATCCCTGTTCGGGTTGAAGGCGCTTCGCAGAATGACATTGACCGGAGGCGGATCGACAAGCTCGACCCCGATTGCAAAATTGCGGATTTCGGCGTTCAGGATGTTGGTGATATAGCTGGCACCGATGCCAGCCTGCTCCATGGCCGTGGCGTCGATCAGAACCTGAATTTCCGGCCCGCGCCTTGCACGCAAGTCCTTCTCGAACCCGGGCGGCACCGCCACAACAAAGATAAACCGCCCCGCATCCATATGCGCAGGACCACTTCCGGGCTCGATCTGCACAACCGGCTGGAACTCCGGCGGGAAGAACGCGGTGGCCAGCGCGCGCGACAGTGGAGAGTTGTCCTCATCCGCAAACGCGATCGAGGCGTTGTTGACCGAGCTTGCCACGCCGGTTGCCTCCATGATCGGAGCCAAAGTGAATGACCAGACCAGCAACGCCATCATCACCCAGTCGCGGCGCAGGCTCATCATCTCTTTCAAGCCAAGCCAGAATATGCAGGAAAGGCGCTGCATTCACTTCTCCTGCGCGCGAAGGCATAAGGCGGCGATCAGTGTCAGCGCCGGTCCGAAACAGGCAAGCGCCAGGATGTCCGGGGCAAGGGCCTCCCAACCCAAACCCTTCGTGAACGCGCCGACGTTCAAGTGCAAAAAGTAGGAGGACGGCCAGAGCGAGCCGATCACCTGCGCGCCGCGCTCCAGGGTCGAGACCGGTTGCAACAAGCCCGAGAACTGGATGGTTGGCACGACCGAGGCAATGGCTGTTGCAAAGGTCGCCGCCACCTGACTGGATGTCATGGTGGCAATCAGCATCCCATAAGATGTTGTCGCCCAGACATACAAAAAACCGCCAACCGCCAATGGGATGGGATCCCCTTTGAGCGGGACGCCAAAGACAAAAATTGTCATCCCGGACAACAACAGAAAATTTGCATA
Organism: Alphaproteobacteria bacterium; assembly: GCA_030426685.1. GTDB lineage: Bacteria > Pseudomonadota > Alphaproteobacteria > Rhodobacterales > Rhodobacteraceae > Ruegeria. The sequence goes on from JAUHYC010000072.1 coordinate 11,543, forward strand.
GGCGATTACGATGTACGGAATCTGTTTGCCGATCAGGAATTCAAGACTCCGTGTCGGCGTCACATAGAAATTGACAACAGATCCCAACTCGCGCTCGCGCGCGACACTGACCGCCATCAAAACCGCCGGCAGCATGATCAGCAGGATCGCGGGCATGGCCGGGGCCATTGCGGCAATGCTTTCAAAACTTTGGTTGTAACGGAACCGGGGTTCTATCCGTGCAATTTCGGTCTGTTGTTCTCCGTTGTCGCGCGCCAGCACGTTGAGGAACGTCTGGTGCAGACCTGCGACATAACCTTCAACGGTTTCGCCCTTGAACGGGATGGCGCCATCCACGGTGGCGAGCACTTCGGTCGGCTCACCGGTTCGCATTTTACGGCCAAAGTCTGGCGGTAATTCAACAACCAGCGAAATATCTCCGGCCTGCAGTCGGCTGTACCCTTCGGCAGCACTATCCAACGGTTGCGTGGGTTTGAAATAAGGCGATCCGGCGAACTCGGCCGCATAGGCCCGGCTCTCTGGTCCTTGAGAAAGGTCCAATACCGCAAAATCAAGCTCATCAATGTCGAGCGTAATGCCAAAGCAAAATACCAGCATAAGAATGGCGGACCCAAGAAACGCAAATGCCAGACGCACCGGGTCGCGCGCAACTTCGACCGCTTCGCGCCGGGTATAGGCCAGGGCGCGCCCGACACCGCCACCTGCGGTTTTGGTTTTTTC
>JAUHYC010000102.1 GCA_030426685.1 Alphaproteobacteria bacterium
TGGGTGGCTTTCTCGGTCGCCGCCAGAAAGCGCGCGATCTTGTCGGCATCCATGGTTTCGGGATTGGCGACATAGATCAGCTCGTCATAAGGCGGCACACCTTCCTCCTCGATATAGAAGCAGCGGCCGGGGACGCCTTCGATATCCATCTGGTTCAGCTCGAAATTGCGGAACGCGCCGATCACCGCGTCAACCTGGCCGGTCATCAGCGAAGGCGACAGCGAGAAGTTGACGTTGATCATCTCGATATCGTCCAGCGCCACGTCATGAACGCCCAGCATCGCCGACAAAATGGCCTCTTCGACACCAGCGACCGAGAAGCCGATTTTTTTGCCCTTGAGGTCGGCCAGCGATTTGATGGGGCCGTCTTCCAACACCAGCAGACAGTTCAGCGGAGTCGCCACCAGCGTGCCGACGCGTTTCAGGGGCAGGCCTTCGTGGATCTGAAGATGCAGTTGCGGCTGGTAAGAGACCGCCAAATCCGCCTGACCGGCGGCGACCAAACGCGGCGGTGCCGACGGATCGGCGGGCGGGACGATTTCGACCTCAAGCCCCTGCTCGGCGAAATAGCCATTTTCCTGCGCCACGATGATCGGGCCGTGATCTGGATTGACAAACCAATCCAGCAGCACGGTCATTTTGTCCTCGGCCCAGGCAGGCGCGGCGGCCAGCAGGGCGATTGCAGCGATCAGTTTCTTCATGTCTCGCGGTTCCTTTTTGTTCACGAGGTTGAGGCCGCGACGAGGACGATCTCGCCCGGCCAATCCGGTTGTATATGTTCAGCCGCCCGCCAGGCGCGCAGGCCGGTGGCGCAACACAGCGCCAGGCGTTTCCCTTTGTCAGGCTCTATTTCATGCAGGTTTTCCGGAGAAATACGCTTTGCGTTTGGGTGTGCTGGTGTTGGCGACTCGTCCACGCCCCGCAGGTCGACAATCTGGTCCTCTGCGGTCAGTTGGTTGGCCGAGAGGAAGCGGTAGCATCGGTTTGGCTCGGGCGCATCGTCAAATCGGAATCCCGTGCTGCGCAGGGTGCGCCCATCATATTGGATCATCTGGCCCAGAGGCGATGGCTGCAGCCCCAGGATCAGGTTCAGCGCCATCTGCGCCTGCATCGCGCCCATCACGTTGACGACGGGCCCCAGAACACCTGCGCTGGCGCAACTGGCCCCACTGTCCGGTGCATCCGGAAACAAGGCCCGCAGGGATGGTGCTCCACCACAGAAACCACCCACATATCCCGTCAACCCCAGCACCGAGGCGCTGATCAGAGGCTTGCCCTGCGCCAGACAGGTATCCGACAGGATGAAGCTGGCGGCGTAGCTGTCGGCACAGTCAAGAACCAGATCGGCCTGGGCCACCAACGTGCTCGCATATTCGCTTGTTAGAGCCTGTTTCCGACTGGATATGTCGACTTCACCATTCAGCTTCCGGCAGCGTTCGGCAGCAACGTCGGCCTTGGACCGACCGCAATCCACCTCGGCAAACAAGGTCTGGCGATGCAGGTTGGTCAGGTCAATCGTGTCACCGTCGACAATTGTGATCTGCCCGACCCCGGCCCCGGTCAGCATCGGCAGAATCGGCGCGGCCAATCCGCCCGCACCGACCACCAGCACGCGGGACGCGGCCAGACGCGCCTGACCTTGGGCTCCAACCTCGGGCAGCAGGGTTTGACGCGCGTATCGGCTCATCTCGTGACCTCAATCCATTGACGCACGCGGGCTTCGGGATCTGGGTTCAGGGTAATATCGGTCACGGCCGAGATGATGTCCGCCCCTGCTTCGAGCACGCCCGGCGCGCGCTCGACGCTCATCCCGCCGATGCCCACCAGAGGAGTATCGCCCACGCGGGCTTTCCACTCGGTGACACGGGGCAGACCCTGCTGTTCCCATTTCATCTTTTTCAGGATCGTCGGATAGACCGGTCCGAGTGCCACATAATCCGGGTGTATGCCCAATACCCGCTCGAGCTCGTCATCGTCATGGGTGGACACGCCCAGTTTCAGCCCAGCCTTGCGAATGGCTTTCAGGTCAGCCAGATCCAAATCCTCCTGCCCCAAGTGAATCCACTCGCAGCGCAGATCGATGGCCTGCTGCCAATAATCGTTCACCACCAGCACCGCGCCGTATTCCCGGCAGAGATCCCGCGACAGCGCAATTTGTTCACGCACCATGTGATCGGGCTGATCCTTGACCCGCAGCTGCACCAGTTTCACACCCAGGGGCAGCATCCGCCGCAGCCAGTCCGGATGGTCGAAAATCGGGTAGAACCGGTCCAGCGTCATGACAGAAAGGCCTTTCCGATCACGGGGGTTGAGGGTTCGGCCATATCGCGTGCCTCGATCGGGTCGGCCTGACAGGCCATTTGCCCGGCCTCAACCGCGCGCATCATCGCGC
>JAUHYC010000013.1 GCA_030426685.1 Alphaproteobacteria bacterium
ACACATCACCTTTCTGCAGACCAACCATCGCCAGATAGATCGGGCTTTGGGTTGAGATTCCCATGTAGGTCTTGCCGTCGACTTCGAAACGGGTGGTCGAAACACAGACGACAAAGCGGCGATTGTTAAACTTGATAACGGCCCCCGGCTGTACCGTATCGGTGACGCTGAAATCGGTGTTTTCGATCACATCGATCTTGGCGTGGTGGGCATGCACCGGCGCATCAAAGGCCGCAGCCAGATCAGCATTCTCGCGCGATGCGGCGATGTCGTCTTTGTCGTGCCCTTCGCGGTCATCCAACTGCGAGTCTTTCAGAAAAGCATCATAATGGGCCTGCGCCGTTGCCAGTTCCTGTTCTTCCAAAGACATCAGGTGATCGATGATGGCTTTCTTGCGGGTGGCGGGGTCTGTTTGGCCGGTCATCCAACGTGGTCCTTTGCATACGCTATTTGGTATAGGTTGGGGCTGAGGCTGATCGATTGCAACAGCTATCTGTCGCTCAGATCAACAGGCTGGCCGCGCCTTCGTGACGCAGCAGCGCCACCTTGGTCTCGATCCCGCCATCGCCTGAGAAACCGCCTAATCCGGTCGCTGACAGTACCCGGTGGCACGGAATGATCACCGGAATCGGGTTCGCGCCACAGGCCTGCCCAACCGGCTGTGCGGGTTGGCCCAATTGTTTGGCTATGTCACCATAGGTGAGCGTCTCGCCGAACGGGATGGCGAACATGATCTCGCAGACCTGTCGCTGGAACTCCGACCCTGTAACTGCATAGGGTAGATCGAATTGCTGCAACTGACCCTGGTCATAAGCCCGCATCTGCGCGGCAGCTTCTTTCAACAGGGGTGTTTCCCTTCCCGCGTCCCGACCATCCCAGACCAGACGGGTGATGGCCCCGTCTGTCTCTTCAATCCCAAGTCGTCCGAACCGGGTATCCACTGCAATCATCGGCATGTCGCAATGCTCACAGCGTTTCGGGGCAAAGCGCAACCCCTGTCAGACTGCGCCCTGCATCTTCATCAGGGCACGTGGCGGAGCCTTGCAACAAGCCCCGCCACACGCAACCCCGAGATGCGTTATCCCAACGCCTCATCACAGCGCCCACATACGGCCTTATGCGCGTGGCGCCCGACATCCGGCAGGATCTTCCAGCAGCGCTGACATTTCGCACCATCAGCCTTTTCGAACACGACTCCGATGCCATCGATCTCAGGCACGCGGAATGCCTCCGCCGGGGCCGGGTCACCGGTAACCGTCAGGCCGGAGGTGATGCACATATCGTCCACGTCGAATGTCGCCAACAGATCGCGGGTGTCGGCGTCTTCGACATGCACAATCGGCGCAGCCTCAAGGCTGGAACCGATCACCTTGTCCTGACGCTGGATTTCCAGCGCTGCGGTCACCGCACGGCGGACACGACGCACCTTGGCCATGTCGGTTTCCAATGCTTCATCCCACCAGTCGGCGGGCGTATCCGGGAAATCGACCAGATGGACTGAGCTGTCATCTGCCGGGAAACGCTCCAGCCAGACCTCTTCCATCGTGAAGACCAGAACCGGCGCCAGCCATGTTGTCAGGCGGTGGAACAGGATATCCAGAACGGTCCGCGCCGCACGGCGGCGCAGGCTGTCGCCGTCGCAATAGAGCGCATCCTTGCGGACGTCGAAGTAGAAGGACGACAGATCAACCGTTGCAAAGGTGAACACAGCACTGAATACACCCTGGAAGTCGAAGGCGGCATAGCCCTTGCGCACCTGATCATCCAGCTCCGCGAGACGGCTGAGCACCCAGCGTTCCAAACGCGGCATATCCGCCGGATCAACGCGATCAGCCTCGGTGAAATCAGCCAGCGAGCCCAGCATGAACCGCATGGTGTTGCGCAGACGGCGATAGCTGTCGGCGGTGCCTTTCAGGATTTCCGGCCCGATCCGCTGGTCGGCGGTATAATCGGTCTGAGCCACCCAAAGGCGCAGAATATCGGCGCCGTATTGCTTGACGACCTCTTCCGGCACGATGGTGTTGCCCAGTGATTTGGACATCTTGTTGCCCTTGGCGTCCAGCGTGAAGCCGTGGGTCACCACGTTGCGATAGGGCGCGCGACCCTTGGTGCCGCAAGCCTGCAGCATCGAGGAATGGAACCACCCACGGTGTTGGTCGGTGCCTTCCATGTAGACATCGGCGATGCCGTCTTCGGTGCCATCCTCACGGTCGCGCAGAACGAAAGCGTGGGTCGAGCCTGAGTCGAACCAAACGTCCAGCACGTCAAAGACCTGATCGTAGTCGTCCGGGTTGGCGATACCATCGAGGATCTTCTCTTTGAACCCGTCGGCGTACCAGACGTCTGCGCCATCCTTCTCGAACGCCGCTTTGATGCGCGCGTTAAGCTCCTCGTTGCGCAGCAGGTATTCCGCGTCGGTGGGCAAAGCGCCCTTCTTTGTGAAGCAGGTCAGCGGCACGCCCCAGGCGCGCTGACGGGACAGAACCCAGTCCGGGCGCGCCTCGATCATCGAATACAGGCGGTTGCGGCCCGTCTGCGGTGTCCACTTCACCAACTCGTCAATTGACCGCAGCGCGCGTTCACGGATGGTGTCGCCCATCTCACCCATGCCGTCGTCCAGCTTGCGGTCGACCGAGGCAAACCACTGCGGCGTGTTGCGATAGATGATCGGAGCTTTCGAGCGCCAGGAATGCGGATAGCTGTGCTTGATCTTGCCACGCGCCAGCAGCCCGCCGACCTCGGCAAGCTTGTCGATGACGACCTTGTTCGCATCACCCTCGCCGCCCTTGCGGGACAAGATGTATTTGCCGCCAAAGAACGGCAGATCAGCACGGAACGCGCCATCGTCCATTACGTTGTAAGTGATGACCTGTTCCAGCATGCCCAAATCGCGGTAAAGCTCGAATTCCTCCATGCCGTGCGACGGTGCACAATGGACAAAGCCGGTGCCTTCGGTATCGGTCACGAAGTCGGCGGCGCGGAAGTCGCGGATATCATCCCATTCGCCATTGCCACCCTCGGCCCCGGCCAGCGGGTGGGTCAGTTGGATCTTGGCCAGATCCTCCTGCGATACATCACACAGACGGCGGTACATCGAGTCATCCAGACGGGCGCGCGCAAACACATCTGCCGCGCGATTATCCGCCAGCAGATAGCGCTCACCGATCCGCGCCCAACATTCCTCAGGGCGACCCGTGACTTCATAAAGTCCGTAGGAGATATCCTCGCCATAGACGACCGCCTTGTTCGACGGCATGGTCCACGGTGTGGTGGTCCAGATCACCACATAGGCGTTGTCCAGCGTCACATCGCCGGTGTTCACAACCTTGAACTTCACCCAGATGGTGAAGCTTTCCTTGTCGTGATACTCGACCTCGGCCTCGGCCAGAGCGGTCTTCTCGATGGGCGACCACATCACGGGTTTCGAGCCCTGATAGAGCGTACCGTTCATCAGGAACTTCATGAACTCGTCGGCGATGACGGCTTCGGCGTGATAGTCCATGGTGATGTAGGGATCGGGCCAGTTGCCAGTGATGCCCAGACGCTTGAACTCTTCACGCTGGATGTCGATCCAGCCTTCGGCGAACTTGCGGCATTCCTGACGGAAGTCGACGATGTTCACCTCGTCCTTGTTCTTGCCCTTCTTGCGGTACTGTTCCTCGATCTTCCATTCGATGGGCAGACCGTGGCAGTCCCAGCCGGGCACATAACGCGAGTCAAAACCCATCATCTGGTGCGACCGCACGATCATGTCCTTGATGGTCTTGTTCAGCGCGTGGCCGATATGCAGGTGGCCGTTGGCATAGGGTGGGCCATCATGCAGGGTGAAAGGCTTCCGGCCCTCTTTCTCGCGCAGGCGGTCATAGACGCCAATCTTTTCCCAGCGCTCCAGCCATGCGGGCTCGCGCTTGGGCAGGCCTGCGCGCATCGGGAAATCAGTCTTGGGCAGGTTCAGCGTGTCTTTGTAGTCGGGTGTCTCGGCGCACATTTGGGGCGTCCTCAGGATGTTCTGGTCGTGTTCGGATCGAAGCGGTCAGTGCGATAACTCAAGCACCTTTGCCCGGCGTCTCGCGATATCAGAGCGCCGGGGATATAATTCGAATAATGATGGCCAGACGGTCAAACATGCGGGGCTTATAAGACGCCTGTTGCTAATGGTCCAGAGGTTCCGCCCCCTGCGGCGAATGGCGCAGCGATGCCCAGCGGTTGAGCCACGCCAGCCCCGCCAGTGCGAGGCCCAGCGCCAGCAGCGAAAAGACCCGGATCAACCCACCCAGACCGGCAATATCGATCAGAAAGACCTTGGCAACCGCAAGCCCGATCACCGCCAGCCCGGCTTTGCGCATCAGATTGGAGCGACGCGCCAGGGACTGATAGAACAGCGCACCTCCGACCACCAGCAGGGTTATCGTATAGGTGTATAGCTCGGGTTGGGTGACCCCGTTGCCCTCATACATTCCACCTGCACCCTGCCAAACGTGACGGATCGCCAGCCCCAGCCAGACGGAGGACAGAACAACGGTCGCCCCATAGCTGACCTGCCTCAGCAAGACCGGCATCGTGGTAATGCGCCACGCTGAAAACCCGATGGCCAGCGCAGGTAGAAGATATGCCACCGCCAGAGTATTCAGAACCGGAGGACCCAGTACCGGGTCAGCGAACGGATTGAGAAGCGGGTTAGCCTCTGACAGAGATTGCGCCAGCCGGGCCACGCCATTTGCAGCGAAAATGGCAGCCAGCAGGTATCGCGCATAATTCAGTTTACCGCCAAGCTCGAACCGCTGCACCTGCGCGTAAGCCAACAGCAACCAGATCACCGCCAGCAGACCCAGCCCCCAGTGACTGTCATCTGCACCACCCTCATCGAACCACTCGAGCCAACGCAACAGCAGGAGTGAGAGCAAGACACCGGCAGCTGCCCAGGCGGCGCTTTCCAGCAGCAGCGTGGCAATCGGGCGGTTCAGCGGTTTCAACAGGACCCAGCCCGCAACGAACCCGACCAGCGAGGCGGCATAGACCAACGTCATCTCAACCAGCGGAGCGGCGCTGGCCCAATCCAGACCCGGCTCCAGCACCAGCCGGAACGTCACCGTTAACACTCCAGCCCAGATGAACCAGCTCATCGGTGGCAGGTTGAAGCGCCGATCCAACGCCGCGGCCACGACGATCATGACAACCAATGCCACGGTCAGCGCCGCGGAACTGAGCACGATGATGCAGGCAAAGCTCAGGCAGGACAGCGCAGAGAGCGTAGCCAGTGCAGGGCGCATCCGGTTGTCGCCATCAACCCGCGCAAACCGCTCGGCCAGAACAACCATTATCGCACCCAGCCCAACGGCATGCAGGGCCCATGGATAGGCCCCGATTACACCGGACGGGCGCCAGCCGAGCTCGAGCGCTATGGCCAGCAGCGGGGCGAACAGTGCCGAAGCTCCGGCCCACAGAACGGAGTAACGCCCTCCTTTGAATGACCGCCATGCCGCCAACAATGTGATCAGAGCCCCCAGCGCGACCAACACAGGTACAACCATCGGGAAATCCGCTTCGGCAGTTTCCACGTAGGTTCCGGCAAAGGCGAGCAGGGCCGCGCCATTGTCCAGACCGTGTATCAGCACAAACCAGATCAGGCCCAGCGCTGGCAACACAGCCACATCCTGCAGTGCCCGTGCATCTTTGGCCCATAGCATCAGCGCCATCGTCAGCCCGGTAAGCAGAGCGACGCCCAGCCAGAACTCATCAGTCGAGTCCGCCCAGTGCAGTGACAGGATTGCCGAACTGACGGCGACCGCTCCAAAAGCCAGCCGGGTTGGAAACTCAGGCCACGGGTCACCTTTCCGGCGTTGCACCATCTCTGCAATCATCGGGCCAGTGTGGTCGGGCAGCAGACGGCGGACAGGTATCGCGATGGCGATCAGAGAAAACGCTGTCACGCAGGTCAGATATCCCGGCTCAGTCATCGGCGAGGACAGCACCAGCAAAAACGCAGCCCCATAGGCGCCCACGAGCGTCAATACCGAGATCCAGGCCCACCGCCGGACTGTGTCGACACCAAGACCCAGAACGGCGATCACGAAGAAATAGCCATACAGCCAGGTCGGATCTTCAGATGACCCGCCAACGACAAACGGTGCTGCAAAGGCTCCGATCAACCCCACCGCCGCCAGAAGCGGGCCGTGAAACCAACCCAGCACCAACCCGATCAGGGCAATGGTGACCATGCCGGCCAATGCCGTTTCAGGGCCGATCAGGTCATAAAGCTGGCGCGCAGCCAGAATGGCCCCAAACAGGGTAACCAGCCCCGCACCGGAAAAGACCGAAGGCAGATAGGCCGTGGCTGCGCTTTCTTCATCCCCAAACCGCCGCCGCACGACTTCACCGGCCGCGATCAGAGCCGCGCCAAATCCCAGCGCGGCGATCACACGGGCGGTGGGGGGCAACAATCCGTTCTCGACCCCGTACTGCACCAGAAATATCCCCGCCAGTGCGAGCGACAGTGCCGATACGGCATAAAACCAGTTCTCGCGCATCCAGGCACCCAACGCAGCAAACCGGTCTTGGCGCAGAACGATGGCTGCGGGATTGTCATCGTTCCTCTGGAACTGCGACTCATCCTCCGATGCAGGCACCGTGGGTTGCGATGCCTTGGCCCTCAACCACGGCCCGGATTTGCGTTCGGCACGTTCCGGTCCTGGAGGCGCCGTGACCTCAGGCGGGGTGTCTGGTGCTTGCCCGGCCAACTGACGCTCCAGCTGTTCAACCCGTTTGCGCAATCGCGATTGGCCAATCAACAGCGCGATGATCGAGACGGGAATGGCCAGTACGATCAGGCCAATAAGGGCGAGCAAGGATTCCAACCGAAACCTCCGGGTAGCGACGGATCATAACTATCGCGCAGGCGTCTGGGTTAATAGTCGGGAAATCCAGATGGATACCCGAAGTTGCTCAGGTAAGTTGCAAAAGCGCCAGATCGGGCCTTGCCAACATCAGCCAGAGGATCGTCAAAACCGCGACAAAGGCAGGAATTCCGCAGGCAAACCAGATCCGAAACAGGCGGTGTTACTCAGATGGCAGATCGATCTCTGAGGCCGCAGCGTATTGTGCATAGGATCGCAGCCGCATCTGTACCCAGACCACTGGCAACCAGAACAGTCCGGTCAGAATGTACAGAAGCAACGATGCCACAATCCAGCCCTCACCCAGCGACCAGCCCAGACGCCATGCCAAAAGAGCGCCCGTAACAGGTTGCACGATCACCGCCGTGGCCGTGAACAGCAGATCGGCCAAAACAACAATGCCCGCTGTATGGGCAATGATGAGGGTGTTAGCTGTACGATGCGCCATCAGCATGAAAAACGCGATCCCGGCACCGGTGCCGAGCAAGACGCATGCACCAATCACATGCAGCCAACGCAGGATCAGGTCTAGCTCCATCAGCGGTTCTCAAGCATTGGGATCGCGATCAGCGACAGAATGAGCGCGGGCAGGACCTTGACCAGAGGACCCAGCGGATCAAGCCAGAGTTCGGGTATCACCAGAGTGGCGCTGATCAGGTAGAACGCTGCCACTGCCACCTGCACCAGGCAGGCTCGCAAAGCCCATGACCGCAACAAAACCGCAAGCCCCAGTGCGATATCCACCATCGACCAGAACACGACACTTGTGCCCGCCGTATTGGCTGAACAGCCTGCGCAGGGGAGACTTCCACCCCAGCCACGTCAGTAGGTCCGCCACCGTCGCTAATGTTTTGGTCAGCACGGAAGGGATCGTTACCACCCAGCGCGCCGCAGGAAATCCGAGCCACTGACGGGTTGCGGACAGGACCTGCGACAGCAGATGCGGAGAATCTTCGACCAGATCATAATCTCCCACCGGCGGACGGCCATGAATGGCCGATACAATCACAGCGCACAAATCGTCCATTGAGACACATTGAACCGGCGTGTGTGGATAAGCGATGGGTTGGACAAACGGGACTGCCGCCAGCATGCGCAACAATGCCGTCCCGCCATAATCGCTCTGCCCAATGACGAGCCCAGGTCTATGCAGCCAAAGAGCTGCCCCGCTGGCAAGCAGCGCCGCGTCGCCCTCTGCCTTGGTGCGCATGAACGCGGTTGTGGCATCCGGTTCCGCGCCGATTGCCGAAATCTGAATGATTGCAATGCCCTTGTCCGCACAGGACTGCCCGAGCGCGGCAATCGCGGTATGGTGAACGGCCCGCAGGTCATCCTGCCCACCATCCTGCAGCGCCCCTGCACAGTTCACCACGACCCCGACATCGTCCAGCATTGCCAGCCAGTCACTCGCAGTATCGAATTCACGCAGATCGCCCTGAAGCACTTCGACATCCGGCAGCACCCGACCAGCTGTTGGCAGATTCCGCACCAATCCCTTGACGGCGAAACCCTCGGCCCGCAGGTGCCGCACGACCGACGCACCGATGAATCCGTAAGCGCCCAGGACCAATACGGATTTCCCTTCAAGCATCAAATTCACGGATCTCACTGAAGTTGTTTCACCCACCCTAGCCGATCAACTGCTGCGCACCATGTCCAAATACTATGCTGCGACACCATTGCCGCTCAGGGATGGAACAGCGAACCGACCCAATAGGCGATGCCCGCCGCTGCGCCTCCGATCAGCAGGGTCTCGGTTCCGGACCGCCACCAAGGCGCAAGCGACCAACGGCTTTTCATCGCGCCTATGGCAAAGAACACACCCGCCGTCATCCACGCCGAAACCGTGAACGCACCCTCGAGCGACATCAGGAACGGAACAAGTGGAATCATCCCCGCGACCAGAAAGGCAAAGAATGTCGCCATGGCCGCCTTGAGCGGGTGTGGATCAACGCTTCCCAGCCCGTATTCTCCTTCGATCATCAGGTTGATCCAGTTGTCGTGGTTGGCGGTGATCGCCTCAGTAGCCTCATCCAGAACGTCGCCGGATAATCCTTTTTGCGCAAGGATCTCACGCACTTCGCTGCGTTCGCCGTCAGGGTAAAGATCGATATGCCGTTCTTCGATGGCACGAATGCGGTGGATATTGTCGATCTCGGCCTTGGTGCCTGAATAGTTCCCCGCCGCCATGGAAAACCCATCCGCCAGCACGTTGGCCAAACCAAGCGCGACAATGACGAAAGGGGACAGTCCAGCCCCGGCAACTCCGGCAACAATGGCAAAAGTGGTGACGGACCCGTCGATCCCGCCATAGACCACATCGCGCAAAACCCCGCGCCCTGGCGGGGCGTTGATCCGCGCCGAAATCTCTTGCTGGCTGTGCCCGTGGTCGGTCATGGCTGGCTCCCATCTGTTTATGGGGGATCGGATTGGCGGGGGCATTGCGCCAGATCAAGTCCTTGAAAACAATCCTCCGAGCGCCCTTTTGATCATGCCGCGCGTCGAAGGTTTGTGGCGCGGCGTGAAGGGCAGCGGGCGGCAGACCTCCATCGCGGCGACACCAACCCGTGCGGTGAGCGCGCCGTTGACAAGGCCCTCACCGAAGCGACGGGACAGTTTGCTGAGAACCGAGCCGCCCAGGATCGGCTCCAGCAAGTCATCTCCAACAGCGACCGCTCCGGTTGCCACCAGATGCACGAACACCGCACGCGTCAGGCGCCAGCTGCCCAAAAACCCGGCGCGCCCACCGTAGATTTCGGCAATGCGCCGGATCATCCGCAAAGAGCTTGCCAGAGCCGTCGCCACATCCGCCAGTGCCAGGGGTACCAGAGCGGTCACCGTTGCAACCTGCCGGGCCGCGGCCTCGACCTCGCGGCTGGCGGCGGCATCCAGCGGGGCCAGAACTTCATTCTCGGCAAGCGCCAGAAGCGTCTCGGCATCAAACTGCTCGCCCATCCGTTCGGTCAGCCGGTCGCGGCCCCACCGGGTTTCTTCGCGCCCTTTGTAGAAGGCAATCAGGCGGTTGGTGACGGCGCGGGCGTCTGACAGGCTTTCGCCCGTCAGCGCGGTATCAGCCGCGCGGCGCAGGCCGTCCACGCGTGAAAGTCTGCTGATCGCGGCCAGTTCGCGCAGCGCAATGATCAGAACGACCAGCAGAAATGCTGCAATCAACCCGGTGACAATCCACCCCAGAACGGGGGCGCGGTTCAGCAGCGATATCGCGAAATCCCACGCAGCGACCGAGATCACTGCCCCAACAACAGCCAGTGCCAATCCCCAAAACCAGCGCGACAAGACCGACGGTTTGCGCGCCGCAAACTGCGCAGCGGCCCGCATGGCCTGTCCCTGTGGCGGGGCGACATCCGGCACCGGCGGCGCGGTCGAGACATCGGCAGCCGGTGCGTCATCCTCAAGATCGATCAGAACCGGCCCCTTAGCCATTGCCAAACTCCTCTCGCTTCCAGACATATTTAATGTCGGGTAGATTTTCATCGTTCTCGGCCCCGTCGCTGCGTGCGACCTCGGCAAACCCGTTGCTCTCATAAAACCGGCACGCCGCGCGGTTGGCCTGAAACGCAAACAGGCTGAGCTCGGAGCGTCGGGCCTTTGCGTGTTCCAGCAATTTGTGCCCTATCCCCTGCCCCCGCACCTGTGCTGCCAGATAGAGCGAGTGTATCTCGTCCCCGTTGAGCGCCAGAAATCCAGCCACCTGTCCATGTATCTCGGCCACAGTGACCCAGCCCAGATCGATCATCCGGCCGCAAAAGGCGATGGTTTCGGCGCGGCTGTGCAGTTGCGGCATCCAGTCGTGTTCACGGGAAAACCCGTGCAGGATTACCCCGGTCGTCCCGGCATCCGTGCTGCGGGCGGGGCGGAGCGTGACGGTCATAACCGGTCTCCGATCAGAAACTGCGCAGCGCGATCCAGCCGAATATGCGGAGGACCATCGCCCGGGCGCAAGGATAGTTGCGCTGGCGCAAAGGCCATATTGCCATAGTCCTCGCCCAACCATCCCTCGGCTCCCTTCCGCGCGGGACCCAGCAGATGCGCCGGATCTTCGGGTAGGTCACCGGGATAGAATGCCGCCTGCTTGCCGCTTTCCAGCAGGGTGCCGCGTACGCAAGGCAGTTCGGCCCCGTTGTGGTGGCGTAATTCTTCTGTAGTGGTTCGCAAAGAGGCCAGTGAGAGCGCGGCGGTTTCTGCCCCGGCGAAACTGGCCCGGTCGCGGGCGTCGCGGGTCAGCGCCTCGATAATTGCGGTCAGGCGCGGGTGCTGCAGGTGATGCAGATGATCGGCCTTGGTGGCGGCAAACAGGATACGCTCAACCCGTTTGCCCAATAACAGCTTGCTTAGCCATGCGTTCCGGCCAGGCCGAAAGGCGGATAGAATATCGGCCATCGCGCGGCGCATATCCTCAACCGCTTGCGGGCCTTTGTGAATCGCGCCCAGCGCATCGACCAGAACAACCTGCCGATCGATCCGGGCAAAGTGATCGCGAAAGAAGGGTTTGACCACCTGCGATTTATAGGCCTCGTAGCGACGCTCCATCTCGCGATGCAGGGTTCGGCGGCGCGATGCACCGGTCACCGGCAGAGGCGCGAAGGTCAGTACCGGCGAACCCGCCAGATCGCCGGGCAAAAGAAAGCGTCCGGGGGTGCAATCGTAAAACCCGGCTGCGCGTGCGGCGGTCAGGTAATCTGCGAAGCTGCGCGCCAGATCCTGCGCCAGCGGCTCGTCATGCGGCGATGTGGGGTCAATCGTGCGAATCTTGGCCAGAAACCCTGCGGCTTGCGACCGGGTTTCGACATGATCCAGCGTATCGCGCGACCATGCCTCATAGGATTTGTCCAGTAGGGCCAGATCCAGCAACCACTCGCCGGGGTAGTCCACGATGTCCAGATGAAGCGTGCGCGGTCCCTGCAACCCCGACAGCAAACCGGCAGGCTGGACCTTGAAGGACAGGCGCAGTTCCGACACTGCGCGGGTGCTATCCGGCCAGTGCGGCGCCGTACCTGTCAGGGCCGACAGGTGAGATTCGAAATCGAACCGGGGTACCGTGTCATCGGGCTGGGGTTGCAAATAGCTGGCGGTGATCCGCCCCTCTTGCTGCGCCACAAGGCCCGTCATCCGACCGCGGTCCAGCAGATTGGCGACCAGCGAGGTGATGAACACCGTTTTGCCCGACCGCGCCAATCCCGTGACACCCAGCCGGATGACCGGTTCGAAAAACGTCTCGGATACACGGTCGCCGACGGATTCGACGCCGCGCACAAGACTGTCTGCCAATGATGAGATGACCAAGCCGCCGCCCCGCAATTATCGTTTGTGCCAAGATAGGTAGCGGTCGCGCGACATGCCAGCGCTTTCGCCCCCTCTTGCCCGCCCGAGCGTGGCGCGTTACCAGCAGCCCATGCCCAGATACGCGTTAAAAGTCGAATACCACGGGGAACCGTTCGCCGGATGGCAAAGGCAGAAAGAGCTGCCTTCGGTTCAGGGCGCAATCGAGGTGGCACTGTCGCGGATCGAACCCGGCGAGCACACAATTGCAGCCGCCGGTCGCACGGATGCGGGTGTGCACGCGCTGGGACAAGTGGCCCATTGCGATCTGGTCAAGGATTGGGACCCATTCCGCCTGTCCGAGGCGTTGAACTATCACCTCAAGCCGCAGCCCGTCGCCATTATTCAGGCCGCGCGGGTCGATGACGACTGGCACGCGCGTTTTTCAGCGTTGGAGCGGCAATACCTGTTCCGCATCCTGATGCGTCGTGCCCCCGCGACCCATGACAGGGGGCAGGTCTGGCAAATCAATCATTCGCTGGACGTCGCGGCGATGCAAGCCGGGGCGGATATGCTGATCGGGCGGCATGACTTCACCACTTTTCGCTCGTCGATCTGTCAGGCGGCCAGTCCGGTCAAAACACTGGATGAATTGCGGGTGGAACAGGTGCAGGGATTCTCTGGCCCCGAAATCCATTTCCATGTTCGCGCACGGTCGTTCCTGCACAATCAGGTCCGCAGCTTTGTCGGCACGCTTGAGCGTGTAGGTGCCGGAGCCTGGACACCCGAGGACGTGCGCACCGCGCTTGAGGCGAATGACCGCGCCGCCTGCGGGCCGGTTTGCCCGCCGCAGGGCCTGTATCTGGCGCGAGTTGGATACCCTGAGCCGGTATTTGACTGAGATTACAAAGCCCGCAGCAGCAAGCCGCTTGCGATCACAGCGATGATAAGCCCCGCCACAAGCTCGATGGTCGGTGCCAGAACCGATGCAAAACGCGTGGCGGAGGCCGAGGCCAGCAACCCGCCCCGCAAACCGAAGGATGTCCAACCGACCAGCGTTGTCACGGTCGCGGTGCCCAGCGCCATGGCAAAGGCACCCGCAACGCCGATCATAGCGATGCCCATCTGCCAGGTCAGGATCAACACGAACAAAGCTCCGGTGCAGGGCCGTGCAGCAATACCTGCGATCAGGACCAGCGCTTCGCGCAGGCTGCCTACCTGGGCGACCTCTTCGGCGGTTGGGCCGTGGCGGTGGCCGCAATCCGAACAAACCTCAGGATCGTGAGGGTGATGATGGCCGTGGTGGTCATGATTATGCGCATGGTCATGATGTTCATGCGAATGCGATACGTGACGCTTCTGGTGCCGGGCAAAGCTGCGGATGGCGCGAAAGATCAGCCACAGGCCAATCGCGGCAATCGCGCCATAGCTGATCGGAGCCATGACCTGCTCTGTTGTTCCAATCAGAGAGTCGCGAGACATCTGAAAGACAAGCACCCCGGCATAGACCAGCACTACGGCGGTGACAGCCTGCCCAAGGCTGGACAAGACGCTGATCGCAGACAGCCGCCAGAAGGCAACCCGCCGGCCCAGCCCGTATCCTCCGATCAGCACCTTGCCATGCCCCGGTCCGATAGCATGGAAAAACCCATAGGCAAAACACACGGTCAACAAGGTCGCGACAGCCTCGGGCTGCTCGGCGCGCGCCGCACGCAGGGCGCGGGCAATCTGGTTCTGGAACTCCCGCTGTTCCCCTGCCGCCCAGGCAGCCAGATGGTCAAACCCGCCAGTGCCCCAGAACCACAGCAGCAACCCGCAGGCGATGGCGACGGGAACGATCAGGTATTTGGACATGAAAGCCGAATCTCGGTTGCAAATCTCTCGCCAACCAGAGGAATGTCATTCTCCTCAAGATCATAGTCGGCATCCAGGGTCAGCAGAAACGCCTGCATCTGCGCCAGTTCGGCATCGACATCGGGGTCGGTGCGCTCGATTTCACAAGCGGCGCCCGAGACTGTTACGGGCCGGGTCACTTCGTATGCGGTATAAAAGGACTCATCGAACGCCTTTATCGACAGACCAGTCGCCTTGACCGCACCGTCTTTGACTGCACGCAGATGGGAGGTGACGATGCGCGCATCTTCAGTTGTTGCCTGCGGCTCAAGCGGACCGGACAACGGGATCACGGTATCGCCCATGCGGACGACCAGATCCCCGTTGTAGCCTTCGACCCATTGCGCATCGAAACCGGTCAGAAATCCTTCCTCTGCCTCGGTCAACACGCCATCCCCATCCTGATCCAGCCGCATGTCTTCCAGCACCAGCAGCGAATAAAACTCGTCATAAGCCCAAGTCACGCGGATATGGGTCAGGTTGCCCGCCTCATCCACAATAAACTCCAGCCCCGTGTCGATGAAGACATGTGGGTGAGCCATGGCCGGTATCGGCAGGCAGCAGGTCAGAAGGGTGGTAAACCAGCGCATGGTGCGAAGATAGGGCGTGGGGAAGGCAGGGGCAATCCAAAGGCGAGCATCCATGCAGGTTCCAGCCGAATTAGGCGGGCGGGAACAGAACCAGTGTCTGCAACGCAGTGCCGACCGGCCCCTCCGCGTCATAAAGTACCGATTGCGACATGCCGATCCCCGAAGGCTGCCAGTGTGAGATCGACTCGGAGGCCAGCCATTCCGAGACCGGTTCGCGATGAATCTGCACGGTCAGGTCGGTATTCATGAATCCCATCTCAGTGGTCGGTGCGTTCCACGAAATACCATTGCCGCAGTCAGCAAGCGGACAGAGCGCCTGAATGGGCGAAGGCGTCTCGCCCTCCAGCAATGGGGGTGTCCGCATCCATACGGTTTTGGGACCTGCACCCTGATTGCCGCCATCGGGGTATGCAACCTCGGAGTGGTGGGCAAAACCGGGCAGATCGTGGCGCATCTCTCCGATGGGGAACGGGCCGTCGACCACCTCATCCAGCCGGGGCGCCGGGATTTCGACATTGGGCACCGCGCCCAGATCCTTTCGCACCAGGTGCATTGTGGTCGCCGTGGCGCAAAGGGTATCGTTCAAGTCGTGCACCGTGACCCGCGTGGTCGCCAATGTCTTGGTATGACGCATGGTCTCGGCCGCGACGCGCAGCCCGGTCAGGGGCGCGGGGCGCAGCAGATCAACCGTCAACCTTGTCAGCATCTTCTCGGGCCCGACCTCGATTTCTGCTGCCCGCACAATCAGACCGGCGACCGGCCCTGCATGGCAATGCGTGGCTGACCAGGGCCCTCTTGCCGGTTCGTTGCCTACGAACGCCCCTTGGGCGTTTTGATGAAAATAGGCCTGCCTAGTGAGTTTGGGTTTCATCGCGCTCCAACCCAGTCGGCCAGCCGGAGAGCGCTTAGTCGTCGGAGTTCAAATGTCATACGATGAAAAACCTCAATGCGGTAGCCTTTACCTTTGTGCCGAGGATGGCTTAGCTGCGGCCAGAGTGTCCAGACAGGTGACGGGACGTTACGCTCAGAAAATGCATCAGGGAGACCCACAAATGGCGTTGTTGGTGGAAACAGGTCTTTCAGGTTGGCTAAGCAATGAAGAGATTGCCCGCGAGATCGTGCGACATGATCCCGATGCCGATATCCGCACGCCCGAGACGCTTGGCAACGCAGATGAAATCACGGCGGTCGCGGTTTCGAGCCTGCAGCACGACCA
Source organism: Alphaproteobacteria bacterium (assembly GCA_030426685.1). GTDB lineage: Bacteria > Pseudomonadota > Alphaproteobacteria > Rhodobacterales > Rhodobacteraceae > Ruegeria. The sequence continues at coordinate 15,870 of JAUHYC010000013.1, forward strand.
CCCCAAGCGGCTGCCCAATCTTCAACTTGTGCAGAAACTTGGGGCCGGAGTTGAAACGATCATTAACCACCCTAGCCTGCCCAGTCATGTCCGTGTTGCCCGCCTGAAACCGGATGCTCCGGCGCAGGGTATTGCCGAGTGGTTTCTGGCCTATATCCTGCGGGCCCAGCGCCATATGACGCAATATGAGGCCGCCCAGTCCCGTGCAGAGTGGTCGCCCCGGCCCCCGACCTTCACGCCTGATACCGTGGTTGGCGTTCTAGGACTGGGTCACATCGGCGGGCGCACCGCAGCGATGCTGCGAGCCGTCGGTTTTCAGGTGATGGGCTGGAGCCGTTCACCCAAGCAGATCGACGGAGTAACCTGCTTGCATGGCGCTGCCGCGCTGCCGGAACTGCTGGGTCGGTGCGATTACGTCTGCGCAATCCTGCCGTCGACACCCGCGACAGTGAACCTGTTCGACGCGGAAATGTTTGCTGCTATGAAACCCGGCAGCCATCTTCTGAATGCGGGCCGCGGTGATCTGATCGACGAAGACGCCTTGATCACCGCCCTTAATCAAGGCACGCCCGGTCACGCGGTGCTGGACGTTACCCGGCAGGAACCGCTGCCGCCAGAGAGCCCGTTGTGGCATCATTCCGGTATCACGATCACACCGCATGTCTCGGGCTGGCATCTGGGTGACGCGCTTTCAGATGTGGCCGAGAATTTCCGCAGATTGAAAACCGGCGCGCCACTGTTGCACGAGGTCGACCGTCAATTGGGATACTGACGCCTAAGGGGCCAGCAACCAGTTGCCGTCGGCCATGCGGCACCGGCGCGTGCCGATTTCACGGGGCTGGCCTGTCCCTTCGGGCTGAATGGTATGTTTCAGAGTTACGCAATTGCCCTGCACGCTCTGAACGCGGATCGTACCTTTCGAGCCTGTGTCCTCGCTGACCCATGACCGCTCTTGCCCGACTGTCGGTTTTCCGGCTGAGAGCATTGTATTAGACGTGGCGTTCACCACTTCGAAATCAGCGGGGCTCAACCCCATCTCCGCAATGATTCGTGAAATCGGCTTGGCCTCCACGACCCCGCCTGCGCCAAGAATAAGGGCGGTGACCAGAGTAATCGAAATACGGGCTGTCATGTGGGCCTCACTGAGCTGAAATCTATTTACGCTCAAGGATATACCTCTGCGCGACCGTGGCCAAGCCCCGGCGGGCGACCTTCAAATTATCCCGAACAAACCTATCGCAAGGTCGACCCTAGGACCACGCGCATATTCGACGGATAGTGCCGCAAATACAAAGCAGAGGCCTTTGATGACACATTCCAAATATTACGCGCCCAGCGGTGGCCACCCAGGTCAGGAACAGTTGCTGACGGACCGCGCCATGTTCACCGACGCCTATGCCGTGATCCCCAAGGGCACCATGCGCGACATCGTCACCAGCTTTCTGCCGTTCTGGGAAGGCACACGCCTATGGGTTCTGTCGCGCCCGCTCAGCGGTTTTGCCGAGACCTTTTCGCAATACATCATGGAGGTTCAGCCCGGTGGCGGCAGCGACACGCCTGAAACTGACCCGAAGGCGCAGGGTGTCATCTTTGTGGTCGAAGGTTCGGTCACACTGACGTTAAACGAAAAAGCGCATCAACTGGATACCGGTGGCTATGCCTATATCCCCCCGGGCAGCAAGTGGACGCTGCACAACCAGTCCGACGCCATTGCCCGGTTTCATTGGGTCCGCAAGGCCTATGAGGCCGTGCCCGGCCTGCCCGCGCCCGATCCGATCATCACCAACGAACGTGATATTGCGCCCATCTTCATGCCCGGAACCGAGGGGCGCTGGGCGACCACCCGGTTCGCCGACCCCGAGGATCTGCGCCATGACATGCATGTCAACATCGTCACTTTCGAGCCGGGCGGCGTGATCCCCTTTGCCGAGACCCATGTGATGGAACACGGGTTGTATGTACTTGAGGGTAAAGCCGTCTATCGCCTCAATCAGGACTGGGTTGAGGTTGAAGCTGGTGACTATATGTGGTTGCGCGCCTTTTGCCCGCAGGCCTGTTATGCAGGCGGCCCAGGGCGATTCCGCTACCTGCTTTATAAGGATGTAAACCGTCACATGCCTTTGTCGCTATCGTCCCGCTGATCACGGATGAGCCCGCTGCGGGGCCTATTTGCCCTGCGGGGGTTTCCAGAATCGCTGGAATCTGATGAAATCAAATGAGTTTTCAGCACCGGAGATAGTTAGATGTTACTGCGCGGAACGATGTTTGCACTGGCAGCCACCCTTGGCCTTACGGCGTTCAATGTGGGACCCGTCGCGGCCAAAGAAGAAACCAAGTCCGTTTTCGTCATGAGCCGCACCTGGGCGGTGACGCAGGTTTCGGACGCACCGGTGGTCTACCGGGCGACGCGGGACAACAACAATCTGAACCCCTTCGGCCCTCCTCCACGCCTGCGCACCATCCAAGCCATGGCCGCGATACAGAAGGCGACCGGGTGCAAGGCGATCTATTCCAGCATGTATCAGAACATCTCGGGCCAGTTCTTCTCGCAGGTCAATTGCGGCTGAAATTGGTACAATACGGGCATTGAGGTCGCATATCCGGCCTGCCATAGCTAGCCCATGAGAATTGCGATCAACGGATTCGGCCGCATCGGCCGTACGATCCTGCGTCAGGTCCTCAGCCTGCCGCAGCATTCGGATGTCGAACTGGTGCTGATCAACGATATCGCTGCACCGGAAACTTGCGCATACCTGTTCAAATACGACAGCACATTCGGGCCGTATTCCGGTTCCGTCACCTGTGACAATGCGGCTTTGAACATTGATGGCCGGGCCATTCCCTTGTCACACAGTGCCGATCTGGCGCGGGTGGACCTTTCCGGGGTCGATGTTCTGTTGGATTGCACCGGTGTCGCGCGCAGCTCGGATGTCGCTGGCCGCGGATTGAGCGTGGGTGCGGGCAAAGTGCTGATCTCGGGGCCATCACCTGCCGCCGAGGTTACGGTGGTTCTGGGTGCAAACGAAGACCAACTGGGTAACGCAAGAATCGTATCGAACGCGTCCTGTACCACCAACGGGCTGGCACCGCTGGTTAAACTGTTGGACGAGATCGGCGGGCTTGTCTCGGGTCACATGACCACGATCCATTGCTACACCAACAGCCAACCCATGGTCGACGCGCCGCGGGGCGACCTTGCCCGCTCTCGTGCCGGTGCGCTGTCGATGGTGCCGACAACCTCCAGCGCGACGCATCTGATCGATGTGGTTCTGCCGCAACTCGCCGGTCGCATCTCGGGTGCTGCGGTCCGCGTTCCCACCGCGAGCGTATCTGCTATTGATCTGGTGGCCACGCTTGATCACAGCATGAGTGCAGATCAGCTCACCCACAGGCTGCGCGGCGCCGTCGAGGCATCGGACGTTTTGGGCTGGACCGATCTGCCGCTGGTTTCATCGGACCTGCGGACGCGACCGGAATCTTTGGTCCTGGCCGGGCCCGAGATACGCATGATCGGTGAACGGCAGGTCAGGGTCTTCGGCTGGTACGACAATGAATGGGGCTTTTCGGCCCGCATGTTGGATGTCGCCCGCCTGATGGCGGGTAAGTGACGGCCCCGCACGGTGGCGGGGCCGTTCGATTGCGCTCAATCGTGGGGCAGACTGCCAGAGCCGTGACCTGCCATGCCGCCCGAAACCTCTTCGGTTGATTCCTCGGCAAGCTCTTCGGGCAGAACCAGGTTCAGCACGATGGCGATCAGCGCTGCGGGCAGCAAGCCACTGGTCATCAGGATTCGAAGCGTATCCGGCAGATGCTGAACCGCACCAGGCTCCAACTGCAATCCAAGGCCAATCGACAGGGAGATCGCAAAGATCACCATGTTGCGCCGGTTCCAGTCCACATCGGACAGCATTGAAATACCAGCCGCCACAACCATCCCGAACATCACGACGACACCCCCGCCCAGGACTTCGATCGGGACGGTACGGATGATGGCTCCGACCTTGGGAATAAGGCCGCACAAGATCAGGAACACCGCACCGCAGGTTACGACGTGGCGGCTCATGACACCCGTCATCGCGATCAGACCGACATTCTGGCTGAACGAGGTGTTGGGGAAGCCGCCAAAGATACCGGCAACTGCTGTTCCCAGACCATCGGCGTAGGTCGCTCCGGCGATCTCGTCATCGGTCGCTTCCCGCCCGGCACCCCCCTTGGTCACACCCGACACGTCGCCCACCGTTTCGATGGCCGACACAACCGCCATCAGGCAGAACCCGATTACGGCGGCCAGCGAGAATTCGAATCCATATTTGAACGGCACCGGCAATGCGAAGGCCGAGGCGCGCGACCAGCTTGTTCCGATGGCCTCGAACGTCACCATCCCGACCATCAGCGCATAGACATAGCCAACAAGCAGGCCGACCAGAACGGCGGAGACCGAAAGCATCCCGCGGGCGAAGAACTTAAGCGCCAGTGTGACAACAATCACGACCAGAGCAGCAGACCAGTTCAGAAGCGAGCCGTATTCCGGCGTTCCAATCGCAGGCACGCCACCTGCCGAGTATTGAATGCCGACCTTGACCAGTGCCAGACCAATCATCGTTACGACAAGCCCCGTCACCAGCGGAGGTAGGGCAAATCGGATCCTGCCGATCACCAAGCCAAGAGCCGCGTGAAACAGACCCCCGATCAGGACACCGCCAAACAACGCGGCCAGCGCATCAACACCTTTGCCCGCGACCAGCGGGATCATGATGGGCAGGAACGCAAAACTTGTTCCCTGAACGATCGGCAGCGCCGCTCCGACCGGTCCGATCGTGATGGTCTGCAACAAGGTCGCCAGACCGGCAAACAGCATCGACATCTGGATCAGATAAAGCAGCTGGGGAAAGTCGGGTGAGTTGGACCCGAATCCAAACCCTGCGGCACCCGCCACGATGATGGCAGGTGTGACGTTGGAGACGAACATCGCCAGCACGTGCTGGATGCCCAGCGGAATCGCCTTGTGCAATGCAGGTGTGTAGTTCGGGTCTCGAAGCTGTTCAGGCGTCCCTATCGAAGTTTCGGCCATGATCTCATTGTCCTCCCTAAGATCGAATGGGGTTCTTACCGCTTCTCCGGCGGTTTCATTTGTTAGGTTTCAGGGCTCGACCACGTCGTAAGGCACCTCAAACCAGTATTCCTCAAGATTTGCGCCCTCACCGATCCTATCAACCACCGCGAACAGGCCGGGCCCGTGCAGTGGTGTGAGGACGCCGTGCCAAGTGTTGCGATGATAACTTACCGCCTGCCCCGGTCGGGTCATGAACGCACGCGGCAAACCGGGACGACCGGCTTTGTCCGGGGCAACAATCACCAGAAACGGTTGATGGGTCATCGGAATGAAGGTCTGGCTGCCTTCGGGATGCCGTTCAACCATCTCCAGGCGATAAGGCAGCGCGCGCGGATTTGCGTCAAACAGGCTGATGCCCGCGCGCCCATCCGCAAAATCCAGCTGCGCGCGGTCGTGATACCGCCCGCATTGCCCCTGGTTGATGATCTTGTCCGGGGCGCCGCCGACCTCAATCAGATCGCCAAAAGGGGCAAACTCCTCAACCGAGATCGGCTCAACCACGATGCGCGTCATGACGGCAACAGATCCCGCAGCCGGAATTCCGCGATCCGCTCAACCTGACGGCAGGCTTCACAGAATTCCGTGTCCCGATCCTGCCCGATCCGGCGTTCAAACGCCTGCAGGATCGAGGTTTTGTCATGGTCCCGCACCGCAATGATGAAAGGAAAGCCGAATTTCTGCGTGTACCGCTGGTTCACATCGGTGAAGGCGTCACGTTCAGCATCGGTTAGCGCATCCAACCCGGCCGAGGCCTGTTCAGAGGTGCTTTCATCCGTCAACCGCTTGGCCTGCGCCAGTTTACCCGCCAAATCGGGATGCGCTGTCAGAACGCCAAGCCGCTCATCCGGCGTGGCGGACCGGAACATCCGCGTCAGCGCATTATGCAGTCCCCCCGCAGTGTCATGCGCCGGTCCCAGTTCCAGATCATATGCCCTCTCGGCGATCCAGGCAGAATGCTCAAAAACCCCGCCATAGGTCGCCACGAACTCCGAGCGGTCCATCTGTGACGGCTTGGGATGCTGCACGGGTGGATGCGTCGCCGACCAGTGTTCGGCGATCTGCAGGCGGGTTGCAAACCAGACATCCGAAAAGCTGCGTGCGTAGTCCAGAAAGCGCCGCAGCGCCATCACCCGCCCCGGACGCCCGATCAGCCGGCAGTGCAGGCCAATCGACAGCATCTTCGGCGATCCGGCCTCTCCCTCTTCGTAGAGCGCATCAAAGCTGTCCTTGAGGTAGGAGTAAAACTGGTTGCCCGAGTTGAACCCCTGCGGCGTGGCAAAGCGCATATCGTTGCAGTCCAGCGTATAAGGCACGATCAACTGGTCCCGCCCCCCGGTGTGCATCCAATAGGGCAGATCGTCGGCATAGGTATCCGCGACATAGGCGAAACCGCCCTCTTCCGCGACCAGCCGTGCAGTGTTTTCTGAACAGCGCCCGGTATACCAGCCGCGCGGACGCTCCCCCACAACCTCAGTGTGCAACCGGATTGCTTCGGCGATCTGGGCGCGTTCCTCTTCCTCGGGCATATCCTTGTGTTCGACCCATTTCAGCCCGTGACTGGCGATTTCCCACCCGGCGGATTGCATGGCGGCCACCTGATCCGGAGAGCGCGCCAATGCGGTCGCAACTCCATAAACCGTGATCGGCAGATCCTTCATCAACCGGTGCAGCCGCCAGAACCCGGCCCGTGAACCGTACTCATAGATCGATTCCATGTTCCAGTGGCGTTGCCCCGGCCATTGCGCCGCACCCACGATCTCGGACAGGAACGCTTCGGACGCGGCATCACCGTGCAGTACGCAGTTTTCACCACCTTCCTCATAATTCAGCACGATCTGAACAGCCAGCTTCGCCCCGCCCGGCCATTTAGGGTCGGGTGGGGTGGCTCCGTATCCAATCATGTCCCGAGGGTAACGAGGCGGCTGCATGGCGTCTTCCATTCCGTTGTGCTGTTCCTATCAGACTTAACCCAGAAAGCCGCCCGGGATTATCAAATCAATCCGAACGCTGTTTCCGGTTCTTTCGGCATTTCCATAGTTTTGAGTTCTGCGCCAGACTGTGACAAACCATAAAGGCAAATCATAGGAGAGACCGGTGGCAGGCTATCTGACGACCCATGTACTGGACACGGCACGCGGCTGTCCCGCCGAGGGGCTGAAAATCGCGCTATACCGGGTGACCGGGAACTCTCACCGTAAACTGGTCGAGATGGAGACCAATGCGGACGGGCGCACCAACAGCCCGATCCTTCCGCAAGAGGAATTCAAAACCGGCACCTACGAATTGATCTTCTTCGCCGGTGACTACCTGCGTGCAACCGGCCAGGACGGAGAAGATCCGCTGTTTCTGGATCAGGTGCCGATCCGCTTTGGCATGTCCGATCCGGATGCCCATTACCACGTTCCACTGCTGTTGTCGCCCTACGGCTATTCCACCTATCGCGGCAGTTAACTTCCGCTGGGCTCCTCCCGCCCGTCGGAAGCCCTTGTCAGGGCCACCTCCCGTTGGGCCAGGCGCTGCACCCTGCGGGCGCAGCGCGGTTGGTTTCTAAAGTGACCTCAGATTCGATAAACACAGGTGGTGCCGCACTGCGGCAAAGGCGCGGGAGATTTTCCCGGCTTATTGTTCGGAACTTCGAACGACTTTGCCGATCCGCTCGATCATGAATTCCATGAACAGGCGGGCCTTCGGATCCTGATGACGTCGATGGGTATAGAGACAGGCCATCTGAACCGAAACCGGCGGAGTTTCGGTCGCGACCGGCACAAGGCGGCCAGCCTTGAGGTGTTCGGCCACTTCGAAAACCGGTTTCATTGCAATGCCCTGACCAGACAAGGCCCAATCGGTCAGGACGTCGCCGTCATCACATTCGAACCGACCTGACACCGCGAACCGTTTTGGGCCGTCGGGCGTTTCCAGCATCCACTGAAATTCGGTGGCTCCGGGAAAACGCAGGCTCAGACATTCGTGCTTGTCCGCGATCAGGTCCGCCCCCGCCGCTGGCATACCCCGTCGCGCCACATAGTCCGGCGCGGAGCAGAGCACGCGCTGGCAGTCGGCGATCTTGCGGATGCGCAAGGTGCTGTCCTCAGGCTGGCCGATGAAAAACGCGAGATCCAGCCCTTCGGTGGTCAGGTCAACCGATCGGTCAGTCAGCCGCAAACGGACGTCGATCTCGGGGTATTCCGACAGGAAATCTGGGACATAAGGGGCGAGCAACCGCCGCCCTACCCCCAGCGGAGCAGCAACAAACAACGACCCGCGCGGTGCTTCGGTCAGGTGCGTGACCTGCGCTTCGGCCTCATCGACAGCGTCCAGAACCGCCACCGCACCGGGGTAGAAGGCTTTGCCTTGCTCTGTTGGGGACAGGTTGCGGGTGGTGCGCTGAAACAGGCGAACACCCAGATGATCCTCAAGCTGAGATATCCGCGCCGAAGTCACGGCAGGCGAGATGCGCAGATCCCGCCCGGCGGCAGACATGCTGCCCAGATCGTAAACGCGGACAAAAGTGCGGATATTGTCGAGATATGACATCTTATCGTTTTTTTTGATACAGTTTGACAATATACGGGAATACCGAAGAAAAGCCAGTGTGCCTAGTGTGGCAGCAACTTATCGGAGAGACCTTTCATGTACGACTTCGCCGTATTCTGGGACTGGATAGCTTTTGCTGTACGCTGGCTGCACGTGATCACTGCGATCGCCTGGATCGGATCATCGTTCTATTTCATTGCACTCGATCTTGGTCTGAACCGCAACATTCCCGGCCCGGCGGATGGCGAGGAATGGCAGGTACACGGCGGGGGTTTTTACCACATCCAGAAATATCTGGTCGCGCCCGAGCGGATGCCGGACCACCTGACCTGGTTCAAATGGGAAAGCTACGCAACCTGGCTCAGCGGTGCGGCACTGCTGATGATCGTCTATTGGGTCGGGGGTGAACTCTATCTGATCGATGCGCAAAAAGCCGATCTGGCGCTGTGGCAGGGCATCCTGATCTCGGCCGCATCGCTGACGGTGGGTTGGCTGGTCTATGACAACCTTTGCAAATCAGGATTGGGAGAACGCCCCACCCTGTTGATGCTGTTGCTGTTCGTGCTGCTTGTGGCGATGGGCTGGGGGTATAACCAGATCTTCACCGGTCGGGCGATGATGCTGCATCTGGGGGCGTTTACCGCAACAATCATGACGGCCAACGTCTTCTTCATCATCATGCCGAACCAGCGCATTGTGGTAGATGATCTCAAAAACGGACGCACGCCGGACCCAAAATACGGAAAGATCGCCAAACTGCGTTCGACCCACAACAACTACCTGACTCTGCCGGTGGTTTTCCTGATGCTGTCGAACCACTACCCGTTAGCCTTTGCCACTGAATACAACTGGATCATTGCCGCGCTGGTGTTTCTGATGGGGGTCACGATCCGGCACTATTTCAACACCCGACATGCCCGCGCCGGAAATCCTACATGGACATGGGCCGTCACCGCATTGCTGTTCCTGGCCATCATGTGGCTGTCTACAGCTTCGATGCACGAGCCGCTGGAAGAAGCCGAAGCCCAGCCTTTGACGCCGTATGAACAGAAGTTCGCGGCGGCCGACGGGTTCGAAGAGGCGCATGACGTCGTGCTGGGCCGCTGCTCGATGTGTCACGCGCGCGAGCCTGTTTGGGAGGGCATCGTCTGGGCCCCCAAGGGTGTGCTGCTGGAAACCGAGGCAGACATCGCGCGCAACGCGCAGCAGATCTACCTGCAATCGGGGGTGTCCCACGCCATGCCACCCGCCAACGTGACCTATATGGAGCCCGAAGATCGCGCAGCGATCATCCGCTGGTTCCGAAACGCTCAACTGTGAACCGGCCCGCTACTAAAACAAACCGACCGAGAGTTTAGTTCTTTCCCTGAGCGCCCTCAGATGCTCTAACATGAGATCAACAAGCCGCATCAATCTGTTTCGCGGCGATCATGATTTCGACTTGGGGCAGTTGGAGCCAGACAATGACCGGGAGCGGACCGCGCAGCGTTCTGAGATGCTGGCTTTTAGGCACGCTGGTGTCCCTGTCGCCCAGCCTTGCGCCCGCGCTTGAGACAACACTCTCCGCCCCCGGCGCCTCAAAGGATGTTGTCGACCGACTGGAGGAAACCTCGTCAGTCTTCACTGCAGAATCGCGCGGGCTGGACACTTCGCTAGAGATCCTGTCGGCAGCATTGTCGGATTACCGCACCATTGTTCAGATTCTGTATGACGAAGGGTATTTCAGTCCGGTGGTCAGCATCAAACTGGACGGTCAGGAGGCGGCCAACATCAACTCGCTGAATGTCCCGGCGCAATTCAACCGTGCGACGATTTCGGTACAACCGGGGCCTAAGTTCAAATTCGGCACCGCGGTGGTTCAGCCCCTCGCCCCCGGAACGGTCCTGCCCGAAGACTTTGCAACCGGCAAACTGGCCACCACCGGTGCGATACAAAGGGCCGCTTTGGACGGTGTGCAGGGCTGGCGCGATACCGGTCACGCCAAAGCAGAGGTGGCCGACCAGAAGGTCATCGCCCGCCATGCACAGGCACGTCTGGACGCGACGATTGACCTCGCACCGGGTCCTCAGCTCAGATTTGGCAAGATGATCATCCAGGGCGACACAAATGTCCGTCACCGGTCGATCGAGAAAATCGCTGGTTTCCCTTCGGGTGAGGTTTATTCGCCGCAACAGGTGCAAAAGGTTGGTACACGGCTGCGCCGGACAGGCACGTTCAGTTCGGTCTCGCTCACGGAACATGACGAACCAAACCCCGATGGTACCTTGGATTTCGACGCCACATTCGAAGACCTGCCACCCCGTCGGCTGACCTTCGGGGCCGAAATTGCCTCACGCACCGGGGTCGACCTGACCGCTACGTGGACCCACCGCAACGTGTTTCGCCGTGCCGAACGGCTGCGGTTCGAGGCGGCGATCCGCAACATCGGCGGGTCCGAGGATATCGACGGGCGCATCGGCCTGCGTCTGGATCAACCCGATCGTCTCGGCCCGGATGACAACACCTTCTGGAGCGCCCTGCTGGAGCGGCGTAATACCGAAAACTACAACGTCTCGGTCGCCTCGCTTGCCTATGGTGCGCGGCGCACATTCTCGGACAGGCTTTATGCCGAGGCCTCGGCAGGCTTTCAATGGTCGGATGCGGATGACGCCTATGGGAATGGGCGCAAGTTCAGATATTTCATCCTCCCGTTTCGGTCGGAGTGGGATCAGCGCGACAGTAAGATCAGCGCCACGCGAGGCTACTATCTGGATTCACAGGTTATGCCGTTCGTGGGTTTTTCTGGCTCGGACACTGGCCTCCGTATGTTTTTCGACGGGCGCGCATATAACGATCTGGGCACCGCTGGTCGTCTGGTGCTGGCGGGTCGGGTGCAGTTGGGCTCGGTCCTCGGGCCACCTGCCGATGGTGTTACCCCGGATTTTCTGTTCTTCTCGGGGGGGGCAGGCACGGTGCGCGGCCAGCCTTATGAAAGCCTTGGCATTCCCGTCAGAGACGGCGTCGCCGGGGGCAAGTCTTTTTTGGGGTTGTCAGCCGAAATACGCGGGCGCGTGACTGACGCCATATCCCTGGTCGGGTTCTACGACTATGGCGTGGTTGATACCTCGTCCTTTGTCGGAAACGGGTCCGAGGAACATTCTGGTGCCGGGCTTGGCATCCGGTATGATCTGGGCGGGTTTGGCCCCCTGCGCTTTGACCTTGCTGTCCCGGTTCAGGGTGACACGGGCGATGGGCTGCAATTCTATCTTGGGATCGGACAGGCCTTTTGATGCGTCGTGTTGTATATCGCCTGCTTCTGGGTTCGGTGGCGCTCACCACCCCCATGCCTGCAACCGCACAGGACGATGAAGGCGGCGGCAGCATGATCGAGCGGTTCCTGCAGGATACGCTGTCGGGGGATAATCAGAACGTCCGTGTGATCGGATTGACAGGCACGTTGAGCTCTCGCGCGACAATTCAGGAGATCACCGTCGCTGATGACGAAGGCATCTGGCTAACGATCGAGAATGCCGAGCTTGACTGGAACCGACTGGCACTGTTGCGCGGGCGGTTCTCGGTGAATGCCCTGACGGCCCAAAAGATCGACATCACCCGCGCACCCGGAAAGACCACCAAGGACGAGCCCCCGCCAACTGCCGAAACGCAGCCGTTCCAACTGCCCGAGCTTCCGGTCGCCATCGAGATCGGAGAGCTTCGTGTTGACGACCTGTCGCTGGGTGAACCGCTGATCGGTGTTGCCGCCGAACTGAAGGTGAATGGCAACCTATCGCTGGCCGAGGGCACGCTGGACACCACGTTGGATATCGACCGGCTGGACCGTGCCGGAGACACGATCGACCTGACTGCTGGCTTCGACAATTCAAGCCGCCAGATCGATCTGGACCTGACCGCGGCCGAAGCTTCGGGCGGGTTGATTGCGACCGCCCTGGGCGTGCCGGATACGCCGCCGATGGAACTGACGGCCAAGGGCTCTGGCCCTGTCAGCGATTTCACCGCAGATATCGGGCTCAGCAGCGATCAGCAACTTCGCGTGACGGGGCAGGTCAGGCTGCGCAGCGCCGAGGAAGGTGGCACGGCAGCGGACGGTATCGCCTTCACCGCAGATTTGGGCGGTGATCTGACCCCGTTCCTGGCCGACGAGATGGATACGTTCTTCGGGACTGATACCAAGCTTTATGTGGACGGGCGCACTCACCCGGATGGCGCGCTGGATATCCCTGACATAGAGATCACCTCGCAAGCATTGGAAGTGATAAGCCAGCTAAGTCTTGGCACAGGCCGCACCCTGCGACTGGCAGCGGTGCAAGGCCGGATCACGCCGCCAGAGGGCGAGACAGTCGTGCTGCCGATTAGCGGTGGCGACACATCAATCGGGGCAGCACAGATTTCGGCACTATTCAACGCTGAGAATGGCAACCTCTGGGATCTGAGCCTGACCACCGATGCGGTGTCGACGCCAAATCTGAAGCTGGATCACGCGAGGATGACCGGCCAAGGTTCGCTGGATCAGACAAGCGGGCTTTCGGTGGAAGGCGATCTGCAGGTGGCAATGGATGGCCTCGAGATGGCTGATCCGGCATTGAACACCGCAATTGGCGACCAGATAACACTGGACGGCCAGTTCAACTACGGCAATGACCAGTCACTGCAATTGTCAGGGCTCGAGCTGGTCGGCAGCGATTACACGCTCAGCGCGGATGCTGTGGTCAGCGGTCTCAAGACGGGATTGCAGGTTGACGGGGCGGCGACACTGAAGGCCACCGATCTGGCCCGATTCTCGGATCTGGCGCAGCTGAAGCTGGGCGGTGAGGCATCAATAAGCGTACAGGGCCTTGGCTCGCCGTTGGAGCGCAGTTTCGACGGCAAAGTCGTTGTAAACGGTCAGGACCTCTCCACCGGGCGCGATGATATTGACCCGATAATCACGGGCGAAACCGAGATCACGCTCGACGCTAAACGTGACACGGATGGTGTGACCATTCGTGCGTTTTCCATCACCGGCGAAGCATTGACCGGGCAGGCCAGCGGCACCGTTACCTCGCCGAACGGGAACTTTGCCATCGACGGGCAGGCCAGTGTCGATGCCCCCGATCTGGCAGTGTTCTCGGGCCTCGCCAAGCGCGACCTTGCGGGCTCGGTTCAGGCCAGACTGGACGGCAAGGGCACAGTGCAAACGCTAGAATTCGACGGCCAGGCCAGCGTGATCGGCACCGATATCCAGACCGGGATGAGCGAAATAGATCCGCTGCTGGCGGGCCGCACAACAGTCAATTTTGACGGCGCATATTCGGATGACCGGATCGTCATCAGAAATGCGACGGTGAATGGGAAGGCCCTGACAGCGCAAGTCGGTGCCACGGTGGATGATCCCACCGGCAACATCGCAGTGGATGGTTCGGCCAAGGTCAATGCGCCCGATCTGTCGCTGTTCTCGGATCTGGCGGGAAGCGAACTGGCAGGCTCGGTCGAAGTGGATGTCGCCGGCAAGGCCGCGCAAGGCAGCAAGACCTTTGACATACAGGGCAGCCTGACAGCAGACGATCTAGGCACCGGGATCAGCGCGATCGACAAACTGGTGCAGGGGCGCACGACGCTGAACGTGGACGCCGTGAATGACGATCAGGGCCTCAACATCCGTACCTTCCGCCTGACGGGCACGGCGCTGACCGCAAATGCCTCGGGCCAGTTGGATCGCGACGCAGGCGGGCTGAGTTTTTCCGCCGCGCTTGACAATATTAACCGCCTCTCATCCACCCTCTCCGGCCCTCTACAGCTTGAGGGGAATATTGCCCCAACCGAATCTGGGCTGGAAGGAACCGCGCGGCTTCTGGGGCCCGAAAGCTCATATGCCAGCTTGTCGGGAAGCGTAGACAGCAATGGCGCGGCTGATCTGGATTTTGACGCACGCCTTAACCGGATCGAACGGTTTGCGCCCGAATTCCCTGGTACAATCTCTGCCACCGGAACCGCCCAGCGCGATGCCGGCAAATGGGTGATCGACGCCAAAGCCGAAGGGCCGGCACAGATCAACAGCACTGTTATCGGCAGCTTTGATGAAACCAGCGGCACAGCCGATCTGAAGATGCAAGGCGGCGTCAACATCGCAATCGCCAATGCATTCATCTCACCCAACAGCCTGCAAGGTACAGCGCAGTTCGATCTGGCCCTGAAGGGTGCCCCTGCACTGAGCGCGCTCAGCGGGACGATCACAACCTCGGGCACCTCGTTGGCGCTGCCGGACATCGGCCAGACAGTTACCGGGATCGGCGGTGCCGTCACTATTGCGCAAAGCCGGGCGGCGATTGATCTGCAAGGCGGTGTGCGTGCAGGTGGAGGTTTCACGGTCAGCGGTCCAATTGATCTGACGCCTCCGTTCAATGCGCAGATTGCCACGAGGATCAACAATTTGGTTCTGACCGACAGGCTGTTGTATGAGACAACACTCAACGGCCAGATTGCTCTGACTGGCGCCCTCGCGGGCAACAGCTCAATCGCGGGGCAAATCAACTTTGGTGAAACCAACATCAATCTGGCCGCCGCTGCGGGTGCGGTTGGTGCGGCCCCCATCCCTCCGATTGAACATCTCAACGAAAGCCGCGCCGGGTTCATCACCCGCGAACGCGCCAATCTGGTCGTTGCCGAGGATGCCGCCAAAAGTGACTCACGCATTGCGCTGGACGTCAGTCTGCTGGCCCCCAAGGCGGTCTTTGTACGGGGCCGCGGAGTCAATGCGGAACTTGGTGGACGCCTTCATATCGGCGGAACGACCACAGCGCTTGTGCCGTCAGGTCAGATCGAACTGATCCGGGGAAGTTTTGACATTCTGGGACGCCGTCTAGCCCTGACCAAGGGGCTGGTGACACTACAGGGCGACCTGACACCCTATATCGAGTTCGAATCCACAACCAGCACATCAGACGGCACTGCAACGATCGAGATCGCAGGTCCCCTGGATTCACCCGAGGTCGACGTCTTCTCAGACCCCGAGCGCCCCACCGAGGAAGCGCTGGCAATGTTGCTTTTCGGCAACCGGTTCTCCGAGCTGTCGCCTTTTGTCATCGCTCAGATGGCGGCATCGCTGGCGCAACTCAGCGGCGCGGGTGGCGATACAACCAAAGGGGTAAGAGACAGCACGGGCCTCGATACGATCGACATCGGAGCAACCGAAGGTGGCGCTGGCAGGCTCGGTGCAGGGGCCTATCTCAGCGACAACCTCTACACCGATTTCACCGTCAACACAGAAGGCGATACCGAGGTGAACCTGAATCTGGATGTAACCGACAACTTCACCGTCCGGGGCACGGTTGATGGACGAGGTGAGACAGGGTTGGGTATATTTCTTGAAAGAGACTATTGAACGCCCGGCGTGGTTCGTCGCCCAGTCCTAGAATCCGGTACTTGCCAATCAATCAGAAGCGCACCAGCCACATCGATACGCATTCGGTTCCACCAATCACACAACAAAAAAGGGCAGACCTTTTGGGTCCGCCCTTCAGATTTTTGTACAAGTCAACTTAGAAGTTGAACTGCACACCGAAGTCGGCTTGCGTTGTGCTTTCACCCAGACCAGGCTTCGAGCGGCCCACAGCGCCGCGCAGCGATGCACCGCCGCCCAGGTCGTAGATGACGCCAATACCGTACTGCTGTTCGTCGTTGTCCGCCGAACCGTCACCATATGCTGCGGTGATGGTGGTTGCTGCACTAACGTTGTAGGCCAGCGACAGACCATAGGCAGTTCCGTTCAGATCATCATCTGCAACATCATCGTCAGCAACGAACAGGGTCGCGTTCAGATCACCAAAGTCACCACCCAGGGTCAGAACGGTCAGAGTGTCTTTTTCACCACCAAACGGCCTGTCGGTCTGACCATAGGCCAGAGCGGCAGTGATATTGCCGAAGGTGTAGGTCGCGCTGATGTCCCAGCGATCGCCGTCATCAGTGTTAGCACCTGCAGTTGCAGTTTCGGCAAAGGTGCGCTGGTCGTATGATGCACCAAAGGCGAAATCACCAACCGTGTACTGGAAGAACACAGCGTTGGCACCTGAACCGGTCGAGCTGTATTCCAGAAACTCGTAGTCAACGCCCGAGTACTGACCGATGAATTCTTCCAGGCCAGGCTCGTTGCCGAAGTAGTTTGCCAGGTTGTCGAATGAACCGGCGACGTTGCCCGCGTCGACGCGCAGACCACCGTAGATAACCGAGAAGCGTGCACCGTTCAGATCGGCCGAGCTGGCTTCACCATTGCCGCTGTTTTCGTCAGCCTGCAAACGAACACGCGCCTGGAATTCAACGCCGCTGTCCGTTTCGGCTGTGCCGTCGATGTTCAGACGGAAGCGCGAGACCAGGATGGTGTCATCTGTATCGACGCCTTCTGCTGAAGCAGGGTCCGCTGCAGCGGTCGTATTTACCGTGCCGGTGCGATCTTCCTGGTAACCAATACCAAAACGGGCATACCCACTGAACTTGACGTCGGCTGCAGCAACACTTGTGGTTGCCATCAATGCAACTGTTGCGAGAAGAGCATTCTTCATGTCGTTTTCCATGATACTGTGAATCGGCGAGCTACAATGTTTAGCTCGCATTCTCTTCGGGCAAATCTGATCTGCCTTCAATGCTCGGAGTTTATTTCTTTCGGCCATTGCACCTTCGCGCTGCTGTGCTTGATGAAGGAATAGTCAGTTCGTGAATAAGATTTCGCCTTCCTTTCCAGTCATCAGTCGCCCGCCAGCGAGGCTACCTATAGCTCTAATAAATTGATATTGAATGCTTTTACAGATATCACTCGAACTTCATGCCATCTGAGCATGCAGGCGAATCCGCAGTGCATCGCGCCCATGTCTAAAACACAGCGCTGCACTTACGCTGTAGCAAAGTCACACATTGAGACTTCGTTTAACTGTATTGCGTTCCGCCTATTGAAACTGCGCGATTGGTCACTAGGCACGTCTAGATATCGGTATCCAATTACCTTCATCACCGTCTCACATTTGAGCTGGCGCCTCTACTTCTGATCCAAGGAATCAAGGCAAGCACCGTGATTTCGTAGCCTTAATAAAGCGAAGGGCGACCCCGGAAGGGTCGCCCAAACGTTGAGATTATTAACAATTTAATCTTACTCGGCAGCGACAGCGTCTTCGATCTTATCGACGCGAATGGCCGAGAATTTGAACTCGGGGATCTTGCCGTAGGGGTCGATGGCCGAGTTCGTCAGGATATTCGCCGCTGCCTCGACATAGGCGAACGGGATGAACACCATATCCTCGGCAATCGCCCGGTCGGCGCGGACCATGATGTCGATCGAGCCGCGACGGGTGGTCAGACGGATCATCTCACCTGGTTCAATGCCCATCAGCTTGAGCGTGCGCGGGTTCATTGAGCAGTTCGCCTCGGGTTCGACCGCGTCCAGAACCTTGGCACGGCGGGTCATCGACCCGGTGTGCCAATGCTCAAGCTGACGGCCCGTGGTGGCGATCATCGGATATTCATCATCCGGTGCCTCATCCGGTGGGATGACACTGGCCGGAGTGAACCGGGCACGCCCATCGGCGCGCGGGAAACCATCGCCAAACACAATCGGCTGACCGGGATCTGTTTCGCTAAGCGAGGGATATGTGATGGTCTCGGATTCCAGACGCTCCCACGTGATGTTGTCGAGCGAGGCCATGGTCAGCTTCATCTCGGCAAAGACTTGGGACACGTCAGAATAATCCCAATTCAGCCCGATGCGCTGTGCCAGTTCGACGGTGATCTTCCAATCTTCGCGCGCTTCACCCGGAGGCGTCACCGCCGGGCGCACACGCTGCACCTGACGGTTGGTGTTCGACACGGTGCCGTTCTTCTCATAGAGCGCCGAGGCAGGCAGGATGATGTCGGCATAGTTCGCCGTCTCAGTCAGGAAGATGTCCTGCACGATCATCAGGTCCAGCTTGGCCAATGCGTCGCGTGCGTGGTTCACATCCGGGTCGGACATGGCCGGATTCTCACCCATGATGTACATCCCCTTGATGTTGCCCGCATAGGCCTGATCGATGATTTCGGTGACGGTCAGACCTTTCTCGTTCGAGAAGTCGTCCGAGTTCCAAACCGCGTTGAACTTGGCGCGAATGCCGTCGTCGGTCACGGTCTGATAGTCCGGCAGGAACATCGGGATCAGGCCCGCATCTGAGGCGCCTTGAACGTTATTCTGACCCCGCAGCGGGTGCAGACCCGCGCCCGGTTTGCCGACATTACCGGTCATCAGAGCCAGCGAGATCAGGCAGCGCGAGTTGTCGGTGCCGTGGATGTGTTGGCTGACGCCCATACCCCAGAAGATCAGACCCGCCTTGGCCTGCGCAAAGGTGCGTGCGACGCGGCGCAGCTGATCCGGTTCGATGCCACAGATGGGCGACATCGCCTCGGGCGTGAACTGGCGCAGGTGCTCTTTTTCGGCCTCCCAGTTCTCGGTCCAGCGGTGGATGTACTGGCTGTCATACAGCTCCTCTTCGACGATCACGTTCATGATCGCGTTGAGCATCGAGACATCGGCCCCCGGACGGAACTGCAGCATTTCGTCGGCAAACTTGCGCATGCCGACGCCGCGCGGGTCCATCACGATCAGCTTGCCGCCACGTTTGGTGAACTGTTTGAAATATGTCGCCGCAACCGGGTGGTTCTCGATCGGGTTGGCCCCGATGATGATCGCCACATCCGCGTTTTCGATCTCGTTGAAGGTCGCGGTCACAGCGCCGGACCCGACGTTCTCGATCAGCGCCGCAACGGACGACGCGTGGCAAAGACGGGTGCAGTGGTCGACGTTGTTGTGGCGGAAGCCCTGACGGATGAACTTCTGGAACAGGTACGCTTCTTCGTTGGTGCACTTGGCCGAGCCAAAGCCCGCAACGCTGCGCGGGTCTTCTTCGCGCAGGGTTTTCAGCTTGGTCGCGGCCAGATCCATCGCCTCTTCCCACGTTGCTTCGCGGAAATGGGTCGACAGGTTGCCGGGATCGACGTTCAGACCCTTGGCCGGTGCATCCTCACGACGGATCAGCGGCTTGGTCAGGCGATGCGGATGGTGAATGTAGTCAAAGCCAAAGCGGCCTTTGACGCACAGACGACCTTCGTTTGCAGGGCCGTTGATGCCCTCGACATACTTCACCTTGCCGTCTTTGACCTTGAGCGAAACCTTACAGCCCACGCCGCAGAACGGGCAGACGCTTTCGGTCTCGGAATCATAGTCCTTGCTGTCACCCTTCTGCTGATCGTCCAGCACGGTGGCAGGCATCAGGGCGCCGGTCGGACAGGCCTGAACGCATTCACCACAAGCCACGCAGGTCGAATCGCCCATCAGGTCGTTCTGATCGAACACCACCTGCGCCGTGTGGCCGCGACCAGCCATGCCGATCACGTCATTGACCTGCACTTCACGGCAGGCCCGGACGCAGAGGTTGCAGTTGATACAGGCGTCCAGATTGACGCGCATCGCAACGTGGCTGTCATCCAACAACGGGATCTTTTCGGCCTCCTTCGCGGGGAAGCGGCTGTCGCTGACATCGTTCAGCTTGGCCATGTCCCAGAAGTGGCTGGAAGTGTCGTGCGCTTCCTCGGGCTGGTCGGCGACCAGCAGTTCCATAACCATGGCGCGCGATTTTTCGGCACGCTCCGAGTCAGTCTTGACCACCATTCCGTCCGCTGCGGGGCGGATGCACGAGGCGACCAGAGTGCGCTCGCCTTCCACCTCGACCATACAGGCGCGGCAGTTGCCGTCAGGGCGATAGCCCGGCTGCGGCTTGTGGCACAGGTGAGGGATGGTGAACCCCTGGCCCTTGGCGGCTTCCCAGATGGTCCAGCCTTCGGGCACGGTGACATCTTCGCCGTTCAGGTTGAAGGTGACGGTCTTGTTTGGGCTTGCATCAAGCATGGCTCTGTCTCCCTCAGATTTCGTCAGCGAAATGTTTCATGACCAGGCGGATCGGGTTCGGGGCCGCCTGCCCCAGACCGCAAATCGAGGCGTCGCCCATGACCTGACACAGATCTTCCAGCAGGTCCTGATCCCACTTGTCGGCTTGCATCAGTTTGACCGCCTTTTCGCAGCCAGCCCGGCAGGGCGTGCACTGGCCGCAGCTTTCATCCTCGAAGAAGCGCAGCATGTTCAGCGCCGCATCGCGGGCTGTGTCCTGATCGGACAGAACCACAACGGCGGCAGAGCCGATGAAGGTGCCATGCGGTTGCAGCGTGTCGAAGTCCAGCGGAATGTCATCCATCGACGCGGGCAGCAGACCCGAGGACGGGCCACCCGGCTGATACGCCTTGAAGGTCTGGCCCTCGGCCATGCCGCCGGCGGCATCAATCACGTCAAGAATGGTCGAACCTGCGGGCAGCAGGTAAACCCCGGGCTTCGCCACCCGGCCCGAGACCGAATAGCTACGCAGACCCTTACGGCCATTCTTTTCGGTACTGTTGAGGCACTCCGGCCCCTCGCGACAGATTTTTGAGACCCAATACAGCGTCTCGACATTGTGCACCAAAGTCGGGCGATTAAAGACCCCGACCTGCGCCACAAACGGAGGACGGTGACGCGGCAGGCCCTTTTTGCCTTCGATCGATTCAATCATCGCGGATTCTTCACCGCAGATATAGGCACCGGCACCCCGGCGCAGGTCGATATAGCCTTCTTCGACGATCCCCGCTTGTTCCAGCGCGGCGATCTCGCGGCGCAGAATCTCCAGAACCGCCGGATATTCGTCGCGCATGTAGATAAAGCAGGTTTCCACTTCGACCGCCCAGGCGGCGATCAGCATACCTTCGAGAAAGACATGCGGCGTGCGCTCAAGGTAGTAGCGGTCCTTGAAGGTGCCGGGCTCGCCCTCGTCCCCATTGACGGCCAGATAACGCGGGCCTTCGTTCATGCGAACAAAGCCCCATTTCTTGCCCGACGGGAAACCTGCACCGCCCAGACCGCGCAAGCCCGAGGCCAGGACCTGTTCCTGAACCACTTCCCAATCGCCGCTGTCGCGCAGCTCTTTCAGCTTGGCGTAGCCGCCGTTTTCGACATAGGCCGCGAAGGTCTCATAATCAGGCAGATGGGCATGAGTTTCACCCGCAGCAATCGCGGCCTTCACCTTTTCAGGGGTCGCATGGTCGATATGGTTGTGACCGATCTCAAGCACCGGAGCGGTATCACAGCGACCCATACAGGGCGTGCGGACGACACGAACCTCAGCCGGGTCCAGACCATCTTCCAGCGCTTTCTGCAACTGCTGGGCACCGGCCATTTCGCAGGACAGGGAATCACAGACGCGGATGGTCAACGCAGGTGGAGGCGTCTCGCCTTCTTTCACCACATCGAAATGGGCATAGAAGGTCGCGGTCTCGTAGATCTCGGCCTGTCCGATCCGCATCTCGACAGCCAGCGCTGCGATGTGGTCGGCGCTGATATGACCGTGCTCGTCCTGAATCAAATGCAGAAATTCGATCAACAGGTCACGGCGGCGCGGGCGTTCGCCCAGCAGCCGCGCAACTTCGGCCTGCGCCTCATCCGTGAATTGACGGCCCTTGGGCGTGTGCCGCCCCTTGCCTTTACCTGACTTCCAGACGCCCTTGGGTGCGCCTGATGGCTTGGTGTCTAATGGTGCCATGATGCCCTCCGATTCAGGCTCCGTCTCTCATCAGACCAGCATATCGTCAAATCGGATATTTCAATCGCACGATAACGACACCTTATCACCGCAAAGACGTCACGACCGCGCGCAGTGCCTCAACCGTCGGCAGTTCGGGGTCGCGGCTGAGGGTCGCCAGACAGATCGGCTTGCTGACAACGGGATCGACAAGAGGCAGCACTTTCGTGCCCTTAAGATCCCCCAACGCGCGGACCAACACGCGCGGAACCACGGTGGCCGCCAACCCCTCACGCGCCATGACCATCGAGGCGGTGAAACCGCTGGTTTCCGCGACAACCTGCGGATGCAGCCCTTGTTCCGCAAAAATCCGGTCCAGAATGCGCCGGTTCTGCATCTGCGGCTCCAACAGGCTAAGCGGGAAATCAGCAACCTGCGCCCAGGGGATCGGGCCGGTCTTACCGGTCATGTGCGACGGGACCAACAGCACATAGGTCTCTTCGTACAAAGGCTGCACCTGCCGCAGATCGGTGCCGATACTGTCACCATAGGTGATGCCAGCGTCCAGACTGCCCTCATCCAGCCTATGCTGAATTGCGGTGGCGGACATGGTTTCGATCCGGGTGATGATGCGGGGATGCGCCTGCCGCAGGCGTTTGGTCAGGCGACCCGTGAACGCAATCGCGGTCGGGATCACGCCAAGAATCAGCGTGCCGATGATCTCACCCTTGGTCGCCAGAACCTGCTGTTCCAGCGCTTTGGTGTCGTCGAGGATACGCCGCGCCCGCTGAACGATCATCTCGCCCTCTTCGGTCAGGCCCTGAAACCTGTTGGCGCGGCGGACGATGGAAACCCCCAGCCGATCTTCGAGATTGCGGATACGCATCGAGAACGCGGGCTGCGAAATCCCGCACTCCTCCGCTGCTTTGGCAAAGTGCCGATGTCGCGCAAGAGCGCTGAGGAGTTGCAGGTCGCGGATTTCGATCATGCTTTAGCATTCCAACGTCGGGCCAAATGTCACTCTAACCGCTATTTTCCAAAGGAAAAGCGCCGTCTCCACCTCCTGCCCGGCAATACAGAGTTCTTGTCTCGCGCGGTCAACTTGCCTCTAATGAAACGAGCGTACGAGAGAACGGAGCGCATGATGGTGGCAAAGGTCATTTTTCAGGAATTGTATGACGGGTACGTCGACAGGTATCGATCAAAAGACGCCGCCGGATGCGCATCATTCTTTACAGAAAACGCAGAGCTATTTTCACCATATGGTCCTGCAGCCATCGGACAGCGCGCCATAGTAGATATCCATTCGGATTGGGTTGAGGAAGGCGGGGAAGACAAGGTCATCGAAATCGTACACGCTGAAATCAATGGTCATGTCGGTTGGTGCCTCGCGCGTTACAGCGAAGGAACGACCGGCCAGGGGACCTCTTTGAATGTTCTTCATAAGCAGGCTGACGGCAGGTGGCTGATTTCCCAGTGCAGCCTGAACGAAGCACTCTAAAAACCTGCCACAACCTGATAGATTTAGGTATTGAACAAAAAGTGCATCACATCGCCATCCTTGACGATGTAGCCCTTGCCCTCGGCCCGCATCTTGCCCGCCTCTTTCGCACCCTGCTCGCCATTAGCGGCGATGTAGTCGTCATAGGCGATGGTTTCGGCGCGGATGAAACCCTTTTCGAAATCTCCGTGGATCACACCTGCGGCCTGCGGCGCGGCAGTGCCGGTGCGGATGGTCCAGGCGCGGGCCTCTTTCGGGCCGACGGTGAAATAGGTTTCCAGCTTCAGCAGGTCGTAACCAGCGCGGATCAGACGATCCAGGCCGGGCTCTTCCAGACCCATTTCTTCCAGGAACATCTGCGCCTCGTCTTGTTCCAGCAGGCTGATCTCTTCTTCGATCTTGGCGCTGATGATGACATGAGCATTACCTTGAGCAGCGGCCATTTCGGCGACCTTGGCCGAATATTCGTTGCCCTCGGCCGCTTCTTCCTCGGACACGTTACAGACATAAAGAACCGGCTTGGTGGTCAGTAGCTGCAGCATCTTCCATGCTTTGGCGTCCTCGTCCGAAACCTCGACCAGCCGTGCAGGTTTGCCGCTTTCCAGCATCTTTTGCGCTTCGGCAAGCAGGCGGTCCTGCTGTTGGGCGTCTTTGTCATTGCCTTTCAGCTTGCGCACCAGATTGGCGCGGCGCTTTTCGATGCTCTCGAGATCCGCCAGCATCAGCTCGGTTTCGATGGTATCGGCATCGGCCACCGGATCAACGCGACCGTCGACATGGGTCACGTCCCCATCCTCGAAACAGCGCAACACATGGGCAATCGCGTCCGTCTCGCGAATATTGGCCAGAAACTGGTTGCCCAGCCCTTCGCCCTTAGAGGCCCCCTTCACCAGACCGGCAATATCCACAAAGGTCATCCGCGTCGGAATGATCTGTTTCGAGCTGGCAATCGCCGCCAACCTATCCAGTCGATCATCAGGTACGGCAACATCACCCACATTGGGCTCGATCGTGCAGAACGGGAAATTCGCCGCCTGCGCGGCGGCGGTTTTGGTCAGCGCGTTGAAGAGGGTCGACTTGCCCACATTCGGCAAACCCACGATTCCCATTTTAAAGCCCATGATGGCCTCCTGCATACCATTCGAGCGCTGCTTCTATGCACGTCGGACCCGATGCGCAAGCCGCAGGTCCCGAATGCCAGGCCGAGTTCAATGTGCCACATCACAAAAGTGACATCGCAATGTGTTCTTGCCACTCTTGAAAATGCGTACATACAGTGGCCATTAACAGTGACGCGAATGAAATACGGACATAGTAAAGATTATGAAAACCCTTCTGGTACCTGCACTTATCCTAGCTGCAGCGACAACCGCACAGGCACAATCTATTGTTTTCGGCGCAGGCTACGCGGATTATTCCGCAGGTGGCGGTGACGATCAGGCAATCTTTTCGCTCGAATACCAACACCGCCCGTTTCACGAAGCGGCTCGCTTCAGTGCGACATGGGGCGCGGCACTGTCGGTGGACACTGATGGTGATGCACATCTGGGGGCCGGTCTGATCGGGCTTTACACCTTTGCGGATCGCTGGTTTGTCGAAGGCAGTGTCATGCCCGGCTATTATAATGAGTCAAATGCACAGAATGATCTGGGCGGCAGCTTTCAGATTCGCAGCTTGCTGGGGCTTGGCTATACGCTCGACAGCGGCAACAAGGTATCGGTTGCAATCACGCATATATCAAATGCCAGTACGCAAGAAGATAATCCGGGCGTGAACTCGGTATTCCTGAGATATCACCACTCGTTCTAGTCAAGCGGGATTGATTTTCGGGCAAAGTTTCTGCACATCAGGCTCAGACCTCGTGTGCAAGGACATCTGATGACCCGTATCGACGCCAAGTTCGCTGCTTTGAAAGCCGAAGGTAAAAAGGCATTTGTCGCCTATATCATGGCCGGTGATCCCGACTATGAGACCTCGCTTGAAGTGGTAAAGGGCCTGCCGGCTGCAGGTGTCGATGTCATCGAGCTTGGCCTGCCTTTCACTGACCCAATGGCGGATGGTCCGACCATTCAGGCAGCAGGCCAACGTGCGCTGGATGGCGGCATGACACTGCAGCGCACACTGGATCTGGCGCGGGCTTTTCGCGAAACCGACGACACCACTCCGATCGTGTTGATGGGGTACTACAACCCGATCTACAGCCGGGGCGTTGATCGGTTTCTCGCCGATGCCAAGGCAGCCGGGATCGACGGGCTGATCGTTGTTGATCTGCCCCCCGAAGAGGATGAAGAATTGTGCCTTCCCGCGCAGGCCGCCGGGCTAAACTTCATCCGTCTTGCAACACCCACGACCGACAATCAGCGCCTGCCCCGCGTTTTGCAGAACACGTCTGGCTTCGTGTACTACGTCTCGATCACAGGCATCACCGGCGCGGCCGAGGCGCAGGCCACCGATGTCGGCCCAGAAGTGGCCCGGATCAAGGCGGAAACCGACCTGCCGGTCATCGTCGGGTTTGGCATAAACACGCCCGAGAAATCACGCGCCATCGCCAGCGTCGCCGATGGTGCAGTGGTCGGATCAGCCATTGTCAGCCAGATCGGCGCGGGCAAACCGGTGGCCGAGGTTCTGGATTTCGTCAAATCACTTTCTGACGGCGCACATTCCGCCTGAGGACACACCGAACACTCAAGGTTTTCATTAACCCCGGCGGACATCTTCTCGGCTGGGGTTTTCTTTGTTGTGCATAGATTCAGGCGCGGCAACCAACCGCAACCGGGCCATATTGCAAGGGTTCAAAATAATTGGTAAAGAAATTTAACCAATCATGCAGAGGCCCGATTTCATGCCCGTTATAACGAATATCGAAGATCTCAAGCGCATCTATGAACGCCGTGTCCCGCGCATGTTTTATGATTATGCCGAAAGCGGCAGTTGGACCGAGCAGACGTTCCGCGAAAACAGCTCGGATTTTGAAGACATTCGACTGAGGCAGCGGGTCGCCGTCGACATGACCGGGCGCACGACCGCATCACAAATGATCGGACAGGACGTATCGATGCCCGTCGCTTTGGCACCGGTTGGCCTGACCGGAATGCAACACGCCGATGGAGAGATAAAGGCAGCAAAGGCTGCCGAGGCCTTTGGCGTGCCGTTTACACTGTCCACCATGTCGATCAACTCCATCGAAGATGTAGCCGAAAATACCACCGCACCATTCTGGTTTCAGCTCTACACGATGAAAGATCAGGACTATGTCGCGCGGCTGATTCAGCGTGCCAAAGATGCAAAGTGCTCGGCTCTGGTGATCACACTTGATCTGCAAATATTGGGCCAGCGTCACAAAGACCTGAAAAACGGCCTCTCGGCCCCTCCAAAACTGACCCCCAAGACCTTTGCCAATCTAATGACGAAATGGGCCTGGGGTATCGAGATGCTGGGCGCCAAACGACGCGAGTTTGGCAATATCGTCGGCCATGTCGACAGCGTCACCGACACCAGATCGCTGGGCACTTGGACGGCGGAACAGTTCGACCCGGGCCTCGATTGGGGCAAGGTCGGGAAACTGATGGAACAATGGGGTGGCAAGGTGATCCTCAAGGGCATTCTGGACGCCGAAGACGCGAAAATGGCCGCAAAACTGGGCGCTGATGCCATCGTGGTGTCAAACCATGGCGGGCGTCAGTTGGACGGAGCGCTCAGCTCGATCCGGGTTCTGCCCGAGATCATGGACGCCGTAGGCGGCGACGTCGAGGTGCATCTGGACAGTGGCATCCGATCTGGTCAGGACGTGCTCAAGACGCTGGCGCTGGGGGCGAAAGGCACTTATATCGGCCGCGCCTTTGTCTATGGCCTTGGCGCGATGGGGCAAAAAGGCGTGACAACGGCTTTGGAAGTCATACAGAAAGAGCTGGATACTACCATGGCGCTGTGTGGCGAACGGAAAGTTGGCGATCTTGGGCGTCACAACCTGCTGATCCCCGAGGACTTTGGCGGCCGCTGGCAGGCTTAATCTTCCATTGATCGCGAAGATGGGGGCGCTGCCCCCGCCGCCCTCCGGGCGACTCCCCCGAGGTATTTATTAGCCAGATGAAGCAAGGATCCATCCTTCATCTGGCCAAAAATACTCCGGAGCGCGAGGCAGAGCCTCGCAATGATCCCGGTTCTGTAAAAAGCCCTTTCCAAACAGGGTGAATCAAGCTAAGGACGCGGCTTCACGCGGGTATACAGCCTTGGAGGATGCCCGCCCTAACATTGGAGAATTATCATGGCTGGAGAGATTCCTGATCTCGTAGCTCTGGAACGGACGGGGACAGGCAAGGGCGCCGCTCGTCAAGCACGCCGCGACGGCATGGTTCCGGGCATTGTTTTTGGTGGCGACAAAGAACCGCTGCCGATTCAGATCCCGTTCAACGAACTGTTCAAGCGCCTTAAAGCAGGCCGGTTCAAGTCGACTCTGTGGAACTTGAAGGTTGACGGCCACGATGACGTCCGCGTCATCTGCCGCGACGTTCAGCGTGACATCGTTAAGGACCTGCCGACCCACCTGGACCTGATGCGCCTGCGCCGGACGACTAAGATCGCTCTGTATATTCCCGTTGAGTTCATCAACGAGGACGAAGCGCCCGGCATCAAAAAAGGTGGTGTTCTGACGGTTGTCCGTCCCGAGGTTGAACTGCTGTGCACCGCAGGCGATATCCCTGAAAAGATCACCGTTGATCTGACCGGTATGGAGATCAACGACGTTGTCACCATCTCGTCGGTTGACCTTCCAGGCGGCACCAAGCCGACAATCGATCGTGACTTTGTGATCGCCAACGTATCTGCACCGACCGGTCTGACGACCGGCGACGAAGAAGAAGGCGATGAGGACGAAGTCGCCGCCGATGAAGTTGAAGTCATCGGTGAGGACGACGCCGAAGAGTAAATTCGGATCACATCCGGATATTGAAACGGGGTCCGCAAGGGCCCCGTTTTTTTCATGACTATGTTAGGCTGGAATCCGGGCGGCAAATCATGCCATTAACCCGGAGTGCAAGACCGTTGGAGAGAACGCAATGAAACTGTTTGTCGGTTTGGGGAATCCCGGGCAGAAATACGCCCGGAACCGGCACAATATCGGCTTCATGGCGCTGGATCGGATTGCACAGGATCATGGGTTCGGCCCATGGAAATCCAAGTTTCAGGCCCAGCTCTCTGAAGGGCGTCTTGGCGGAGAGAAGGTTCTGCTGTTGAAACCGCAGGCATTCATGAACCGCTCGGGCCAGTCGGTAGGCGAGGCAATGCGTTTCTACAAGCTTGATTCAACCGATGTGACGGTGTTCCATGATGAGTTGGATTTGGCCCCCGGAAAGGTGCGCGTGAAGGCTGGCGGCGGCCATGCGGGGCACAATGGTCTGCGTTCGATCCATGAGCATATCAGCCCGGCCTATGATCGGGTGCGTCTTGGGATCGGACATCCGGGTCGGAAAGAGATGGTCTCGCCCTATGTGCTCAGCGATTTTGCCAAGGCGGATGCGGAATGGCTGGAGGATGTACTGCGTGGTGTCTCGGACGGGGCAAGCCATCTGGCCACCGACGAGAGCGGGAAGTTCATGAACGCTGTCGCGTTGCGCACTGCGCCACCCCGATCTTCAAAAACTCCGGCCAAAGCTGATACTCCTGCCAAACAGGCGCCAAACCCAAATCCCGCGCCGGATGAGCGCTCACCGATGCAGAAACTTCTGGACAAGTTTAGGTAGACGTTCCGCCACGTTGCGATTGCACACTGGATTGGACCGCGGTCCAATGGCGGTGACATTGGGAGGCGTTGGATGAGATCTATATTGAAGTGGCTGCTGCGTATCGTGCTGGCTCTGGCTCTGGCGGCGATTGCTGTCGGGGTTTGGAAACGTGAAGAGATTCAGCGCCTGATGGCCGTAAACTCGCTCTTCGCCGAAGATAAGATCGTACAGAATTTCTCGCACATGAACGACGCTTTCCTGACTGTCGCCCTACCCCGCGGTGAAGGCCCGACATGGGAACTTCCATACGGCCCCGGCTTCGATCTGCCGGAGGGTACGGATCAATGGATCGAGGATCGCGCGGTGACGTCCCTGCTGGTTATGCAGGATGGTGAAATACGGTTTGAAGAGTACTATCTGGGCACCGGACCGGATGATCGCAGAATTTCATGGTCGATCGCCAAAAGCTATTTGTCCGCGCTGTTTGGCATTCTGCTCGAGGATGGTGCGGTTGCGTCTCTGGACGATCCGGTGGTGCAATATGCCCCCGAACTGACCGGTAGCGCCTATGAGACCGCCACAATCCGCAACGTGCTGAATATGGCCAGCGGCGTGGCCTTTGACGAGGACTATCTGGACTATAACTCCGATATCAACCGGATGGGCCGCGTTGTGGCTTTGGGTGGCGAGTTGGATGATTTCGCAGCCTCTTTGCAGGACAGCTTCGCCTCACCGGGTGAAACCTGGCAATATGTCTCGATCGATACGCATGTGATCGGCATGGTCATCAGAGGCGCGACCGGGCGAAGCGTTGCAGAATTGCTGACCGAAAAGATTATCGAGCCTCTGGGGCTGGAGCGGGATGGCTATTACATCACCGACGGGGCCGGAGTGGCCTTTGCGCTGGGTGGCCTGAACTTCACGACACGGGATTTTGCGCGTTTCGCTCAGTTGATCTTGCAAGACGGCGCACGAGACGGGCGGCAGGTTGTACCCGCAGACTGGATCGAGGATTCAACCTGGCCCAGCGCACCTACAGAACCGGGCAAGATCGGATATGGTTACCAGTGGTGGATACCGGTTGGCGCGCATGAGGGCGAATTCATGGCGCGCGGTGTGTACGGCCAATACCTCTATTTCGACAAGCCTCGTGGGGTTCTGATCGTCACCACTGGGGCAGACCGGAAGTTCCGCGAACCCGGTGTCAGCGCTCAGAATGTCGAAATGTTCCGCAAAATTGCGCAAAGCCTGTAAGATACCGCCATGCAAAAGCAAGACAGTATCAATGTACTGGGCGGCGTGCTGGCACCCTGTTCACGCGATCCACTGACCGGTTTCTTCCGGGACGGGGCCTGTAATACTTGCCCCGAGGATCAGGGTAGCCATACAGTCTGCGCGGTCATGACGGCCGAATTTCTGGCCTATTCCAAATATGTCGGCAATGACCTCAGCACCCCACGCCCCGAATTCGATTTTCCCGGGCTCAAACCCGGGGATAGCTGGTGCCTGTGTGCAGGGCGCTTTTTGCAAGCCCATGACGAGGGATGCGCACCCAAGGTACATCTTGAGGCCACGCACCAGAGGGCGCTGGATATCGTACCTCTCAGTATTCTGAAAGCGCAACGTGCCGAAGGCGAACACTAGACGGCGACCGCCCGATATCCGTGAGACGTGCGTGAGGGTGGCCCTGTCGGAAAGCTATGTTCAGCCTGCAGGTTCCAGCCCGAGCGCGCGAGCATTTCCGCCACCATATCCGGCCGATAGGTTCGGTGCCGCCACTGAAACCAGATGATCGCATTGCACCAATGTGGCTTACTGACGACCAGCCAAAGCGTAGCTCCCGGTTTGGCCAGATCGCGCATACGGCGCAAAGCATCTGTCGGATTTGCACAATGTTCCAGAACATGCGCGACCAGCAGGCAGTCGAACTTGGTCTCCGACTGGAACTCTTCCAAGCGCGATTGGACAGTCTCGGCAGTGACGCCGAGTCCTCGCAGCGCCGCGCGCGCCAGTTGCAGCATACGGGTTGAAGGCTCTAACAGCGTGACCCGCCCTTCGGGCCGGATCACGGCGCGTGCTTCGGCAAAGGCGCCCGTGCCGCATCCGATATCAAGCGCGCAGCACCCCAAGTCAACCTGCGGATCTGAGGACAAGAACCCCAGATAAGCATCGAAATATCCCAACAGACGCATCTTGTCTGCCCAGCCCGGAGCGGCCTGATCGTATTTCTGGTCAAGCCGGTCGGGCCCCGCCTTTGAGGAAACACTGCACATGTACTGCAAACTGGCACAGTTCCTCAAAGGCGCAAAGCCCGTTTGCCGCGATCAGTCGGCGGCGCGCCCTTCGGTGTCGGACATATCGAAGTTCAGATACCGTGCAACGGTCTGAACATCCTTGTCGCCCCGTCCGCACATATTCATGCAGATCAGGTGATCTTTGGGCAGTTCAGGCGCGATCTTCATCACATGAGCCAGCGCGTGACAGGGTTCGAGCGCCGGGATGATGCCCTCGGTCGCGCAACACAGTTGGAACGCCTCAAGCGCCTCTTTGTCCGTGATCGAGACATAGTTGGCGCGGCCAATGTCATGCAGCCAAGAATGCTCGGGCCCGATACCGGGATAGTCCAAACCGGCCGAGATTGAATAGCCTTCCAGAATCTGGCCGTCGTCGTCTTGCAGCAGGTAGGTGCGGTTGCCGTGCAGCACGCCCGGACGACCACCGGTCAACGAGGCGCAATGCTCCATCTTCTCGTTCACGCCTTTACCACCAGCCTCAACGCCGATGATGTTGACATCCTTGTCGTCAAGGAACGGGTAGAACAGGCCCATCGCGTTCGATCCACCACCGATGGCCGCGATGATGGTGTCAGGCAAGCGGCCCTCGGCTTTCATCATCTGCTCTTTGGCTTCCTTGCCGATGATCGATTGGAAGTCGCGAACCATCGCCGGGTAAGGGTGTGGGCCAGCCACGGTGCCGATGCAATAAAATGTGTCGCGCACATTGGTCACCCAGTCGCGCAGCGCGTCGTTCATCGCATCTTTCAGCGTGCCACGGCCTGAGGTCACCGGAATCACCTCGGCCCCCAGCAAGCGCATGCGGAACACGTTGGGGGCCTGACGTTGCACGTCATGGGCACCCATATAGACAATGCACTTCAGGCCGAACTTGGCGCAGACGGTGGCTGTGGCCACGCCATGCTGCCCTGCCCCGGTCTCGGCGATGATCCGGGTCTTGCCCATGCGGCGTGCCAGAATGATCTGGCCCAGCACGTTGTTGATCTTGTGTGCGCCGGTGTGGTTCAACTCATCGCGCTTGAGATAGATTTTGGCCCCGCCCAGATGCTCGGTCAGGCGTTCGGCGTAGTAAAGCGGCGAAGGGCGGCCCACGTAGTTCGCCCACAGATCATCCATCTCGGCCCAGAAAGTGGGGTCATCCTTGGCCTTCTCATATTCCTCTTCCAGCGACAGGATCAGCGGCATCAGCGTTTCGCTGACAAACCGCCCGCCGAAGATGCCGAAACGCCCCTGCTCATCGGGGCCGGACATGAAGGAATTGAAAAGATCGTTGGCCATGGGTGACTCCCTCGTCGTACTCGTTGTTCATAGGAGGTAGAGGCAGGATTTGCCATGGCAAAACGTGTCGTGGATCACCGGGTGGCGTCGATAAACGCCCGCATCAAAGCCGCGTCCTTGACACCTGGCGCGCTCTCAACACCCGATGACACATCAACCTGGCGCGCGCCGGTCATCCGGATCGCCTCGGCCACGTTGTCGGGCGTCAGCCCACCGGCCAGCATCCACGGCTTGCGCCAGTACTTACGGCCGGCAAGCAAACGCCAGTCGAAAGTCAGCCCGTTACCGCCCGGCAGTTCTGCATTCCGGGGCGGTTTGGCGTCGATCAACAACTGATCCGCAACCTCTGAGAAATCGTCGATCTGCCCCAGATCCTCGGCATCGGCGACGCCGATGGCCTTCATGACGGGCAGACCATAACGGGCCCGGATTTCGGCGACACGTTCCGGGGTTTCCGCACCATGCAATTGCAGCATGTCCAACGGCACATCCCCGACAATCGCATCCCACTCAGTATTTGTCGCGTTCACGGCAAGGGCAACTTTGGCAATACCCGGCGGAACGACTCCGGCGAGGTCTTTTGCGGTTTGCAAGGTCACGTAGCGCGGCGATTTGGGGAAGAAATTGAATCCAACATATCGTGCGCCCGCATCCGCAGCGGCGCGCATTTGCTCAGGGGCGGTCAGACCGCAGATCTTGACACGAATATCACCGGGCATGTGGTGACCTCAGCTCGCCTCATCGAGCAGAGCAAGAACATCATCCTGTCCTTCATTCTGCTTTTTCTTGAGCTTCTTGACCTCACGCTCAAGCTTACGCACTTCGCCGGTTTTGACGCTGGCATCGCGGCGATGCTTGTGCTCGCGCAACCATTCCCACAAAAAGCCAATGACCAGCCCCGCCACAACGCCACCCAGCACCACCAAAAACAGCGGCAGCGACGTAGACAGGTTAAATCCGATCAACTCGGACAGAGCATCCGGCATCAGCTTGAGTTCGACCAATTGGCGGTTGGCCAGCGAGATCGAGATCAGAACGGCCCCCAGAACGGCCAGAAAGGCGTAACGAATATAGCGCATCATAAGTTCAGGCTTTACCGTTCAAACGGTCCCTTAGCAACTTGCCCGTCTTGAAAAACGGAACACATTTCTCTTCGACCTGCACGGTTTCGCCGGTACGCGGATTGCGCCCAACACGCGCATCCCGTTTTTTGACTGAAAACGCGCCGAACCCTCGCAGCTCAACGCGATCACCGCGGGACATGGCATCGGTTACTTCTTCAAACACAGTGTTGACGATCCGTTCGACGTCACGCTGGTAGAGATGCGGATTTTCGTCTGCGATTTTCTGAATCAGTTCTGAACGGATCATGCGTGTTACCCTCCCAGGTGACAGGAATACCTTGTCTATTGTTCTGGACAGTATAGAAAAAAACCCGCTTCGGGGGAACGCAAACTCTACAGGTTCGTGGATCAAATTATGGCAATCTCACGCAATTTTTTGCCCATAACCCGGATTCCCACACTTATTGAGCGAGCGTGGCCGATAATAACCCGGAAAATTGGAACATATTGATTCGCAACAAAAACGGCCCCGTGCATTCACACGGGGCCGTTAATCATGATTTGGCTGTCGCCCTGGATCAGTCGCCGGATTTCAGCGCTGCGCCCAGAATGTCGCCCAGCGATGCGCCCGAGTCGGAAGAACCGTACTGTTCCACGGCCTCTTTCTCTTCGGCGATCTCGCGCGCCTTGATCGACAGACCCAGGCGGCGGGTCTTGCTGTCGACGTTGGTGACGCGGACGTCGACCTTGTCACCGACCGAGAAACGCTCGGGGCGCTGTTCGGCACGGTCACGCGACAAGTCGGAACGACGGATGAACGACTTCATACCTTCGTACTCGACCTCGATGCCGCCATCTTCGATTGCGGTCACTTCAACGGTCACGATCGAGCCACGCTTCACGCCGCCCACTGCTTCGGCGAACTTGTCACCGCCCAGGGCTTTGATCGACAGCGAGATACGCTCTTTTTCCACGTCAACTTCCGAGACAACCGCCTGAACGACGTCGCCTTTGCGGTAGTTCTGGATTGCATCCTCGCCACGCTCGTCCCAGGACAGATCCGACAGGTGAACCATGCCGTCGATGTCGCCTTCGAGGCCAATGAACAGACCGAATTCGGTGATGTTCTTGACTTCGCCTTCGACCTCGGTGCCCTCGGGATGGGTTTCTGCAAACACTTCCCATGGGTTGCGCTGAGTCTGCTTCAGGCCCAGAGACACGCGACGCTTGGCGCCGTCGATCTCCAGAACCATGACGTCGACTTCCTGGCTCGTCGATACGATCTTGCCGGGGTGGACGTTTTTCTTGGTCCAGGACATCTCGGACACGTGCACCAGACCTTCGACACCGGCTTCCAGCTCGACGAACGCGCCGTAGTCGGTGATGTTGGTGACGCGACCCTGATGGACCGAGCCCAGCGGGTACTTGGCAGCAACCAGATCCCACGGATCTTCCTGCAGCTGCTTCATGCCCAGGCTGATGCGGTGGGTCTCTTTGTTGATCTTGATGACCTGAACCTTGATGGTTTCGCCGATCGTCAGGATCTCGGACGGGTGGTTCACACGGCGCCATGCCATGTCGGTGACGTGCAGCAGGCCGTCAACGCCGCCCAGGTCAACAAATGCGCCGTATTCGGTGATGTTTTTGACAACACCCTCGACGGTCTGACCTTCGGACAGGTTGCCGATAACTTCGGCACGCTGTTCGGCACGCGATTCTTCCAGGATAGCGCGGCGCGAGACAACGATGTTGCCACGGCGGCGGTCCATTTTCAGAATCTGGAACGGCTGCTTTAGACCCATCAGCGGGCCAGCATCGCGCACGGGGCGCACGTCAACCTGCGAGCCGGGCAGGAACGCAACTGCGCCACCCAGATCGACGGTGAAGCCACCTTTGACGCGACCAAAGATTGCACCTTCGACGCGCTGGTCGTCGGCATATGCTTTTTCCAGACGGTCCCATGCCTCTTCACGGCGGGCCATCTCGCGCGAGATGACGGCTTCGCCACGGGCGTTTTCTGCGGCGCGCAGGTAAACTTCGACCTCGTCACCAACAGCGATTTCAGGGGCTTCGCCGGGATTTGCGAATTCTTTCAGATCAACGCGGCCTTCCATTTTGTAGCCGACGTCGATGATGGCCTGGCCCGCTTCAACAGCGATGACCTTGCCTTTGACAACAGAACCCTCTTCGGGCGTGTCCATTTCGAAGCTTTCGTTCAGGAGGGCTTCGAATTCCTCCATGGATGCGTTAGCCATGTGGCGTTGTTTTCCTTTACAGTACGTTTTTGCTGGCCGAGCGGTTGTCTCCGCCGGTCTTAATGGATTGGTCAGACGATCTGACTTAGTGCCCAAAACAAAGAGGGCCGGTTGGTTCCGACCCTGCTCGTCTCATTGTTTTATGGCTCAAATCGCCTTGTCGACGCGCGCTCTATAGCGGGTTCGGCAAGGTGCTGCAAGTCAAAGGCGGAAATTCAAGGCCAGCCTGCAACCCAGCGCCCAAATGCATCAGATTTCTTCACCTTTCTTCAGCAACTCCTCAATCAGTTCGCGCTGCAGATCGAAACTGTCGCCGCCGCCAAACTGTGCCCCACCACCGGAATAAAGTGTGCCATAGGTATTTGCGATATTCACCGTCTGTGCCACCCCAGAGATGAACTGGTCTTTTTCTAGCGGCGATAGCGGGTGAATAAATGCAGCCCACAACGTGTCATCGGCAATTGCGTAGCGTGCATCCAATGCGCTGTCGAAATTGGCCTGCATCATACGGCGCATATCCGCGTCGGTCAGATCTTTGGCACTGCGAATGGGGACCATTGCACGCATCCGGTCCGCATGCACATCGGTGGAGATCAGGACCGGCACGCCCGCAACCATCAACGCAAACCCCGATCCGTGCGGCTGCGCCTTTGGGTCGAGCGCAAAGATGATCTTGCCCAGCCGCTCATATGTCATCGGAGGCTCAACCTCAGGTGACGGTTGTTCGGCTTCCTGGGCAGACAAGCTGCTGGCAATGAAGAATAGTAACAGGGCTCGACGGATCATTGGGCCACTCCTGCGATTATCTTATGCAGTTTAAGTGGCCGCACGATCTCTGACCAAACAAAGCTGTGTGATCAGCCCCCACTTGCAGTTCAACAGTTCGAACGATCTGCAACCTCTTGCGGCCTATCTGCGATTACACGTCCGGAGGTCTTTTCCTAACTTTAACGCATCGGTCGGTGATTAACCCGGCCCTGATCTGACAATGAAAGGACAATCGCCATGAAATCTGTTCTACTGACTGCCTTCGCGGCAACTCTCGCCCTGGCGCCACCGGCCTTTGCCGCAGATGAAGTCAACGTCTCCAAAGGCCTCTCGGCCGCCGGAGCGCCGCTAGCCGCGCATGGCGTGGATTTGGTTGCCCTCGTCAACAACGGAAACCCGGTGGAAGGCTTTGCCAACCATTCTGCAACGTATGACGGGGCCTCCTACTATTTCTCCAGCGCACAAAACCTCGAAGCGTTCGAGGCCAACCCCACCGCATACCTGCCCCAGCACGGCGGCTACTGTTCGTTCGGCGTTTCGGTCGGCAAGAAGTTCGATGGCGATCCCGACCAGTATCTGATTGCGGATGGCAAGCTGTATCTGTTTCTGAACGCCGAAACCCGCGCCTCGTTCCTGGAGGACGTCTCTGGCACAGCCAAAACCGCCGATGACCAGTGGGTGAACATCCAGAGTATCGCGGTGGGTGAACTTTAACCCCAGCGGCCCCGGCCCGTGGCGTTCCTACGCCGCGGGTCTTTTTTGTGCGATGGCAGCGATGGCGCGGCTCAGGGCGTCCTCGATGCTCAGATCCGAGGTATCAAGCAAAATGGCATCATCGGCAGGCTTCATCGGCGCGGTGATGCGTTCGGCATCCCGCGCGTCGCGTTCCCGTACATCGGCCAGAACCTGATCCCTGGTGATGTCCGCGCCCTTGGCGCTGAGTTCGAGGAACCGGCGTTCAGCCCGAACCTCGGCGCTGGCGGTGACGAACAGTTTCACCTCGGCGTCGGGACAGATCACGGTTCCGATATCACGCCCATCCAGCACCGCACCACCGGCACGGCGCGCAAATGCGCGCTGAAAATCGACCAACGCCGCGCGAACCTCAGGGATCACGGCGACTTTTGACGCGGCCTGCGCAATTTCGGCGGTTCGCAGATCGCCCTGCTCAAGCTCATCAGCAGTGAGGGCCTGCGCTGCAGCGAGCGGGTCCATCCCCTCCAGCGTGCGCCGCCCCACGGCCCGGTACAAAAGACCGGTATCAAGATGCGCGAATCCAAAATGCGCAGCCACGCCTTTGGATATCGTGCCCTTCCCGGCAGCAGCCGGCCCGTCGATGGCGATCGTAAAGCTATTGGTTGCCATCAGACTTACCGGTTGTTTCTGACCAGCTGCGCCCCGAGACGAGCCATCAATGGCTCAAAGATCGGGAAAGAGGTGGCGATGGGGCCTGCGTCGTCGACGGTCACCGCATTCTTGGCACCCATTCCCAAAATCATGAACGA
The DNA here is from genome assembly GCA_030426685.1 of Alphaproteobacteria bacterium. GTDB lineage: Bacteria > Pseudomonadota > Alphaproteobacteria > Rhodobacterales > Rhodobacteraceae > Ruegeria. The sequence goes on from JAUHYC010000013.1 coordinate 54,494, forward strand.
CATGGCGATGCGGTGATCCAGAAAGCTCTCGCAGGTGCCAGCACCCGGAACATTGCCGATGCCGAGCCCTTCGACCGACCACCAATCATCGCCCTCGTCTACGATTACACCGTTGGCGCGCAGGCCCTTGGCCATAGCATCGATCCGGTCGCTTTCCTTCACGCGCAATTCCTTCACACCCCCCATCATCGTTGTACCAGTCGCGTTAGCTGCAATCACCGACAACACCGGGTACTCGTCGATCATCGAGGCCGCGCGTTCCGGCGGTACAGTGATACCTTTCATGTTGGGTGAATACTTCGCCCGCAAGTCGGCAACCGGTTCGCCGCCTTCCTCACGCTCGTTCTCATAGGTCAGGTCCGCCCCCATCTCACGCAGCGTGGTGAACAAGCCTGCGCGGGTCGGGTTCAGGCCGATCCCCGGAACCAGAACATCCGAGCCAGGCGTGATCAGCGCCGCGCAAACCGGAAACGCCGCGCTTGACGGATCACGCGGAACGGCGATGACCTGCGGTTTCAATTCAGGACGACCGGTCAGCGTAATGACCCGTCCCTCGTCGGTATCTTCAACGGTGATTTCGGCGCCAAAGCCCGCCAGCATCCGCTCGGAATGGTCGCGGGTTGCCTCTTTCTCTATCACGACGGTTTTGCCGGGGGCGTTCAGTCCGGCCAGCAGCACCGCGGATTTCACCTGCGCCGAGGGTATCGGCACCTCATACCGCACCGGAGTCGGATCAGCGGCCCCAACAATGGTCATCGGCAAGCGTCCACCAGACCGGCCAACGGATTGCGTACCAAACAGCGCCAGCGGATCGGTGACCCGCGCCATCGGGCGCTTGTTGAGGCTGGCATCACCGGTAAATGTTGCCGTGATCGGAGAGGTTGCCATCGCACCCATGATCAACCGCACACCCGTGCCTGAGTTGCCGCAGTCGATCACCTGGTCCGGCTCGGCAAAGCCACCGACACCAACGCCGTGCACGGTCCACTCACCACCGCCGTGATCCGTAACTTCGGCCCCGAAGGCGCGCATGGCCTTGGCGGTGTCCAGAACGTCTTCACCCTCGAGCAGACCCGTGATCCGGGTCTCGCCAACAGCCATCGCACCCAGAATCAGCGACCGGTGCGAAATCGACTTGTCGCCGGGCACCTCTGCCGTGCCGGTCAGCGGGCCGCAAGGATGCGAGGTCATCGGGATGGGCGTGCCGTGTCCGGACATGGGGGCTCCTGTTTTCGCTATCAGTTCAAGGCGGATTAGCGAATTGGGGCCGGTTGGTCCAGCGGCAATCAGTCTTTGCGCCGGAAGGTCAGGTAATGGGGTGTGCGACCTTCGCGCAGGGCTTTCTGCTCGTAACGGGTTGAAATCCAGTCATCCCATGGCTCACGCCAGTCAGAGGGGCGCTCGGCCATCCACTCGAACCCGGCGCGCGGCACCTCTTCCAGTGTTTGACGCACGTAGTCGGGTATGTCCGTCGCCACCCGGAAAATCGACCCGGGCTTCAGCGCGCGCGCCAGTGGCTCAAGGTGTTCGGGTGTGACAAAGCGGCGGCGATGATGCCGGGTCTTGGGCCACGGATCGGGGTAGAGTAGAAAGGCCCGCGAGATACTGGCCTCGGGCAGCACGTCGAACAGGTCGCGTGCATCACCCGGATGCACAGCGAGATTCTCAACCCGAGCCTTGCGGATCTTGCCCAACAGCATGGCCACGCCATTGATGTAGGGCTCGGCGCCGATGATACCGATATCGGGGTTGTTGGCGGCCTGATGCACCAGATGCTCACCTCCCCCAAAACCAACTTCCAACCAGACGTCCCTACCGCCAAACAGCCCTTCCAGATCGAGGGGCCGACGGTCAGGGTTGGATTCCCAATCGACCGCGCCGGGAGAGAGTGCGTCGAGGTCTTCGTTCAGATACGTCTTTTGACTGGGCTTTAGGGTTTTACCCTTGAAGCGCCCGTAAAAGTTTCTGCGGGGACGTTGGGGTGTCTGCGTGCTCATGGCGGTGGCCATACTGTGACGCCGCACTTCTGGCAAGAGCAGAGGTGGGGGCCAGCCCGTCGCCATTGATTTATCGGATCAATGGCGCCACCAATAGCGACCCCCATAGCATTCGAAAAAAGCGCGCCCGTCAGGGCGCACCTTTTGAGTGTGATCAGACTGCCGCTTTCAGTGCGTTGACCAGATCGGTGCGTTCCCAGCTGAAACCACCATCCGCATCCGGTTCCCGGCCAAAATGACCATAGGCAGCGGTGCGCTGATAGATCGGTTTGTTCAGTTGCAGATGTTCCCGGATGCCACGGGGTGTCAGATCCATGACCTGATCAACCGCCTTTTCGATAACCGCATCGGCAATCTGACCGGTGCCATGTGTATCAGCATAGATCGAGAGTGGCTTGGAGACCCCAATCGCATAGCTCAACTGGATCGTGCAGCGCTCGGCCATGCCGGCAGCCACAACATTCTTGGCCAGATAACGGGCCGCATAGGCGGCAGAGCGGTCGACCTTGGTCGGATCCTTGCCCGAAAACGCACCCCCGCCATGGGGCGCGGCACCGCCATAGGTGTCTACAATTATCTTGCGCCCGGTCAGACCTGCATCCCCGTCCGGACCACCGATCACGAACTTGCCGGTCGGGTTTACGTGCCATTCGGTCTCGGCGGTCAGCCAACCATCGGGCAGAGTCTCGCGAATATATGGCTCGACGATGGCACGGATATCACGCGAGGTCAGTGCCTCATCAAGGTGCTGCGTCGACAGCACGATCGAACTGACACCGACCGGTTTGCCGTCGCGATAAATCACCGACAGCTGCGATTTGGCATCGGGACCCAGCGCGGGCTCAGTCCCGTTTTTGCGCACCTCGGCCAGACGGCGCAGGATCGCATGAGAATACTGGATCGGAGCGGGCATCAGTGCAGGCGTCTCGGTCGTGGCATAGCCGAACATGATACCCTGATCGCCAGCGCCTTCGTCCTTGTTGTCCGACGCATCCACGCCCTGTGCGATATGGGCGGATTGTTCGTGCAGCAGGTTCGTCACCTCAACCGTTTCATGGTGAAACTTGTCCTGCTCATAGCCGATATCTTTGATGCAGGCGCGCGCGATATCATCGATGTGCGACATGTAATCATGGAGCTTTTCCTGATCCGACAGACCCACCTCGCCGCCGATGACCACACGGTCGGTGGTTGCAAAAGTTTCGCACGCCACTCGTGCTTCGGGCTCTTCGCGCAAAAAGGCGTCAAGCACCGCATCGGAAATACGATCGCAGACCTTGTCAGGGTGCCCTTCGGAAACGGACTCCGAAGTAAAAATGTAGTTCTGTCGGGACATGAAAGTGCTCCATTGAGATTTCCCCGTCACGCCAGGAAGCCGTTGTGACGGGCGGTTGATCGAATACGCCCACAGCTTGGCAGGGTCAATCGGTAATCAGTCGCGCCTGTGCCGTGTGTGGTGCCATAACAGCGCAAACAGGATCAATAGCAGGAAAAAAACAGGACCATCCCCGATTCGTGAATAAATCGTGGGGCGATGCGGATGAGGCAGTTCGGCGTCGATATATCCTGCCTGCCCCAGAGGCAAAAAAGCGGTCATACGGCCCAGGGGATCGATCATCGCCGTCACCCCGGTATTGGCCGAACGCATCATCGGCAGACCTTGCTCAATGGCGCGCATCTGCGCCTGGGCCAGATGCTGATAGGGCCCCGACCACGTGCCGAACCAGGCATCATTGGTGATCTGCAACAGAAAATCCGCACGACCAGGTGCGGCCAGCACATCCTGAGTGAACACGGCCTCGTAACAGATCAGCGGCAGAGCCTTGCCAAGCGACCCGGCCGGAATCAGCGCAGCCCCGGTCCCGGCGCTGAAGCCGTTCCCTGTGGTCGCGGCCATCCCATAAATACCAAACCGCGCCATCAGATTCCCAAACGGGACATACTCGCCAAACGGGGCCAGGTGGTGCTTGTCATAGAGCCCCTGCTGCTGGCCGTCGGCATTCAGATAGATCATCGAATTGTAGATCCGCTGCCCTTCAGCCCGTTGGATGCCAAGGAAAACGGGCGTTCCCTGCGCTGCATCCACGATGGCAGACAGGTAGGGTTGCGCGCTGCCCAGCCACGCCGGGACAGAGGTTTCCGGCCAGACAATCAGGTCTGGTCTGGGTTCTGCCACCGTAAATTCAAGCTGACGCGCAAAGAACAGCGGAGCATAGTCGGGATCCCATTTCTGATGCTGCGGTGCGTTGGGCTGGATCAGGCGCACCACATGTGTAGAGAGCTCGACCGGGGGGCGAGTGCGGGCATAGCTGAATGTCAACGCCACAGATCCTACCACAACTATGGCGGCCATCGCCAAAGCGCGCGGCGAGCGGTCGCTGAACAATACCGCGCCCGCCAACAGCGCCACCAGCAGCGTCAGCGCACCCAACCCGTACGGCCCTATGAGCGAGAGTAGTTGTGCAACCGGCGTGTCCACCCAAATCTGGGCGATTCCGGCCCAGGGAAACCCCGTCAGAAGATACCCACGCCCAAACTCCGCCAGAGACAGCGCAACAGCCAATAGCGCCGCTTGCGCTGAAACTGACCCACCAATCCGCTTTGCAATGCCGAAGGCAAGCGCCCAAAACAGCGCGAGCCCGCCCGCCATGAAGATCAGCGCGAAGGGGGCCATCCATGCGTGCCGTTCGGCGTCAACCAGGAAAGGCTCGACAATCCAGCTAAGCGCATGGGCAAAATACCCCGTCGCGAACGCCCATCCCACTATCGCGGCGCGGCGCGGCGTTTCGCAGACCAGATAGAGCGGAGCGATCAGGGTCAGGGCCAGCAGAGTCGCAAACCAGTATCCCAGAGGCGCCAGCCCACAGGCCGCGCCTATACCCAGCCCTGCGGCCAATACAGATCGCAGCCACAAAGGCCAGCCACTGGCAAGGTTCATGCAGCGATATCCGGCAACATAACCCGAAGCCGCTTGATGCGGCGCGGGTCGGCGTCGATGACCTCAAATTCCGGACCTTCAGGGTGGCACACAACTTCACCACGCGCAGGTACGCGACCCGAGAGCATGAACACAAGACCACCCAGCGTGTCGATCTCTTCTTCGTCCACATCCTCGTGGCTGGTTAGCGAGCGCCCGATCTCGGCTTCAAAATCCTCAAGAGGGACCCGGGCCTGAACCACATAGCAGCCGGGCTTTTCCTGAATCCATAGCTGATCTTCGTCGGCGTCATGTTCGTCGGCAATCTCACCCACGACCTGCTCAATCAGGTCCTCAATGGTCAGCAACCCGTCGACACCGCCATATTCGTCGATCACCAGAGCCATATGCCGGCGTTCCGTCTGCATTTTGGTCAGCAGCACGCCAATCGGCATTGACGGCGGGACGAAAAGCAATGTGCGCAGCATCGATTTCAGATCGAATTCGGCCGAGTTGCCATTGAACCCATGGGTCAGCGCAAAATCCTTGAGATGTACAAACCCCAGCGGTGTGTCGAGCGTACCCTCATAAACCGGTATTCGCGACAATCCGCTGTCGCGGAAAATCTGCGCCAACTCATCCTTGGAAGTTGTCGAGGGAACCGCGACGATCTCGGCCGTCGGGATCGCAACGTCTTCGACCCGCATCCTGCGCAGGTTGATCATACCCCTCGGCTGCAGGGCGCTGACCTCGGCACCGTTCACCTGATCTGCCGCATCGCCTTGAGTAGAAAAGGCGTCGAATATGCGAGACAAGAAGCCGCCTTTTTCGTCGCCATCATTGGTGCTGTTCTGGGAATGCGCGCTCTGCGCCGCCCTAGAACTGCCGTCTGTTTCGCCCATTATCCTGTTCCAAATGATCGGGCTCAATGCCCCGTGTCATCCATTATATGGGTCATCTATACCCAGTTTGCCAAGTATCTCGACCTCGACCGCCTCCATCAAAGTGGCGTCAGGGTCACGAATGTGATCGTAACCAAGCAAATGCAATGCCCCGTGAACGATCAAATGAGTCACGTGATCGTCCATGTTCTTTCCAGCCTCAGACGCTTCGCGGGCGCAAGTATCGTAGGAAATCGCAATATCACCCAACGCGATCTCGCCTGTGAAATCCGGACGTGGTATCATTGGCTTATCGCCGGGCTGATCGGCCGCCAGATCCTCGGCAGGCCAGCTTAGCACATTTGTCGGGGTGGGCTTATTACGGAACTCGGCATTCAGTTCGGCGATGCGGTCGTCGTCACAGCCCAGAACGCTGACCTCACAGAGATCAGCGTCCAATCCGACATGGTCCAAAACTCCGGCGAACGCGCGACGCACGAGAGGTTCGAGCCCCTGCCAGCGGTCATCCTCAACTGTAGTCTCCAGATTCATGCTGGCAAAACTAGGCTCCGAAACAATCCGGGGCCTGCGTGTCTAAGTGGTCTCACGGCCCGCATCGGCCTCATACGCCTCGATGATGGCGGCCACAAGCGGGTGACGCACCACATCTTTGGATGTGAAGTAGTTGAAGCTGATGTTCGGGATTGTCTTCAGCAGCCGCTCAGCATCTTTGAGACCCGATTGTACCCCACGCGGCAGATCGACCTGCGAGCGGTCACCCGTGATCACCATTCGGCTGCCTTCGCCCAGTCTCGTCAGGAACATCTTCATCTGCATGGTCGTGGCGTTCTGCGCCTCGTCCAGCACCACAAAGGCGTTCGCCAGCGTACGGCCACGCATAAAGGCCAGCGGAGCAATCTCGATTCGCTTCTCTTCAATCAGCTTGGCCAATTGCTTGCCTGGCAGAAAATCATTCAGCGCGTCGTAGAGCGGCTGCATGTAAGGATCGACCTTGTCTTTCATGTCGCCGGGCAGATAGCCCAGCTTTTCGCCGGCTTCGACAGCAGGGCGGCTGAGTATGATGCGGTCGACATGGCCCCCAATGAACATCGAAACGCCTGCCGCGACGGCCAAATAGGTTTTGCCGGTGCCCGCAGGACCGATACCGAAGGCCAGTTCGTTGTTGAACAGCGACTGGACATAGGCCTTTTGTGCATCCGTGCGAGGCTCGACCAGCTTCTTGCGGGTCTTGATCTCAACAGTGCCACCACGGAACATTTCAAGCTGGTCACCGTCGCGCGTTCCGGTTCCGACCTCGGAATTGCCCATGCGCAATTCGCGGTCGACATCCGCCGCCTCGACTTCGCGACCGCCTTCGAGCCGCGTATAGAGCGACTGCAAAACCTCAATCGCCTGTTTTTGTGATTCTTCATCACCCAGCACGACCAATTGATTGCCACGCCGCACGATCTGCACCGAAAGCTTCTGTTCGATATCGGTAAGATTGCGGTCATATTCTCCGCACAAATCGATCAATAATCTGTTGTCTGGGAATTCAACAAGCGCCTCACGCTGGGGCATGTCGTCTTGCGGTGGGGTCAGGGCACCGATGGCCAATCCGTTCTCCTGTCTTGGCGTTTCACCCTGAGCGTAGACAACATCGTCTGGTGGACGCAAGCAACAGTTTCAATATTTACGTGAGGGATGGCAAAAGCGCCAATTAGCGCCACATCTGTTGGTGCAAAAGCCGGTCGCTCAGGAAGGGTCAAAAGGTATAATTCAGCCCGATCCGAATGCCACGATAGCTGGGCGTCGATTTGGTTGTGAACATCGGACCCAGATCGACCGTCTTTGATTCGAATTGCAGGTACTCGATCTCACCGGTGATCGACCAGTTTTCGTTCAGCTTGTGTTCTGCACCCAGACTTGCCGAAAACCCCTCTCGTCGATCCACATCTTCGAAACGCGTCGAGCCGGAAACATCGGTCAGAGAGGTCGACGTTGTGATATCCCCGCGCACGTATCCCACCGTCACAAAATAAAGCACTTTGCCGCTGCGATTTGTCAGCCCGTTTTTCAAGCGAATAGAAAACACATCAGAAATCGCGGATCTGGCCCCGACAAGCGTACCCCCGATCATCGTCGTGTCGCTGTCGTCCAGTGTTCCGTAGTCGTACCCGATCTCGAGCCCATACACATAATCCCGGCCACCATAGGCGGGCAGAACGCCACGCCAGCCGCCACGGAACCCACCATAATTGCCGCTGGGCTTCAGGTTTCCGACATTGAACAGTGCATTGCCATTAACACGAAGGCCAAATTCGTCTGCCTCACCGGAGCCATGTCCGGCACTCACGCCCAGATAGAACGCACTTACATCGCGCGAGAAACGGTGAGGTGTGATCACGTCAGGCTCGGTTACGTCACCAATCACATCTCCGGCAAGTGATGGCACTGCACCTGATATCAGAGCGACGACCGCCGCCAGTAACCGTGAAGGTCTTGATTTTGAGAAACGCATCCAACTCACAACTCGCACCTCCGCCACGTTTGACCGTTGCCAGCCAACGCAGAAATATTCTTTCAGAGTCCAGCCCCTGAAAACCTGACATTTCTCGGAACATAAATCCGATTAATAAATCAAGGGTTAAATTTCACGCGGCGTTCCCCTCGGGGCGAACCAGCCGATGGCTCAGAGCAACTTTCCGGCCAGAGAGTTGGCGCCCGAAGCGGTGATCCTGACCTGACGTAATTCACCACTTGCTACATCCGCATCTGAGACGTGAACCGCGTGCAGATATTCGGATTTTCCAACCATCTGGCCTGGTTGCCGCCCCGGTTTTTCAAACAGAACACTCACGGTGCGTCCGACCATCGCATCCTGAATTTCCCGCTGATGGCGGGTGATCATGGCCTGTAGCCGCTGCAGGCGGTCATCAGCAATATGGGTCTTGACCTGTGGCCGTTCTGCCGCAGGAGTTCCGGGACGTGTGGAATACTTGAACGAGTAGGCGTAACCGTATTTGACCTCTTCCACCAGATCCAGCGTCGCCTGGAAATCGTCTTCGGTCTCCTCGGGAAAGCCGACGATAAAATCCCCCGACATCAGGATATCGGGCCGCGCCTCGCGGATACGTTCGATCAGGCGCAGATAGCTTTCGGCGGTGTGGCTGCGGTTCATCCGTTTGAGGATCTTGTCCGATCCGGACTGCACCGGCAGATGCAGATAAGGCATCAGCTTTTCACAAGTGCCATGCGCTTCGATCAGGTCATCCCCCATGTCATTGGGGTGCGAGGTGGTAAAGCGGATGCGCTCCAAACCGTCGACCTTGTTCAGTTCCCAGATCAGACCGGCCAGTGTCATATCTCCGTTCGGTCCGGCCCCATGATAGGCGTTGACGTTCTGGCCCAGCAGAGTGATTTCGCGCACGCCGCGTTCAACCAGATCCTGCGCCTCACGAATAATGCGATCCGCCGGGCGGCTGACTTCGGCACCGCGGGTATAGGGCACCACGCAGAAGGCGCAGAACTTGTCACACCCCTCCTGAACAGTCAGAAACGCCGTCGGGCCGCGCTTGGCCTTGGGGCGAGTCTTGAGTTTTTCGAATTTGTCCTCTTCAGGGAAATCGGTATCCAGCGCCTTTTCCCCATCGCGGGTCTTCGCCTCCATCTCGGGCAGGCGGTGATAGCTTTGCGGGCCGACCACAAGATCAACCATCGGCTGGCGGCGCATGATCTCTTCACCTTCGGCCTGTGCAACACACCCTGCGACACCGATTTTCAGATCAGGCTTTTCAGCTTTCAACCCTTTGAACCGGCCCAATTCGGAATACACTTTTTCAGCGGCTTTTTCACGAATGTGGCAGGTGTTGAGCAGAATCATATCCGCATCGTCGGGCGATTTGGTTTCGACATAGCCCTGCCCGCCCAGCGCTTCGGCCATGCGTTCGCTGTCATAGACGTTCATCTGACAGCCATAGGTCTTGATAAACAGCTTCTTCGGTTCGGTCATTGCTCGTACCTTTGCATTCGCCGGATCGGCGTCGTCTATACGCATCGAACGCCGCTTGCAATGCCGGCGCAATTACCCGAATTTGGCGAGAATTTCCAGCGAGGCGGGAACCAGACAGGCGATGCAGTACGAATCCCTCGATCACTTTCTGACAACGGGCCAATCGGCTTTGGCCAAGGGGCCCATCGCCCTGATCTTCGCCGAGGATGATGTCGAACTGGCCAGCACACTGCACCACCATCTGAGACTGGGCTTCAAATCCGTGATCGCATTCATGCCGCAGGATTTCACGTTTAACGAAGACCTGAACGACACGGTCCATCGCATCCCAATGACCTGCGTACCCCGATCGACAGTCTTTGATGCCATAAACCGGGTCATTCAGGCCGCGCCCGACATCTGGATTTATTACTGCTACAACGCCGAATACCTGTTCTTTCCATTCTGCGAAACGCGCACTATCGGAGAGCTGCTTGCCTTTCACGCGGAAGAACGGCGGCAAGCCATGCTGACCCATGTCATCGACCTTTATGCAGGCGACCTGACGGCCTTTCCCAATGGTGTCGCACCCGATCAAGCGATGCTTGATCGCACCGGATACTACGCTCACACCCGCCACGATGCCTCGGGCACGCCGCTGGAACGGCAATTGGATATGTCCGGTGGCCTGCGCTGGCGGTTCGAGGATCACATCCCCTATGAACGCCGCCGCATCGACCGGATAGCTCTGTTCAAGTCAAAGCCCGGCCTGAAGCTGCTGCCGGATCACACGTTCAGCGAGGCGGAATACAACACCTATGCCTGCCCGTGGCACAACAACCTGACGGCGGCGATCTGTTCCTTCCGCGCAGCCAAGGCGCTCAAGACCAACGCAGGCTCGACTTTCGACATCTTGGACTTTCGCTGGAGCCATTCGGAACCGTTCGAATGGACCTCTGCCCAACTGCTTGATCTGGGGCTCATTGAACCCGGGCAATGGTTCTGATTCACTCAGCTCCGGTTTGATTTTTCCTCCGCGTATCACCGCCGTAATAGAACGGGAAACCAATCCTCGCGCAGTCGTTGCCCCGGTGTCATGTCATGGCCTGGAAACGGTGGTGACGTACGCCCCGGACGTTCGACATAACGGGCATCATCACCCACCAGTCGCAGCGAAAACGCACGGCGACGGCTGTCGGACTGATTGCCTCTTGCCCCATGCAATGTCCGGTAGTTGAACGCCACTGCATCGCCGGGCTCCATTTCGAATTCAACGATCCGCATGCCTTCTGCGTCCGGATCGGGCACCGGAATGTATTGACCCTCATCGGGAAAGAACCCCTCTTCCGAGACCCAGCGCGTTGGCAGTACTTCTTTGTCCCATCGGTGTGAGCCGGCCACACACCGCAAGGTGGCCTGCCTTACCGGGTCCAGAGGTGACCAGAAGCTGATCGTCTGCTGCCCCTCGACAAAGTAATATGGCCCGTCCTGATGCCACGGTGTTGCCATCGACGTTCCGGGCTCTTTCACCAGCACATGATCGTGGAACAACTGGACGATACTCGATTGCATCAGATCTGCGGCAACTTCGGACGCGGGTGAGGTTTCGATGACCTTTCTGAACTGAGGAATGCGCAACCAGTTGCAATAATCATCAAAGAACCGACCAGTTTCGCCGTCTTTTTTGTTTTCCGATGCGTAAGGACCCGGCGCGGCCATGTTCTCGGCGACCCCGTCACGCAGAGTTTGAACATGATCGGCAAACAGGCCCTTGACCAGGACAACGCCGTCGGCCTGATAGGTATCAATCATATCCTGAGAAACGAGGGGGTGCGGCATGTCGGCCTCCTTAGACAAGTCAGCCGATCTGCGCATGTTCTAGGCTTGTGTTCAAATGATATCTTTCAATCCAGGTGCGACCTTCATGCAATGTCTCGCAGCCGGAATTAAACAGAGTCGAATCACATCAGGATTATCTGCTTTTTCCCGCAGACAAATTGCGTCGATGCTGAGGGCCTATCAGCCCGCCCGTCGCTGCGGCTACACCTGCCCTTGTTAAAGCATCAGGCGATCACTGCATTTTTTTGCGCAGGCGGATCACCACGTCGACCGAAGCGATCTCAACCCCTTCGGGCGCTTCCGGCAATTGCTGGATTACCAACTGGTCCGAAGGTGCGTCACTCAATCGGCTTTCATCTTCCCAGAAAAAATGCGGGTGATCATGAGTATTGGTATCGAAATAGCTTTTCGATCCATCCACCGTAATCTCTTGCAAAACTCCCGCATCGCAGAATGCGCGCAGGGTGTTGTAAACGGTAGCCAGAGATACCGCGTCGCCGTTCTGCTTGGCAGAATCAAACAGACTTTCCGCCGTCACATGACGATGAAGCCCGTCGCCCACGAGAAGTTCGGCCAGAGCGACCCTCTGACGTGTTGGCCGCAATCCTGCGCCAACCAGCCAATTCGTAGCGATTTCCCGGCTCTGAGGTGTCATGAATCCGATACCTGTGTTTTGCTGCCCTTAATATAAGTGCGCCTGCACCGCAATTTCAAATGAAATTCATTCGCAATGCATGGCGGCGTCGCAATACGAAAAAGTGATATGGCCTCCCGCTCTTGCAGGACCTTGCATACGGGTGATAGACGAGGCGAGATGTAATGAACGGACCCCTGGCAGGAGAGGCGGCAGAATGGCCCAATTCCCGAGCAGCTTTGACAAGGACGATCTGCTGAAATGCGCCCGCGGCGAGTTATTCGGCCCCGGTAACGCACAATTGCCCGCGCCACCGATGCTGATGATGGACCGGATCACCGAGGTTTCAGGTGATGGCGGCGCCCATGGCAAGGGCCATATTGTGGCCGAATTCGATATCACCCCTGACCTGTGGTTCTTTGATTGCCATTTCCTCGGCAACCCGATCATGCCTGGCTGTCTAGGTCTTGACGGCCTGTGGCAATTGACTGGCTTCAACCTTGGATGGCGCGGCTGGCAAGGGCGCGGCATGGCGGTTGGCGTCGGTGAGGTCAAGCTTACCGGTATGGTGCGTCCCGACCGGAAAATGCTGACTTATAAGATCGATTTCAAAAAAGCGATTCAAACACGCCGCCTGACCATGGGTGTGGCAGATGGCATCGTCGAAGCCGATGGCGAATTGATTTACGACGTCAAAGACATGAAGGTCGTCCTGTCAGACGCCTGAGCCTGACCTGACGAAATAAGGAGTACGCACATGCGTCGAGTAGTCGTCACCGGCCTGGGGGTTGTGTCCTCGATCGGGAACAATGCCGCGGAGGTTCTGGCCTCGCTCAAAGCAGGGAAATCCGGGATCGAGGCCAATGAGCAGATGGTCGAACATGGCTTTCGCAGCCAGATCGCCGGATCGCTGAAAATCGACGTGGCCGAACACGTGGACAAGCGCACGCTTCGCTTCATGGGGCCAGGCGCGGCCTATGCGCATATCGCGATGAATCAGGCTATTGCTGATTCCGGACTGACCGAAGATCAGGTCGTAAGCCCGCGCACAGGTCTGGTGGCCGGATCAGGCGGACCCTCGACCAGCGCCATGCTGGCCGCACACCAAACCGTCCTGAAAACGGGTGCAACCAAGCGGATTGGTCCATTCGCAGTGCCGAAATGTATGTGCTCGACGATTTCCGCAAACCTGGCCACCGCGTTCAAGATCAAGGGCATCAACTATTCGATCACCTCGGCCTGCTCGACCTCGCTGCACTGCATCGGCAATGCGGCGGAACAGATCATGCTGGGCAAACAGGATGTGATGTTTGCGGGTGGTGGAGAGGAACTGGACTGGACTCTGTCCTGCCTGTTCGACGCCATGGGCGCGATGTCCTCGAAATACAATGACACGCCCGAGAAAGCCTCACGCGCGTTCGATCAGGACCGTGATGGCTTTGTGATCTCTGGCGGCGGCGGCATCGTCGTGCTGGAAGATCTGGAACACGCGCTGGCGCGTGGCGCCAAGATTTATGCAGAAGTGACCGGCTACGCCGCTACTTCGGATGGCCATGACATGGTGGCCCCGTCCGGGGAAGGCGGTGAGCGCGCGATGCGCCTGGCGCTGGCAACTGTGCCCGAGGGCCGCAAAGTCGGCTACATCAATGCCCACGGAACCTCGACACCCGTCGGTGATGTGGGTGAGGTCGAAGCCGTGCGCCGCATCTTTGGCGAAGGCAATGTGCCGCCGATCTCTTCGACCAAATCGATGACCGGCCATGCGCAGGGTGCCGCTGGTGCACTTGAGGCGATCTTCTGTCTGTTGATGCTGGACAATGACTTTATTACTCCGTCGATCAATGTCGACACACTTGCCGAAGGCATCCTGCCCGGTGAAATTGCTACTCAAGTAGTTGAAAACGCAGGTTTGGACAGCGTGATGACCAACAGCTTCGGCTTTGGCGGCACAAACGGGTCCATGGTTCTGTCAAAGTATAACGGGTGAAAATGATGTCGGATCTTCTCAAGGGCAAACGCGGCCTGATCATGGGCGTGGCCAATGACCGCTCGATTGCGTGGGGCATTGCCAAAGCCATGCACGAAGCGGGCGCCGAGCTGGCGTTCACCTATCAGGGCGAAGCCTTCGGCAAGCGACTGGAGCCTCTGGCCCAAAGCCTCGGCAGCGATTTCATGGTCGATGCGGATGTGACCGATGATGCATCGCTGGACCGCGCCTTCGAGGAACTGGCAGCGCGATGGCCGACCATCGACTTTGTAGTGCACGCCATCGCCTATTCGGACAAATCCGAGCTGACGGGCCGCTTCCTGAATACCACGCGCGCGAATTTCAAACATTCGCTGGATGTATCCGCCTATTCGTTCATTGAGGTCGCCCGCCGCGCCTATCCGCTCATGAAGGACAATGGCGGAACGCTGCTGACCCTGACCTATCAGGGGTCGAACAAGGTTGTGCCGAATTACAACGTCATGGGCGTGGCCAAGGCAGCGCTGGAATCGGCGACGCGCTATCTGGCCAACGATCTGGGCCCCGAGGGTATCCGCGTGAACGCCATCTCACCCGGTCCGATGAAGACGTTGGCAGGCGCCGCTATCGGCGGTGCGCGCAAGACCTACAAGTTCTGCGACCAGAACGCGCCGATGCGCTCGAACGCTACGCTTGAGGCGGTGGGCGGCACGGCAGTTTACCTCGCATCTGACGCCGGAGCCTATACCTCGGGCGAGATCATTCGCGTCGATGGTGGATACCACATTCTGGGCATGCCACAGCCCGAATCCATGTGACCATTTCTTTCCCTGCCGGTGCCAAGATTTGACCATCTTTGACCAGCAGGGATTGTGATATGAGCAAACTTGAATTGATCCTCGCCAGCAACAGGCCGCCGCGCTCTTTCCGTCGCAAATCCGGCGGCAGGCGTGCACACATTTTGCTGGCGCTCACTGCCCTGCTGATCGCATTTGTCTTTATGACCCAACCACAGATTCGCAACGCGGTTGAGCCATTTCTTGTGCAGATACCGGGGCTTTGACCCCAAAATCGATCAGTTGACCGAGACGATCTCGATATCGAAAATCAGGTCCTGACCAGCCAGCGGGTGATTTGCATCCAGTGTAACGGTCGCCTCATCCACCTCGACCACGGTCACAGGTAGGGCTTGCCCATCGGGTGTCTGCATCTGAAGCTGCGTGCCGGGCTCCAGTGGAATATCATCGGGGATACCTTCACGCGGAATATTCTGCCGCATTGCCGGGTTGATCGGGCCATAAGCCTCGGTGCACGGGACCTCAACGCGCTTTTTCTCACCGATCTCCATCCCCGGCAGCGCCGTATCAAGCCCCGGAATGATCTGGCCCGAGCCCACCGCAAACTCCAGCGGATCGCGCCCTTCGGAACTGTCAAAGACTTTGCCGTCCAGCAGCGTTCCTGTGTAATGGATGCGAACAGTGTCGCCTTGTTTGATTGCGGTCATTATGGCCTCCGGCCTGTAGGGGAATGAACCGCGCAGCCTAGAGTCTGACACGATATTGTAAACCCTGACCTCTTTAACCTGTGAAGCGGTTGTGCTTACCTGCGCCCGATCAGGGAGTTTCAGATGCCAATCACCACTTGTGTAT
>JAUHYC010000073.1 GCA_030426685.1 Alphaproteobacteria bacterium
CAAATGGCAACCTCAACGGGCCCTCAATCATGACAGGTGAAAAAGCATCCGACCACATACTGGGGACGCGCTTGCCCCGATCAGACCTGACGCCGTGGCAGCATCCGGGCTGGCAAACCGTACAGCGATAAGTCTTCATTGGGCTAATTGAGGTTCTGACGCAGTCCCGCAGATGCCACACTTGCTTGCAGCGTGATTTGCCAAGCACACCATTTGTGGGCCGGGTGAAGACGTGCCGTGGAGCGGTTGGTCTGCCATTGTGGGTCACAGATCTGGCGGCCATCATGTTCATGCAGACCACGTTGTCATAGACCCTAGCGGGGCTGAGGAATGCTGTTATATTCCTCAAAACCAACAGGGGCAGAACCACATGAATAATCGATTGCGCAGAATCACCATCGTAGGCGGTGGCACGGCAGGTTGGATGACCGCGCTGATCCTGGACATGGTGTTTTCCCGCACTTCAGCACCCAAAGATCGCCCGCATATCTGCCTCATCGAGAGTCCCAACATTGCCACCGTGGGTGTAGGCGAGGCGACGGTGCCGCGCATGCCGGTCACGCTCCGTCAGGCAGGCATTTCAGAGCGGGATTTTTTCCGCGAGACCAACGCATCGTTTAAACTGGGTGTGAAATTTTGCAATTGGAACAAGGATTCCAAGGGCAATCGCATCGATTATGTAAACCCTTTTGCCCACGGCCAATTGTTGGAGGGCTTGGAAGCCGCCGAGTATTTCTTGCGCTTTGGCAATGGGGATCGGGATTTTACGCAGTCCATCTCGCCGCACGATCATCTGGGCCGCCTGTGCAAAGGCGCACGGCAGTTGGGCCAGCCCCAATATGAACAGCGCTTTGGCTACGCGTATCATCTGGATGCTGTGAAGTTTGCAGGTATGCTCACCAAGGTCTGTACCAAGCGCGGTGTGGAGCACATTCAGGATGAGGTGCAATCAGTTGAGCTGGACGAACAGGGCAACGTCAGCTATCTGATGTTGGAGCGCGCGGGCCGCCACGACATCGAGATGGTTGTGGATTGCACCGGGTTCCGCGGGTTGATCATCAACCAGGCTCTTGGCGAGCCGTTCATGGATTACTCGGACTATCTGCCCAACGACCGTGCCATGGCACTGCAGGTCGAGCATCCCGATCCAGACAAGATCGAAAGCCTCACACGATCGACCGCGCTGGGCGCGGGTTGGACGTGGCGGGTACCGCTCTACAACCGTGTGGGCACGGGCTATGTGTTCTCATCCGCACATCGCACGGATGATCAGGCGGCAGATGAATACCTCGAATGGCTGGGTGACAGTGGCAAGGGCGCGACCCCGCGCGTGATCCCGATGCGCATCGGGCGTGTGCGCAATGCTTGGGTCAAGAACTGTGTGGCGATCGGATTGGCCGGCGGGTTTATTGAGCCGTTGGAAAGTACCGCGATCCATATGGTTGATCATGCGGTGCGCTGGTTCGCTGAGCACCTGCCCACGCGAGACATCGAGCCGTCGCTGCGGGCGAGATACAATCGACAGATGAACAAGATGTATGACGAGGTTCTGGATTTCATCTGCCTGCATTATCGATTGGGCAACCGCACCGATGACCAATATTGGATTGATGCGCGTACGGAAATGAAATTGCCGGATCGGTTGGCCGAAAATCTGGAATTGTGGCAGTATCGCCTGCCGATGGAGCACGATGTCGAGTTCGCAACGCTGTTTAACTTTCGCGTGTATCAGACGGTTCTATTGGGCAAGCAGGTCTATGATACGGGCTATGGTCCCGGCATCCGCGACCGTCTGCGGCCGTTAAAGAAACCGATCTGGTTCCAGGGTATGAAAGCCGCGAAAGCCGACCTTGCGCGGATCATCAAAGCGATGCCGGATCACAAAACGCTGCTGCGCGATATCCGAGGAGAACTGGAGCAACCAGCCTTTGGCATGGCCGCTGCGATGAAACCAACAGTGGCTATGCCGGGCGCGACACCTGCACCCTTGACGATCCAGAACATGCCGAACTTTGCTGAAATTCAAAGCGGTGCCAAGGATTTGCAACTTTTCTGAGAATTTTGTGTGCTCCGCTCGAAGAGTGCTTGTTGGCATGGATGAGGGAAGGAGCGACAGTCTCAGGTCCGCGGTAACGGGGTCTCACGTGCAAGCTGTGCGGCTAGGGGTGATCCTGCGAAAGTTTGCGTTGAGCTTGGATCACCGAGCGTGAAACGGGTTGTACTAATCGTATTGATGGGTCGCACAGTCGAACTTGGCCCGAGGAAAATACGGCATTGGTTCAAGCCAAACCTTCCAGCTGCAGATATGTTCCGTCTTTGCCGCCACCAACTGACCGCCTTATCTGACCGTCAGACTAGAGCCGTCCCTTTCGATCACTGGAACGGTCATGCCACCAGCTTGGTTCGCTAAACGACCGCGAAACACAACTTCCCGGAGCGTAAAAATCAACCTGACATTCGCGGGATGCGCCTGGTGTAGAGCCCGACCGGTGTCGGCCTACCGTTCCGGTGGCGTCAGGTGGATGGCGGATGTGCTGCCATTGCTCTCTCGTAATTCCAATTTGGCGATCGTTTGCAGATGCACCTCATCCGGTCCATCGGCGTAGCGCAGTGCACGACCCCAGGTGTAGCTGTCTGCCAGCGGAGTGTCGGGCGTCATACCCATGGCGCCAAAGACTTGCATCGCTCGGTCGGTGACCTTTGTGTGCAGCTGCGGGGCCACGACCTTGATCATTGAGATATCCTTGCGCGCCGCTTTGGCACCGACCTTGTCGATAAGCCATGCCGCGCGCAGCACCAGCAGGCGTGCCTGTTCGATCTCGATCCGGCTTTTGGCGATCCATTCCTTGATCGTGCCATGCTGCGCAATGTATCTGCCGAAGGTTTTGCGCTCTTGCGCACGCTCGGTCATCAGCTCAAGCGCAAGCTCTGCCGCACCGATGGAACGCATGCAGTGATGAATGCGCCCCGGCCCCAGCCGGGCCTGCGCCAGTGCGAACCCGCTGCCTTCCTCGCCCAGAAGGTTACCGCTCGGCACCCGAACGTTCTTGAAAATGATCTCGGCGTGTCCTTCGTGGTCAAGCATGTTTAGGATCGTCGGATTGCGCTCGATCGTGACGCCGGGCGTATCGCGGGGAACGATGATCATGCTCTGTTGCTTGTGCGTGTCGGCGTTCGGATCAGTTTTGCCCATCAGGATGAAGAACCGGCAATCGGGATGGCACGCGTTTGAGATGAACCATTTGCGCCCGTGGATCACATACTCGTCGCCTTCGCGTCGGATCGATGTGGTGATGTTGGTCGCGTCCGAGCTGGCCACGTCCGGTTCCGTCATGGCAAAGGCGGACCGGATCTCGCCGTTCAGCAGCGGTTTCAGCCAGCGGTCATATTGTTCAGGCGTAGCAAACATGTGCAGCAGCTCCATGTTGCCGGTGTCGGGGGCGTTGCAGTTGAACACCGTCGCGGACCACGGTACGCGGCCCATGATCTCGGCCAGCGGTGCATATTCCAGATTGCTCAGGCCGGTGCCCGGTTCATCATCGCGCAGCGACGGCAGGAACATGTTCCAAAGCCCTTCGGCGCGGGCCAATGCCTTGAGGTCATCCATGAAGGAAACCGGGAACTGCCCCGCGCGGGATTCTTCCTCATACTGGCGGATACGCGGGTAGATATGCGCCTCCATGAAGTCCAGCAGCTTCTGGCGCATTTCTTCGGTTTTTGGGGAATATGCAAAATCCATGAGGGTCTCCGTCAAAAGGGTGAAGTGTGTAGGGCGGGGGGGCGGAGGTAGGAAAATGCGAGGTAAAGCTCGAAATCAGTTGCGCTCCGCCCCAAGCAGCAAAGTCGGGTTGGATTGCGCGCCCGGAAATTTGTCGCCCTATTCAATCCGCCAAACCCGTTTCTATCCGCCCACACATTGCCACGTCATCGCGCATTTATGAAATCATCTGTTTCAATCTCTATCATTCACAGTGTAAATGGCGCGACATGAAACTCTCGCAGCTTGATCTGAACCTGTTCCTGGTGTTCGACACGATCTATGCCGAACGCAACATGACACGCGCCGCCACGGTTCTTTCGGTCACCCAGCCGACGGTGTCGAATGCGCTGGCCCGGATGCGCAAGCTGTTCAACGACCCTCTGTTCGTCAAAACCAGTCGCGGGATGACGCCAACACCGTTCGCCGACAGCCTGGCCGGCCGAGTGCGCAGCGCGATGGAGTTGCTGGCGGCCTCGGCGCATGAGCGAGAAGAATTCGATCCGGTGAAAAGTCAGAGGGTTTTCCGGCTGAGCATGAATGACTGGTTTGAGGCCATGGCGATGCCGATGCTGACCCGGACTTTGCTGACCCGAGCACCGGGGATCGGGTTGCGCAGCTATCGTAGCTCGCGTTCCACGCTGGCGCGCGATCTGGCCGAAGGCACCACGGATCTGGCTATCGACGTGCCCCTAAAGGATCCGGTGGACCTGATGCATCAGAGCCTGCACAGCGAGCGGCATATCTGCGCAGTGCGGCCCGGACACCCGCTGGCGGGTGAAGCACTGACGCTGGATGCCTATCTGGCCCTTGGGCATTTGCACATCTCCGGCCGCAGGCGCGGGACCGGGCTGGTGGACCATGCGCTGAAAGCAATCGGTTGCCGCCGCAACATCAAGGTGCGCCTGCAACACTACCTGTCCGTACCCGAGATCATGCGGGGAAGCGATCTGGCCGCAACCCTGACAGAAAACCTTGCGCGGGGTCTGGGCTTGGAAATTCTGGATCTGCCCTTCGATGTGCCACCGCTGGAGCTTGTCCTGTATTGGCATCGGATGCTGGATGATGATCCGACCAACCTATGGCTGCGGGAACTGGTACTTGGGCTGGCGCCCTTCGAGCATACCTGATCAGATTTGATATCAAGAAGGCTTTGCCGCGCTCCGTGCAAAGGCTCAGTCCACCAAAACAACGACCTTGCCCAAAACCTTGCGGTCCTCGAGCAGTTTCAGCGCCTCGCCCGCTTTCTCCAGCGGATAGGTGGCAGAGATGCGCGGCCGGATCTTGCCCTCGGCGTAGAGCCGGAAAAGATCGCCCATGTTCGCAGCATGCTTGCCCGGTTCCCGTACCGTGTGCGCACCCCAGAAGACGCCTATGATCTGGCAGCCTTTGAGCAGGGTCAGATTCAGCGGAATCTTGGGGATGCCCGCCGGGAATCCCACCACCAGAAAGCGACCATTCCAGGCGAGGGCGCGTACAGCCGGTTCGGCATAGTTGCCCCCCACTGCGTCATAGACCACGTCCACACCGCCGCCAGCCAGTTCTTTGATCCGGGCCGAGAAGGCCTTCTGGCCATCGCGGTCCAGGTCGCGCTCGTAAATCAGAGTTTCGTCGGCGCCGACGTCGCGGCAGAACTGGGCCTTGTCCTCGGAAGAAACCGCAGCAATGACACGCGCACCGGCGGCCTTGGCCAGTTCTATGGCAGCCACTCCGACGCCACCCGCGGCACCGAGGATCAGCAGGGTCTCACCTGCCTTCAGCTCGGCCCGATCTTTCAAGGCGTGGTACGAGGTGCCGTAGGTCAGAACCAGGCAGGCGGCTTCTTCGTAAGGCATGTCTTCGGGCATCTTGATGACCATGGCAGCATCGGCCACCACGTGGGTTGCAAAGCCGCCGAAGCCGGGCATGCCGATGACCCGGTCGCCCACTGCCAGATGGCTGACTTTCTCGCCCACCGCGACAATCTCGCCAGCGATCTCGCAACCTGGCGCAAACGGGCGCGGCGGCTTTATCTGATAGAGATCACGGATGATCAGTGTGTCAGGATAGTTAACCCCGGCGGCATGGACACGGATCAGTACTTGCTTGGCGCCAGGTGTCGGAACATCCATGTCTTCCAGCACCAGGGTCCCCGGTCCGCCGGGCTCCTTGCTCAGCATCGATTTCATCGTGATCTCCCATGTTTCGCGACTTCGAAAATTGGGATGTGGCGTTGTCCTTTGTCAATCGAATACCGGAACGGTATTTTGCGTTGCGGATTGAACGCGCATTTTGAGGCGACGCTTAGTCTGGAGCATGCCCTTGATTGAGGGGCGCGAACATGAGGCACATTATGGAACTGAACCCGTAAGATCAGGAGTACAGTCCAGACCCGTTCCACGTTTTAAAAGACCGCGCGCTCCCTCGTAGGAGATCACTGCGACACCCCATTTCATGTTGCCCATAAGGGCTGCGTTGGTAAGCTACGTTCAGGGGAAGAGGCATGAGCGCAGATACACAAACATTGGACGAGGCGGCAGTCTGCCGCTACCTGAACGAACACCTTCCGGGTTTCGAGGGGCCAATCGAGGTCAGAAAGTTCCAGACTGGCCAGTCCAACCCCACCTTCCTGCTCAAGACCCCCGGCCACGCCTATGTGCTGCGGCGCAAGCCACCGGGGGTGCTGTTGAAATCGGCCCACGCGGTGGATCGGGAATTCCGAGTCCAGCAGGCGCTGCAAAACACCGACGTGCCGGTCGCAAGGGTGCACTTGCTGTGCGAGGACGAAGAGATCATCGGGTCGATGTTCTACATCATGGACCACGTGCCGGGGCGCAACTTCTACGAACCATCCATGCCCGGCCTTGGCCCCTCGGAACGGGTCGGGATTATCGACGAGATGGGCCGTGTTCTGGCCGCCCTGCACGAGGTGGACATTGATGAGGTCGGTCTGGCGGATTACGGCCCCACGGGCAACTATTTTGAACGCCAGATAGGTCGCTGGTCCAAGCAATACAGGGCGTCAGAAACCCAGGATATTCCCGCCATGAACACGCTGATGGAGCGGTTGGTGACCGAACGCCCCGCCGACGACGGCCAGCGCACTCTGGTGCATGGCGACTATCGGCTGGACAACTTGATCTTTGATGCTGAGACCACCGACTGCCGCGCCGTGCTGGATTGGGAACTATCGACCATCGGCCATCCCTTTGCAGATCTGGCGGCGGTTATCATGCAGTGGCAGCTGCCAGCGGGTACCGAGGGGCGCGGTATGGGTGGGTTGGATCGCAAGGCCCTTGGCCTGCCCTCGGATGAGGAGTTTATCGCGAAATACTGTGAACGCCGCGGCCTCGACGGTATCGATAATTTCGGTTTCTACCTAAGTTTCTGCTTTTTCCGCATGGCGGGGATCATCCAAGGCGTCCTGAAACGCGGGCTCGACGGTAATGCCTCAAACCCAGAGCGGGCCCGGGAACTGGGCACCTTCGTACCGGTCTTCGCACAGCATGGGCTTGATGCCCTGAACAGGGGCTAGCAGAGGGTAGACCGTGAGAGGCAGGCGTAAGCCTCAATCCCGCTGTGGCAGCTGACGCAGAGATGTGAACGGGATCGCCAGGGGACTGTCCAAAATTTGCGAGGTTTCGTGAGACACAAGCAAAAGCACGCATGACCTAATGCCGCCATGCGGCTCAGTGGGGCATCCACGCCAAGAAATAGCTTACGGTTGTCTCAATGGCAGGACCAGCATCCGGGTTCATGGTGCCGCCTCATCTTTGGTTAGGGGCTGGGCGGCAGCTTCAACATAATCTCGACAGGGTGGTGATCTTCGGTCGTGGAGAGATTGATGTCGGTGACTGTGTGCAGGCCAGAGAAATCGGCGCGCACGCGTGTCAGGCCAGCGGGCAACTTGGCTTCGAGGGTGCCGTCAGGACCGGTTGTCAGCGCAATCTCGGGCAACACCGCTACGGCGGATTCGAAAGAGACCGACGCACCCTCGACCGGTGTGCCCTCCGGGCTTTGAACCCTCACGATGACTACGATGTGTTCCAATTCAGTGCTTTATGATCCTGCGTTGTCCTGCTCGACCCAACCCTGAATTATTTCAAAGACTTCCGGAATAATCCGTGGCGCCGAATTGGCAGTGATGCCAAGGTTGAACGGTGTTCCGCCAGTACCATAGGCATGAATGGCTACGACAATCGGTTCGGATTGATCCGTCTCTTTGATCCACACACCTGATCCAGACTGACCACCAAATGTGTCGATATCATAAAATACACGCCGGTCTGAAACATGCAGGACGCGATTGGCATGGAAATATTGAAGCCGTCCGTTTCCGCGGTCTCCGGGATACCCGCTCACGTTGACCAGATGGTGTTCCAGATCGTCTGCCGGCAAGGCCGCGAAACCGAAAAAGCCAACATTGTCACCAAGTGGTTCTTCCAGGTGAATGCAGCCGATGTCAAAATCCGGATCGGCATTCGCGACCCATTCATTGAGCGCCGAAAACCGGGTGGCAACCGAGGTGCCAAAGGGAAAGTCCTGATCGTCTCGGCCCGGACTCACCTCAATATGATCAGCCCATCCGTCGAAGAACCTTTGGTCATGCACGCAGTGCCCGGCGGTGACAACAGTGCGCGGTCCGGCGAGCCAGCCGGTACCAATGGCAGACCCGCCGCCTGAACCGACAAGCCGTAGGGCGCACACCATCCGCCATGGCGCCAGGTCGGTTTCGAGAATGCGTTCGCGATCATCCGGCCCGATAACCGTTTCAAGCACACCGCCCCCCTGGTTGAGGCGGGGCACAATCGGCGCGTCACTTTTGCCGACGCGAACATAAGCACTTGCGGCGCGCGAGGCATCCGCGCTGGCCGTGCCGGATTTGCCCGGCTGAACATATCGCTGTGCAGCAGCTTCCGGTGTTGTGGTTTCGGTGGAGGCTGCAGGTTTGCTGGTTGATGTTAATTTTACCATCTTGTGCTCCTGAAAATGTAGATTACTGCCTGACTATCCGGATGCTGCCGATACTGATCTGTTGATCAACGGGCATGCTTTCGGTGGCGGTTTCCAAGCCGTTTGGACGGAATTGCACGACAATTTCACCGCCGTCCCACAGACCTTCCTGAATCTGTCGGTTCAGAAGGCCGGTAATGTCGAGCCGAACAGGCTGATGCTCGCCCTTCATGTTCATGTTTTCCCGTAGCGTACGGGACTGCGCGAAGAAACTGGCGTTTCCGGCATAATAGGCGCTCAAAGTTTCGGGCTCAGCACCTTCGGGGAGGTTGATGTAGATCTCGTACCAATGGCCGGATGGCTCGGCGTAGTCGATCATGCCCAGTTCAAGCAGCACCGGCTGCGCGGCAGGAGACGCAGCATTCGTGGTAAAGGCCTCGGTGCCGTCGACCTGCGCTGCAAGCCCAATATCGATGGGACTGGCCCCCAGAGTAATACCGCTTTCAGTTGCCGGAGCGGCAAGTTCCGTCGAACCCGCCGCACTGGTTTCAGCGCCGTCACCGCCGCCGACCAGAACCAACCCGATTTCGGGCTCAGGTTCGTCGTCATAGCGGTAGTCCAGCTGATCTGCGGTATTTAGGACGTCCGAGCCGGACATCTCGACCTTGGCGCCGGTTTCGTCGAAGAACGCAAAAGTCGTATCCATCCATATAGCATCATTGACCGGATCTTCGCGCCCGCCGCCCTGTGCATTCCAGACACTCCACAGGCGGTCGATATTTGCATGATGCAGCCAAAAGACGGGGTCGCGGGCGGCAAACCGTGGATCGCTCATCCAGCCGGATCCTCCGATGACCCCGTGCATGACGTTATGCGGCTGCATCTCTAGCTGCCAGGTGAGGCCGAAGACCGTCGGACTGCCGAAGAAAGTGGTCCTCATTGCTTCGCTCGACGACGTGACCTGAACCGGTACTGGTTCACCACCATTTATGTTCGGCCCAAATGTGCGGCGCTGGGACACAAATAATGGATTGCTAGTATCCGCCGGTTCCCGCAGCGGCAGAGGCAGTACGCGTTGACCGGGGATTTCATAGTTCCAATAAGGCAGCGCAAAATCCGCATCGCCGGATGCATCCCTCAGAATACGTTCGAAAAAGAAGAGGTAGATCCGGTGCCAGGACAAAAAGAAATAGCTGGAGTGTTCACATGTGCTCCAGGTGCTCGAAAGCTCAGCGGGCATGCCCTGTGGTGGGTTGTCGACAGTTCCATGTATATTGGCCTGAAACAGCCAGCTGGTCGGATCGTCGACCGGGCGAGCCTTCATCGCTGCCACACCCTGCCTGAGTGACTGTATCTCGGGGCCACTCGGATCGAGGCTGAAAATGTTCCGGCGAACTTTGGTAGATCCTAACGCTGGGTCTGGAATGGGGCCGGGGCCACATTGATCATGGGCGATTGCCCGATCCGGCCGGACAGCGGCAATCCCGCCCAGCATTGCGGCACCGCCCATAAAAATACGTCTATTGCATTCAAATTTTTCCATAGCTGATGTCCCAACGAATAGCTGCGCGTGGCTCTAGAGCTGTTCCGACCAGGCCTCGCATACCGCGCCACGCAGATCTTCGGTTGCAAAGTCAATCGCCCCACCAACCAGCCTGCCGATGATGATGGTCGAAACCAACACGGCTATCGGGCCGGTGATCCCCAGCGCGGCCACGACGGCGACCGAAAGCGCAGTGATGGCGGCCTGATCGCCAAGTTTGAGCGCGTCCAGAATCTTGTTGCGGTCCGATATGTCCGCGTCGCTGTCGCCACAAACAATGCCGCGCAATGCATTCGATACGCGGTTGAACAGCTTGCGTCCCAGCCCCGCGAGATCCTCTCTGCCGAATTCTGTTGCGGCCTCGGCAATCGAAAGCTCTGCCCCGGTTGATGTCGCCTGCTCCGCAGCAAGGGTGGCGGCGCCCAGTTCCCGAAACAAGCGAGCCTCATCCTGGCTGAGCATTCCGTCGATGTTTTCGGCAACAAATTCCTTGATGGTTTGTGTCATGGCCCGCTCCGTTAAGCCGTTTTGTCTGTTCAGTCTCGTCACGCGTGATGACACGCGAAATGCGCTGTAGTTCAGGCGGGTTGAGTCAATTGAGCCCTTTCACCGCAAAGATACGCTGTGGCGATATCCGTCTCGCCGCAGCCGGTTGAATTATGCAGGAGGCCGCTTGGGCGCGCGCGACAATGCGACCGCCCTTTGCAATGAACACTCAAAGCATGTTCTGCGGTGTCTTTTCTGCCGGGTATATCGGGTTCAGTGACCGAAAATACGACTGGTTCTCCAAATAAGAACATTGCGCCTACCAATGGGTCGCGACGAAAAATCAAACTTCAACTTAAGCAGACATGATGTCACAATTTGGCGATTCCCGCAATTATCGACACTTTGCGGTATGGATGGACTAGCCATTTCGTTGACCCGAACAGGGTGCAAAGCTGCGCATTGTAAGATGAAATTTCCGGCTGGTATTGCCGGGCTATTTCAAGCGCGCCTCGATACTCGACAGTATTACCAAGACCGCCAAGCAGCCCGCACAACTATGTCTGTAGTTGCCAAGTTGCGCCATAGTCGGCAAGGTTTGAAGAAACCATCATCCAGAACTGGAACAATAATGTACCGTTTTTTGGAACGTAGAGATTTTGCCGTTTCTGTCTGCAAGGAAGCTGGGACAATCGCTGCTCAATACTTTGCAGATCGAAGCAAACTGGTTGTTGATCAGAAGGGGTCTCAGGACTGGGTCAGCGAAGCGGATCGGAGTGTCGAAACGTTCATCCGTGCAAGGATCAAACAAGACTGGCCCGATGACGGGATCGTTGGTGAGGAGCATGGCTCAGCGGAGGGCGATAGCGGTTTCACCTGGGTGATCGACCCGATTGACGGAACAACGAATTTCGTCAACGGCATCCCGGTGTGGACCGTTGTCTTGGCCGGAGTGGCGAACGGGAAGA
>JAUHYC010000014.1 GCA_030426685.1 Alphaproteobacteria bacterium
GGGGAATGAACCGCGCAGCCTAGAGTCTGACACGATATTGTAAACCCTGACCTCTTTAACCTGTGAAGCGGTTGTGCTTACCTGCGCCCGATCAGGGAGTTTCAGATGCCAATCACCACTTGTGTATTCGACGCCTATGGCACGCTGTTCGACGTTGCCGCCGCAGCGCGTCAGGCGGCCGCCGAACCGGGGTATGAGGCGCTGGCCGACAAATGGCCGGAACTGGCCAGCCACTGGCGGCTGAAACAGTTGCAATACACCTGGCTGCGGGCCGTAACCGATGCGCATTGCGATTTCTGGGATGTGACGCAGGATGGGCTGGATTGGGCGCTTGAAGCAGCGGGATTGCACGGCGATGATACTCTGCGTCAGCGCCTGCTGGACCTCTATTGGGAGTTGCAGGCCTACCCCGAAGTTCCAGCGATGCTGCAGGCGTTGAAAGCGGGCGGAATGCAAACCGCCATCCTGTCCAACGGTTCACCTCCGATGCTGGATGGCGCGGTGCAGTCCGCCGGGATCGCAGAGGTTCTGGACGATGTGCTTTCGGTCGAAAGTGTTGGGGTCTTCAAACCCCATGCCCGCGTATACGATATGGTTCACGACCGGTTTGGCTGTGCCCACGACGAAGTTCTGTTTGTCAGTTCAAACGGGTGGGACGCCGCCGGAGCCAGCGGTTATGGCTTTGTCACCGCATGGGTCAACCGTTCAAGTGAGCCGATGGACCGACTGCCCTGGAAACCGGCGCATGTTCTGTCCGACCTGACATCGATTCCGCAATTGGCAGGGCTTTGATGGCGTTTTTCACCGCTTCGGATGGCAGGCGCCTCTATTTCGAAGAGACCGGCTCAGGCCAGCCCCTGCTCTGCCTTGCCGGACTGACCCGCAACAGCCGGGATTTTTCCTTTCTGGCCCCTCATTTGCGCGGGGTGCGAATGATCACCATGGATTATCGCGGGCGTGGGCAATCGGACTATGATCCGGATTTTAAGAACTACAATATCCTGCGCGAAGGATTGGACGCTGTCGAATTGCTGGATCATCTGGGGCTAGACAAGGTCACGCTGTTGGGCACATCGCGCGGCGGATTGATTGCAATGGCGCTGGCAACCAGCCACCCCGAACGTCTGGCGGGTGTTATTCTCAACGATGTCGGTCCTGTGGTCGAGCCTGCCGGGATTGCCAAGATCATGGATTATGTGGGCAAAAGGCCCGCTTCAAAATCCTATGACGAGGCCGCCGAAACACTACACAAGATGATGGAGCCGCAGTTCCCTGGCGTTCCCCTGGAAATCTGGAGACGGCAGGTTGAACATCAATTCACCGAAACCGACACCGGCCTGGAACTGCGCTATGACAGCGCCTTGCGTGACGCGTTAATCCAGCAAGCCGCTGCAGGTCCGCCGCCGGACCTCTGGCCGCTGTCTGAAGCCTTGCGCGGCATCCCGACCGGCGTGATCCGGGGCGAGAATTCCGATGTCCTGGGAGCCGCCACGCTAAACGAGATGCACGTCCGCCACCCCGCTCTGATCTCGGTAGAAATCGCTGATCGCGGGCATGTGCCATTCTTGAATGAGCCTCAATCAATTGAAATCATACGCTATATACTGGACGCGACATGAGCAGCATTGAGATGATCGAAGCCGCCGCCGCGCGGCTAAGAGGGCATGCGCGCGAAACGCCCTTGCTGTCTTCGCCCTTTCTTGACGACATTGCCGAACGCAGGGTGCTGGTGAAGCCCGAATGCCTGCAGCATACCGGTAGTTTCAAATTTCGCGGCGCGTGGTCGGCGATCTCAGCGCTGGACGAAACTGCGCGCAAGCGGGGCGTCATCGCCTATTCCTCAGGCAACCACGCGCAGGGTGTTGCTTACGCCGCAGCCCGGCATGGGATATCTTCGGTCATCATCATGCCCTCGGACGCGCCGCAGCTGAAGATCGAGAATACGCGCGCGCTGGGCGCTGAGGTGGTTCTGTACGACCGCGCCAATGAAAGCCGGGAAGAGATTGGAGAGGCACTTGCGGATCAGCGCGGGCTGACGCTGATCCGGCCCTATGACGAACCGCAAGTGATCGCGGGTCAGGGCACAACGGGGCTGGAGATTGCGCGGCAAGCTCGGGAACTCGGTGTCACCAAAGCAGATGTGCTTGTCTGCTGCGGCGGCGGTGGCCTGACCTCGGGAATCGCTCTGGCACTAGAACACCACGCCCCCGGACTGCGCCCGCGCCCCTGCGAACCTGAAGGGTTTGATGACGTGAAGCGGTCACTGGCCTCGGGCACCATCCAGAATAACAACGCCTCATCCGGCAATATCTGTGACGCGATACTGACGCCCCAACCGGGGCGGATCACCTTTCCCATACTGCAGCGTCTCTGCGGCCCGGGCCTTTCGGTGTCCGAGCAGGAAGCGCTACACTCCATGGCGCTGGCGTCTTTGCGACTCAAGATCGTGTTGGAGCCGGGTGGAGCCGTCTCGCTGGCCTCGGCCCTGTTCCGCAAAGATCAGATCGAAGGCGAGGCGGTGATCGTTGTGGCCTCGGGCGGGAATGTTGACCCGCAGATTTTCAAGGATGCGTTGGAATTCCTGACCTGACAAGCGGACAAGACCCGTGCACAATCCCGCTATGACGAATTTTGCTCAAACACCTGAGCAGACAGGAACCTGATCTATGCACATCGCCGATCTTGGAGACGTGAAGTTACATTATCGGATCGATGGTGATCCGAACGGTGCGCCGCTGGTATTCGCCAACTCGCTGGGGACCGATTTGCGCCTGTGGGACCCGGTTCTGCCACTGCTGCCCAAAGGTCTGCGCATCATCCGCTATGACAAACGCGGCCATGGGCTGTCATCACAACCTCCCGGACCGTATTCCATGGGGGCACTGGTACGCGATGCCGAACGGTTGCTGGATCATCTCGAGGTCAAGGATTGTGTGTTCGTGGGCCTGTCGATCGGCGGCATGATTGCACAAGGGCTGGCCATGAAGCGCATGGATCTGGTCCGAGTGTTGGTCTTGTCCAATACCGCCGCCAAGATCGGCACACCCGAAATCTGGCGCGACCGCATGGCCGCCGTCGAGGAAGACGGCATTGAGGCACTGGCTGACGCGACCATGGAGCGCTGGTTTTCCAGATCCTTCCGCGCCGCTGCCGATCTGGCGCTGTGGCGCAACATGATGGTTCGGCAACCCGTTGAGGGGTATCTCGGATGCTGCGCTGCGATTTCGGGGACGGACTTTTATACGCCGACCAGCGGTTTGCGCCTGCCGACCCTGGGAATTGCGGGCAGTGAAGATGGCTCAACGCCGCCCGATCTGGTGCGCGAAACGGTCGATCTGATCCCCGGCGCGCGGTTTGCACTGATCAGGAAGGCGGGCCACCTGCCCTGTGTCGAACAGCCACAGGAATATGCCAATCTGCTCAGTGGCTTTTTGTCCGACACCGGGCATATGTGAAGGAGACACGTTTTGGCGGATTTCCTGCTCGTTCACGGATCTTGCCATGGCGCCTGGTGCTGGCGTGATCTGATCCCGGAACTGACCACATTCGGGCACACTGCCCGCGCGATAGATCTGCCAAGCCACGGTTCAGATCCGACGCCGATCTCCAATGTCACGCTGGACTCGTGCCGGGATGCGATTCTGAATGCCTCGACACCTGAGACCATCATCCTTGGGCATTCCTGGGGCGGATATCCTGTCAGTGCCGCAACCGAAACCTCCCCCGCCGCCATGCGCGCGATAGTGTTTCTCTGCGCATACGTCCCGCAATCAGGTCTTTCGATGATCGAGATGCGAAAACGTGCACCCCGTCAACTGATCGGCGATGCGGTCGAAAAATCCGCTGACGGATTATCCTATAGCGTCTTGCCGGACCGGGTGCATGATCTGTTCTATCATGACTGCCCCCGCAGTGTGGTTGCATATGCGCTTGGCCGTCTGTGCCCGCAAGCCATTGCCCCGCAGGCTACACCACTGACTATCGGCAAGAACTTCGCACAGGTTCCAAAGGCCTATATTCGCACGACCGATGACCGAACCGTACCAACCGAATATCAGGCCGAGATGGCGCAATGCGCAAAGCCCGGTCTTCGGCTGACCATCGACAGCTCACATTCACCGTTCTTCTCGCATCCCGAACATCTGGCGGGGTTGCTGCACCAGATATCCGAGCACGTGTAAACGCATCACAAAACGTCACGTTCCACTCGGCGGATCTGGTGCTTCTGTGCATACCTTGGGCCCGAATGCTCAATGCCACGGGCATGGGGCCGGGCTTATCTGCCCCCGTGTCCGATGTTGGCCTAACAACGACACGTCAATGGCGGATTCCTCCTTGCAGGCGGGTCTGGCAAAGGCCACCGTGACGCATGAAGGGAACGGAGAAAGATATGCAATCCATCAAAGCAGCCGTTTGCCGGGAATTCGGCGCGCCTCTGGTCATCGAGGATATTCTGATCGCTCCGCCCGGCATGGGCGAGGTCGAGGTCACCTTGGATGCGGTGGCGATCTGCCACTCGGACATTTCTTACGCAGGAGGGGCCTGGGGGGGTTATTTGCCAGCCGTGTACGGCCATGAAGCGGCGGGTGTCATCTCGGCCGTTGGTGAAGGGGTCGGAGACTTCAAACTCGGCGATTCCGTCGTTGTCACCCTGATCCGTGCCTGCGGGTTCTGCCCGTCCTGTGCGGGTGGCAAACCCACCATTTGCGAGAGGTCCTATGATACGGTCAACGGCCCGCTGCGCACCGCCGACGGTGGCGGGCTGGAGCAGGCCATGGCCTGCGGAGCCTTTGCCGAGAAAGTTGTGGTCAGCCACCGTCAGATCGTCCGGATCCCCGACACGCTTTCCAAGGATATTGCCAGCCTGTTGTCCTGCGGCGTGATCACCGGCGTCGGCGCCGCCGTGAACGCCGCCGATCTGCGGCCCGGTCAGGATGTCGTGGTGATCGGTGCGGGTGGTGTGGGCCTGAACGCCATCCAAGGCGCACGGATTGCCGGGGCTCGCCGCATCGTCGCAGTGGACATGACCGAAGAGAAACTGGACATTGCGATGGAGTTCGGCGCGACGCACGGTGTTCTGGGCAGTCTTAAGGACCCGTGGAAAGCGGCTTACAAAGCGCTTGGTGGGCGTGGGGCGGATGCTGTCCTGATCACTGTCGGCGCGATCCCGGCCTATGATCAGGCCCCGCGCTTTCTTGGCCGGGGCGGCAAGGCCATCATGATCGGGATGCCGCATTCAGGCGATATGTCAACTTATGAACCCGTGGTTCTGGCAGCCCTGGGTCAGGGCATGGTCGGATCGAAAATGGGCGACGTGGTGATTCAACGCGATATTCCGTGGATGATCGATCTCTATGAACAGGGGCGATTGAAACTGGACGAACTGATCTCGGGCCGCTGGTCGCTGTCTCAGATTAACGAGGCGATCGAGGACACCAAATCCGGTGCAGCCAAGCGCAACGTGATTATTTTCGACAAGGGCTGAGACCCGGAAAGGAGCGGCAAGTGAGGCTGCAGGACCTTGATGTCATCGTCACCGCCCCCCCAGCACCGGGCTGGGGGGGGCGCTATTGGATTCTGGTCAAGGTCACGACCGACACCGGCATCACCGGATGGGGAGAATGCTATGCCTCCTCGGTTGGCCCCGAGGCCATGAAGCATGTCATCCGCGATGTGTTCGAACGACACATGCAGGGCGAAAACCCCGAGAATATCGAACTGATGTTCCGCCGCGCTTATTCCAGTGGCTTCACCCAGCGCCCCGACCTGACGGTGATGGGCGCGTTTTCCGGGCTCGAGATCGCCTGCTGGGACATCCTCGGCAAAGACCGGGATCGCCCCGTCTATGCTCTGCTTGGGGGGCGAATGAATGACCGCATCCGCGCCTATACATATCTCTACCCCCTGCCCCGGCACAATCTGACGGAGTTCTGGACCTCACCGGAGCAGGCCGCAGAATGTGCCGCCGAGATGGTCGCGTGTGGCTATACCGCCGTCAAGTTCGACCCGGCAGGCCCCTATACGATCAGGGGCGGCCATATGCCTGCAATGTCAGATATTTCGCTGTCCGTGGCATTCTGCAAAGCCATCCGGGAGGCCGTGGGCGACAGGGCTGATTTGCTGTTTGGCACGCACGGCCAGTTCAATACGGCCGGGGCCATCCGCCTAGGTCAGGCTCTTGAGCCCTTCGCACCCCTCTGGTTCGAAGAGCCCACACCGCCCGACATGATCGAAGACATGGCCCGCGTCGCGCGCTCGGTTCGTATCCCCGTCGCCACGGGGGAACGTATGACAACCAAAGCTGAGTTTGGTGCCGTTCTGCGCGCAGGAGCGGCAGAGATCCTCCAGCCCGCGCTTGGCCGTGCCGGCGGCATCTGGGAGATGAAAAAGGTCGCGGCCATGGCCGAGGTGTTTAACGCGCAGGTCGCGCCGCATCTCTACGCGGGGCCGGTGGAGTGGGCGGCCAACATCCATCTGGCCGCCTCGATTCCGAACCTGCTGTTGCTGGAATCAATCGAAACACCGTTCCATGACCAGCTGATCAATGGGTCGATCCGTGTCGAGAGCGGATTTGTCTACCCACCAACCGCTCCCGGGCTTGGGATTGACGTGGACGAGGATCTGGCGCGTTCCAACCCGTACACCGGCGACGATCTGCATCTGCAAATGCAGGAAGCGCCTTGTGATTATGCCAATGGAAACGCGTTTCAGGGCGGCGCACCCGCGTCCGAGGGGTGACAATCCGCAGGTCGATAAGGCATATTGGGTGAACCCCAAACCACAAACGGGCTGTTTCGTGACTACGCAGAACCTCGATATCCATACGATGGCCGGAGCGACCTCGGCGAACATGAAGGAAAGCGCCGCCCAGGCGACGGCTTTTTTGAAGGCACTGGCCCATGAAGGACGGCTGATGATCCTGTGTCATCTTGGCGAAGGGGAGCGATCTGTCAGCGAGTTGGAGGCCCTGTTGGAGATGCGGCAGGCTGCCGTCAGCCAGATGCTGGCCCGCCTGCGCGAAGAGGGGCTTGTGAAAGCGCGGCGCGAGGGCAAGACGATCTATTATGCGCTGAAAGACGCAAAGACAGCACGGGTTATCGAACTGCTTTATGATCTGTTCTGCAAACCCGGGGGCTGAGCAGCTCAGTTCGAGACATATCCGGCGATCACCTGAAGCAATTTGAACGCCGTGGCAGCGTCATTTTCGACCACGGCCAGGAATTCCTCTTCACCGATGCGCAGGCAGGACAGCTCGGTTTCGGCCACCATGCTCAGCGCACGAGGTTCTTTGCGGATCAGGCCCAGCTCACCCACCAGCGCACCAGCACCAACCGTTGCAATCAACTGGTCATCCCCGTCGGATTGAGGCAAGTAGAGGCCTGCCTCACCTTCAAGAATGACATAGGCGCCGTCGGTCGGCTGGTCATCCTTCAAAAAGATCACCTGCCCCGGTTTTGCCTCAAACCAGCGCGCACCAAAGGCCAGCAGACGCAGCTGACGTCGATCGAGGCCGGAAAACAGTGGCGTCTGTTCCAACGCGCGCAGCTTGCGCCCCAGATCGGCCGAAGCCGCCCCGTCGCCTTCGATATCGGTAGGTTTATCATCCGTCACCACCCGACCTTGCCGGATTTCAACATACATGTCGAACGCGCCCGGGCTTTCGAATTGGTCGTTCAGGTAGATCACGGTCGCGTCTGGCAGCAATTCGCGCAGGTTTTTGTACACCGCCACCTGAGTGTCCATGTCGTAACTGGCCAGCGCATTTTCCAGGATGACGATATCCGGTTTCTTGATCGTGGCCCGGGTAAAGGCCAGCGGTTCAGCAAGAACGGCAGGCAGATTCTGCCCCCCGATCGCCACCGGCACGTCATAGATCAGTTCAACCACCATCGGGCGCGCACCATTTTCGGCCAGCACGTCAACAATCAGCTTCCGCGCCTCATCGGTTCTGGCGCCGCCAATCTTGCTGACCTTTCCGAACAGCGCGTTCTCCATCACCGTCAGACCCGGCGCACATGCCTCTTCATCCAGCGGGACAAAAACATCGTGCAACCGCTCCAACAGCTTTTCCGAATGACTGTGGCGCAGCTCCAGAATTCGGTTTTTCAACTCGTCCGAAAAGGCAGGCCCGATCTGTTCCGCCGAGATCACAAATGGCACCGCCAGCAGATTGGCGAGTTGCTCGTCGTTCAGCCCGCTGACACCTTCCTTACGGGTGTGCTCGACCAACTCAACCGCTGCTTCATAGGTTTTGGCATCAAGCCCCAGCTTGCGGAACAAGGGATGATCCGTGCCGTCCAACCCAAAGATCTGGCGCAGCAACTCAATGACATCCCGAGTCAGGTTGGTGAGGGTTTCATCCAATCCAAGCTCTCGCAACTGGCCCAGAAACACCGTCTGTTCTGCCAGCAATTGCTGAGTCACCGGAACCGAAGGGGTGGCAAACAGAAGGTTTTCGGCCACAGGCAACGCCGGGTTATAGGTCGAGCGGTCAAACACAAGCGCCTGTTGCTCGAGCCCCGCGTCCCGCACCGCTTTTTGCACCAGTGGTCGCAATTCGATCAGCTTGGCCGCCAGCGCCGGTCGCTCGTCCGCATTGAACACCTGCTCGGCACCGCGCTGAAACAGCGCCGCGCCCGAACCCATGCCATCGATCAACTGCAACCACCACTCGCGCAGGCGGGTGGAATCCTCGAATCCGGCGAGGCCCGGATCCAACCATTCCGAACCGAACGGATCACTGCTGTTGCCCGCCCGCAATGTCTCGGCAAACTCGGGATCATCGGTCGAACTGGACAATGGCCGGGGTCGCATCGGCATCATGACGTTCTCACCCAGCGTCCCCTGAAACATGACCGGGCGCGAGGTGGCCAAACCGATCCGCGCTGCAACAACGCCTTGATGCAACCCGGCCAGATTGATCCCCCCGATCTCAACCCGCCCTGAAGAAGGCAAAATCTCGCGGGTCAGTAGTTCGGTTAGCGCGTGGCGATCCTCTTCACTGGGCGCAGCGATGCCGATGGTCTTGCCCGCCGGGAAGGTCAGGTCCAGATCGTCCAGCACCTGATTGCCGTCGATATCGCGCACAGAAACGCCATCCAGAACAATGTCGCCATCCAGGTGCGGGCGTTCCTCCGGCTCTCCATCAAACAAATTTTCGTCAATCATTCCGCCGGGGGCGAACCGCTCGATCACAACATCCCAGCGCAATGACATATCCTGAGTTTGGTTGTAATAGGTCAGCAGTTCCTTCCAGGGAGAACTCAGGTCCTTATACGCCGCCAGCGCGGCCACCAGCGCCCCCAGAGAGACCGACCCCTGCAGCACCAGCAAGCCACCGACCAAATAGAACATGAACGGTGTCAGTTGCGAGATGAAGTTGTTGAGGAACTTCATGAAGAACTTTTTTTGGTAGATCTCGAACCGGATACCAAAAAGCCGCCCCAGCTGTTCCGAGATCATTGCCCGGCGATAGCGCCAGCCGCCATTGGCCCGCAGGGTTGAGGCCCCGGCCGCGTTTTCACCGATCTGAGCGGCCAGCACACGCACCTCTTGAATACGTTTCTTGTTCAACAGATTGATCTGGCGCTGCAGTCGCGGGATCAGCCAGGCCTGCAGCGGGATCAGCGCCACCGCCGCGAGCCCGAACCAGACGCTTTGCAGAAACAGAAAGGACAGGATGGTAATCATCTGCCCCGCTTGCAGCACCGGCTGGCTGATCGCATCGCCCATCAGACCGCCCATGGGCTCGCTTTCAGCGGTGATCATCGAGACCATTTCGCCCTGGCTCACCCGCTCGAAATAGGGTTGCGGAAAGCGCATGGCCCGGCTGATCAGCTGATACCGGAACCGGCGCAGCATCCGCTCACTCAGCACACCTTTCATGGTGTTGATGCGCATTTTCATCAGGCCATGAGCCAGCACCGCGGCCAGAAAGGCAAAGCACAGGATCATCAGAAACGTCGTTTGCTGCAGGCTGTAGCCCCAGACGTCAATAATCTGGGTCGAGGACCCGATCGCGTCATTGATGATGCGCTTGGGCAGCTCAAGGGTCAGGTACAGCAGAGGGAACAACGTCGCCGTCACGGCCAACAGGATCAACTGGTCGCGCTTAGAGTATTTCCAGATGAACCGAAAAATCGTTCGTTCTATGGAACCCGCCCCTACTAGTGATCCGCCGCTCAAACCGATGTTTTTGACGTGAATACAACGGGTCGAATTTACAGCAATCGTGTCGGGAGACGCAAATTAAATTCTAAATCGCGCCGAATTTCCCTTGTGTGAACAAGTTCATTTGCGCGCCGCGCCATTACCCCCTAGTCTTCTGATTCAGGACGATATCGGGAGGATTCATTTGCCTGCCAGCTATGGCGCTGTGTTTCTGTTGCTCTGCCTGCTTCAGATCAAACATATGTTTGCCGACTATTATTTACAGACGCCCAAGATGCTTTCTGGGCGAGGCACGTATTTCCATGTGGGACGCGCGCAACATGCCGCTGTGCACGTTGTGGGTTCGGTCGCTATTTTTGCGCTGTTTGGCGCACCTTTCGCGTTCATCCTGATCATTGCGGCACTGGAGTGGATTGTGCACTTCCACATAGATTTCGCCAAAGCCCACTATTCCGACCGAAAAAAACTTCAACCCAGTCAGGCCGCCTTTTGGCGCGCTGCGGGTCTGGATCAGCTCATGCACAACCTGACCTATATCGGAATGGCCTGGGCCTGGCTGGCCTTCGCGGCCTGAGGATCAGGGTACAACCGGACGGTTCCGCTTGATCGTGCGCAGCACCACATTGGTTTGCGCGCTGGCGACGGCTGGCAGGCGAAACAGGAAATCTTCGAGAAAGATATTATAGGCCGAAAGGTCCCGGCACAGAACACGCAGATGATAATCCGCCTGCCCGGTTGTCGCATAGCATTCCTGCACCTCGCTGCTGGTTTCGACGGCCCGAATGAAATCGACGATCTTTTCGGGATCGTGACGAGTTAGATGAACATGCACGATTGCTTCGAAAGTCAGCCCCATTGCTGGCGGATGTACCAGTGCCCCATACCGCTCGATAACGCCCGCATCCTCCAGCGCCCGCACCCTGCGCCACAGGGCTGAGGCGGACATCCCCACGGCATCAGCCAGATCAGCGTTGGATATCCGGCTGTCTTTTTGCAGCAGGGTCAGTATGCGGCGGTCTCTGTCGTCAAGCTCCATCATGATGGTTAAATTATCCGTATATTGTCAAAGATGCGAGTAATTATTCCTTTCTTAGAAAATATTTCGCTCAATCAGGCACAGTTATTCATGTTAGCTGGACTAGAATGACCAAATCCCAAAGGCAAACCCCATGGATCGCAGCAATGAGCCACCACGACCCCGCGCCCCGCACCTATCAGCTTGAGGACCGTTATGCTCTGACAGAAGGTCGGGTCTTTCTGACCGGCACACAGGCTTTGGCCCGGATTATGATGGATCAGGCCCGGCGCGACCGGCAAGCCGGTTTGAACACCGCCGGATTTGTTTCGGGTTATCGCGGCTCACCGTTGGGCGGGTTAGACTTGGAGCTATGGCGCGCCAAAGAGCGGCTGAAATCTGATCGCATCACCTTCATGCCGGCAGTCAATGAGGATCTTGGCGCAACCGCTGTTTTGGGTGCGCAACAGGCCACGCTGGATCCACAGTGCGAGGTCGAAGGGATCTTTTCGATGTGGTACGGCAAGGGTCCGGGTGTCGACCGGTCGGGCGATGCCTTGAAGCACGGCAACGCCTATGGCTCAGCGCCAAAAGGTGGCGTATTGGTGGTGGCTGGCGATGACCACGGCTGCGTCAGCTCGTCAATGCCGCATCAGTCGGATGTGGCTTTTATGGCGTGGTTCATGCCCACGCTGAACCCCGCCTCGGTCGAGGAATATCTTGAATTTGGTGAATACGGTTTTGCCCTGTCGCGATTCTCGGGCACTTGGGTCGGGTTCAAGGCGGTTTCTGAGACGGTGGAAAGCGCCCGTTCGGTCGAGTTGAAACCTGATCGACCTTTCTCACTGCCGCAGATCGAACTCCCTGCGCGTGGCCTGCATGTGCGTACCGCCGACTTGCCCTCGCCCGAGATCGAGACCCGCATCCAGCACAAACTGCGGGCCGTGCGCGCCTTTGCCGAAGAGAACCCGATCGACCGGCGTATCTACGACATCGACAACGCAAAGTTTGGCTTCGTAACCACGGGCAAAGGCCATCTTGACCTGATGGAGGCCCTGCGCCTGCTGGGTTTGGACGAGGCAGCTTGCCGCCGTCTTGGTATCGATATCTACAAGGTCGGCATGGTTTGGCCGCTGGCGCGCCGAAACGCCCTGCGGTTCGTCAAAGGCAAGGCCGAGGTGCTGGTGGTCGAAGAAAAACGCGGCATCATCGAAAGCCAGTTCAAGGAGTATTTCTATGACTGGCCCGGCGACAAGCCGCACAAGATGGTCGGCAAATACGACAGTCATGGTGAGCCGCTGATACCCTGGACCGGAGAACTTAGCCCACTGATGCTGGCCCCGATCGTGGCAGCCCGGCTTCACACCTTCTTTCCCGAGGAAAACCTGCCCACCAAGGCGCAGGCGCTGACCGAGACGCCGCCGCCCATGATCAACCTGTCCGGAGCAACGCGGACGCCCTATTTCTGCTCGGGCTGTCCTCACAACACCTCCACCAAAGTGCCGGATGGTTCAACCGCGGCCAGCGGGATCGGCTGTCACGTTATGGCCTCTTGGATGGATCGCGAGACGGTCGGCTATGCGCAGATGGGGGGGGAAGGCGTACCGCATGTGGTCGCATCAAAGTTCAACGGCGGCAAGCACATCTTTCAGAATCTAGGTGAAGGGACGTGGTATCATTCGGGTTCGCTGGCAATCCGGCAGGCTGTCGCGGCGGGAACGAACATTACCTACAAAATCCTCTATAACGACGCGGTTGCCATGACTGGCGGCCAGCCCGTTGACGGCCCGGTCAGCGTTGCTGGCATTGCCCAGACCTGCCGAGCCGAAGGGGTTGAGCGCATCGCGCTGGTCTCAGATGACATCGGCAAGTTTCACCACGCCGACTTCCCGGCAGGCAGCACTTTCCACGATCGCGATGAGATGGACATGCTGCAACGCGAGTTGCGCGAGACCCCCGGTGTCACGGTCCTGATTTATGAACAGACCTGCGCCACCGAAAAGCGTCGCCGACGTAAACGCGGCACAATGGCGGACCCGCAGAAATTTGTCTGGATCAACGATCTCGTCTGCGAGGGATGCGGCGATTGCTCGGTTGCATCGAACTGTCTGAGCGTCGAGCCGCGCGAAACGCCTCTGGGCCGCAAGCGCAAGATCAATCTGAGTTCCTGCAACAAGGATTATTCCTGCCTGAACGGGTTTTGCCCAAGCTTCGTGACCGTCGAAGGCGCGACCCGCCGAAAGCGGTCTGTTGATCTGGACCTGCCCGCACTCGAAACTGATCTGCCCAATCCTGACATGCCTTCGCTGGACACCCCGTTTGACCTGCTTGTCACCGGCGTGGGCGGGACTGGGGTCGTTACCGTTGGCGCGTTGATCACCATGGCCGCGCATCTGGAGGGCAAAGGTACGTCAGTGCTGGATTTCACCGGATTTGCGCAGAAATTCGGCACGGTTCTCAGCTATATCCGGCTCGGGACAACGCCCGATGCGCTCAATCAGGTTCGCATTGATCAGGGCGCTGCGGATGCTGTGATCGGCTGCGATATCGTGGTCAGTTCGGTGCCCAAAGCCTCGGCCCATTATCGAAAAGGCACCCGCGTCGTGCTGAACCGGGCCGAAATGCCCACCGGAGATCTGGTCCTGCGCCGCGATGCACAACTGCGTGTCGATGCCCGCGAACAGGCCATCGCCGAGGTCGTCGGTGCCGAGAACCTGTCGGGATTTGACGCAAACGCTATGGCCGAGGCGTTGTTGGGGGATGCGGTCTTTGCCAATGTCATCATGCTGGGCCACGCATGGCAGCAGGGACTGGTACCGGTATCCCACAGCGCCTTGGCTCAGGCGATCCTGCTGAACGGGGTTGCAGTTGAGAAGAACCGGCTGGCCTTTGCCATTGGCCGTTGCCTGGCGGTTGACCCCGGCCGTATCCAGGGACTGCCCCAGCCAGAACAGGCACAGGATACTCTGGATCAGATGATCGCACGCCGCACCGCGTTCCTGCGCGACTATCAAGATACCGCCTATGCAGAACGCTATGCCCAACGCATTGCGGCGATCCGCGCGGTCGACCCGACACCACCTGATCGCATCGTCCGCACGGTGGCCAGCAACCTCTTTCGCTTCATGGCTTACAAAGACGAGTTTGAAGTGGCCCGTCTGCAGACATCGCCTGCTTTCACTGATGAGTTGGCTCAGCAATTCGATGGGGACTTCAAAACCAAGTATCATTTTGCGCCACCGATTCTGAGCTGGCGCAAAGACGCGCGCGGGCGGCCTGTCAAATTTACCTTTGGTCCCTGGATGAAGCCGGTGCTGGGCACCCTTGCACGTGCAAAGGGGTTGCGCGGCAAGGTATGGAACCCGTTCGGCTACCACTCCGAAGCGCGCCTGCATCGGGATATTCTGGCCTGGTATGACGCACTGATCGACCAATTTGTGACTGATAGCTCTGCCAGAGCCAGCTGTGATTGGCCGGACAGGTTCGCCGCAGCAGATGAGATCAGGGGCTATGGGCCGGTTCGCGCCGCCAGTTTCGAGGTTGCGCGCAAGCAGGTGGTCTAGTCCAGAACCGAGACGCTGCTCTCGGAGTTGATCGGTCGATTGTGCGGGTAGTGACCGGCATTGATGCCGTGCCTACCACGCTGGGTCGCGTACCCAGCGTGGTAGGCGCGCGGCACCGCCGCAATGCTGTCCATAGCATTTCGGCACAGTCACAGAGTGCTGCAGCCTGCCTTGGACGTTTCAAGCGCATTGGCAGCACCGATCACATTGATATCAGTGATGATTGCGTCAGGCCGACTTATGGGGTGTCCCATCCCAGAATTGCTTTGCATAGGCGCTGAACTCGACGATTTCCTCGGGTCGCGGAACGACCCCAGTAAAGACATAGAGGTAATGCGGGACCATTGACAGGCGCACCTCCAACGGTTCGTTCAGCTGCGCCAGATCATACCCGAGCTGCATGTAGTAAAGCACGCGGGCACGCGTTTCGGCCTCGGTTTCATCATAGTCAAAGCGGATGAACATCGCGCGCAATGCTGCCAGACGCCGCGCATCTGACTGATCCAGCATCCGCCGCACCTTGCCGGACCGCCGCGCCCAATCCCGGACCGCAAAATCCAATGAGGTGTCAAAAAGTGCGGGGTTCACCACGCAGCGCTGTACGTTGCAGACGGCAGAGGTAATCGTGTCAGCGGGCAACTCGGATTGTGCGATCAGCACGGCCGTATTGGTGGCCTGCCATTTGGCCAGAAGGGCATCCAGAAGCTCTTGCCGGGATTTGAAATACCAGTAGAACGACGACCGCGACACGGCCATCCGTTCGGCCAGGTTCATCACCTTGACTTGCTCGACCCCGTCCGAGATCAGCACATCCATCGCCACATTCAGCCAGTCATCGCGCGTGACCTTGATGTTTCCGACCAGCGGTTCAGCCTCGGGATCGTCACGGTGCAGGATCGGTTTGGTGCTCATTCAACTCTCCGGCGGTGCGCCGCCTTCCTGGGTGCGGCGTGCGACAAAGTCCTGCAACATACTAAGACAATCGGCGTCCTGTTTCGGGGCCTCAAAATTGGCGAGAATGTCTTTCCAAACACCGGTCGCACGCTGGTTTGCGTCAATCGCACCACGCTCGGTCCAGGTGCCAAAATTGGCGTAGTCATGCAAATGCGGCTCATAAAACGCGGTGTTATAGCGTTCCATCGTCTGGCTGGTGGCAAAGAAATGCCCGCTGGGTTCCACTTCGCTCAGCGCAGTGTCGAAACCAATCTCATCAGCCCCGGCCTGCGCACCGGCGCACAGCTCGGCGACCATGTTCAACACTTCGGCGTCGCAGATCATCTTTTCAAAAGATACGGTCAGGCCGCCCTCCAGCCATCCCGCCGAGTGGATGATCACGGTTG
This sequence comes from Alphaproteobacteria bacterium, assembly GCA_030426685.1. GTDB lineage: Bacteria > Pseudomonadota > Alphaproteobacteria > Rhodobacterales > Rhodobacteraceae > Ruegeria. The sequence goes on from JAUHYC010000014.1 coordinate 16,089, forward strand.
CCCCGGCCATCAGGCAGCCCCAGAGGCCAAACTGGTTTTCATTTGCCGCCTGCACATCGTTCACGTTCGACGCTGACCCTGCCGCCGACCGCCATGGCAGGCCCAGATGTCGCGCCAGTTGCCCCGCCGCCAATGAGGCCTGAAAATGCGAGGGCGTCCCAAAAGCGGGCGCACCAGATTTCATGTCCACATTGCTTGTAAACGTACCATAACACACCGGCGCGCCGGGATTGGTCAGCTGCGTCAGGGTCAACGCCGCCAGCGCCTCGGCATGGGACAATGTGATCGCCCCAGCCACGGTGATCGGCGCCATCGCCCCCATCAGGGTGAAGGGCGTGATGATCGACATCTGACCGTGGCGGGCAAAGTCGATCAACCCCTGCGCCATCGGGATATCCAGTGTCCGTGGACTGTTGGTGTTGATGATCGTATAGCAGTATGGATTGGAACTGAATTCGTCATCGCTCAGACCACGCGCTATGGACAGCATTTGAAAACAATCCATCACCTGTGGCGTTCCGCGCGAAAAGAAAAACGGGAACTTATCCGTCAGCTCCATCTGCGCCTGTGTGGTGAAGTAGTGGCGCAGGTTGGTCGGCACGTCCTGCGGCTCGACCTGAGGCGAAATCATCTGGAACACGTCGAAATGATGGGTGAGTTTCAGGAACTCCACATAATCCCGCCCCGACGCCGCACGGCGGCCACGCTCCAGATCGGTCGCGTTAGGAGCCCCTGCACCCGGCTGGAACACGAGGCTGCCCAGCTCCAGCGTGAAATCCCGCCGCCGTGCCCCTGCCCGGCAGGTGATGGATTTCGGGGCCGAGGCCACAGCGGCCTCAACCATGTCGCGCCCGATAAAGACCATTTCGCTGTCTTCATCTACGCGCGCGCCTGCCAAGGCAAAGATGCGACGCGCTTCGGGCAGCAGGCATTTGATGCCCAACTCCTGCAAGACACGCAGAGCGGATTCGTGCATGTCTGCAATCTGATCCGCCGGAAATACCTCCATCTGCGGAAACGGATTGCGAAGCTGACGATAATTCACCTCGCGACTTGGTTGAGGGGCAGCCTCTGCCCCACGACCGCGCCGACGGCGTCTGCGGTCTTCAGCCTCCATGATCAGCCTCGCATCGCTTTGCCTTGCGGATCGTAAGGCGACGGCGCAATCACGCGGGCCGGGCGTTCGACACCCACAACATGCACGGACAGATCGGTACCCGGGTTAGCCTTGTCGCGATCTACCAGAGCCATCGCCAGCGACTTGCCGGTGTAATGCCCAAAGCCTCCCGACGTGACAAAGCCCACACGTTCGCCGCCTGCCCAAATGGGTTCATACCCGCTGGCATCCGCGTCCAATGCATCGACCTCAAGCGTCACCTGAACCTGCGCCGGTCCGTTACCATCACGCTCGGCCAGCGCGGCTTCTTTCCCGACAAAATCCTTGCTCCAATCGATCCACTTGTCCATGCCGGTCATTCCCGGCGTGTAGAGTTGGGTGAACTCCGCTGACCAGATGCCAAAGCTTTTCTCCAGCCGCGTCGACAACATTGCGTTGAAACCGCATTCGCGAATCCCCTCCTCTGCCCCGGCTTCAAGCAGTATCCGGCGCAGTTTGATGTGATCCCCATAACGGCAATTAATCTCGTACCCCATCTCGCCCGTTACGGACATCCGGGCAACGCGGGCGCGGACCAGTCCAATATCGAACTTACCGCAACCCATGAATTTCAGGCCCGAGATGTCCTGTTCCGCCAGTCTCTCGACCACGGCCTGCGACTTCGGTCCGACGACGGCAAAGCCGCAATATTCCTCACCCAGATCGCGGACCGTGACGCCGTCCATCATGTGATCACCGAACCAGCGCATATGCCAGGCACGCAGGTAATAGCTGCCCATGATCCACCAGGTGCCGTCACCCCAGTTGAGCACGGTCAGATCCCCCTTGAGGCGCCCGCTTTCACCCAGCATCGGGGCCAGCTTGGCCCGACCCGGTGCGGGGAGTTTCGAGGCCATGACTTTGTCCAGCCACGCCTCGGCATTCGGGCCAGAGACTTCGAACCGGGAAAAACCTGAGATATCCAACAAGCCCGCGCCTTCGCGGATCACCTTGCATTCCTCAGCCACGATATCATGCGCGTTTGAACGCTTGAGCGTCGGCGTTTCCTCGAAACCCTTCGGCGCAAAGTAGAGCGGCACCTCAAGATCCCAGCTGACGCCCCACTTGCACCCGGCTTCGGTCATCGCATCATGCGCCGGGGCCATTTTCAACGGGCGGCCTGCAGGTAGTTGCTCGTTCGGGTAGGTCATCACGAAACGGCGGGAATAGAACTGACCGGTCGTCTCGCGAATATAGCGTTTGTTCTGCGCAAAATCGCCATAGCGCGCCACATCCATCGGCCACGCATCGGCCTCGGGCTCGCCATGGATCATCCACTCAGCCAGCGTCTTGCCGACGCCACCGCCCTGCAAGAAGCCTGCCATCACCGCACAGGCCGACCAATAACCTCGTTTGCCGGGCACCGGTCCGACCAGAGGGTTTCCGTCAGGCGAGAAGGTGAATGCGCCGTTCACCCATGTCTTGATGCCGACGTTCTGAATCGACGGATAGCGCTCAAAGCCCAACGTCAGTTCGTTCTCGATCCGGTCAAGCTGTTCCTGAAACAGTTCCTCACCATAGGTCCACGGCGCGCCGTCCATGGCCCAGTGTTCATGGTCGACCTCATATATACCAACCAGAACGCCCTTCTGGTCCTGCCGCATATAGGTGAACCCTTCGAGGTCCACAGTCATCGGCATCTCAAAATCGGCAGCCGCAACTTCGGGAACGGTATCGGTAATCAGGTAGTGGTGTTTTAGCGGCGATACCGGCAGTTCCACACCGGCCATGCGTCCGACCTGCTTGGCCCAGAGGCCAGCGGCGTTGACCACATGCTCGCAGGTGATGGTGCCCTTGTCGGTCACCACCTGCCAGCCATCCGCCGTCTGGATCAGTTCCTCGACCTTGGTCTCTTCATAGTACTCGGCGCCGCGCTTCCTTGCCGCTGTGGCATAGGCCTGAACTGTGCCTGTGGTATCGATATAGCCTTCGCGATCCGCCCACATCGCGCCCAGGACGCCGTCGGTGGACATGATCGGGCAGCGTTTCTGCGCTTCTTCCGGTGTCAGCAATTCACAGTCATCAATGCCGATGGATTGGAAGATTCGGTAGTTGGCTTGCAACCATTCCCAGCGTTCAGGCGTGCCCGCCAGTGTCAGACCCCCGGTCATATGCAGACCAATGTTCTGGCCCGATTCTTTTTCGATCTCGCTGAGCAAGTCGATAGTATAGGCCTGCAACGAGGCCATATTCGGATCGGCGTTCAGGGCGTGAATGCCCCCGGCCGCGTGCCAGGACGACCCCGAGGCCAGCCGCCGCCGTTCCAGCATGACCACATCGGACCAGCCAAACTTGGCCAAATGGTACAGGACCGATGCGCCCACCACGCCGCCACCGATCACAACAACACGATACTGAGATTTCATTCCGCGCTCTCCCGCATGACTTGCAAAGGACGCTAGTGGCACTGTTCACTTCTGTCTAGACATTTCTGTACAGTTCGAGAACTGAGGCCATCTTGCGCAAGCCCACACCATTTACAACCGTGCGCTGGCTCGGATTTTGATCCCATCAAACCAGGCCCGCGTCGCGACGTTCTCAGCAGGGATCCGTTGCTTGATGACGCGTGCGAAGTCGACGAAGACAAAGGCCGTGATATCGGCCAGCGAGAAATCATCTCCTGCCAGAAAGGCGCTGTCTTGCAGGCGCGTTTCAAGCAGCCCAAAAAACGCGCCAACCCTGTCAATCCCGCGCTGTGCGAGTTCGGGAATCTGAGCGTAGTTCTCTGCGCCGGGAATTGCACGGTCCTTGAACGCGGGGTGGGTATTGCGCAGCGTTTCGGCAATCGGTTGCCCACCTTGCTGCTCGATGATCGCATTCCACATCAGCACCGCGCCAGCCTCATCCGGGGTTCGACCCATAAGCGGCGGTTCAGGAAACCGCGCTTCAAGATAGGCGGCGATCCCGAGGTTTTCGGTCAGAACCGTTCCCTCATCCGTCACCAGCACCGGAATTGTCGCGCGAGGGTTCACGGCGCGAAACGCCTCACTCAGCTGTTCACCTTTGGCAATCGAAATCTCGCGGGTTTCGATCTCAAGCCCCTTTTCCGCGATGAACATCCGCGCGCGACGCGGATTGGGAGCGGTTGAGCAATCATAAAACAGCATGGGACTGGCCCCTCTGAGGCAAAGCACGACAAAGGTTAGCTTTCACAATGTGGACAGGACCAGAACCCATGTCATGTGTCCCTGCGGCATATCAGCGTTGGTAGATGAAACAGCGTCCCTCAACCGCGCCTTCGGGCAGTGGCAGTTCCGTCAGATTGTCGAAATACATTCGGTCGCTCGACACCATCAGCCCGCCCGGTGCCAGCAGGGGTTCGATCAGAGGTGAGACAAAACGCGCGAAAGTGTCGTTCTTTTGCCGATTATGCCCCCCAAGATCGGCGTGAATCAGGCTGGCCGTTGCCCCAAAGCGGTCGACCGCTGCGGGCAGGGTCTCGCGCACATCGCCCAAGATCACCAGATCGTCGGGCGGCGTGGAGTCGGGATGAGAGGCCACTGCACGTTCAAACACATAAACCGGTCGATCCTGAATATACTGGACCATGTGATGATAGGTCCGTCCATTGCCCAGACCAAGTTCGAACACCGGACCAGGCTGCCCCACCGTCCGGGCAATGGCAAAATCCAGACAGGCGCGTTGAGAAACCATGCGATCAATGAACAGATCCAGACGGCTTTGTTGCTGGGACACGGGCAAACCTCATTCTTTGTCGGACAACCTTAAGCGGCGTCAGGTTTGCCTTAGATGACAAAAACTCAAGACTTTGTGTAGGCGTCTAGACTGTATTTCACATTTCCGCGACGTTTCTGCGCAAGAAGGTATTTGACTAGTCCGCCCCAACCGCGCGAAACTGCCACAAAAAAGTCAGGGAGTTCACAAAGCTGATGTTACTGCACGGCCAACCGGGTGGAAAACCCGAATGAATGCGTTGTTGTCCGTTCGGAATCTGAGCATTGGTTTTGGTGCGGGTGACGCCGTTGTTCAGGATGTGAACTTTGATGTCGAGCCGGGGCAGACCCTGGCACTCGTCGGAGAATCCGGTTCAGGCAAAACCATATCGTGCAGGGCCGCGCTGCGTATTCTGCCCCGCACTGCGCAAATTCGCAGTGGTTCCATCACGCTGAATGATTCCAAAGGCAGCGCAAATCTGACCGAAATCAGCGAACGCCAGATGCGCGGCATTCGTGGCAATCGGATCTCCATGATCTTTCAGGAACCGATGCGGTCGCTGTCGCCGCTGCACAAAATCGGCAATCAGGTCAGCGAAGTGCTGTGGCTGCATCGCGGGGCCTCAGAAGCGCAAGCCCGAAAAGAGGTGCTGAGCCAGTTCGAGCGGGTCGGTTTCCCTGATCCTGCCCGCGCCTATGACAGCTACCCGTTCGAACTGTCCGGCGGGATGCGGCAACGGGCGATGATCGCCATGGCCATGGTCGCCAAACCTGAACTATTGATTGCGGACGAGCCGACCACGGCGCTGGATGTGACCACGCAGGCGCAGGTTCTGGGTCTGATCAAAGAGCTTCAGCGAGAAACCGGCATGGCGCTGATCCTTGTGACGCATGACCTTGGTGTAGTGGCCAATATGGCCGAGCAGGTCGTCGTCATGCACAAAGGCCGCGTGATGGAGGCGGGCCCGGCCGCGTTGATCCTGAACGACCCCGTACACGCCTATACCAAGCAATTATTCGACGCCGCACCCGAGATACCAGATCAGGAAGCGGTCGGCCTGCCGATGCCCGGAGAGGACCTGATCCTCCAGATGAGCGGGGTGTCAAAGACCTACACCATGCGCTCCAGCCAGGGGTGGAAAGCGGACAAACTGATCTATGCCTGCCGCGGTGTCGATCTGAAACTGGCGCGCGGCAAGACGCTAGCGATTGTGGGCGAAAGCGGCTCGGGCAAGACCACTGCAGCGCGGATTGCACTGGGGGCCGAACTGCCCGACCCCGGCGGCCAAGTGCTGTTTCGCAGTGCGGACGATGACCAACCGATCACGGTTCACCAGATGACCCGCACCGAGCGTACCGCGTTTCAGCGCAAGGCGCAGATGGTGTTCCAGGACCCCTACAGCTCGCTCAGCCCGCGGATGCGGATTCAGGATGCCATGACCGAACCGCTGGAAATCCACCGGCTCGGAACCACAGCCGAACAGCGCGACAAAGCTGCCGAAATGCTGCAGCGGGTCGGGCTAAATTCGGATATGCTCAAACGCTATCCACACGCCTTTTCGGGTGGCCAGCGCCAGCGCCTCTCGATTGCGCGCGCCATGATGCTAGACCCTGAGTTGATTGTCTGCGACGAACCGACCTCGGCCCTGGATGTTTCGGTGCAAGAGCAGATTCTGACCCTGCTGGAAGACCTGCAAGACAGTCTGAACCTGTCCTATCTGTTTATTTCGCACGATCTGGCCGTTGTCGCGCGCATCGCCGACGAAGTGGCGGTGATGCGCCAGGGTCTGGTGGTCGAGCAGGCCCCGCCCGAAACACTGTTTTATAACCCCCGCCACCCCTATACCAAGGCGTTGATCGCTGCCCAGCCTGAACCCGATATCAATCGTCCAATCGACCTGAAACTGGTCGCTTTGGGCGCGGGCTCGCCAGACAGTTGGGATGACGCCTTCCGTTTCTCTGAGTCCGTGGTACCCTCATTGATAGAGTTGGAGCCCGGCCATAAGGTACGTTGCAATGTTTAAGACCACTCATCGCTTGTTATTGGCCACATCGCTGGTCCTTGCTGGAATGCTGCCCGCCATGGCGGAGATCCCCGCAAATCTGCAGGAAAGCACTTTTTGGGAGGCCGAAGTCGACAGCGGGAACCTTCCACCCATTTCCGAGCGACTTCCGCAGGAGCCGCTGATCGTTGATCTGGCCGCCAAGGGCCGGGAATTCGGTAAGCAGGGCGGGACATTGCGCACGATGGTCACCCGATCGAAAGATATCCGCCAGATGGTGGTCTACGGCTATGCGCGGTTGGTGGGGTTCGACCATGAATACAATATCGTGCCTGACCTGCTGGCCTCGTACGACAATGAGGACAACCGCAAGTTCACCCTGAAATTGCGCCCCGGTCACAAATGGTCCGACGGCACCCCATTCACCTCAGAAGATTTCCGCTATTGGTGGGAAGATGTCGCCAATAACGAGCTGCTCAGCCCCTCGGGCCCGCCCGATTTCCTGATGGTCGAAGGAAAACCGCCCATGGTGAGCTTCCCGGATGAGACAACTGTGATCTTCGAATGGGAAGACCCAAATCCAAACTTCCTGCAATCTCTGGCACAAGCCCGCCCGCCTTTCATTTACAGGCCTTCCGAGTTTCTAAAGCAATATCACGAGAAATTCGCCGACCCAGAGGAACTGGCTTTTCAGGTCGAAGACGCCCGCGTCAAAAGCTGGGCGGCACTGCACAACAAGCTGGATAACCTCTACAAGTTCGACAATCATGAATTGCCGACATTGCAACCCTGGTTGAATGCAAGCTCGGGCAAGAAGATCCGGCACAATTTCGTGCGCAACCCATATTATCACCGCGTTGACTCAAACGGGGTGCAACTGCCCTATATCGACGTGGTCGAGATGGAAATTGTAGCCCCCGGCCTGGTCGCAGCCAAAACCAATGCGGGCGAAAGTGATTTGCAGGGGCGCGGGTTGGCGTTCCGGGACGCCTCGATCCTGAAAAAAGGCGAGGCGCAGGGCGGGTACAAAACCCTGCTCTGGAAAACCGGGGTTGCATCACAGATTGCCATCTATCCGAACCTGAATTTTGAGGATGAAGTCTGGCGCAACGTTCTGCGCGATGTGCGTGTACGCCGCGCCCTATCCCTGGCGATTGACCGTAAAACGATCAATCAGGCGCTCTATTTTAAACTGGCCCAACCCTCGGCCATGTCAGTCCTGCCCGCCTCGCCTTTCTACAATGAGGAAAACGCGCAAGCCTGGGCACAATACGACATCGACATGGCTAACAAGCTGTTGGACGAGGCAGGGTTGACCGAACGTGATAAGGACGGCATCCGCCTGCTGCCCGATGGCCGCCCGATGGAGTTGGTGATTGAAACCGCCGGCGAGCGCCAGGAAGTGGAGAACGCCCTGCAGATCGTGACCGATACGTGGCGTGAGATCGGGGTTGATCTGGTGATGCGCCCCCTTGATCGGGACATCCTGCGCAATCGGGTCTTTTCGGGCAACACCATGGCCTCGGTCTGGTTCGGCTGGGATGATGGAATTCCCCAGCACCATACGTCGCCTGCATATCTGGCGCCCACCGATCAGGTCTTTCTGGCCTGGCCCAAATGGGGACAGTATTATCAGACCGGCGGTGACGCGGGCGAGTTACCCGATATGCCCGAGGCCGAACGTCTTATGACACTGGCCCATGACTGGGAGGTTGCCACCACCGATGAGGAGCGTCAGGCCGCCTGGAGTGAAATGTTGAAAATCCATGCCGATCAGCTCTTTGCGATCGGCATTTTGAACGGCGCGCCGCAGCCCATCGTTGTCTCAAACCGTCTGCGCAATGTGCCGGAACAGGGTATGTGGGCCTGGGAGCCCGGCGCGCATTTCGGCATTCACCGCCCCGACGAATTCTTTTTCGCCGACTGATCAGGAGCAGCTAAATGATAATGCTGCGCTATGCGGTGTATCGCTTTTTCACGATGCTGCTGACTTTGTTGGTGGTGTCGGTGCTGATCTTCGTGATCATCAATCTGCCACCCGGCGATTACCTCAGCAACCAGATCGCGGAACTGCAGGCCTCGGGCCAGTCTGCGGGTGTGGCCAAGGCCGAATTCCTGCGCAAGGAATATGCGCTGGATCGTTCCATGCCCGAGCAATACCTGATCTGGATGGGCTTCTGGCCCGGCCCGCACGGATTCGAAGGGCTGATACAGGGCAATTACGGCTGGTCCTTTGAATTCGATCGCCCGGTGTCCGAGATCGTTGGCGATACGCTCTGGCTGACGGTGGTGGTCAATCTGGCGGCCATCCTGTTCGTCTATGCCGTCGCATTGCCTCTGGGCGTTCTGGCCGCCGCAAAATCACGGACGTGGATTGACTATACTTCGGCCTTTGTTGGTTACCTGGGTCTTGCGACGCCAAACTTTCTGCTGGCTCTGATCCTGTTCTATTACGGGCACCGCTATTTCAATCTGCCCATCGGTGGCCTGATGGATCCGTCCTTTGAAGGACAACCGATGAGTTGGGACAAGCTGAAATCTATCCTGGTTCACCTGATCGTCCCGACCTTTGTGATCGGCACCTCAGGTGCCTCCGCCATGATGCAGCGACTACGCGCCAATATGCTGGATGAGCTGGGCAAGCCCTATGTGGAAACCGCTATTGCCAAGGGGATGGCCCCGTCCCGGATGCTGGCGAAATACCCGCTGCGTGTGGCTTTCAACCCGTTTGTGGCCGATATCGGTAACCTGCTGCCCTCGATGGTTTCGGGTTCGGTTCTTGTATCGGTGGTTCTGGGCCTGCAAACCATCGGTCCGACGCTGCTGACGGCGCTGAAAACACAGGACCAGTTCTTGTCGGCCTTCATTCTGATGTTCGTGGCCCTGCTGACCCTGATCGGCACCATGATTTCGGATATCCTGCTGGTCATGCTGGACCCGCGCATTCGCTACGAGGGGCGTGAGGCATGAGCAAACAACCCGACGGCCGCTATGTCGACGACGCCCCGTTTGATCCGCATGCCTCGCTGCAACAGCTTGAGCGCGCAGATCTCGATGCACCCAACTGGGTGCTGGTCTGGCGCAAGTTCCGAACCCACAAGCTGGGCCTGATCTCGGGCGTTTTCCTGCTTTTGTGCTACCTGATGCTGCCCTTTGCGGGCTTCATCGCACCTTATGGCCCCAATGACCGGAACGGAGAGCATCTGTATGCCCCACCTCAATCCGTCAATTGGTTCCATGAGGGTGAATTTGTTGGCCCGTATGTCTACCCCATCGTGGCCGAAGCCGACCTGGAGACCTTTCAGTGGAAATTCGTCCCAGACACCGAAAACCCGCAGCCAATCCGGTTCTTCTGTGAAGGGTCTGAATACAAGCTGGCGGGGCTGATCAAAACGGACACCCACCTGTTTTGCGCCCCCGAAGGGGCCACGCTGTTCCTTTGGGGCTCCGACCGTCTTGGCCGCGACGTGTTCAGCCGCATCCTTTATGGCGCTCAGCTTTCGCTGACCGTAGGCTTGATCGGCATTTCGGTTTCGTTCTTCCTGGGCATCCTCTTCGGATCGTTGGCGGGATATTTCGGCGGCCGGATCGACTGGATCATCAACCGCGTCATCGAAATCCTGCGCTCACTGCCAGAACTGCCGCTTTGGCTGGCCTTGTCCGCCGCGGTGCCGTCAAACTGGAGCCCTGTCGCGGTGTTCTTCATCATCTCGATCATTCTCGGAATTCTCGACTGGCCCGGCCTTGCCCGATCAGTTCGGGCCAAGTTCCTGTCGCTGCGCGAAGAGGAATACGTGCGCGCGGCCGAGATGATGGGCGCAAGTTCGGGCCGGGTGATCCGAAAGCATTTGCTGCCGAATTTCATGTCACATCTGATCGCATCGGCCACGCTGTCGATCCCTGCGATGATCCTCGGAGAGACAGCTCTCAGCTTTCTCGGCCTTGGGCTGCGGGCTCCGGCTGTCAGCTGGGGCGTGATGCTGAACGACGCGCAGAACCTGGCCTCGATCGAGATCTACCCGTGGACAGCAATCCCCATGCTTCCGATCATCATTGTGGTGCTGGCCTTCAACTTCCTTGGTGACGGGCTGCGTGACAGTCTGGATCCTTATCAGCAATGAGCCTTCTGTCGACCCTGCCCGCGACCGACAGCTATAGGGTCAACGGAGCCGGAGCACGACCCAGCGCCTTTGCCGTATCTGAACTGGCCACCGCCAGTTTTGCCGCTGTAGGCCGGGAACTGGCGCGCCTGATGATGGCGATGAACCTGTCTGCAACACTACCTAAGATTACGGTTGATCACCGGCTGGCCTCGCTCTGGTATGGGTTTTCGTTCAAATCGGATGGCTGGCAGCTGCCCAACCTTTGGGACCCAATCGCCGGGGATTACCAAGCAGCAGACGGCTGGATCAGGTTGCACACCAACCTTCCCCACCACCGCATCGCAGCCCTGAAGGTTCTGGAAACAGAGGCCGACCGGAACACCGTGTCGCGCGCCATCAGAGACTGGTCCATATCCGATCTGGAAACCGCCATCGTCGCCGAAGGTGGCGTCGCCGCCGCTATGCGCAGCCGGTCTGAGTGGCAGGACCATCCACAAGGGCGTGCCGTAACCCGCGAACCCCTCATTGGCTGGCAGGGTCCGCGCAATGCCATGCCGCGGGCACGGCCCCAGGCTACGGTCGAACGTCCTCTGGCCGGTCTGCGGGTGCTCGACCTGACCCGTATTCTGGCCGGTCCGGTATCAACCCGAACGCTGGCCGGATTTGGAGCCGAAGTACTGCGCATCGACCCGCCCGGCTGGGACGAGCCGGGTGTGATTCCGGATATCTCGCTGGGGAAGCATTGTGCCTATCTTGACCTGAAATCGCCAGATGGGATGCAGCAGTTTCAGGATCTTCTGACCCAAGCCGACGTTCTGGTTCACGGCTACCGACCCGGTGCACTGGATGCGCTTGGGCTTGGCAAATCCAAGCGCGATCAGCTGGCGCCAAACCGGATTGAGGTCACACTGAACGCCTATGGATGGCAAGGCCCATGGGCCGCGCGGCGCGGGTTTGACAGCCTCGTGCAGATGAGCGCGGGTATTGCTCATACAGGGATGGCGTGGGCAGCGGCCGATAAGCCAACACCACTACCGGTGCAGGCTCTGGATCACGCAACTGGATACCTGATGGCCGCCGCTGTGCTGTCCGCACTGACTGAGGCTATGTCAGGTCAAACCGTAATGGACGCCCGCCTGTCGCTTGCACGCACCGCCGAGTTGCTGGCCACCCTCAAAAAAAATGATGTGGCCGATGACGTCACTAACGCTGCCTTTTCGGACTACCTGGGATCCACCGAGGCCTCCGGCTGGGGGCCGGGTCATCGCCTGAAACCTGCTCTGACAGTTGGCTCAGCAACGATGCACTGGCCCATTCCCGCCGCAAAACTGGGCACTTCTCGGGCGGTCTGGCCATCGCTTTCAACCTAGCTCCACCGCCGCGCGGAACGCGCGGCTAGGCCCAACGCTTTGGGCGGCGTCTCGTCAGAGACGCAGATCAAAGCGGCGGGAGCATCCCTTAGCGATCGTCGCCGCCGGGTCCGATATCGTCCAGATAGTCCTCGTCAATCGCTGCCTGGACCGCGCCCGTTACTGCTTCGCGCTGCTTAGGAGTGAGATCCTCGGCCTCCTTGTCATCGGCCAGGCGCACAGTGACCTCACGATGGGCAAATCGGATACCCTCGCGGGCGAATAGCGCGCGGATTTCCTCATAGACCTTTTTGCGGACCAGCCACTGATCACCCGGTTTGGTCATGAACTTCACGCGGATGATCATCGCAGAATCCTGCATTTCGATCACACCCTGCGATTTCAGCGGCTGGATGAAATTCTCGCCAATGACCGGATCGCTCAGCAATTCCTGTCCCAGCTTCTTAATCAGTTTGCGCACCTTCTCAACGTCAGTGTCATAGGTCACACGCAGGGGTAATTTCATGATCACCCAGTCGCGGGAATAGTTTGTCAGAACCTTGATCTCTCCAAAGGGGATCGTGTTGAGTGCGCCAAGGTGGTGGCGCAGCTGGAAGGACCGGACCGATATCTTCTCGACCGTCCCCTTCACATCTCCGATATCTATGTATTCTCCCTTGCGGAAAGCATCATCCATCAGGAAAAACGCGCCCGAAAAGATGTCGCGGACCAGGGTTTGCGACCCAAATCCCACGGCCAGACCCACAACACCGGCACCCGCAAACAGCGGGCTCACATTGATCCCCAGTTCCATCAATACAATCAGCGCGATGGTCACAACAACCACGGCCAATATCGCCCCACGGAACAGCGGCAACAGCGTGGCCAAACGGCTCTGCCCGCCTTCACCGCCTTCATCGCCCAACTCGGCTTCTGCCCCGCCATCATCGACCTCTTCGGCGATCTTGCTGTCGATCCAGACGCGGAAGAAGTGAAACAGGATGTACCCGATAAACAGGATCACCATCACGTCCAGAGCCCGCTCGACGGGCAAGTCGTCACTCCAGTTGGCCTGAGGATTCCAGATCACCACCAGCGCATAGAGCCCCACAACAAAAGCCAGAATACCAGCAACCCGGCGAGCAAGGTCTTCATATGTCAGAATGGCGTGCTTACGCTTTTGAGCCTCCGGTGTCGCCGCGATCTCATCCTCGACGTCAGCATCCGCCTCATCGGCCTCGGCGTTCAGTTCCTCAATCTTGCGGTTACGATCAAAGTAACGTTCCAGCAGATAGTTCATTGCGCCATAGGCCACCACGACCGACATGAAAATGGCATAGCTGCTGGCCACGATCGGGATCGAATCTTCAACCTCCAACACCAGATCAACCGCCAGTTTGAACCAGCTGAACACGATATATAGCATCAAAACCGGAGCCCAGGCGAATGAGATGAACCGCAATATCCACGACACCTGATCGGGCGTACGCCCGCCCCGGATCGCATTTGAAATCGCACGTGCGTTGAACAGGATCATCAGCACATTACCCAGCGCACCCACCAGTGTCAGGCTGCCATACACCAGCGCGTAGACATTATAGTTCAGCCCGAAATCCGCCACCCAGGTCGAAAACAGGACGACCGAAATGTCATAGGTCGCAATCGCCGAGGCCCAGATATACAGCCGCTTCGCATCCCGATCCGAGAATGGCGGCAGGCGGTATTGACTAAGATAGGGTGACAGAACCATCCGCCACAGATCCGAAACGGTGCGCGAAAGAAAAAATGCCGTAAAAATGGCCGTCACTGTAAATTGGATCGAGATATCCTCAGCTTCACCGAAAAACAGATATCCCACGATCAGCGCCATCAACATGGCAAATATCGTCGCGCCGATCCCCATCAGGAAACGAAAGACGAGGAATGGCATCTTTTCGCGATAGCCATGCGGGCTTTCCTTGATACGCGCCACAACCCACCGTTTCGCAAAGCGTTTTCCGTAAATCTCGGTCGATAACCAGCGCCCCAGCAGTAGGAACAAGATATTCCACGCCAGAACCTCAACATAAGTCTGGATGCGCCCGTCCGGGCTGGTCTGACGCAGGATGTACTGGACCTCGAACACCGAATACGGCAATGCCTCAAGCCTTGAGCGGACCGAATCCCGAAACTTCGAGAATCGTTCCTGCGCTTTCATCAGCTGCGATCCTTCCCCCATCGCTTCGGCCTCGCCGGTTTCGGCAGACGTAGCGCCATCGCGGCCCGGCGCCGAAACAACCTGCCCGGTGCTGTCAATCACGATGACACTGGCCCCGGCCTCGGTTGCTGAGCGTATGGCCGCCGCCATATCACCTTCCGACGCAGCAGCGCTCGAGTCAGTCCCTTCCGTCGATCCCGTGGGATAGCCCGGAATAAGCGATTGGGCCGCCGCTGCGGTAACAAAGGCCTGTGAGAGGGCCCAGAACACCAGAATGAGCCCGGCAAGAACAGTCTTCTTCATGATACGCTTCTTCCAATTCGCTGTTGCGCATAAGCCTACAGAACCACCGGGACCTGTTCAAACCCTCCCTGCACCTCACTGATACCTCACAACACCCCCATTTTGCAGCGTAGCCGCAGGGGATAAGGTGTTTTCAATTCAGCAAAAACTGAATATGACCGCTATAGATAGGGAAGGAGCTTGGAACCGACCTTTGGGGGGAAAGCCGTGCAATGCGGCGCTCCGATAATTTTGACCGGCAGGAAACTGTTGCCAATTCGCATGATTTGGCACATTTGCACGGAGCAAACTGCCCCTTTGGCAAGCGGGCATGAAACATATACGTTAACAGGTGCGAACGCGCGGAACTGCACCGGGAACCAAAACGGGCAAAGGCATGAGCCTAGGAATAGCGAACGACAAACACGGCCGCGCACCGCGCATCCTGCTATACAGCCATGACACGTTCGGCCTGGGTCATCTGCGCCGGTCGCGGGCATTGGCCGCGGCGATCACACAGGCCGACCAACAGGCCTCGGCGCTGATCCTGACCGGCTCGCCAGTGGCGGGGCGTTTCACCTTTCCACGCCGGGTCGACCACGTGCGCCTGCCCGGTGTCACCAAGCGCGCCGATGGCTCTTATGCAGCACGGACCATCGGCATGGGCATCGACGATGTGACCGAGCTGCGTTCGAGCCTGATCCAAACAGCAGTTGAGCAGTTCGACCCGGACATCCTGATTGTCGACAAGGAACCCACCGGCTTTCGCGGAGAGTTGCTGCCGACGCTGGAGTATATGGAACGCACCCGCACCACCAAACTGGTTCTGGGTCTGCGAGACGTGTTGGACGAACCCGAGGTTCTGGCTGCCGAATGGGAGCGCAAGGACGCGATCGCTGCGACCGAACGGTTTTACGATGAGATTTGGGTTTATGGCCTTCGCTCTGTCTATGATCCAACGCAGGGCCTGCCGCTGAGCGCCGCCGCGCAACAGCGCATTCACTGGACAGGCTATCTGCGGCGCGATCTGGGCCCGATTGGTGAGCCGCCCGAACAACCTTATATCCTGATCACGCCCGGCGGCGGCGGTGACGGCAAGGCGATGGTCAATCTGGTTCTGTCTGCCTATGAGAAAGACCCTGACTTGTCGCCGCGCGCGGTTCTGGTCTACGGCCCTTTCCTGTCGGGTGAGTTGCGAGACGAATTTGAAACACGCGTCGCCGCATTGAACGGACGCGTCACCGCCGTTGGGTTCGAATCCCAGATCGAGACGCTCTTTGCAGGTGCCGCCGGCGTTGTCTGCATGGGTGGATATAACACGTTCTGCGAAGTCCTCTCATTCGACAAACGTGCCGTCATCGTCCCGCGCACAACCCCGCGCCTGGAGCAGTGGATTCGCGCCTCACGCGCCGAGAGCCTGGGGCTGGTGCGCATGCTGGATGAACAGCGCGATGGTCTGACGGCGGACGCGATGATCCGTGCGATACGCGAACTGCCTGGCCAACCGCTGCCGTCGCAAGCGATACGGGCCGGTTTGCTGGACGGCCTGCAATACGTCACCCACCGTGTTGGCACCCTTTTGGGTGCGGAACAAGAGCGTGCAACCGGATGAACGCCAAATCTCCCAAGCTTGCGGTGCTGGTCAAAGGCTGGCCCCGCCTGTCCGAGACGTTCATTGCGCAGGAATTGGTTGCCTTGCAGGAAGCCGGGCACCAGTTTGATATCTGGTCGCTGCGCCACCCGACCGAGACCAAGCGCCACCCGCTGCACGACAGGTTTCAGGGTCAGGTACATTACCTGCCCGAATACCTGTACGAAGAACCGCGACGGCTAGAGGCTGCGCGGAGCGTCGCAACGCGTCTACCCGGATACGACAAGGCTTATCAGGTCTGGCGGCAGGACTTGCGCCGTGATCCCAGCCATAACCGCATCCGCAGGTTTGGACAGGCCTGCGTTCTGGCTGCCGAATTGCCCGCACAAACGCGGGCGCTTTATGCACATTTCATGCACACGCCCTCGTCCGTTGCGCGTTATACTGCCATCATGCGCGATCTGCCGTGGAGCTTTTCGGCCCACGCCAAGGACATCTGGACCTCGCCCGACTGGGAAAAGCGGGAAAAACTGCAATCTGCAACCCACGGTGCCGCCTTTGGTGCAACCTGCACGACCATCGGGGCCGCACATCTGCGCGGATTGGCGGATGATCCGGGCCGGGTGGATCTGATCTATCACGGTCTGGACCTGTCCCGCTTTCCTGCGCCACCCAAGCGGTCATTGCGCGCCATGGATGCGCCCTTTCATATGCTGTCGGTCGGGCGCCTTGTTGAAAAGAAAGGTTTTGACCGGCTGATCGAGGCTTTTGCGCGATTGCCGCAAACCCTGGATTGGTGTTGGATACATATTGGCGGCGGCAACTTGAGCGACGCACTGAAGGCGCAGGCTGAAGCGGCGGGCCTGGGCAATCGGATCATCTGGAAAGGGGCGTGTGATCAGCCCGAGGTGATTGCTGAAATGCGCAAGGCTGATCTGTTCGTCCTTCCCAGCCGGGTTGCCGAGAACGGTGACCGGGACGGTCTGCCCAATGTTTTGATGGAGGCCGCCTCGCAGCGTCTTCCGATCCTGTCCACCCCGGTTTCGGCCATTCCGGAGTTTATCGAAACCGGAACTCACGGTGTCCTGTCCAGCGATGATCCGCAAGCTCTGGCCGCAGCCATTACCGATATCGCAAGGCAGCCGGACAAGGCGGTCGGGATGGCCGAGGCCGCTTATGACCGGTTGATCGCTGAGTTTCGTATGGAACCTGGCATCCGTCGCCTCTCTGACCGGCTGAACGCAATCTGCGCGGATGGAGTCTGATGGCACAAGTTGCCTTCTATGCACCTATGAAATCCCCCGACAGCCCCAAGCCCTCGGGCGATCGCGAGATGGCGCGGAACCTGATGGCAGCGATTGGGGCGCAGGGCGATACGGTTGAACTGGCATCGCAGCTGCGCATCTACGACAAAACCGGCGACCCAGAGGTGCAGGAGGCCCTGCACAGCAAGGCCAGGACCGAGGCTGATCGTCTGATCAGAACACTGCCGCCTGAAACAAATCTATGGGTGACATATCACAACTACTACAAAGCCCCCGATCTGCTGGGGCCAGTGGTTTGCCGCGCGCGGGGCATCCCATATGTGCAGCTTGAAAGCACCCGTGCAACCAGCCGGCTTAACGGCCCATGGGCAGGTTTTGCCAAAAGCGCGCATGATGCCTGCGACGCGGCGCAAGTGATCTTCTACCACACTGCCAACGATCTCATCACGTTGGACCGAGAACGATTTGGGGCGCAGAATCTTGTCGAGCTGCCGCCATTTCTGCCGATTGCTGAATTACCCGCTGCTTCGGATCAGATCGGCCCGATGCTGACCGTTGGAATGATGCGCCCCGGGGACAAGCTGGCCTCTTACACACTTCTCGCCGAAACGCTGGCACATCTGCGCGGCGATTGGGCTTTGGATATCGCTGGAGACGGCCCGGCCCGCGCTGAGGTGGAGGCCCTGATGATGCCCTTTGGCAACCGTGTCCGATTTCTCGGGCAGCTGGATCGCGCCGCGCTGCAAAAGGTCTATCGACACGCCGCTCTGATGATCTGGCCAGGTGTCAACGAAGCCTATGGCATGGTCTATCTGGAGGCGCAGGCCAGCGGTGTACCCGTTGTGGCACAGGACCGCCCCGGCGTGCGGGATGTTCTTCTGGCATCTGACCATCCAACGGTGGAATCCGGGGCTGAGGGTCTGGCCAAACGGGTGCAGACCTTTCTGTCCGATGCGGACCTGCGCCAAACCGAAGGCCACAGCGCCCAAAGGCACATCGCCGCCCGCCACCTGCTGCCCGCCGCGACCAAACGCTTCTGGTCTGCCGTTCGCCCCCTGCTGGAGGACCGACCATGACCCGCCTCGCCTTGCTGCGCCATGGGCATACTGAATGGAACCGCGCAGGCCGAATCCAAGGCCGCAGCGACATCCCGCTGGATGCAGACGCCCGCGCCGAATTGTCTGGCTATTGCCTGCCCGCCCCTTGGAACATGGCTGCGATCTGGTCCAGCCCGCTCTCCCGCGCGGCCGAGACGGCACGGCTGGTGTCAGGCCGCACGCCAAACACTTCGGAGGCCCTGACCGAGATGAACTGGGGCAATTGGGAAGGGGAACGTGGCGCGGCACTGATCGGGATACCTGATAGCGGATATTGCCATATCGAGGATTGGGGCTGGAACTTCCGGCCACCGGGCGGTGAAAGCCCGGCCGAACTTTGGGAGCGTATCACTCCTTGGTTGGAGACCCTGAGCAGTGATACCCTTGCCGTGTGTCATATCGGCATCATGCGCGTGATACTGGCCAAGGCCTGGGGCTGGGACTTCGCCGGTCCTGCCCCGTTCAAGATCAAGCGAAACAGATTGTATGTGGTAGACCTCGACAACATGCAGCCGCAAGCTGACCCGATCCGACTGCTACGGCGAGACGCTGGCAAATGAGAACAATGATTGTAGTCACCCATCTGCTGGGCACCGGACATCTGAGCCGCGCTCTGACACTGGGACGTGCCTTTGCGGACAATAGGCACGAGGTTCTTTTGGTCACGGGCGGAATACCCGCGCGGCAGCTAGAGACGCAAGGGGTGACGGTGCTGGGTTTACCACCGCTGCGCTCCGACGGCACCAATTTTACGCGCCTGCTGGATCAGAACGGGGATGTGGCGAGCCCGGATTACCTGAATAACCGGATCACCGCGCTGAAGGAGGCGGTGCTGAGTTTTCAGCCCGACATCCTGATCACCGAGCTGTTTCCATTTGGCCGCCGCTCTCTGGCCAATGAATTTCTGGCCGCGCTTGAGTTTGCCCGAAACCTTCCGCACGCGCCCATCATTCTGAGTTCGATCCGCGATATCCTTGCGCCGCCATCCAAGGCGGCAAAAGCCGTGCGGGCGGATGAGATTATTGCACAGTATTACGATGGCGTTCTGGTCCACTCCGATCCGGAAATCGCGCCGCTTGAAATCAGTTGGCCGGTCTCTGACCAATTGGCATCGCGCCTGCACTACACCGGCTTTGTTGCCCCGGACGCCCCCCAACCGCATCCCGAAGGTGTCGGACAGGGCGAAATCTTAGTCAGTGCAGGCGGCGGTTCGGTTGGCCAACCGATCTTTCGCGCGGCCATCGAGGCCGCCCGAAAGATGCCCAACAGGCGCTGGCGCCTCTTGGTGGGCGGACAAGACGCGCAGGCCCGCATTGCAGAATTGTCGGAGTTGGCCGGAGATTCAGAAATGACTATCGAACCCGTGCGCCCGGATTTTCGACAAATGTTGCCGCGTGCCGGTGCCTCGGTCAGCATGTGCGGCTATAACACGGCGATGGATTTGCTACAAAGTGGCACACCGGCAGTTCTTATTCCGTTTGATGATGGCAAGGAGGTTGAGCAAAGCCTGCGCGCGCGCACACTTTCACGATTGGACGGGTTTTCGGTGTTGAAAAGCGATGAGCTGAATGGCCAGTCACTTGCCGATGCCTTGAAGCGTGTCACATCCGCCCCTGCCCGCCCGCCGATGGTAGATGGCTTTGATGGCGCAAACCGGGCAGTCGCGATCACCACCGCGTTGAGAGAGACGATCTGATGCATCTCGACTGGTACCCATTGCAGGATGAGTTGAAACGCTGGCGCTCCGACGGTCTGAACTTACCCTTGTGGTGGCGTGACGACGATGCGGTCTCGGTCACACCTCAACTAAAGCGGCTGACCGCATTGTCCGATCGGTTGAGGCTACCCGTGCATCTGGCGGTGATCCCGCAAAACGTAGGCACCGACCTTGGGACTTATGTCTTCGACAATCCTACATTGATACCCGTCGTGCACGGCTGGGCCCATCAAAACCACGCACCACCGGACGAAAAGAAGGCTGAGTTCCGCCTCCATCGCCCGATCGAAACCATTATGGCCGACGCCGAGGCGGGTTTGAAACGGCTGCAAGGCATGTTCGGCAATAACCTGCGCCCCATGTTTGTGCCCCCGTGGAACCGGATCGCTCCGGAGGTTGCGGCGCGTTTGCCTCATCTGGGCTATCGCATCCTGTCGACAGCAACGCCTCGGCACACAAAACTGGCCGCGCCTGGTCTGGAACAGGTGAACACTCATCTGGACCCAATCGACTGGCACGGCACGCGCGGGCTGGCAGAGCCCGGTTCTCTGATTGCACAAACGGCACAACTGTTAAGAGAACGCAGAACGCAGCGCTCAGACAACACGGAACCCTTTGGCGTGTTGACGCATCATCTGGTCCATGATCAAGACATCTGGACCTTTACCCATGACCTGCTGCACCGGTTGCTCGACGGTCCGTGCATCGCCTGGACCGCACCGCTCGCTCACCAAAAGAAGGAAAGCCCAAATGAGCCGACTTGACTCCATGCTGCGCCGCCTGACAGCGCAACGCGACGGGCTGAACTGGGCGGCAACGCAGATCGACAGCATGGAAGGTGATGTCCTGGACATGGGGCTGGGCAATGGGCGCACTTATGATCACCTGCGAGAGATTTTGAATGCGCGCCGGATTTGGGTCATGGATCGGGTCTTACAGTGTCACCCGGACAGCACCCCTCCGGCCGAAGATTTCCTGCAGGGTGAAGCAGAACCTATGCTGCAGAAGCTGGCGTCAATGGGCCGTACAATCGCCCTTGCACACTATGATTTCGGGCGCGGGGTCAAAAGCGAGGATGTGGCCGAAGCCGCGCGTCTCAGCCCGCTGATCGAACGGGTGATGCGGCCGGGCGGGCTTCTGATTTCAGGGCAGCCGCTGGTTGGTTTCGAACAGATCAAGGGCCCAGAAACGATCGCCCCGGACCGTTATCTGTTTTATCGCAGCTGAACGGACATCCCGACGATTGCGGTACGGCTAGTATCCTCCTGGCCAGCAGCGCATTGGCAAGAAGCGCATGTTCTGTCATCTGAAGATCTTGGAGCACAGGTGCATCGGGAGGGCAGAGTGAATTTTACGCGATATGCGATCTATGTTCTGCCAGCACCAGCAGACGAATGGACCCGGTTTTGCACTAGTTGGCTGGGCTGGGACATGGAAGCGGGTCAGACAGTCCCTCACCCCCAAATCCACGACATCGATGTCGCCGCCGTAACCGAGGCCCCGCGCAGATATGGTTTGCATGCGACCATGAAGCCGCCCTTTCGGCTACGTGACGGGCAAACGCTTGAGGCTCTATTGGATGCTTGCGCACAACTGGCCGAGAAACAGAAACCGGTCACGTTGGCAGGGTTGCGCATCGCACCGCTCGGCCGGTTTCTGGCACTGGTTCCGCGCGGTGACACAGAAGCGCTGAACGCGCTGGCTTCCGCCTGTGTGCGCGACCTTGACCGGTTTCGCGCCCCGCTTTCCGAGCCCGAATTGGCGCATCGGCGCTCCCCCAATATGTCGCCTAAGCACGAGCGCAACCTCACGCGCTGGGGTTATCCCCACGTGATGGATGCGTTCCGATTCCATATTACGCTGAGCAGCAAGCTGGACAAAACCACGTTGAGTGAGGTTCAAAGCCATCTCTACACTCGGCTTCAACCCTTGCTGCCCGCCCCTTTTGAAATCCGCGATCTTGCCCTTGTGGGTGAGGCGGAAGATGGTCGGTTTCACCTGATTCAGCGCTTCGCGCTTGGTGGTTGAGGTCGGGTTCAACTCAGACCTTAGACGAAACCTCGGTACCAAAAGACCTGTTGGGCCGCCCAGTTCGGCAACCTTGGGCATTTCGCCGCCGCAAGGGCTATCCATCGGAGCGTTGGGTCGCTATATGCCCTCGCAACACAGATCCCACATGAGGCCCGCTATGCGCTTTGACCGTTCCATCAAGATCGCGCCGTCGATCCTGTCCGCCGATTTCGCCAATTTCGGTCAGGAAATTCAGGCCATCGAGGCACAAGGCGCAGATTGGGTTCATATCGACGTGATGGATGGGCATTTCGTTCCAAACCTCACATTTGGCCCACCGGCGGTGAAGGCTTTCCGTCCGCATGTAAAGACCGTGATGGACGTGCACCTGATGATTGCACCGGTCGATCCATATATTCAGGCCTATGCTGACGCCGGAGCCGACGTGCTGACGGCCCATGTCGAAGCCGGTCCGCACACGCACCGCACCCTGCAAGCCATTCGTGCGGCCGGGATGAAAGCAGGTGTGGCACTGAACCCGGGCACGTCGGCCGAAGCGGTCGAGCACTTGCTGGATCTCACAGATCTGGTTTGCGTCATGACCGTGAATCCCGGCTTTGGCGGCCAGAAGTTCATTGACATGACCGCCAAGATTCGCCGCCTGCGAGAATTGATCGGCGACCGCCCAGTCCATATCGAGATTGACGGAGGCGTCGATCCCACAACAGCTCCACTGGTTGCGGCAGCCGGTGCAGATGTGCTTGTCGCAGGATCGGCCGTTTTCAAAGGTGGGTCAGTGTCCAACTCCGCCGTTTACGGCGATAACATCCGCGCGGTTCGTGCAGCGGCCGAAAGCGCAGTGAACTGATTGCAAGCACTCCCGCCAGTCGTCGTCGTTCCTGACGGAACGCCTCCTCTTGTTGGGCCCGGCATCGCGCTATGCGCGATGCCGGGCCCAAGGCCGTTCGCGGTATTGGCGCAGCCAATGTCGCGCGGTCGCGGGAGAGCTTGCCTCTAAATCTCAGTTCTCTTTGTTGAGGTCATCAAAACTGCGGCCCTCAGCCACCAGCTGTTCAAGCAATGGGGCGGGTTGCCAGAAATAGGCATCGTCTTCCGACCAGTTTCGGATATCGGTCAGCACATCGGCCAGCCCGTTCAGATCAGCCCATTTCAATGGGCCGCCCCAATAGCGCGGAAAGCCGTAACCATATAGCAGCGTGACATCCACATCCAACGGGCGGCGGGCGATCCCTTCACCAACCACCTTGGCCGCTTCATTCACCATCGCCGTCATGTAACGGCGCACAATCTCTTCATCCGTGAAAACACGCGGCGCAAGCCCCTGAGCTGCGCGGTCAGCCTCGATCAGGGGCATGACCTCGGGGTTTGGCAGCCCGGCGCGCTGTCCTTTCTCATAGAGGTAGTAGCCCTTGCCGGTCTTCTGACCGAAATGTCCGGCTTCGCACAGTTTGTCGGCATAGGAGCTGTCACGCACGCGCGGATCCTGACCTGCCGCGCGTTTGCGTTTGCGTGTCGCCCAGCCAATATCAAGCCCAGCCAGATCGGAAACAGCAAATGGCCCCATTGCGAAGCCGAAATCTGTCAGCGCCTTGTCGATCTGATAGGGCGACGCGCCATCCAACACCATATGATCCGCGCAAGCGCGATAGGTGCTGAGTATCCGGTTCCCGATGAAGCCATCGCACACACCGGCCCGGACTGACACCTTGCCCAGACGCTTGCCCAGCGCAAAGCCGGTTGCCACCACTTCCGGTGCCGTCTGATCGGCAACCACAACTTCCAGCAGCTTCATCACATGGGCCGGAGAGAAGAAATGCAGCCCAACCACATCGGATGACCTGCTGATCGAGCCCGCAATTTCGTTGATATCGAGATACGAAGTGTTGGTCGCCAACACCGCCCCGTCCTTGCACACCGCATCCAGCCGCGCGAAAACCTGTTTTTTGACCGCCATGTCTTCAAAAACGGCCTCTATCACCAGATCAACATGGCTCAGCGCGTCATAATCGGTGGCGAGGGTCAGCCTGTTTTGCAAGATGTCATCGTGGGCGTCAGAGCTTAGCTTGCCGCGCTTTACGGCGCCACTCAGGTTGGCCGCAATCCGGTCTCTCGCTGCATGAGCAGCCTCTGGCGACATCTCAAGCAGAACCACGTCCAGGCCCGCCAGCAACGCAGCGGTTGCAATCCCTGCCCCCATCGTGCCACCGCCAATCACGCCGATCTGATGCAGAGGTCTGGGCTCGACACCCTGTAATTCAGGCAGCTTCGATACTGCACGCTCGGCAAAAAAGGCGTGGATCAGTCCTTTGCGCTGGTCCGAAGTCATCAACTCCATGAACAATTCCCGTTCACGGGCCTGCCCAGCGGCAAAGTCATCTGCCTCGCACGCAGCCTGGACCGCGCGCACAGCGACCGCGGGTGACAACTGACCCCGTCCCTTCTTCAAAACCGCATCATACGCCGCGTCAAAATCAATCGGAGCAGGTGCTGGCATGTCGCAGACCGCACGGCGCGGAGCGTTGTTGTCGAGCAACTCGCGCGCATAGGCCAAACCGATCTCGCGCGGGTCACCTTCTTTGACGCAGTCCAACACACCCATACTCAGCGCCTCTGGTGCGCGGACATGGCGGCCGGTTGTTATCATGTCCAAAGCCGCCTCAACCCCTGTGACACGCGGCAATCGCTGGGTACCGCCCGCACCCGGAATGATACCCAGATTGACTTCGGGCAGTCCGATTTTCGCCGAAGGTACCGCGATGCGGTAATGGCAGGACAACGCAACTTCCAACCCGCCACCGAGAGCGGTTCCGTGAAGGGCCGAGACCACCAGAAGCGGTGACGCCTCGATTCGGTCACAAAGCGCGGGCAGCCATGGATCCTGAGGGGGCTTGCCGAACTCCCGAATGTCGGCGCCTGCAAAGAACGTCCGGCCTTCTCCATAGATCAGAACGGCACGAGCGCCTTCGGCTTCGGCCCTCTCGATCCCGGCCAGCAATCCGCGGCGAACATCGACACCCAACGCGTTCACAGGCGGGTTTTGCGCTGCAAGCACTGCTATATCGTCGATTCTCTCGTATCTGATCACCTGAGACATTCGGCCCACCTTTCCACAAGTTTGACATACGCTGCAGAGATTGAACCGGTCGGAGCTCGTATTCAACCCTATTTTCGACCAACCGTTCGGTTTTTAATCTCCTCACTCCTGATGACAAGTGTCTCAGGCCCTTTAGGCATCAGCGCACAACCTTGCCCATGCAGGCTTTGTTGGACTTGATCGGGTGCGCCGGGCACTATCGGGATACCAGCGTCAAAAAAACAGGGAGAATTTCCATGTGCGATTTATGCGTGATGAATGCCGTAAAAGACCGGATGATGTCGCGGCGGTCCTTCTTCAAGGCAGGTGCAGCGGTCGCGGCTGGTACAGCACTTGGGACAGCCAGCGTACCACCGGCTTTGGCGGCGGGCGCGGGTGAGGTTGTTGACATGACTCACGTCTATGATGCCGATTTCCCCACCTATTTCGGAGAACCGGGGATCGCGGCCACCCAATCTTTTAACTTCAAGGATCACGGATTCAATCTATTCAATCTTGCCGTCAACGAACACACCGGCACACATGTCGACGCGCCACTGCATTTTTCAGCTGATGGCCAATCGGTCGACGAGATTCCGGTTTCAAACCTCGTCTGTCCACTCTGTGTTGTCGACATCGCCGCGCGGGCCGCTGACAACGCGGATGCGCAGGTCACACCGGACGACCTGAAAGCCTGGATCGAAGCCAACGGGCCAATTCCGGACGGTGCCTGCGTGGCGATGAATTCCGGCTGGGGTGGTAAAACCGCGACCGCAGAATTCCGCAATGCCG
The DNA here is from genome assembly GCA_030426685.1 of Alphaproteobacteria bacterium. GTDB lineage: Bacteria > Pseudomonadota > Alphaproteobacteria > Rhodobacterales > Rhodobacteraceae > Ruegeria. The sequence continues at coordinate 42,419 of JAUHYC010000014.1, forward strand.
ATGATGAGGGCAAGATGCATTTTCCCGGCTTCCATGTCGAGGCCGCTCAGATGCTGATCGATGAGACGGGCGCGGTTGCTCTGGCTGTTGATTCCCTGTCATTGGACCACGGGCCATCAGCGGATTTTGCCACGCATTATGCCTGGTTGCCCACCAATCGGTACGGCATCGAGAACCTCGCCAATCTTGACAAAGTACCGGCCAGCGGGGCCACACTGATCGTTGGGGCCCCAAACCACCGTGGCGGCTCGGGTGGTCCTGCGCGGATTCTCGCGATGGTTTGACAGCCCCTCAGCCAAATAGACGCTGTTTTGGGCAGGGCCCGGACCCTGCCCATGCTTCACAACACCTATTCGGCCGAGTTGCGTGCGCTGCACAACGGTTATGCCATCGGCGCTCTGGCTTCGATGCGGTTCCCGCAGTAATGAAATCGCTGAATTATTGAGATCAGCGAGACCCGGACACATGCCTTCTTCCGCAACACAACGCCTCACCCTGAAATCCGCGTATGAGGTGGCAGCCGATATCTTCAGGGGCATTTGTGAGGCCATCGCCGAAATCGACGTTGCGCGCGCAAAGACGCGCAGAATTCGAGCGCTCTGGTCTCTGTCTGACGTTGAGCTTGCAGCACGAGACTTGCGGCGCGAGGATATCGTGCATCTGGTCATGGCCGACGTGATCTAGAGACTACTAGCTTGGCCCTGCCACGCTCTGAGACAGCCCGCTTTGCCAGCGGGCTTTTTATTTTGGTTCACGAAATATGTTACCAATTTTTGAAATTTTGAGCGACTCCGTTACATTTTACTTGCCGCGAATCGACCTGAGGCTTATTAACCGACCTATCGGTCGCTTAATGACCGGCAACAAATTCGGAGTCTTTGCCCAATGGACGCCTTTATCTGCGACGCCCAGCGTACCCCGATCGGACGATACGGAGGCAGCCTGAGCCAGGTCCGCACCGACGATTTGGCCGCTATCCCGATGGCCGCACTCGTCGCCCGGAATCCGCAGGTCGACTGGGCCAGTCTAGACGATGTGATCTATGGCGACGCCAATCAGGCCGGTGAGAGCAACCGAAACGTGGCACGTATGGCTGCATTACTGGCCGGACTGCCGGTCGATGTACCCGGAACAACGATCAACCGCCTCTGTGCATCCGGTATGGATGCGGTGGGCATGGCTGCACGCGCAATCAAGGCCGGCGACTATGACATGGCCATCGCGGGTGGGGTCGAAAGCATGTCGCGCGCGCCTTTTGTGATGCCCAAGGCTACAACCGCCTTTTCGCGCGCCAACGCGGTTTATGACACGACGATTGGCTGGCGGTTCGTAAATCCGAAGATGAAGCAGGAATTTGGTATCGACTCGATGCCCGAAACAGCAGATAACGTGGCGGAAGCTTACGGTATCAGCCGCTCCGATCAGGACGCGTTTGCCGAACGCAGCCAGGCCCGCTGGGCCGCGGCGCACCAGACCGGGGTGTTTCAGGAGGAGATCACCCCGGTCACAATCCCCCAACGCAAGGGTGACCCGATTGTGGTCGATACGGATGAGCATCCCCGCCCCGGCACGACGGCCGAAAAGCTCGGCGCGCTCCGCGGTATTAACGGCCCCGACAAAACCGTTACCGCAGGAAATGCCTCGGGTGTGAACGACGGAGCTGCCGCTATTTTGCTGGCCAATGAAGCTTCGGCCGCCAAGAACGGATTGAACCCGATTGCCCGCGTGGTCGGCATGTCGGTTGCAGGTGTTGAGCCGCGCGTCATGGGCATCGGTCCGGTTCCCGCCAGCCGCAAGGTGCTGGCCCGGGCAGGCCTGAGCATCGAGCAGATGGATGTGATAGAATTGAATGAGGCTTTTGCCTCGCAAGGTTTGGCAACGCTGCGCGAACTGGGTGTGGCAGACGATGCGCAGCATGTGAACCCGAACGGCGGCGCCATTGCCATTGGCCATCCCCTTGGGATGAGCGGCGCGCGGCTGGTGATGACCGCCGCCTATCAACTACGACGCACTGGCGGGCGCTATGCGCTTTGCACGATGTGTGTCGGCGTTGGCCAGGGTGCAGCACTAATTCTCGAACGCGTGTAAGGGAGGAGACCTCACATGTACGCTCAGATGATCAAGACAGCCGGAACCGGTGTGAAATCCCGCGAGGAGATGTCCGAGCAGGAACGCGCCTTTCAGGACAAGATTGATGCCGATATCAAGATCGAGCCCAAGGACTGGATGCCCGACGACTATCGCGCAACCCTGATCCGCCAGATTGGCCAGCACGCGCATTCCGAGATCGTTGGCCAGCTGCCCGAAGGCAACTGGATCACCCGCGCACCAACGCTGGAGCGTAAGGCGATCCTGCTGGCCAAGGTGCAGGATGAGGCCGGGCATGGGCTATACCTCTATTGCGCCGCCGAAACGCTGGGCGTCAGCCGGGACGAGATCACCGAGATGCTGCTTGACGGGCGCATGAAATACTCGTCGATCTTCAACTATCCGACGCTGAACTGGGCCGATATAGGCGCAGTCGGATGGCTGGTCGATGGTGCCGCGATCATGAACCAGGTTCCACTGCAGCGGACGTCCTTCGGGCCATATTCGCGCGCCATGATCCGCATCTGCAAGGAAGAGTCTTTCCATCAGCGTCAGGGCTATGACGCCATCCGCAAGATGGCAGAAGGCACGCCGGAACAACGCAAGATGGCGCAGGATGCGATGAACCGCTTCTGGTACCCGTCGCTGATGATGTTCGGGCCTTCGGACAAGGAATCTGTGCATTCGGCCCAATCGATGGCGTGGAAGATCAAGATCAACACCAATGACGAGCTAAGGCAGAAGTTCGTCGACCAGACTGTGCCGCAGGCCGAATATCTTGGCCTCACCATCCCCGATCCTGACTTGAAGTGGAACGAGGAGCGCGGACACTACGACTTCTCCGAGCCCGACTGGTCCGAGTTCTTCGATGTGATTAAAGGCAATGGCCCCTGCAATGTTGACCGTTTGGCGGCACGCAACAAAGCGTGGGACGACGGCAAATGGGTACGCGATGGATTGCTGGCCCATGCCCGTAAGAAACGTGGCGCAAAAGTCGCTGCCGAATAGGCCCACTCTGAGGAGGAAACCCGATGAATAACGAATGGCCCCTGTGGGAAATCTTTATCCGTGGTCAGCATGGCATGAGCCACCGTCACGTTGGCTCATTGCACGCGCCTGACGCTGAAATGGCCATCAAGAACGCCCGCGACGTCTATACCCGCCGCAACGAAGGCGTTTCGATCTGGGTGGTTGAAGCCAACAACATCTCGGCCTCGTCGCCCAGTGACAAAGGCCCGCTCTACGAGCCCAGCGAAAGCAAGGTATACCGCCACCCGACCTTCTTCGACATCCCTGGCGAAGTGGGGGCGATGTGATGACCCGCGACGAGGCATTCCTTCAATTCCTTCTGCGGATGGGGGACAACACCCTGATCCTCGGCCATCGCGTCAGTGAATGGTGCGGCCATGCACCGGTGCTGGAGGAAGACATTGCGCTGGCCAATACCGCGTTGGACCTGATTGGACAGACCCAGATGTGGCTGAGTCTGGCGGGTGAGATCGACGGTGGCAAAAGCGCCGATGATCTGGCCTTCCTGCGTGATGCCTGGGACTTCCGCAATGTGCTGTTGGTCGAGGTTCCGAATGGCGACTTCGGGCGCACCCTGATGCGCCAGTTCCTGTTCGATGCCTGGCATTCGATCATGCTGGGCCGTCTGATGACATCGTCCGACGAACGTGTCGCTGCAATCGCGGCGAAAGCCAGCAAGGAGGTTACCTACCACCTTGAACGCTCGAGCGATACGGTCGTTGGTCTTGGCGACGGGACCGAAGAAAGCCATGCCCGGATGCAGGAGGCACTGGATTACCTTTGGCCCTATGTGGGCGAAATGTTTGTCAGCGATGATGTCGATGCCGAGATGGTCGCGGCTGGAATCGCGTCTAATCCGTCTGATCTGCGCGAAGAATACGACGCGCTGGTGGGGCGCGTTCTGGCCGAGGCAACGCTGACCACCCCCGAAAGCCGCTTTGCCCATAAAGGCGGACGCGACGGGCGGATGCATACCGAACATCTGGGTCACCTGCTGACGCAGATGCAGTGGTTGCAGCGCGCCTATCCCGGCGCGACCTGGTAAGGGCCGGTGCGCGCGTCGACGGATCAGATCTGGGAATGGCTGGATGCCGTTCCCGACCCAGAGATACCCGTGATCTCGGTTGTTGATCTGGGCATTGTGCGCGATGTGCGGTGGGATGATGGCACGCTGAGGGTAACGGTTACCCCGACCTATTCGGGCTGCCCGGCGACATCCGTGATCAGTATGGACATCGAAACCGCGCTGCGTGAGCACGGGATCGACGATCTGAAGATCGAAACCAGCATCTCGCCCGCCTGGACCACTGACTGGCTCAGCAACAAGGGCCGCGCCAAGCTGGAAGAATTCGGCATCGCCCCACCGCAGCCCGCGGGTGGCCCCGAACGCTGCCCACACTGCGGCAGCAAGGCGGTTGAGAAGGTCAGCCAATTCGGTTCGACCCCATGCAAAGCCCATTGGCGTTGCACCGATTGCCTGGAACCTTTTGACTATTTCAAGTGCATCTGAGGGAGGATCACCGGATGGCACGCTTTCATGATCTGGAAGTCACCGACATTCACAAAACCATCCGCGATGCGGTGGTGGTGACACTGAAACCGACAAATGGCTCGGCCGAAGATTTCGACTTCACTCAGGGGCAATACCTGACCTTCCGCCGCGACTTCGACGGAGAAGAGCTGCGCCGGTCCTACTCAATCTGTGCAGGCAAGGATGACGGCATTCTGCAGGTGGGAATCAAGCGCGTTGACGGCGGGGCGTTTTCCACATGGGCCAACACGGACCTGAAGGTCGGCGACGTTGTGCAGGCAATGCCGCCGATGGGAAGTTTCCACACCGCAATCGATCCTGCAGCGGAAAAGCAATATCTGGGCTTTGCCGGCGGGTCGGGCATTACGCCTGTCCTGTCGATTCTCAAGACCACGCTGGCGCGTGAGCCGCATTCGAGATTCACGCTGGTCTACGCCAACAAGGGCGTGAACACGATCATGTTCCGCGAGGAGTTGGAGGATCTCAAGAATCTCTATATGGGTCGCCTGAACGTGATCCACATATTGGAAACCGACGCGCAGGAGATTGAGCTGTTCACCGGGCTGGTAACGCAGGACAAATGCGCCGAACTGTTCGAACACTGGATCGACATCGAAAACGTCAACACCGCGTTTATCTGCGGGCCTGAGCCGATGATGCTGGGCATCGCCGCCGCCTTGCGAGCGCACGGGCTGGGCGACAGTCAGATCAAGTTCGAACTCTTTGCCAGCGCGCAGCCGGGACGCGCCAAGCGCAAGACCAGCGACGCAGGTGCCGAGTCTCAGGCCAATCAGACCAAGGCGTCGATCACGATGGATGGGGCCACGCAGACCATCACCATGCCCAAGGATCAGTCGATCCTGGACGCGGCGCTGGAAAATGCAATGGATGCGCCTTTTGCCTGCAAGGCCGGGGTTTGTTCGACCTGCCGCTGTCGCGTGATCGAAGGCGATGTCGAGATGGTCGCCAACCACGCGCTTGAGGATTACGAGGTCGAAAAAGGTTATGTCCTGAGCTGCCAGGCCTATCCGCTGACCGACACCGTGGTCGTGGATTACGACCAATAAAGGGAGAACACCGATGGCCGAAGACATGACACTCGAACGCTATCTCGAGGCAGGTGGCGTACTGACCAACCCGACCAACGTACCGCCGCGCTATCGCGCGGAACTGATGAAGCTGATGGCAACCTTCGTGGACAGCGAACTGGCTGGGGCGGCGGGTTTTGCCGAGGTCATCAACCAGGGGCCAGGTATCAAAGAACGCATCGCCGCCGCGAAAATCGTGCTTGAAAAGACCGACAACGCCGACCGCGTGCTTAAGATCATGGGCGAATTCGGCGCCGATATCGATAGATACGCTACTCATCATCCCTGGACCGCACGGCTGGACCGGAATGCGGATATCGGTATGACCCGCAGCGAACACGATATGCGACTGGCCGTCTTCAACTATCCGATCGATGGCTGGGCCGATGCGGTGATCATGAACCTCTTGATGAGCCGGGCCGTTGCTGAACAACTGGCCGAGTTTTCAACGATCTCATACCAACCTCTGGCCGAAGCCTTTCGCGCAATCGCCCCGATCGAGGCCCATCACGGCGAACTGGCACTTGAAGGTGCCGTCAAACTCGCCGCAGAAGGTGAATCAGCCGCTTTGCAGAGATCGGTGGACTACTGGTGGCCCCGCGTCGCGGCCAGTTTCGGCACGGCCACGGCTGAAAAGCTCCAATCGCTGCGCAACATGGGTCTGCGCCGCCTGACCGGAGCAGAACTGAAAACGCGCTGGAGCACTGAGGCGGCGCGTGTTGTTGACCAGTTGGGATTGAAGACCCCGTAAGCTTCGTTCACTTCGGGCGCTTGCGACCGATCAACCCGTATTTCAGAGCGAAAGACCGCAGCAAGCGGCGGCGGGTTTTCTTTCGCTCTATGCCCTGCCTGGTCTGTGCACCGCGCTGACGGTTGAACTCGTACACATCAATGATCTTTTCGGCGCAACCGCAGGCCTCACCCAAACCAACTTTGGCGAAATAGAATTTGTCGAAGCTTTCCGGGCGTTGCATGGCAATCCTCCTGCCGCCCATTGAAGCAGAATATGCGGCAGATACCAAATCACGACCCGGCGGGCACGTGGTTCACAACCCTTTCAGCCCGTCCAAGGTCAGGTCGCTGACCAGCGTGGCATAGTCCTCACGCGCGCCCTTATCGGCGCCAGAGTTCCACATATAAAACCAGTTCAGCATCCCGAACACGGACATTGTTGTGGCGCGCAGCTTCGCGGCATCATCGCGGAACGTATCGGGGGCGGCGCTTTCGATGATCTGGCTGACAAACACCACCATGTCACGCTGATAGCCGCGCAGAAGTCTTTGTTGCTCTTCCGGCAGCGCAGACATGCCGCTGGTTTGCACCCTGTGCTCATCGTCGACACCCTGATAGGCCAGTAGGATCTCACGCACCACGCGCCGCAGCCGGTCAGCCGGGCTAAGGTCTTGCAAGTCCAAACCGCAGATCAGGTCGCGTAGTTTCAGCAAATAGCTGTCGAGCATGTCGAACAGGATCGCGTCCTTGCTGTCGTAATAGTGATAGATATTGGCCTTCGATATCCCACACTCACGCGCCAACTGAGACATCGAGGCCCGATCAAAGCCTTCCCGCGCAAACACGCGCGCCGCTGATCTGAGGATGCGCGTGCGCTTGTGGTCGTGGTCTTTTGCTATCGTACGAGCCAAACCCTTGGTCTCCGCTTTGACTTACTCGTTCCGGTTGTCGATTACGCGCCGGGCCTTGCCTTGACTGCGCTCAACCTCGCCCGGCTCGCCTATGTCGATCTCGGTCGAGATACCAACCACTTCTTTGATCCGACGAGACAGCATCCGCGCTGCGGCGGTCTTGCTGAGCTCATCCGCTGCATCCGGCGCCGCCTCGACATGGATGCGCATCGCATCCATTCTACCGGCACGATACAGCTCGATCTGGTAATAGGGCGCAAGGCCACCGGTGGCCAGGACCTGTTCTTCGATCTGGCTGGGAAAGACGTTTACGCCGCGCAGGATGATCATGTCGTCCGACCGCCCGGTGATTTTCTCCATCCGGCGCATCGACCGCGCCGTCCCCGGCAGCAGACGAGTCAGATCGCGTGTACGGTAACGGATCATCGGCAGGCCTTCTTTAGTCAGCGTGGTAAAGACCAGTTCACCCATTTCACCATCGGGCAGGACCTCACCCGTCTCGGGGTTGATGATTTCGGGGTAGAAGTGATCTTCCCAGATCACCGGACCGTCTTTGGTTTCAACACATTCACTGGCCACACCGGGGCCCATGATCTCGGACAGGCCGTAGATATCGACGGCATGCATGTCGAAGGCCTGTTCAACCTCGGCCCGCATCGAGTCCGTCCATGGCTCCGCACCAAAGACGCCCACCGACAGCGAGCATTCACGTGGATCAAGGCCAACCTTATGATACTGCTCAAGAATATTGAGCATGTAGGACGGTGTCACCATGATCCCGTCTGGCTTGAAATCTGTGATCAGATCAACCTGCTTCCCAGTCTGTCCACCGCTCATCGGTACAACTGTGGCCCCCAAGCGCTCGATTCCGTAATGCGCACCCAAACCGCCGGTGAACAGGCCATAGCCGTAGGCGTTATGCACCATGTCACCGCGCCGCAGCCCGCTGGCACGCAAGGACCGGGCGACCAGATCCGCCCAATTGTCGATATCGCCTTGGGTATAGCCAACCACTGTCGGCTTACCCGTGGTTCCAGACGAGGCGTGTACTCGAATGATCTGCTCGCGCGGCACGGCAAACAGACCAAACGGATAGTTGTCGCGCAGATCGCTCTTGTAGGTGAACGGGAAACGGGCAAGATCGCCAAGGCTATGCAGATCATCCGGGTGCACACCCGCCTGATCGCAGCGCTGACGATACATCGGTACGTTGTCATAGGCGTGGCGCAGCGACCATTTCAACCGGTCCAGTTGCAATGCTCGAATTTCGTCGATCGAGGCAATCTCGATCGGATCGAGATGCGCCTTATTCGGAGTAAGATCCTTCATACCATCCCTCTCGTCTCAGGCTTCATCAAACACCGGCCCCTTGACCGCCCGGGAAAAGCCCCGAAATTCCGCGATCTTTTGGCCGGTCTGGTTGGTTACGGTTACGTCATAGATGCCGCTGCGACCGGTCAGGCTTTGCTCTGTCGCCCGCGCGGTCAGCACATCGCCGGATCGGGCCGGTGCGACGTAGCTGATCACATTGTGCTGCGCCACGGTCGACTGATTGCGGCTGTTGCAGGCAAAGGCAAACGCACTGTCGGCCAGCATGAAGGTCACACCTCCGTGGCAGATGCCGTGCCCGTTGCAATGGTGGTCGGCGACTTTCAAAGCAAACGTTGCGGTGCCTTCATCTACGTCAACCAGTTCCATCCCCGCCCATTTCGAGGCATTGTCCCGCCCCCACATGGTCGCCGCTGCCATCTGCGCACGCTCGTCTGGCGTCATTTCACTCACCTCGAAATGCTGGCGCGCGTTTTTTAAGAAACGCTGTAACGCCTTCCGCATAGTCCGCACTTTCACCGCAGGTTTTCATTGCGTCGGCCTCAAGCTCCAGATGATCGGTCAGAGTATTCGTGGCCGCCGCCTGAATCGTCTGCTTGGTCAGGCCGAGACCCAGCGTGGGTCCGGTGGCAAACTGTTCAGTCAGCAGGCGGGCCTCAGCCATCAGTTGGTCGTCGGGGATCGATTTCCAGATCAGCCCCCAATCCGCGGCCTGTTGCGCAGGCAAAGGCTGCCCGGTCAGGGCCAGCCCTTTGGCCCGCGCCTCACCCAGCAGCCGCGGAAGATGCCAGCTCCCACCAGTGTCGGGGATCAGACCGACCTTGGAAAACGACTGGATAAACTTTGCCGATTCTGCCGCCAGAACAATATCACATGCCAAGGCCAGATTCGCACCTGCCCCGGCGGCGACACCGTTGACGGCGCAGACGACAGGGAACTCTAACGACCGGATCAGGCGCACCAATGGCGCATAAAACGTACGCACAGTATTGCCCAGATCCGGCGGACCCTCCATCGTCGCAGGGTTTCGATCCCCTAAATCCTGCCCCGCACAGAATCCGCGCCCCGCCCCTGTCAGCAGCACGGCGCGGGCACCTCCGTCACGTGCAGCATCAAGTGCGGTGCGCAAGGCATGGTGCATCTCATCGGTAAAACTGTTCAGGCGATCAGGGCGATTAAGTGTAATTTCAACCCATTGCCCCATATTTTGCGAAATAATCGTATCCGACATGCCCAGTTCGCTTTTCATAAGTTACAACAAACTTCTTGCATAAACCGAACGGTTGGTCAATAAATTCTACAAGCTTTTGTGACTCGACGGCATAACAAGGCCTGCTTGACCTCGTTGATAGTTACAAAACGCACCATTAACAGGTTCACGACTTACGCTTTTTGAGGAGGAGTCCCGGTCATGAAATTTACCAAGCTCACAACACTGCTGGCTAGCGCAACACTTGCGATGTCAGGCACCATCGCCTTCGCGGCGGACTACACCCTGACGATTTCCAGCTGGGCACCGCCCACCCATGGCATCAATGCAAAGATGTGGCCCAAATTCGTCGAAATGGTGGAAGAAGCCACCGACGGACAGGTCACTGCGGAACTCAAGTTGGGCATCGCACCGCCACCTGCACAGATGGACCTGATCATGGACGGCGCGGCTGATGCCTCGATCATCTTTCATGGCTACCAGCCGGGTCGCTTTGTGACCACCAAGCTGATCGAACTGCCGGGCTACGAAGGCTCCGCCGAAGACGCTTCGGTCGCCTATTGGCGTGCTTATGACAAGTATCTTAAAGAGGCTGACGAGCATCGCGGTGTGAAAGTGATCGCCCTGCACACCCACGGCCCGGCGCAATTGCATTCCAGCAGCCCGGTGACAACCCTTGACGAGGTTGCGGGCCTGAAGGTGCGTATCCCCGGCGGTGTTGGCGGTGATGTTGGCGCTGCCCTTGGCGCAACCGGCATCCAAGTTCCGGCCCCGAAAGTATATGAGACGCTGGCATCGAAGGCCGCGGACGGTGTCGTCATGCCGCTGGAATCGCGCAAGGGTTTCAAGCTGACTGAGGTTGCACAGAACGTCTATGAGATGCCTGGTGGCCTCTATCGTGGTTCGTTTGCGTTTATCATGAACGAAGACACCTTTGCCGATCTGCCCGCAGATCTGCAGGCGGCTTTGGAAGAAAACGTATTCGGCGAACCGCTGAGCCGTGAGATTGGCAAGATCTGGGATGAGATCGACGCAACCGGCCGTGAAGCGACAGAAGCCGCAGAAGGCAATGCCATCAACGCGGCCAGCGACGCGGATATGGAGAAGTTTTCGGTGATCGCCGATGACGTCCGTAGTAAAGTTATTGCCGAGGTTGATGCGACAGGTGTCGACGCTCAGGCCGCCTATGACATGATCAAATCGGAAATGTCCTCGAACTGATCTTTTGCCGGGGCGCGCACTCAGCCCGCCCCGGACCTGCCTTTAAGAGGTGCCAATGTCCCCCTTCATTCAGTTTGTACGCCGCGCCAGTATCCTGCCGGTGATCGTGGCCAGCATTGCTTTGTTCATCCTGATGGTGATGACCTTTTGCGACGTCATCCTGCGCTCGGTCTTCAATGCTCCGATAGAGGCAGCCACGGAACTGACGCGCATATTAATGGCCATTCTGGTGTTTTCGGTTCTCCCAATCGTTTCCACGACTAACGGGCATATCGCCGTCGACCTGACGGACGGATTTTTCAATCGTTTGCACCTGTCTCGTGCCCGAGACGTGGTGATCTATCTGGTCAGTGGTGTCATGCTGATCTGGCCGATCCAGCGCGTCTGGGTTCTGGCCGAACGCGCGCGGGATTATGGGGATGTGACCGAATACCTCTCGATCCCCACCTTTCTGATCGGTTGGTTCATCACACTGTCCGTTGCAATCACTGCGCTGGTGATGATCGCTACTGGCCTGCTGAAAGCTTTCGCCCCCCATACCCTCTCGGAGCCTACATAATGACCGCAGCGTTGATCGGATTTGCGATTGTCTTGATCCTGGTGCTGATGCGCCTGCCCATTGTGTTTGCCATGGGTCTCGTCGGTACACTGGGATTTGCATACGAACGTGGTGGTTCGCTTTTTGACGAGCGTGGATTGAAAGCCGCCATGTCGATGGTGGGCCGCCAGATCACCGATACCGCACAGGATTATGGTCTATCCGTTGTTCCACTGTTCATCCTGATGGGCCTGTTCGTGAACAAGGGTGGTATGGCGCGTGAACTCTATGCGGTGTCCAACGCCTTTCTGGGCCACATGCGAGGTGGAATCGCGATGGCGACCGTTGCAGCCTGCGGCGGGTTTTCAGCCATTTGCGGATCATCCTTGGCGACTGCCGCCACCATGTCCAAAGTCGCAATGCCGCAAATGCGGCGCTATGGCTACTCGGACGAACTCTCGACCGCCTCGATTGCCGCAGGCGGCACGCTGGGCATTCTGATCCCGCCTTCGGTCATTCTGGTCATTTACGGGCTGCTCACCGAAACCTCGATCGGGAAACTGTTCATGGCCGGCATCATCCCCGGCATCCTCGGCATCCTCTTCTATCTCTTCGCCGTGCGCTGGACGGTTTGGCGCAACCCCGAGGCCGGACCGGCCGGGGAACGCGCCACCTGGTCGGAGCGCATCCGCGCGCTGGGTTCGGTCTGGGCTGTGCTGCTGTTGTTCTTTTTGGTGATTGGCGGGCTTTACGGAGCCTTCGATTTCGAGCCGCTGAACCTGACTTTCTCACCCACCGAGGCCGCGGGCATGGGCGCCGCCGGAGCCTTCGTGATCGCCCTGTTTCGTGGAGGACTTACAGTTGGTTCAACTTTCGAGGTGCTGAAAGAGACCTGCTTCACCGCATCCGCCCTGTTCGCGGTGCTGATCGGCGCGCAAATATTCTCGAACTTCATCAATCTGGCCGGTTTGCCCGAAGCTCTGATTGCGATGGTCACGGCCTATGATGTGGCGCCCTTTGTCGTGATCCTGATGATCCTTGGCATCTACATCATTCTTGGCTGCGTCTTCGAATCCCTCTCAATGCTGTTGCTGACAGTCCCGATCTTCTTTCCGCTGGTTACGTCGCTGGGCTATGACCCGATCTGGTTTGGTATCGTTGTAGTGGTTGTCACCGAAATCTCGCTGATCACCCCACCCGTGGGCCTGAACGTCTTCATCCTGAAAGGTGTGGTGGGTGACGTCTCGACCGGCACCATCTTCCGCGGTGTTACGCCCTTCTGGGTCGCCGATATCTTCCGCCTTGCGCTGATCGTTCTGGTGCCCATCGTGGTTCTGTACCTGCCGCAGCAAATGGGCGCATTGGGGCACTAAGCCCCGCATCATCAAACAGGAGAACACCATGTCCCTGCATCAGATTTCCAGCTTTGCCGCTGGCACTTGGGTTGCGCCCGGAGAAGGCGCACGGACCATCGCATCCGCTATCACCGGCGCACCGTTCGCCAGCGCCGGCAACGCCGCGCTCGACGTTCAGGCGATGCTTGATTATGCGCGCAACACCGGCGGCCCCGCCTTGCGCAAGCTCACGTTTCACGACCGCGCCCGGATGCTTAAGGCGCTGGCGCAGGAGCTATCGGTGCACAAGCAGGCCCTCTACGACCTGAGCTTTGAGACCGGAGCCACACAGAAAGACCACCTGATCGACATTGACGGTGGCATCGGCACCATGTTCGTCTTCGCATCAAAAGGACGGCGCGAGATGCCGGACGCTCAGGTCTATCTGGACGGAGACATCGAACAACTTTCGCGCAACGGCACGTTTCTCGGGCAGCATATCTGCACCCCCTTGCAGGGCGTTGCTGTCCACATCAACGCCTTCAACTTCCCGGTCTGGGGCATGCTTGAGAAACTGGCCCCAACGCTGCTGGCGGGTGTTCCGGCCATCGTCAAACCGGCCACCAACAGCTGCTATGTCACCGAACTGGCCGTGCGGATCATGCTGGACAGTGGCATCTTGCCCGCCGGTGCGCTGCAATTGGTATCGGGCGGGTTGGGAGACATGCTCGATCACTTGGCGTGTCAGGATGTGGTCAGTTTCACGGGCTCGGCCAATACCGCGTTGACGCTGCGACAGACGCCTGCGATCCTGCAGAACTCGGTCCGGTTCGTGGCGGAACAGGACAGCCTGAACGCCTCAATCCTAGGTCCCGACGCAGTATCTGGTACGCCGGAGTTCGATCTGTTCATCAAAGAAGTCACCCGCGAGATGACCACGAAGGCAGGGCAGAAATGTACCGCCATCCGACGCATCATCGCGCCCGATAGTCAGGTCGACGCGGTGATCGACGCGCTGTCGGCGCGGCTGACCAAGATCACGGTCGGTGACCCACGGCAAGAGACTACGCGCATGGGGGCGCTTGTATCGAACGGACAGAAGGCCGATGTGTTGGAAAAGTCCGCTCTGATCGGGCAAGAGGCCGAGCGGGTTTTCGGCAACCCCGACGCGTTCGACCTGAACGGTCCCAAAACTGGCGCCTTCGTTCCCCCAATGCTGTTTCACTGCGCTGACCCCGACAATGCGCAGCGCGTGCATGATACCGAGGCGTTTGGCCCGGTTTCGACCTTAATGGGCTATCGCGATCTGGATCATGCGGTGGCGCTGGCCAATCGTGGTCAGGGCTCTCTGGTTACGTCGCTTATCACCCATGACACCGACGTTGCACGCGGCGTAGTCATGGGCTCTGCGGCCTATAACGGGCGGATCTACATCAACGACCGAGACTCGATGGCGGAATCGACCGGCCATGGCTCACCCCTGCCGCATATGGTGCATGGCGGGCCAGGCCGCGCGGGTGGCGGCGAGGAAATGGGCGGCATGCGCGGTGTGAAACACCATATGCAGCGCACGGCCATTCAGGGCTCACCCCGGATGTTGAGCGAGATTGGCACCAAGTGGGCACCCGGCGCGCCTGAAATCAAAGGTCCTGCGCACCCCTTCACCCGCAAGTTTGGTGAATTGCAGATTGGGGAAACGCTGCACAGCGCTTCTCGCACTATCACGCTGGAGGATATCGAGCATTTCGCCGAGTTCACCGGCGATACGTTCTACGCCCATATGGACGAAGACGCGGCAGCACGGAACCCGTTCTTCCCCGGTCGTGTGGCACACGGATATCTGCTGCTCAGCTTCGCGGCGGGCCTGTTTGTAGAACCCAACGAAGGGCCGGTCCTGGCCAATACCGGACTGGACGGGCTACGCTTCATGAAGCCAGTTGTTGCCGGTGACAGCATCAAGGTTCGCCTCACCGTCAAGCTCAAAACCCTGCGCAATGACGACTATGGCGAGGTCCGCTGGCACGTGACCCTGACCAATCAGGATGACGAACTGGTGGCCGAATACGATCTTCTCACGATGAACGCCCGCTAATCGGTGGCACATAGCTGTTTTTCTTATTGGACCTAGCGGGTTAAACTGGTCTCATGACCAGTCAAACCTCTTGGTTCGAAACGGCTGTGGCCGAACTGACGGATCCGCTTGACCAGCGGGTGTGGTCGATCATCGTGTCGCTCTTTGGTGACATGGCGCAGGATCGTGGCGCACAGATCTCAGGCGGGGCGCTGACCCGGATCATCGAACCGATGGGGATAAAACCCGAAGCGATCCGTGTCGCCCTGCACCGTCTGCGCAAGGACGGCTGGATCGAAAGTGACCGTATCGGCCGCGTCTCTCACCATGTGTTGACAGAGTTCGGGCGGACGCAATCGGCGGCTGTTACCCCGCGCATTTACGCGCGCGGGCCAGCGGTTGATGAACGCTGGCATCTGCTGATTGCCGAGGATGGTTCAGGCACGCAGCTTTTGGAAGAAGTAATGCTTAGCCGAGACTATACGCCCATCGGACGCAACGTTGCCCTTGGCGCAGGACCCATCCCGGATCAGACAGAGGGCCTGCTGGCGCTGGAGATCTCACCAAAACGTGCTCCGAAATGGGTTCAGGATCGTCTATGTCCGCACGAGCTGCGCGCCTCATGTCTGACCTTGCTAAATGCGGCTGAACGCGCTGCGGAAACCCGCCCGAAGGGATGGGCGCCAACTCCGCTGCAAAGCGCGACGCTGCGCACCTTGCTGGTGCATCGATGGCGGCGTGTGGTGCTGCGGCAACCCGACCTTCCACCCGCATTTTTCCCACCGGATTGGGTTGGGCCGGCTTGCCGAGATGCGGTGTTCCGCATGCTCGACACCCTGCCCCGCCCATCGTCTGCTGTACTAAACGGAACAGGCTGACCGAACGGCGGGCACAGCATCAGGATACACATGGCGCAATCTGGTCTTTGGCAATACCATCCGATCGCAGACTCAATCGGAGGCTCTTGATGTCAATACTGCTGTCGCTTGCCCTTCTCTTGGCCGCCATTCTGCTGGGCATGCACCTGTGGACCCGCCGCCTGACCCGGCAGGGAATGGATATGGTCCCTCAACAGGGCCAGATCGTTCCCGTGCAGGGCGGCAGCATCCACTATGTTGAGAAAGGCGACCCGACCAACCAGACGATTGTCATGATTCACGGCCTGTCCGGTCAACTGCAGCATTTTACCTATGCTCTGGTGGATGAGCTTGCCAAAGATTATCACGTGCTGGCAGTCGATCGACCGGGTTGCGGCTATTCCACACGCGATGAGGCTCAGCTTGCCGCCCTGCCCGAGCAGGCCCGAATGATCCACGAGTTCCTCGAAATCAAAGGTGTAGATAAGACCGTCTTGGTCGGCCATTCACTGGGGGGTGCGGTCTCGCTGGCTATGGCTCTGGACTATCCTGAAAAGACGCAGGCGCTGGCATTGCTGGCCCCATTGACACAACAGATGCCCGGCACACCTGCAGTCTTCAAACCGCTCGAAATCCGCACCGAGTGGCTGCGCAATCTGATCGGCAATACAATTGCCGTACCAATGGCCCGCAAAACCGCTCCACTGGTCCTGAACGATGTCTTTGCCCCCGAGCCTGCCCCGGCAGATTTCCTGGATCGCGCCGGGGGTGCGCTGGGTCTGAGGCCTTCGGCCTTCATCACAGCCTCACAAGATGTCATAGGTATCGAGGCAAGCTTAGACCCCTTGTGCCAACGCTACGGTGACCTGAACGTGCCCGGAGGTATTCTATTCGGCGCCGAGGACCCAATCCTTTCGGCAGACATACACGGCGCAACAATGACGAAGTTCGGCCTGACCTTCGAAACACTTGAGAACAGGGGGCACATGATACTCATCACAACTCCCGATACCTGTGCGCATTTTATCCGTCAGATCGCCAAGACCCACAGCGCTTTGGCGACGTCACAAACCGGCCGCTGAACGGAGCAGTCAAAGAATCTCGGTGCTGGGGCATTTCCCTCTTGACCCTCCCCGGCCCCTCGCTTAAATCGCCACTCACTCATGGCGGAGTAGCTCAGTTGGTTAGAGCAGCGGAATCATAATCCGCGTGTCGGGGGTTCAAGTCCCTCCTCCGCTACCAAATTCCCGCATGAAGAGCCTTAAAACAAAGGGGCTTTCACAGGTGACCGGGGTCAGATCCCCATATAGACCCCCGCATATTCCCCGTAAGAAAGGTATTCAAGGTTCGTATATGAGGCGGCGTGGCAAGCTTTTTCAAAGTTTTGGGCTGATGCTGCTAAGTTTGAAATTCGACGTATTCAACGTTCGAGATCATATGCCCACCTAATTCTAAAGCCTCTTTGAACTTCACGAGGTCGGTCTGGGACAACGCCAATTTGGCATTCACAAGTGTTTCGCCATTTTTGTTGTCGACCAATGCCGGACACAACATATTGCCCGATTGACACTCAGAGGCAGCTTTAAACACTTTCGTTATCAAATCTCTCATCTCTTCCAATTTTTCCGGTTGAAGATCGGTGCTTTGAGAGTGGAGCAATTCACCTAGTCGCTCAGCATGAGTTCGCAATTCGCTGGAAACTGGCACGTACACAGAAACAAACTGAAAACCATTTGCGAAGTCGTTCGTTATTCTCTGGATTTTCTCGAGCCCGAAAATGCGCCTTAGTTCATGGGACTGTTTCCCGATTTTCCACCGAGCCGGGAGTGATTTTCGATACTCTTATTGCGCTTCCAAATAGTCTTGTTGTCGTCTTTCCACGAAGCATCGTAGCTCAAAGGCAGCATAGAACAAGTTTCGCGGGTTCCCTTCTTCGAGGCAATCTTTAGCTCTATCCAAATACGCTTCAGAACCGCAACTGTTGTTCATAAAACTCCTCAACAACTCAAACCAATTTGGCTGCCATCGTCGACACTCCTATCTTCGTGTCAACGGTCGCTTTAACCGCCAAAAAAAACTTCAAGTCACAGTCTTTCAGAGCACTAGGACTTTTGCGGTGTCAATGCCATTCGACAGTTTGTATTTCGAAATTTAGACATGGTTTGGAAATTCCGACAGCTAGGCACAATTACGCTGCTTGCATCGTGAAGTCATTCAGTTGATTCAACCTGGTTTGTACGGCTCCAGACTTTCAACAAACTGTTCGATGAATTCCATCGTCACGAGCGACGGTTGCTTCAGTATTGGTCGTATCAATGAGAGTGTATGGGGTGAATATGGCTTGAATGGCCTATGGCTCAATCCGCGCTCTGCATATTGGACGGCGTCCAGCTCGCTCACGACCGAAACGCCGACACCCTTTACCGCCAATTCGCAGGCCGCTGTGAACTGCCTGACTTCGATATGAGAGTTCAATGCGACATTGGCATTTTGAAACGTTTTTGAAAGACGTCCGAAAAAGTCGCTGTCACGCCTTGTGTGGATAATATTCTCACCGGCAAGATCGGATGGTGTTACTTCTGTAAGGTGCTCCAAATCATGCCCAGCAGGGAACACACAAACTGTGCGGACGTCGATATTTCTGCTTTCGACCGCCGGGTGCCCATTAAAGCCGTCGGTGATTCCAAAGTCATACTGCTCTCCCACCATCCACTCGAGAATGCGCTCTGGTCTGTCCGGTTCGATCGTCATGGTGACACCGGGCCTGTCTTCCAAAAATCTGGCGACGACACTTGGCAGGTGGCTTGTGGCGAATCCGGGCAGGCATGCCACACGGATGTGTCCGGCTTTTCGTTGCGTAATGTCCTGGCTGACATCCGAAATCTGTTTCATCAGCTCCAGCACGCGTTCAACGCTGGGCTGCAGGTAGCGAACCTCCTGTGTCGGTATCAGTCGACCCTCGCGGCGATCAAAAAGCTGAAACCCAATCGATTTTTCAAGGTCCGATAGCAATCTGCTGACGGCCGGCTGGCTGATCCCCAGATCGGAGGCTGCAGCAGTAACCGAGCCGTTGGTGGTCACAGCCATCAGGGCCTCCAATTGCCGAATTCTCAATAATTGACTCATTGCCATACCCTTCTGGGGATCTCGATTTGTGAACGGCATAATATCGCCTTATGTTTTTCAGCAATAGATCGAGCTTGAATTATATTTCTGTAACGTTAACGTCGTGAAATCGTCATGTGTGCCGTTTACGCGTTGCGGTCGGTATTCAACGAAGCATCGAACCTGATGCATGGGAGGAATCATGAAGAATAATCTGCTGGGCGCTTTCGCCTTAACAACTGTCTTGTCTCCAGTGGCGGCAATGGCGCAAACCGAGGTTCAGTTCTGGCATGCTTTCACCGGTCGCCTTGGGGAGCTTGTCAAAGCTCAGGTCGAAGAATTCAACGCCAGCCAGGATGAGTTTGTCGTGGTCGAAAGCCACAAAGGCAACTACTCGGAAACATTGAATGCTGGCATTGCCGCATTCCGTGCCGGTGAGCAGCCCCATATCCTAATGGTATTCGAGGTGGGCACGGCAACGATGATGTCGGCCAAGGGCGCGATCAAACCGGTCTATGAAGTGATGGCTGAAAGCGGCGCATCTTTTGATCCTGACGCATATATCGGAGCCGTCAAAGGGTACTATACAACAACTGACGGAGACATGCTGTCGCTTCCGTTCAACTCCTCAACGCCAGTATTGTGGGTCAACCGCGACGCATTCGAAGCGGCAGGTGTTGATCCCGACACAGATCTATCCACTTGGGAAAAAGTTGGAGATGCGCTTGAGCAATTGAAAGCTGGTGGCGAAGACTGCCCTCTGGTCACTGCTTGGCAAAGCTGGGTCCATCTGGAGAACATGTCGGCCTATCACAACGTCCCGTTTGCATCGAAGGACAACGGTTTTGCCGGTCTGGATACCGAATTGATGTTGAACGGTCCGGCACAAGTGGCGCACCTGACTGCGATGGGTGACTGGGCCAAAGATGGCAAGTTCATCTACACCGGGCGCAGAAACGAAGGTGGTGCGAACTTCCGATCAGGTGAGTGTGCATTGTTCACCGAAAGCTCTGCCGGATACGCGGGCATCAAGGCAGAAGCCGAGTTCGATTTTGACGTGCGCCCGCTGCCATATTGGGAAGCAATCACCAGCGAACCGCAAAACACAATTATCGGTGGCGCGTCTCTTTGGGTGATGGAAGGTCATGACCCCGAGGAATACAAAGGCGTCGGTGAATTCCTGAGTTTCTTGTCCTCGTCCGATGTGCAGGCGGCCTGGCATCAGAATACCGGCTATCTTCCGATCACGGCTGAAGCTGGTGAAGCCACTCGTGCAGCGGGATTCTATGAAGAAAACCCGGGAACTGACATAGCCGTGATCCAGATGACAGCAAAAGAACCGACAGCGAATTCGAAAGGTCTGCGGCTGGGGTCGTTCGACCAGATTCGCGGCATTATCGACGAAGAGCTTGAGGCTGTCTGGTCCGGTGAAAAGACCGCTCAGGAAGCGATGGACAGCGCGAAAGAACGCGGTGACGCATTGCTGCGCCGGTTCGAATCCGCAAATCAGTAATTTGCAATCCGATGCGGGCTCTCCGGAGCCCGCATTTTCTTTCTTCGGTGGAACAACAAGATGGAAAAACGCGTCACCTTTCGCGGCTGGCTGTTGCCGTTGGTACTGATCGCGCCGCAGGTCATCATTTCCGCCGTATTTTTCTTTTACCCTGCGGGACAGGCAGTGTGGCAGTCACTTTTTATTCCTGACCCATTTGGGCTGTCCTCTCAATTCGTTGGCTTTGGCAACTTTGAATTCCTGCTTAGTGACAAGTACTACCGTGCGTCCTTTGTAACTACGGCGATTTTTTCGACGCTGGTTACGCTGTGCTCGATGATTCCCGCATTGTTTCTGGCAGTTATTGCCGATCGGTTGATCAAGGGTTCAGGTGTCTACAGAACGCTGTTGATCTGGCCGTACGCCGTTGCCCCGGCTGTGGCAGGTGTGCTGTGGCTGTTCATGTTCAACACGCGCGTGGGTGTTGTTTCATGGTATCTCGGTCAGTTTGGATATGATTGGAACCACGTTCTGAACGATGCCGAGGCTATGGGTCTCGTTGTCGTCGCTTCGGCCTGGGGGCGCATCAGCTATAACTTCCTGTTCTTCTTTGCAGCGCTGCAATCCGTACCCCGCTCGGTCATCGAAGCGGCCGCGATTGACGGGGCCCATTTTTGGCGCCGGTTCTTCACCATTGTGCTGCCACTGCTATCACCTACTGCTTTCTTCTTGCTGGTGGTGAATGTTGTTTACGCTTTCTTTGAAACCTTCGGGGTGATCCACACGATCACGGGCGGTGGGCCTCAACAGGCCACAACAATATTGGTCTACAAGGTTTTTTCAGACGGGTTTGTCGGACAGGATCTTGGTTCATCCTCGGCACAATCGGTCATTCTGCTGATCGTGGTCGGCCTGCTGACTGTGGTTCAGTTCAAATACGTGGAAAAGAGGGTGCATTACTGATGGCGGCCCAACAACACGGAATGGTCGAAAAACGCGGCGCGGGCATCTGGCTCACCCATGCGTTCATGATCCTTGGCGTTCTGATCATCTTTTTCCCGATCTGGCTGGCCTTTGTGGCCTCGACCGTGACACAGGCCGATATCGTCTCGCCGCCCATGCCTGTAGTGCCGGGTGATCAGTTCTGGGTGAACTATAAGGCGGCGCTGTTTTCAGGGGTAAACGTGCCTGTTGCAACCATGCTGTTCAACAGTCTGGTAATGGCCATTGGTATTGCAGTGGGCAAGATCATCATCTCTTTGCTGTCAGCGTTTGCGATCGTCTATTTCCGGTTTCCCGGTCGAACGACGTTCTTCTGGCTTATCTTCCTGACCCTGATGCTGCCAGTCGAAGTGCGCATCGTCCCTACCTTCGAGGTGGTGGCCGGGTTTGGGATGCTCAACAGCTATTACGGGCTGATCTTCCCTCTGATTGCATCGGCAACGGCAACCTTCCTGTTTCGCCAATTCTTCTTGACGATACCGGACGAACTGGCAGAAGCAGCGCGTGTGGATGGGGCTCGTCCGATGCGGTTCTTCATCGACATAGTAGTACCGATGAGCCGGACCAACATCGCAGCGTTGTTCGTGATCCTGTTCATCTATGGCTGGAATCAATACCTTTGGCCGCTGCTGATCACGACCGATCCTGAGATGAATACCATCGTGATGGGCATCAAGCAGATGTTCCCGTCCGGCGATGACTTTGCCCATTGGCCTACGATCATGGCGACCTCAATCCTTGCGATGATCCCGCCGGTCATCGTTGTGGTGTCGATGCAAAAGCTCTTTGTCCGCGGCCTTGTCGATAGCGAGAAGTAAGAAATGGCAACAGTATCCCTAGAGAATGTCAAAAAGAGTTTTGGCCCTACGGATGTAATCCACGGTATCGATGTCGATATCGCCAATGGGGAGTTCATCGTGATCGTCGGCCCCTCGGGCTGCGGAAAATCCACGCTGTTGAGGATGGTGGCGGGACTGGAAACCGTCACCTCCGGAGATATTCGGATCGGCGACGAAAGGGCCAACGACAAAGAGCCTATGGATCGGGATATTGCGATGGTGTTCCAGAACTATGCGCTCTATCCGCATATGTCCGTGCGCCAAAATATGGGTTACGGTCTGAAAATCGCCGGTTTACCCAAGTCTCAGATCGATCAAAAGGTGATCGAGGCTGCAAAGCTGTTGCAGTTGGAACCTTTGCTGGACCGAAAGCCAAGACAGTTGTCAGGTGGACAACGTCAGAGGGTGGCCATGGGTCGGGCCATTGTTCGCGAACCGGCAGTCTTTCTATTTGACGAGCCACTTTCGAACCTCGACGCCAAGCTTCGTGTTCAGATGCGACTGGAGATCCGTGAACTTCAGGAAAAACTTGGGATTACCTCGCTTTACGTTACCCACGATCAGGTCGAAGCGATGACGATGGCGGACAGGATGATCGTGATGAACGGAGGCATAGCTGAACAAATTGGAACACCGTTAGAGGTCTATGAAACCCCGCAAACACTGTTTGCCGCGCAATTCATTGGCAGCCCTGCGATGAACATCTTTGATGCGCGACGCGAAAATGGGTCGATTAAGATCGGAGATATCGAGGTTGGCGCGTCTCATGGTCCAGACACCGAATTGAAGCTTGGTATACGGCCCGAACATCTGCTGTTGGACGAAAATGGCCCGCTGGAATCCGCGATTCAAATGGCAGAGCCCTTGGGGGCAAACACCCTATTGCACGGCCACCTTAAGGCCTCTGGGGACATGATTACGATCAGCCTGCCGGGTGTTCACCCAATCGAGGGTCGCCATCCGAATATGCGGTTCTCGGTCACGTCTGAACATCTGCATCTGTTCGACCATACAACTGGTAGAAGGCTTGAAAGCATGTCTTCCACCAAATGAAGTAATCCGCTTGAGCTGACAGCGATAAGGTTGTTCCTGCTTATCGATAATGATCTTACGCGGCGCGCCCGAGATTGAGCAAGCGCCGCTGGCTCAGGATTTTATCGTCGTAGATATTCATTCCTTTCCGAATGTCGTCTATGCGACAGCTTTCTCACGCGCCCCAGCAGGTATTGAACCCAACTACGGTCACCCGCATTTGGAATGGCCGCAACTCCGGCAGGTCATGCAGCCCTCGATCATCACCATGTCAAATTGACCGCAGGACGGGCAGGCCTTACCGCGTGGGGCGTCCATATTCACCACCTGTGCCTGAGGGTCGGCTTTCAGGCCCATTCCCTCACCTTCCAAAAAGCCTATGGCAATCATGTGCTGTTCGATCACCCCACCGATCGCCGCAAGGATCGAAGGGATGTACTTGCCCTTGACCCATGCTCCACCGCGCGGGTCGAATACGGCCTTCAACTCTTCAACCACAAACGACACGTCGCCTCCGCGCCTGAATACCGCCGAGATCATGCGGGTCAGCGCCAAGGTCCAGGCGTAATGCTCCATGTTCTTCGAGTTGATGAACACTTCGAAAGGACGGCGACGTCCGCTGATGACGATGTCATTGATGGTCAGATAGATCGCGTGCTCGCTGTCAGGCCATTTCAGCTTGTAGGTCGACCCTTCCAGAGATTGAGGGCGATCGAGAGGTTCGGACATGTAAATGACGTCACCGCCATCAACCTCGTGCGGCGCATCGGCGCTTTCACCGGGCGCCTTATCATCGCTTTCCGAGACAGTCAGAACCGATCCGGTCACATCGTTCGGGCGATATGTCGTGCAGCCTTTGCATCCCTGATCCCAGGCCTGCATGTAGACATCCTTGAACGCATCAAAGCTAATATCCTCGGGGCAGTTGATCGTCTTCGAGATCGAACTGTCGATCCATTTCTGTGCCGCCGCCTGCATTTTCACGTGATCGGACGGAGAAAGCGTCTGCGCGTTGACGAAATAGTCCGGCAACTCCGCATCCCCGAACTTGTCGCGCCACATCTGGACGGCGTAATCCACTACCTCTTCCTCCGTGCGGGAGCCATCCTTTTGCAGCACCTTCCGCTTGTAGGCATAGGCAAAGACCGGCTCGATCCCAGACGACACGTTCCCGGCATAGAGCGAGATTGTCCCTGTCGGTGCAATCGAGGTCAGCAGCGCATTGCGGATGCCATGCTCGCGGATCGCATCGCGCACATCGTCATCCATCTGCTGCATCGTACCGCTGGCCAGATACTTTTCGGCATCAAACAGGGGAAACGCTCCCTTTTCCTTGGCCAGTTCCACCGACGCCAGATACGCGGCGCGGGCGATCGCTTTCAACCATTGCTCGGTCTGATGCGCCGCTTCGTCGGACCCATAGCGCAGGCCCAGCATCAGCAGCGCATCGGCCAGCCCGGTCACGCCCAGCCCTATCCTGCGCTTGGCCTGTGCTTCGGCCTCTTGTTCGGCCAGCGGGAATTTCGACGCGTCAACCACATTGTCCATCTTGCGGACAGCGGTGGCGACCAGTTCCTTTAGCGCGTCTTCATCCAGATGGGCGGCCTCCTCGAAAGGTTCCGCGACCAGTCGTGCCAGATTGATCGAGCCAAGCAGGCAGGCACCATATGGCGGCAAGGGCTGCTCGCCGCACGGGTTAGTCGCGGCGATGGTCTCGACGTAGCTGAGGTTGTTGGCCTGATTGATGCGGTCGATGAAGATCACACCCGGTTCGGCGTAGTCATAGGTGGCCTGCATGATCTTGTTCCACAAATCACGCGCCTGAACGGTGTGATAGATCTTGCCATCGAACACCAACTCCCACGGGCCATCAGCCTTGACGGCCTCCATGAAAGGATCGGTCACCAGCACCGACATGTTAAACATGCGCAAACGGGCCGGGTCGGACTTGGCAGTGATGAACTGCTCGATATCCGGGTGGTCACAGCGCATGGTTGCCATCATCGCCCCGCGGCGCGAGCCTGCGGACATGATCGTGCGGCACATGGCGTCCCAGACGTCCATAAAGCTCAGCGGTCCCGAGGCATCCGCCGCAACCCCTTTCACATCCGCGCCACGAGGACGGATCGTCGAGAAATCGTACCCGATCCCCCCGCCTTGCTGCATGGTCAGCGCGGCCTCTTTCAGCATGTCAAAGATACCGCCCATGCTGTCGGGCACGGTGCCCATGACAAAGCAGTTGAACAGGGTCACCTGCCGCGCGGTGCCCG
>JAUHYC010000015.1 GCA_030426685.1 Alphaproteobacteria bacterium
GGGTCAGGACGCGCATCGGCAAGGCCTCGGACATTTGTTGGCCGCGGGCGCGTTCGTCAGGTGAAACCGTCGGATCTTCGGCGGCATCCGGCGTGATTTTCACAACCGACACCCAGTGCGTGATCTCAGCCAGATCGCGCAGCACGGCCAGAGGATCGGCGCCTTCGGCATATTGGCCCCCAAGCTCGGTCAGGGCACCGGCGGCGTCTCCCCGGAGGATCATATCCATCAGGTCCAGCACGCGCCCGCGGTCAGCCAAACCCAGCATCGCGCGGACCTGATCGGCGCTGGTTTCACCCGCGCCGTGGCTGATGGCCTGATCCAGCAGCGAGGTCGCATCACGGGCCGAGCCTTCGGCGGCGCGGGTGATCAGTGCCAGAGCGTCTTCGGCAATTTGCGCGCTTTCGGCGTCGGCAATCTTGCGCAGCAGGCCAATCATGTCTTCGGGTTCGATCCGGCGCAGATCAAAGCGCTGGCAGCGGGACAGGACCGTGACAGGCACTTTGCGAATCTCAGTCGTGGCGAAGATAAACTTCACGTGTTCGGGCGGTTCTTCCAATGTCTTCAGCAGTGCATTGAAGGCGCTGGTCGAAAGCATGTGAACTTCATCGATGATATAGATCTTGTAGCGTGCGCTGGCGGCGCGATAGCGCACGCTGTCGATGATCTCGCGAATGTCGTTGACGCCGGTACGGCTGGCGGCGTCCATCTCCATCACGTCAACATGGCGGCCCTCCATGATCGCCACGCAGTGTTCGCATTGGCCGCAGGGCTCGGTGGTGGGCTTGCCCTCGCCATCCGGCCCGATGCAGTTCATGCCCTTGGCGATGATCCGCGCCGTGGTCGTCTTACCTGTGCCACGGATGCCTGTCATGATGAAAGCCTGCGCGATCCGGTCGGCCTCGAACGCGTTTTTCAGGGTGCGGACCATCGCCTCCTGCCCGACCAGATCGGCAAATGTTTCCGGGCGGTATTTGCGGGCGAGAACCTGATAGGCGGGGCTGGGCGTGTCGGTCATGTCTGCTCTGGCGGATTCGCGTTTCGCCGCAGCGTAGAGCCCCCCGGTGTCCGCGTCCACCACCAGCCCGGATGATTTTCATTTTGGAAAGCGTGCCACGCGGCTTACACTGACCGGGTAGATTTTCAGAGACCAGTTTCTTGTTCGGTTTGTTTGAGGGGGGAGTTTATGTCGCAACTGGTAATTTTTGCGTTGCAGGTTGGCGGGGGCACCCTGGCGTTGACGTCGATGCCGGGACGCGGCGGGGATTATGCGTCTGATCTGGAGCTGATCGCGGGTTGGAAACCCGGGCTGGTGGTGTCGATGACCACCGAAGTGGAAATGCTACAGGATGGAGCGCGGGATTTTGGTGCCGATATTCAGGGCCGCGCAAGTCGTTGGGTGCATCTGCCGGTCGAGGATTTCGGTGCCCCTCCACAAGTGGTCGAGCAGATGTGGCCCAAGGTCAGTGCCGCTGCCCGGCAGGCGCTGTCGGGCGGGGGGCGTGTTCTGGTGCATTGTCGTGGCGGATGCGGCCGGTCAGGGATGGTCGTGCTGCGCCTGATGGTAGAATGTGGCGAACGCCCCGAAAAGGCGCTGGAGCGCTTGCGTGCCCTGCGGCCCTGCGCGGTAGAGACCGAAGGTCAGATGTCCTGGGCCGTAGCGCCGGCCCAGATTCAAATGCAGTGATGAGTCAGGCGGTGGCGTGTAGCTGAATGTCCGCCTTTGGGTGGTGTGCGAGCGCTGACGCCTCAAGCATGGCGCAGGGCGGGTTGGTCAGCAGTCCTGCGGGTAAGGTGGCGAATGAGTCGCCAAACATCATATCAGCGAATTCGTCCAGCATGTCGGTCGTGACATCGGGGTCGGTGCCACAGAACACGCGCACCTGATCGGGGTATGCGCGAAAGCGGGCGGTGCACCCCTCGGCGCAATGTGCCAGCTCGCTGCTGCCTTCAACCTGAAACTCCTGTGTGCTTACCGGCTGCGCGGTCGAGATCGCCTGCGTCAGCGCCCGTGCCATGTGCGCCAGCGCGGGACAGGGCTTGCCGGTTCGCTGGCACACTGTGGCCGAAAACTCGTGGGTGTCGGTCTTCCAGATCATGGTTGCGCCCTCCGCGCGCGGGGCGAGGGCATCAAACAGGCTGAGCAGCGTCTTGCGGTCAGGGCCTGCCCGGACACCCCGCCCGAGATTCAGTTTCGGTTCTGATGGCAGGTCTCCTGACTTGCGGGTCATCGCTTTACCGACCTTCCCAGCCTTGCGGCCAGTGGCATCTCGGCATTGCTTTCCGCCTACAGTTGCGGGGGCAGTCGCGGCCTTGGTTCGTTCCAGCCATCGCCGGGCAGAACCGCACCGTGTTCCCTTTTCATCCCGGCCTTATTTTAGGGCACGGGAACCATCACGCTATCGCTAGCGGGTGTGCGCGCAGCGAGTCAAGCGGTTTGACCGCAAGGATGCGGACATCAGGTCCAGTCACGTCAACCTTGACTTGAGAAAGGGTTCGGGGCCGACTGAGTGAACTGATCGGTTCAGATTATGTCAGAGGATCGCATGTTAGACGCACAGCTGGCAATAACGGTTGAGGATTTCCGGTTCCCCTCTGGTCCGGCGATGCTGTCAGCCCGGTTGCATCTGCCGGTGTCGGCCCCGGAAACAGTCGTGGTGATCAACAGCGCGACTGGGGTGCCGAGAGGCTACTACCAGCATTTCGCGCGCTGGTTGGCAACCGAGCGCGGTATGGCCTGCCTGACCTATGATTATCGGGATTTCGGCCATTCCTTGACCGGACCGCAAAAGGCATCCACGGCGACGATGGCGGATTGGGCATTGATCGACATGCCTGCTGCACGGGCAGAGATGCGGCGGCGGTTTCCGCAGGCAAAGCTTTGGAACATCGGTCATTCACTTGGGGCCATGCTGGGGCCGGTCCAGCCCGACATCGACCAGATTGACCGGATGATAGGCGTCTGTTCCGGTCTGGTCACGCTGGGGGATCATCCCTGGCCCTATCGTGCACTGGCGGCCCTGTTCTGGTTCGGGCACGCGCCACTTGCGGTTCGGGCGCTGGGTTATCTGCCTGGGAAGGCTCTGGGCTTTGGCGAGGACCTGCCCGCACCGGTCTATTGGCAGTGGCGCAAGTGGTGTACCGCAGCTGAAAGCTACCGGCCCGAGATCGGGAGGAGCCTGCCCGAAGCGCGCTGGTCTACGGACGGCGGACGCGTAGATCTGATTGCGTTCGAAGACGATCAGATGGTGCCACCCGAGGCCGTGTGGCGGCTGGCCGACCTCTATGGGCCGAAGGCCAAGCGACACCTGTTGTCACCGCAAGAGTTCGGGTTGCCAAAGGTGGGTCATATCGGTGCCTTTGCACGTCGCAATGCAGCGGTCTGGCCCCACCTGATCGCTTGATCAGGCGGAGCGCAAATGCCGCCAGGTCAGTGCCCTTTGCGCGAGGTTTTCTCTTTCATGACTCCCCGTACCATTTTTCCGAACGCTTTGTCCCGGGCGCGGGATTGGGCGATGGTTTCCGAGTTGCGCTGATCCTCGCGCCGCAACTTGCGCCAACGGTCAAGCCGGGCCGGGTCAAGCGCACCAGAGACAATCGCCTCCTGCACGGCACAGCCGGGCTCGGTTTCGTGCTGACAATCCGAAAAGCGGCAGTCCAGGCTGAGCTCGGCCAGGTCCGAAAAAACCTCGTTCACCCCGTCCTGCGCGTCCAGCAAGCGCAGCGCACGCATCCCCGGTGTGTCGATCAACCAACCGCCGTTGCGCATTCGGTGCAACGCGCGCACGGTTGTCGTGTGCCGACCCCGCGCATCATCCTCGCGGA
Source organism: Alphaproteobacteria bacterium (assembly GCA_030426685.1). Taxonomy (GTDB): domain Bacteria; phylum Pseudomonadota; class Alphaproteobacteria; order Rhodobacterales; family Rhodobacteraceae; genus Ruegeria. The sequence continues at coordinate 3,826 of JAUHYC010000015.1, forward strand.
TGCCCGCCGTGGCCTGATGCTGGCCGGTCATACCGTTGGCCAGAGTTGTCTTGCCAACCCCGGACGACCCAACCAGTGCTGAGGTTTGGCCAGCGGGGCACCAGGACAGGACCTGTTCGACATCCGCAGAAATCAGCGCATTGACTGCCAGCACCGTCAGAAAGGGGTCGATGGCCTGCACCTGCTGGACAAAGGAATCCGGATCACCGGACGTGTCGGCCTTGGTCAGAATGACCACCGGGTAGCTTCCGGCCTGATGCGCCAGCGCCAGATATCGCTCCAGCCGGGGCAGGCTGAAATCGGCGTTGCACGAACTGACGATGAACAGCACATCGACATTTGCGGCAATCAACTGCGCAGATGCACCGGTGCCCGCTGCTCTGCGCTGCAACAGGCTGCGCCGGTTCAGCAAGAGACGCACGCGCCTGTCTTCATCGGCCAACACCCAATCCCCGACGGCAAAGCTGCCGGTCGATTGGTCTGGGGTCAGCAACGGGAACTCGCCATCCGGGCTCAGCCCCGTCAATCGGTCACGGTGAACGGCGGTGATGCGAAAGGGGGTGCAAGACGATTCAGCCGCGTGCTGCGCGGCAAAGTGAGAGGACCATCCAAGGTCCGATAGTGAAAGAGTCATTGGTCTGCCTGTTGTCAGAAACAGCAATCCCGGCGGGTGGCCGGCGCGCATCCGCGGGCGATTTGTTCAGGCAGTCTGGCAATCGTTTTAGATCAGAACCGCGCTGCCTGAAGGGTCTTTGCTACAATCATGAAAGCCCTCCTCGGCTGGGGTTCTAAAGTGAGAGGTTGGACATCGACCCAAGCGGGGCTCGTTGTGGCTGCTTCCTTCCGGACCTGACCAGGTTGGCGAGGCGCTCGCCCGCGCCAACCTCTCGGCTTTTCATATAGGCGTCGTTTGAACCAATGGCAACCCGTCAGAGGGTCAGTTGGATCGGCAGAAACCCTTCGGTGTCTTCGGGTAATATGGTTGGTTTGTATTCCGCCAGCTCATCCAGATATTTATACGCCCCTGGCCCGGTGTGCAGAATCGCCTTGGCCCTATCCGTTGGAGCAAATGAAAACGGTCGCGGAGCCTGTTCCAGAGGGTCAGAGGGGTATTCCCCCGAGACATAGTCGCACAGAATATCGTGAATGCGCAGCGAAGGCAGCTCAATCTGCCGAGCTACTGCCGCAAACGGGAATTGGCCACCGCCATTGGCACGGTAATTGTTGGTGGCAACCACGAACAACTGATCTGTCTCAAGCGGGCGCCCATCCCATTCGAGGGCACGAATCCGGGAATGGCTTGGATCGGTCAGCCGTCCAGCGGAATCGAACCGGGCCGGTTGCGTCAGATCGATCTGGCAGGTTATGCCGTGCAGAACATCGAAATTGAAACCCGCCCGTTTGTGATCAGAAAGGTTCACCGGCTCATTCTTGTGGAGCTGGTTTAGCACACCGGCGGACATTTCAAGCCAGTCCCGAACCTGCGCTCCGGTCACCTGCACCGCGCGCAACTCGTTTGGAAAGATATGCAGATCGGCCACATGGCGGATCGAGACATCCCCAGCAGGAACATCCGTGTAGTGCCCGGGGCCCGCGCGCCCACCGAACTTGGCGGGTGCGGCGGCGGAAAGTAGGGGCAACCCTTCCCACTTGGTGCCAGCCAGATAGGGGCGCAACGCAGCGGCCTGTGCAGCCGCCATCAGCGCCAGCCCGCGGTCCGGTGCGCAAAAGGAGAAATAGCTGTGCAGCGGCTTGGTCACGGACCCGACCGGATGGGACACACGTTTGCGAGTCTTGGCGTGGCCCGGTGCAAAGAGGCGCGCCATCTCGGGATTTTCGGGAGCCAACCCTGTTGCCTGCCTGACCGGAGCGGCCTCAACCCGGCAATCGGACACGCGCCAGCGCTGTCCCTCATCCAGCTCCAGCGTCAGATCAATGATGCCCAAATGCGATCCCGCCCATCCCGGCATGACAACAGGCGTGCCGTGAACCAGCCCCCGCTTGCTGTCCACATGCGGCAGGCCTGAATGAGACGGGCCGGGCAACGTCAAATGAGTATGGCCCGCGACTATAACGTCGATCTCATTCTGTTTCGCAAGCGGAATGACCGCATTCTCCATCTCTGGCTCGGCCATTGCCCGGTCCAGCCCGGAATGGGCCAGAGCCACGACAAGATCGCAGCCCTGATTACGAAGCTTGGTTGCGATCCGTTGTGCGGTGGTCAGAATGTCCGCCGACTCGACCTTATCCCGCAGCATGTGCGCCTCCCATCGGGTGACCTGAGGTGGCAGGACCGAGAGTACACCAATGCGGACGGGAAGGTCTTGCCCGTCCATGTGAACTTCTCGCTGTAGGATTGCCTGAGCCACCCAGCCTTGAGAACCCCTCATTGCTTTCATGTTGCTGCAGATGACTGGGCACGCGGTTTGGGCGGTGAAACGATTGACGAATTCCAATCCGAACCCAAAATCATGGTTGCCCAGTCCGATCGCGTCGTAGCCCAGAGCGTTGAACGCCAAAGATAATGGATGAGCGTCGGGGACGGCCTCAGCCGCCCATTCCCCAAACGGTGTGCCCTGCAGTGCATCCCCATTGTCAAAGAGCAGAACAAGGGCACCTTCCCGCCGGGCCTGTTCCCGCGCCGCTTGGATCAGGCTGGCGGTGTGGGTCAGTCCCACGCCGGCATTCGGGCTGTCGGAATAATAATCAAATGGCACCAGATGCATGTGCAGGTCAGAAGTCGCCAGAATTCGGATATGTGCACTGGGATTGGGATTCCGCTTTGAAAGCGACAAATCTTCGAGTTTCAATATTTCCACGTTTGGCAGCTAGAGTAACAGATTATTCACTATGAGTTGGGCTTAGTGCAATTTCCGCGGCAATGCAGCGACCATTCCGCGGCGGGATAAAAAATTGTTGTGGGGTGAATAGCCGTTGCACCGGTGGCAAAGACATGGCAGCCCTTGCCCGGTAGTCAGGGATAGCAGGCATGAAACGCGCGGAACAGGTGACATTTGGCGGCTCAACGCTGAACCGGGCAGGATTGCTGCGCGCGGATGCCGACAAGCTGACGCAGGCCTATGGGAATCCATCGGCGCGATGCCTGTTGCTGTGGCGCGGCAAATTGCTGGTTCAGGGTGAAGCGCTTGACCGGCTTGCTCTGGTTTCGATGACACACGGGGTTGTGCAGGACGGGCCGGGTGGTGTGATCGAAAAGCCGATCTTTCTGGGTCTGTCTGATCAGGCGGAGCCTCTGTTCGCAATGGATATCTCGGGCTGGACGGCAGAGGGGTTGGACCTGTCGGGCGTCGGCGATTTCGTCGACCGCAGCGCGCAGCAACATCCCAAATTGCCGGACGGGCATGTCTTTGCCGAATTGCGGCGCATCATGACCCGCCTCAGCCCGCGCGACGCGGAACTGGCGGCGACCGCAAAAGCAGTGATCGGCTGGCACGAAACACACAGGTTTTGTGCGCGGTGCGGTGCAGAAAGCGCGATCTCTCAGGGTGGGTGGCAACGCAGCTGCCCTGCTTGTGGTGGCCAGCATTTCCCGCGCACCGACCCGGTGGTCATTATGCTGATCACTCATGGGAATTCCGTGCTGATGGGGCGCTCGCCCGGTTGGCCTGAAGGAATATATTCGCTATTGGCCGGATTTGTCGAACCCGGCGAGACTCTGGAGGCGGCTGTGCGTCGCGAAGTGATGGAAGAGGCGGGCGTGCCCGTGGGCGACGTGAGATACCTCGCCAGCCAGCCCTGGCCCTTTCCGGCCTCTTTGATGTTTGGCTGCGCGGGCGACGCGCTGTCGTCAGACATCAGCATCGATCCGGTCGAAATCGAAGACGCGATCTGGGTCAGCAGAACCGAGATGATGCAGGCCTTTGCCGGTGATCACCCCAAGTTGTTGCCAGCGCGCAAGGGCGCGATCGCTCATTTTTTATTGCAGCACTGGCTTGCAGATACGTTGGACTAACGTGAAACTGCCCTCAACGCAGGACGAAACAGAACCGAGATGCAGATTGTAGCGCAGGAAGATATCGAAGTTCCCATCGACGCGGTTTTTGCCATGGTCGCGGATTTCGAGCGATTCGAGCGCATGGCCATGCGCCGCGGGATCGAGGTTCGGCGCACCGCCGGTTTTGCCTCGCCGCAGGCCGGTACGTCTTGGGAGACGGAGCTGAAAATACGTGGCAAGCCGCGCCAGATATCTGTTGTGCTGAGCGAATGCGAGACGCCCTCGTTGATGCGGTTTCATGCCAGCAGTAAGGGCATGAAAGGGGATACCCTGATTGAACTGCTGGCACTATCTCAGCGTCGCACACGGCTGAGTATCGCAACTTCTCTCGGCGCGAAAACACTGCCTGCCCGGCTTTTGCTGCAATCATTGAAACTCGGGCAAGCCCGCTTTCGGCGCCAGTTTCAAACCCGCCTCAGCGAGTTCGCACGGGAGTTGGAAGAACGACATTTGCACGGGGTTTGAGGAACACATCTTATGGATGACGTTACGATCAGAGAAGCCCGCGACAATGACGCCGCCGGGATAGCATCGGTTCTGCAGGCCCTTGTTGCCGCCGACAAACGCTCAAAACCGAGCGATGCCGATTTCGCTTTGTCATACTACATCAATGGACCCCACCAGATTCTATGCTCGGTTGCAGTTGGAGCAGATGCCGAAATTTTGGGGTTTCAGTCGCTCAAACATGCGACCGAAGGAAACCCTTACGAGGTAAAGGTTGGCTGGGGGATTATCGGCACCCACATCAACCCAAAGGCCGCGCGGCGCGGTATCGGGAAAGCATTGTTCAAGGTCACTCAGGCTGCGGCGCGGGCGCATGGCGTACCAGCCATCGATGCGACGATTGGGGCCAGAAACGCCGAAGGTCTGGCCTATTATGAGGCAATGGGGTTTCGCGAATATCGACGGCTCGACGGGGCTATTTCAAAGGTGTTTCAGGTTGGGTAGCGGTTCGTTGCCTTGTTGCCGCACGTCCACAGAGCGCGCAACAGCAGCATTCGCTGGAGAGACAGCGAGGGAAATGGTCAAGTTTTTATGTCCGAGATCGAACGGTAATCACCCGCGTGGTTGAGCCGCAGGATAAACGCCCAGCAATTCGACATTGGTTGTGAAATGTTCCAACTCATCCAGGGCCAGTTGGACATTTCTGTCGTCAGGGTGGCCGACGATATCGGCATAGAACTGGGTCGCAGTGAACGAGCCGTCGACCATATAGCTTTCCAGCTTGGTCATGTTGACCCCGTTGGTCGCAAACCCACCCATCGCCTTATAAAGTGCAGCCGGAATGTTGCGGACCTGAAAAACGAAGCTGGTGATCATCCCATGTTCGCCTCGACGTGACAGATCGTTGTCGCGCGACATCACCAGAAAACGGGTGGTGTTATCGCCATGGTCCTCGATATGGCGGGCCAGCACGTTCAGACCATAGATCTCCCCGGCCAACTCACTGGCCAGTGCAGCCGAGTGTTTGTCTCCAATCTCGGCCACTTCGCGCGCGGCGCGGGCGTTATCCGGGCTAACGCGGCCTCGGATGTTGTGCCGTTTCAGGAATCCGGCACATTGGGGCAGCAGGACGAGGTGGGAATGTGCCTCGGTTACGTCTTCCAGCTTTGCGCCGGGAACCCCCAATAGGTTGATATGGACGCGCACAAAGGCCTCATCGATGATATGCAACCCGCTATGGGGCAACAGGCGGTGGATATCCGCGACCCGGCCATAGGTGGTGTTTTCAACCGGCAACATCGCCAGATCCGCCTCACCCGAGCGCACTGATTCGATCACATCTTCGAACGTCCGGCAGGGAAGGGCGTCCATATCCGGGCGCGCGTTGCGGCACGCCTCGTGACTATAGGCGCCGGGTTCCCCCTGAAATGCGATGCGTTTTGTCATTTGGTCGTTTCCGTGCAACAAGTTCTTGAATTGGGCGTTTAGTCGCGGTGTCTATACCTTGCCTCTTGTCAGGGGAAGCCTTAGACACCCCGCAGACAGCTGAAATGGACTCGCGATCAATGTTCGACACGATGACAGTTACCAAGGCCGCAGCCGGCCTGTTTGGCACCTTCCTGGTGCTGCTTCTGGCAAAATGGGGGGCGGATGTCCTCTATAGCACCGACAAACATCATGCTGAGGCTTCCTACGTTATCGAAACCGAAAGCGCAGGCGAAAGCGCTGACGGCGAAGAAGTTGTGTTTGAGGAAATTCTGGCCGCTGCTGATCCTGAAAAAGGTGCAAAAGTTTTCCGCAAATGCACCGCGTGCCACAAGCTGGAAGATGGCGCCAACGGCACCGGCCCCTATCTGTACGGCATCGTTGACCGCCCGGTCGCGTCGGCCAATGGCTTCACCGGATACTCGCCGGCAATGCAGGCCCATGGCGGCAACTGGACGCCCGAAGCGCTGGATGCGTTCCTGACCAGGCCCAGCAGCTACATCTCGGGCACATCCATGAGCTTTGCGGGCTTGAAAAAGCCGCAGGACCGCGCCGATCTGATTGCTTATCTGCAGACCATCGGCAACTGATCTGCTGATCAATCGGACCGAATTCAAAGCCGCTGCATCACGCAGCGGCTTTATTTTTTGTCTGAGAAGAACTTCACAAAGCGTTCACGCATTCTAAACTTGCAACTGACAGTGCTGGACCTTTAGCTAGATCCAGGCGCATTAAGACGTCCAGAGAGTTGGAGGAGAGGCGGGTATGAAAAAGGAACGCAATTGGCCGGATCGCAGCAAAATCAAGCGACGCACTGCCCTGCAACTATTGACCGGAAGCGCTTTGGCGGCGGTCGCTCCGAACTTCAGAGGTGCCCTTGCGGCTGGTGAAGACAGCGAGAAGATAATCCGCGCGCACGGATACTCCTATTTCGGGGACCTAAAGTATCCACCAGACTTCGCGCATTTCGACTATGTGAACCCGAACGCACCGGTTGGCGGTGAGATTTCCGTCGCCACACGCGGCACCTTCGATGGAATGAACCGGTTTAACTGGCAGGGAAAGGCGGGTCTCTATTCGGGTCTGATCGCGGAGAGCATGTTCGGGGACAGTCCATTTGGCTCGGTCTCGCCGGCGGATTCCATCACCGAAACCTATGGGCTTTTGGCTGAGGCCGTCGAGTACCCCAGCACCAAGGAATGGTGCATTTTCTACATGCGCCCCGAGGCCCGGTTTGCGGATGGCACACCGTTGACTGCGCATGACGCCGCGTTCACGCATGATCTGTTTCTGGAGCAGGGAATTCGCAGCTATGCCCGTGCGGTCAGTCAGCGGATCGAAGGCTACGAAATCATTGATGATCATACGATCAAGTACAACTTTGTTGATGGAATATCGCGCCGGTCGCTGATCTCGCAGGTTGGCGGGACGCCTGTTTTCTCCAAGGAATGGTATGAGCGAACCGGTGAAAGACTCGACAAACAAAGCCTGCAGACGCCGATGGGCAGCGGCCCATATGTCGTCGATGATTTCGAGTTGAACCGTTACATCGTTTATCGGCGAAACCTCGATTATTGGGGCTGGCATCTACCGATCAACGTGGGGCGACACAATTTCGAAACCGTCCGGGTTGAGTACTTTGCGGATGATGCGGCCGAGTTCGAGGCATTCAAAGCCGGAATTTACACGTTCCGGGCAGAGGGAAGCACAAAGAAATGGGCGACCGGGTATGATTTCCCGGCGGTTCAAAAAGGATATGTGAAGCGCGAGAGTATTCCGGTGATGACGCCACCTTCACCGTCGGGGTTCATATTCAACATGCAACGCGAGCCGTTCACCGACATCAAGGTGCGCGAGGCTCTGGGTCTGGCGTTCAACTTCGAATGGACTTCGGAATCCCTGCAATACGGGCTGACCGAACAACGCCATTCCTTCGCCGAAAATTCCGAGGTCGCAGCCGATGGATTGCCAACCGAGCAGGAGGTCGCTTTCCTGAAATCGCTGGGTGATCTTGTTCCGGATGAGATTTTCACCCAGGAAGCAGTGCGTGCCCATAGCTCGGATGCCAGCCGCACCGTGGATCGCCGCAACAAACGCACCGCATTGAAGCTGCTGGAAGAGGCCGGTTGGACAGTGTCCGGTGACGGAAAGCTTCAAAACGCAGATGGCAAGCCGATGGAAATCACCATCATGCTCAGCGCCGCATCCTCGGATACGGCTGAGGCCATCGTCACGACCTATGCCCAAAATCTGGAGAGTTTCGGTGTGTCTGTCACGGTTGAGAAAATCGACAGCGCCCAGTGGATCCAGCGGTATTACGACAAAGATTTCGACATGATCTTTTTCCGCAACCAATCCTTCCTTGAGGCCGGAACCGGGCTGAAACAATCCTATGGGGCCGAAACCGCAGTGGTCTCGTCGTACAATCCGCAATCGCTGCAGAGCCCGTTGGTCGATGCAATCATCGATGCCGCGCTGGACACGAAATCGCGCGAAGAGGAAATCGCGGCGCTGAAATCGCTGGATCGCGTGTTGCGGTATCTGCGCATTCAGGTGCCGACCGGCTATGTGTCGGATACATGGGTTGCCTATTACGATATGTTCGAACATCCCGAAGAATTACCGCCATTGGCCGTCGGGCAGTTTGACTTCTGGTGGTTCAATGAAGAGAAGTACCAGAAACTGAAAGCTGCAGGCGCCGTGAGGTAACAGATTTGGGAGCGTATATTCTTCGCCGGCTGCTGTTGGTCATACCGACGCTGTTGGGAATAATGATCGTCAACTTCACGCTGGTGCAGTTTGTGCCGGGTGGTCCGATCGAGCAAATCCTCGCCCAGATGCAGGGTGAGGGCGACGTGTTCGCGGGTTTTGCGGGTGGCGAAGGTGCGCCGGCAGAAGAGACCTTCGGATCGGACAGCGAATATATCGGCGCGCGCGGTCTGCCCAAGGAGTTCATCGAAGAGCTTGAAAAGGAATTCGGGTTCGACAAGCCACCGGTGGAACGGTTTTTGACCATGATGGGCAACTATCTGACGCTGGATTTTGGCGAGAGCTATTTTCGCTCGATCAGCGTGATCGATCTGGTGCTGGAAAAGATGCCGGTGTCGATCTCGCTGGGCCTGTGGTCCACGCTGATCGCCTATCTGGTTTCGATCCCGCTGGGTATTCGCAAAGCGATCAAGGATGGCTCGACCTTCGACACATGGACCAGCGGCACCATCATTGTCGCCTACGCGATCCCCGGATTCCTGTTCGCCATCCTGCTGCTGGTGCTGTTCGCCGGTGGGTCCTATTGGCAGATCTTTCCGCTGCGCGGGCTGACCTCGGACAATTGGGACAGCCTAAGCCTGTTTGGCAAGATCGCCGATTACTTCTGGCACATCGCCCTGCCGATCATCGCCCTGACGATCTCAGCCTTTGCGACGCTCACATTGCTGACCAAGAACTCGTTTCTGGATGAGATCAAGAAGCAATATGTGATGACCGCCCGCGCCAAGGGGCTGAGCGAGCGCAAGGTGCTGTATGGACACGTTTTCCGTAACGCGATGCTGATCGTGATCGCGGGTTTCCCTGCAGTGTTCATCGGTGTGTTCTTTGGTGGATCGATCATTATCGAAACCATCTTCTCGCTGGATGGTCTGGGCCGGTTGGGCTTTGAGGCTGCAGTGGCGCGCGACTATCCCGTAATCTTCGGCACGCTCTTCATCTTCGGCCTGATGGGTTTGGTCGTCGGCATCATCAGCGATCTGATGTATGTGCTTGTCGACCCGCGTATCGATTTCGAAAAGCGGGAGGGATAAATGGCACTCTCCCCTCTCAATCAGCGCCGTTGGCGCAATTTCCGGCGCAATGGCCGGGCGTTCTGGTCACTGATCATCTTTTCGGTGCTGTTCGGCCTTTCGCTGTTTGCCGAGTTCATTGCAAATGACAAACCGATCCTCGTGAAATACCGCGGCGAGTTCTACATGCCGGTCTTCAACTTTTACGCCGAGACAGAGTTTGGTGGCGATTTCCAGACCGAAGCCATCTACCGCGACCCCGAGGTCATGTGCCTGATTGATAGCGGTGGTCTGGATCAGTGTTTCGACGATCCCGAAGGCATCATCGATGAAATCAAAGCGGGCACTTTTCAGGCCGACGGGTTCGAGCGCGGTTGGGCTATATGGCCGCTGATCCCGTATTCGTTCAATACCAGCGTTGACCGTCCCGGTGCTGCCCCCCTGCCGCCCAATGGACAGAACTTGCTGGGCACCGATGACACCAAGCGTGATGTGCTGGCCCGTGTAATCTATGGCTTCCGCCTGTCGATCCTGTTCACCCTGATCGTGACCGGTGTGGCCAGCCTGATCGGCATCTTTGCCGGGGCAATTCAGGGGTTCTTTGGCGGATGGCTGGACCTGATCTTTCAACGGATTATCGAGATCTGGTCCGCAACCCCGTCGCTCTATGTGATCATCATCATGTTTGCCATTCTGGGCCGAAGTTTCTGGTTGCTGGTGGCGTTGATGATCCTGTTCAGTTGGACCGGGTTGGTCGGTGTTGTGCGGGCCGAGTTCCTGCGCGCGCGCAATCTGGAATATGTCCGTGCAGCGCGGGCGCTGGGTGTTGGCAACATGACCATCATGTTCCGCCACATGCTGCCCAATGCAATGGTGGCAACGCTGACCTTCATGCCGTTCATCGTGACCGGCACCATCGGCGGGTTGGCCTCTTTGGACTTCCTTGGCTTTGGCCTGCCATCCTCGGCCCCGTCGCTGGGAGAGCTCACCTTACAGGCGAAACAGAACCTTCAAGCCCCGTGGCTGGCCTTCACCGCGTTCTTCACCTTTGCTATCATGCTGTCGCTGCTGGTTTTCATCTTTGAAGGTGTGCGCGACGCGTTTGATCCCAGAAAGACCTTTTCATGAGCCTGCTGGATGTAAACAACCTCAAGGTATCGTTCCGGCAGGACGGGCAGGTATCGGCCGCAGTCAAGGGCGTGTCCTTTACCGTAGATCGCGGTGAAACGGTTGCACTGGTGGGTGAATCTGGCTCAGGCAAGTCGGTAACGGCGCTCAGCACGGTCTCATTGCTGGGCGACAGCGCAATCGTCGAGGGCTCGGTCCAGTATGATGGTGACGAAATGATTGGCGCGTCCGAGGACAAGCTGATGGACGTACGCGGCAACGACATCAGCTTTATCTTTCAGGAACCGATGACCTCGCTCAATCCGTTGCATGCGATCCAGAAGCAGATGGCAGAATCGTTGGCCTTGCACCAGGGCGTGTCTGGTGATGCGGCGCGGGGCAGGATTGTCGAACTGTTGACCAAGGTCGGCATTCGCGACCCCGAAGAGCGTCTGGACAGCTACCCGCATCAATTGTCGGGCGGCCAACGGCAGCGGGTGATGATCGCGATGGCTCTGGCCAATAAGCCAGACATCCTGATCGCGGATGAACCAACCACCGCGCTGGACGTGACCATTCAGGCACAGATTTTGGAGCTGCTGGCGGATCTGCAGAAGACTGAGAACATGGGGATGCTGTTCATCACTCATGACCTTGGCATCGTGCGCCGCATCGCCGACCGGGTTTGCGTCATGAAAGATGGCGAGATCGTCGAAACCGGTGTGACGGCCGAGATCTTCGACAACCCGCAGCACCCCTATACGCGCAAGCTGCTGGCGGCAGAGCCTGCGGGGCAACCCGATCCGGTGGCTCCGGATGCCGAAGAAGTGGCGCGCACCGACCACCTGAAGGTCTGGTTCCCGATCCAGCGGGGGTTTTTGAAGCGGACCGTCGGCTATGTGAAGGCTGTTAATGACGCGACACTCAGCGTCCGTGCGGGTGAAACGCTGGGGATTGTGGGCGAAAGCGGTTCGGGCAAGACCACGCTGGCGCTGGCGATCATGCGGCTGATCGCCTCTGAGGGGGGCATTGCCTACCGTGACCAGGATGTGCGCCGCTGGTCCACGCGTGAACTCAGGCGGCTGCGCAAGGATATGCAGATCGTGTTTCAGGATCCGTATGGCAGCCTCAGCCCGCGCATGACCTGCATGCAGATCATTGCCGAAGGGCTGGCGATCCACAAGGTTGACCCGCATCGCGCCCCGCGAGAGCTGGTGGCAGAAGTGATGACCGAGGTGGGGCTCGACCCCGCTGCGATGGACCGTTACCCGCATGAATTCTCGGGCGGTCAGCGCCAGCGCATTGCGATTGCGCGCGCCATGGTGCTGCGGCCCAAGCTGCTGGTGCTGGACGAGCCGACCAGCGCGCTGGATATGACCGTGCAGGTGCAGATCGTCGATCTGCTGCGTGATCTTCAACGGAAATACGGTCTGGCCTACCTGTTCATCAGCCACGATCTGAAGGTTGTGCGCGCAATGTCCCACAACGTCATCGTCATGCGGAACGGCGACGTGATCGAAATGGGCGCGGCCGAGGATTTGTTTGAAAACGCTCAGACGGACTATACCCGCGAGTTGATTGCAGCGGCGGGCTGAGCGCAGCCCACCGCCAATGGTTCAGGCCAGTTCCTCGCGTTTTGCGGATTTTGGAACCGGGCCGCGCAGCTCTTCGTAATGGTCGAACTGTAGTTTGACCCAGCCGGTGCCTCGGGTGGCACTGGCCAATGTCCGGTGTAATTCATCCTCGGCCACGGCGGGCAACTGGGCGTTGAAAATCTCCCAGCCCGAGGCGTTCGGATTGCCCTCAAAGCCCAGAACTTGCCCTTGCAGCGAACTGATCGTTGGCACCAGATCCCCGACAAAGATCGAAGGCAGGTGAATCTCGGCATTCAGGATGGGTTGCAAGACCACGGGCTTGGCTTCGGGCAGTGCCTCGCGCACGGCGTTCTTGCCTGCCGTGCGGAAGGCATAGTCAGAGCTGTCCACATTATGGTGCTTGCCGTCGCTCAGCGTCACTTTGACGTCGACGACGGGGAAACCTTCGGGACCTTCGACCAGAGCGTCCTTGGCCCCATGTTCCACCGAAGGGATGTAGTTTCGGGGCACCGCGCCGCCTTTGACCACCTCTTCGAACTGGAACCCGGAGCCGCGCGGCAGCGGCGCGATCGAGATTACCACATCCGCAAACTGCCCGGCACCACCGGATTGCTTGCGATGGCGGTGGCGGTGTTCGACCTTTGTACGAATGGTTTCGCGATAGGCCGTTTCAGCGACGTCAGCCTCAATCTCGATCCCGAAATCCTCGGCAAGTTTTGCCGTCACCCTGCGCATATGCTGTGGGCCTTGTGAGCCCAAAACGGAATGGCCGCTCAGTTCATCCTGCGCCAGATGCAGGCCCGGATCGATCTCCACCAATCGCGTCAGTGCGTTCGATAGGCGTACGTCGTCCCGCTCATGCGCGGGCGAGACCACCTGACGATGTGCTGCCGGGTGCGACGAAGCCCATTCCGGCAACGGAGTCGCCGAAGCACTGTCGTAGATAAAGCCGGGGTTCAGGTGGTCCGATTTCACCGCCAGCCCGATATGACCAGCTTCCAATGTGCTGATCTGGGTTTTGGCATCCAGAGAGGTCAGGTTTCCGACTGTTTCACCCCCCAGAGACTCATGCGCTTTGACGCCGTCCCCCAACCCGCGCAGGACGATGATTTTTCCGATATGCTTCTTCACATCCGCGAAACCCGCAATGGCCCGGGCGCTGTCTTCGGCTTCATCGCGGTCGGCGGCGATATTGAATTCCGGGGCCTCATGACGCAGCGCTTTCATCAGCCGCGTCAGACCGTTGCCATGGCTCGCCGCGCCAAGGCAGGCGGGAATCAGCTGGTGGTTTTGCAGCACCTGTGCGGCTAGATCGTAAATTTCGGCGCTGGGCGGCTGTTTGTCCTCGATCAGTTGCTCCAGCAGGTTGTCATCGAAATCCGATAGGGTTTCCAGCAGCTCGGTGCGCGCCTCCTGCTCGCGATCTTCGACCGATTGCGGCAATTCGATCAGCGCCGAGGGCTGCCCCTCCTGATACTTCCATGCCCGCTCCGAGATCAGGTCAACCGCGCCGATGATCGTGTCGCCATCACGGATGGGAACCTGCCGCAGCGCGATGTGATGCGTGCAATAGGTCTGTAGCGCCGCCACGATGTCTCGGATACGGCCATTGGGGCTGTCCATCCGGTTGATGAACAGGAAACAGGGAACGCCTGCCTCTTCGACCAGTCGCAGATAGGGCGCGCAGAGCACGGCGGCGTCGGGGTCAGGTGGCACCACCACAACGGCAGCGTCCGAGATGGCCATTGCGGGGCCGACATAGGCAAGCGCATCGCTGCCTCCGTCCACGTCAATCGCGCACCATGGCTCGTCCAGATAAGAAAAACCGTGCAAATGCACGGTTCCGGAAACATCGAATGTGGTGGGCCGGTCGTCGAGGCGGCTTATGGCCTCGACCAGGGTGGTTTTGCCCGATTGGCTGGGGCCGAGGACGGTAAAAACGCGCATAGGTGCTGTCCCTCTTTCAGGTTGCAGAATCGCTGCACGAAAGGGGCTGTCGAACGCGGGTGCGTCGGCAAAAATCTGTCTGCGAATTCGCCTGCCTCAGGCTGCAAAGAGGTGAGCCTCTCTACCCTTTGAGTGTGGAGAAAACCGAAGGCGTGCGTCAAGCCCCTGTGCCAGTGTGAATGGCGCGGGCCGGTACACGGCCCGCGAAAAAAGTATCAGATCGCCGAACTATGCCCGGCTTTGCTCAGGTCATATGCGTCAAAACTGCGGGCGATCATGCGTGTCAGGGCGCGCGCCTCGGGAGGAATGAACAGGCCGGAATCGTCCACGCGCAACAATCCGTCAAAGGCTGCGTTGGCGGTGGTGTACATCTGCCGCAGCTCTGAGGCCGAGATATCGTGATCCCGCCGTATCTCAGCCGAATCGATCCGGAAATCACACATCAGCGCTTCGATCAGACGCGAGCGCAGGATATCCTGACCTTTGAACAAATGCCCGCGCGCGGTCGAAAAGCGCCCCTCGCGGATGGCTTTGGTGTGGACCGATGTGGCAGATGCGTTCTGTGCATAGCCCTGCGGGAAGCGCGAGATCGAACTGGCCCCCAAACCGATCAGAACCGGGGCCTGATCATCGGTATAGCCCTGGAAGTTCCGCTTGAGCCGCCCGGCGCGCAATGCGCGGGTGAGCCCGTCTTCCTGAGTGGCAAAGTGGTCGATCCCGATCTCGGCGTATTTGTCCCACAGGAACAGACGGCGCGCGGTTTCGAACAGCTCCAGCCGTTGTTCCGGCGTGGGCAGAGCGTCCGAAGGGATCATCTGCTGACGTTTGGCCATCCACGGCACATGCGCATACCCATACAATGCAACCCGATCCGGGTTCAGCGACAGCAGCTTTTGCACGCTCTCGGTCATGCGCGCCTTGGTCTGGTGCGGCAGACCGTAGAGGATATCGGCGTTCAGGCTTTTGATACCGCGCGCCCTGATCATGTTCGCCGCATCGCGCGTGGTGTCATAGCTTTGGATACGGCCGATGGTCTTTTGAATCTCATCGTCGAAATCCTGCACCCCGATCGAGGCGCGGTTCATTCCCGCCTCGGCCAGGGCATCCAGTCGAGCCTCATCAATTTCATTCGGGTCGATCTCAACCGAGAACTCAGCATCTGGACCAAGCGGAACGATGTCCAGAATCCGGCCCGCCAGATCCCGCATCAGGTCGGGGTTCAACAGGGTCGGCGTACCACCACCCCAGTGCAGGCGCGACAAGGTGACACCTTCGGGCAGGTGTGCGGCAAGCAAGTCCAACTCGGCTTTCAGCACGTCCACATAGGCGATGACCGGATTATCGGTCTGCGTGCCCTGCGTTCGGCAGGCGCAGAACCAGCAAAGTCTGCGGCAGAAAGGAACATGAACATAGAGCGAAACGGAGCTTCCTGGCGCCAGCCCGGAAATCCAGTCGCCAAAGAGATCGGCCCCCACGTCATTGTTGAAATGGGGGGCGGTGGGATAGCTTGTATAACGCGGTACCTTCGCGTCAAAAAGTCCAAGCCGTGCCAATTGAGGTTTTATTGTCATACCGGTAGGGCTATACCTAGGGGGGCTCAGATACTTTGACCGAGATCAAGTGGAAGCGCGAATGACACTCAAGGCCGTGCATGAGCACTCAAACTGTGACGATTGCCCGATCCGGCATCGAGCAGTATGTGCTCATTGTGACAAAGACGAGCTCGAAGAGCTTGAAGATATTAAATATTATCGCAGTTTTGAGGCCGGTCAGACCATCATCTGGTCCGGTGACCCAATGAGTTTTGTCGGGTCGGTTGTGTCGGGAATCGCCTCTCTGACACAGACGATGGAGGACGGGCGGACCCAAATGGTCGGCCTGTTGCTGCCCAGCGATTTTGTCGGGCGTCCGGGTCGTGACTGCGCGCCGTATGATGTTGTGGCAACCACCGATCTGGTGATGTGCTGTTTCCGTAAAAAGCCCTTTGAAGAGATGATGGTTACAACGCCTCATATCGCCCAGAGGTTGCTGCAGATGACACTGGACGAGCTGGATGCGGCACGCGAGTGGATGCTGGTTCTGGGGCGCAAGACCGCGCGAGAAAAGATCGCCAGCCTGCTGTCGATCATCGCTCGCCGGGACGCGTCGATTCACAAATCCGGCATGACCGGGCCCATTGTGTTCGATCTGCCGCTGACGCGGGAAGCGATGGCAGATTATCTAGGGCTGACGCTGGAAACCGTGAGTCGCCAGATATCCGCGTTGAAAAAAGATCAGGTGATCTCGCTTGAAGGTAAGCGACACGTCACAATTCCCGATATGGGGCGCCTGATGGAAGAGGCGGGCGACGATACGGATGGCGGTTTTCTGGTCTGAGGTCACTCAGGGCGGTATGGGTCCGCATAGTTAGGAGCAAAGCATGGAATTCAGCGGATTGTTGGCGATGCTGTTCATCGGCGCGATAGCCGGTTGGTTATCGGGCAAGATCATGGAGGGGCGCGGCTTTGGCCTGATCGGCAATATCATCGTCGGTATTGTGGGGGCGTTTCTGGCTGGTACGATTTTTCCGGCGCTCGGGTTTGCCGTTGGCGGGGGCTTCATCTCTTCGATAATCTTTGCCACCATCGGTGCAGTAATCTTGCTGTTCCTGATCGGCCTGATCCGTAAGGCCTGACCAAAAAAGCCGCCCTAGCCCGGGCGGCTTTTGTTCGCAAATCAGCGCTATCTAGTGGGCCAGGAATACCGGCACGGCCGATTGTTCCAGCATATTGCGCGTTGCGCCGCCCAAAATGGCTTCGCGGAAGCGCGAATGGCCGTAAGCCCCCATCACGATCATATCCGCGTCGGTATCAGCCGCATGGCGGTTGAGGATGTCAGAGACGCGAGTCATGGTCTTACTCAGCACGTCAATCTCACATTTCACGCCGTGCCGCGCCAGCATTTGCGACAGCAGCCCACCGGGGTCAGAACGGTCGGGCCCGTGGCGTGGCGGGTCGATGACAACGATTCGGGCCAGCTCGGCCCTTTTCAGAAACGGCAAGGCACTGCGAATGGCCCGCATCGCCTCGATGCTTTCGTTCCAGCCAATCATTATAGTGCCCGGCGACGCGACGGGTTTTGCATCATCAGGGACAAGCAGAACCGGGGCGTGCCCTTCGAACATGGCGGCCTCGACAATCGGCTCGGCCTCGGCGTCGCGGTCCTTGCCGTAAGGGCGAGGTAGGATCACGAGATCGGAGAACCGCGCCCGCCGGGCGACATGACGCCCGATATCGGCAATCTGTGCGACACCGTTTTCTGCCGTCCAGCGCACCCCTGATTTGCCCAGATAGTCCTGAGCGTAGGTAAGGATTTGATCCGCCTCGGCATTGGCGCGGTTCAAGGTTTCTTGCAAAATCAGCGCGTTGGCGCCCGCGTAGTAGTAACCGGTCTGACTGCGATCAACCCCCAGACACAAGGCCTCGGCATGGGCGTCCTGGGCGTCTGCCAGCGCTACCATCTGCGCTAGAGCCGCCTGACACAGTTTGGTTTCCGTCATGACCGTAAGCAGGGATTTGAATGCCATGTCGCCCTCTTGATTCCAGCGCCGCTTCCTGCGGTGCGCACACATCCGTTTCTTGAAATACCTTTCACAGAAAACAGGGGCTTGTCTTGATACAGATCAAAGCAGCAGAATTAGCCTCGCTGCATTACAGCATGCAGTCAAATGGGTTTCGCGCGGCGTGAAGAATCGCGCGGGGCATGGCAAAGGGACGCAATATGTCAAATTACATCAAGCTGATCGTGCTTGGGCTGGTTGTGGTATTCGCCGCGATCGGGTCCAATTATGCACGGGATTTGGCGTATCAGGTGCATGCAATACTGGTGATGTTAATCGCCGGTGGCCTGTTCATCTGGACGCTTAGAAACACCGATGAGCCAGATATTCTTGTAGATCGCTCGGCGGAGTACATGGATGACGTGATCCGCTACGGCGTGATCGCGACCGCCTTTTGGGGTGTGGTCGGGTTCCTGGCGGGAACCTTCATTGCGTTCCAGCTGGCCTTTCCCGCACTAAACTTCGAATGGGCGCAGGGCTATGCCAACTTTGGCCGGTTGCGGCCCTTGCACACATCTGCGGTGATTTTCGCCTTTGGCGGCAACGCGCTGATCGCAACGTCGTTCTACGTGGTTCAACGCACAAGCGCCGCGCGCCTGTGGGGCGGCAACCTGGCGTGGTTCGTATTCTGGGGCTATCAGCTGTTCATCGTGCTGGCTGCAACCGGTTATCTGCTGGGTGGAACGCAGTCGAAAGAATATGCGGAACCCGAATGGTATGTTGACCTGTGGCTGACCGTTGTCTGGGTGGCCTATCTGGCCGTTTACCTCGGCACGATCATCAAGCGGAAAGAGCCCCACATCTACGTGGCCAACTGGTTCTATCTGGCTTTCATCGTCACCGTCGCAATGCTGCATCTGGTCAACAACATGACCATCCCAGTCAGCATCTGGGGCTCGAAATCGGTCATCGTCTGGTCGGGCGTGCAAGACGCCATGATCCAGTGGTGGTACGGCCACAACGCAGTGGGCTTCTTCCTGACCGCCGGTTTCCTGGGGATGATGTACTACTTCATCCCGAAACAGGCCGAGCGTCCGGTGTTCAGCTACAAGCTGTCGATCATTCACTTCTGGGCGCTGATCTTCCTGTATATCTGGGCCGGTCCGCACCACCTGCACTATACCGCGCTGCCGGATTGGGCTTCGACGCTGGGTATGGTGTTCTCGGTCGTGCTGTGGATGCCGTCCTGGGGTGGTATGATCAACGGTCTGATGACCCTGTCAGGCGCATGGGACAAGCTGCGCACCGACCCGGTGATCCGGATGATGGTGATTTCGGTCGGCTTCTACGGCATGTCCACCTTTGAAGGTCCGATGATGTCGATCCGTGCGGTCAACTCGCTGAGCCACTACACCGACTGGACCATTGGTCACGTGCACTCGGGCGCGCTGGGCTGGAACGGCATGATCACCTTTGGGGCGCTGTACTTCCTGGTGCCGGTCCTGTGGAAGCGCGAGCGTCTGTACTCGCTGCAGATGGTCAGCTGGCACTTCTGGCTCGCCACCATTGGCATCGTGCTCTACGCTGCGTCGATGTGGGTCACCGGTATCATGGAAGGCCTGATGTGGCGTGAAGTGGACGCCAACGGCTTCCTGGTGAACTCGTTCGCCGACACCGTGGCGGCCAAGTTCCCGATGTATGTGGTGCGTGCGCTGGGCGGTGTTCTGTTCGTCGCTGGTGCGCTGATCATGTGCTACAACCTGTGGATGACTGTGCGTAAGGCACCGGCCAAAGAGGCCAGCCTGACCGTCGCGGTCCCGGCTGAATAGAGGGAGGGCCGGAGCAATGGCAATTCTCGACAAACATAAGATCCTCGAGACCAACGCGACCCTCCTGCTGATCTTCAGCTTCCTGGTCGTAACCATCGGTGGCATCGTTCAGATCACCCCGCTGTTCTATCTTGAGAACACCATTGAGAAGGTGGAGGGCATGCGCCCTTACACCCCCTTGGAGATGGCCGGGCGCGAGATCTACATCCGTGAAGGCTGCTACACCTGCCACAGCCAGATGATCCGCCCGATGCGGGATGAGGTTGAACGCTATGGCCACTACTCGCTGGCGGCTGAATCGATGTATGACCACCCGTTCCAGTGGGGCTCCAAACGGACCGGACCTGATCTGGCGCGTGTGGGCGGCCGTTATTCGGACCAGTGGCAGGTCGATCACCTGCGTGATCCGCAATCGGTGGTCCCGGAATCGGTGATGCCGAAATACGGCTTCCTCGAACATCGCAAGATCGACGGCAAATACATCGGTGACATCATGGCTGCGAATGCAATGGTTGGCACGCCCTATACCGATGAGATGCTGGAGAACGCACAAGCCGACTTCCGCGCTCAGGCCGATCCGGACAGCGACTATGACGGTCTGCTGGAACGGTATGGTGACAAGGTGAACGTGCGCAACTTCGATGGTCAGCCCGAATTGACGGAAGCGGATGCGCTGGTTGCCTATCTGCAGATGCTGGGCACGTTGGTCGATTTCTCGACCTTCACCCCGGACGCAAGTCGTTAAGGAGGATCGTGATGGAAGAATACACACTCCTCAGGCAGTTCGCAGATAGCTGGATGTTGCTGGTCCTGTTCGCCTTCTTCGTTGGCATCGTCATCTGGGTTTTTCGCCCCGGTGCCAGCAAAGAATACAAGGACACTGCCAATATCCCGTTCCGGCACGCTGATGCCCCTGCGCCTCAGCAAGACAAACCCGCCACATCCAAGGAGGCGCGGCAATGAGCAAGACACCTGAAAAACAGCCGGGCGATCCAAACACCACCGGCCACAGCTGGGACGGGATCGAAGAGTTTGACAACCCGATGCCGCGCTGGTGGTTGTGGACCTTCTACGCCACCATCATCTGGGGTGTGATTTACACGATCATGTACCCCGCATGGCCTTTGGTTCAATCGGCAACCGCCGGTGTGCTGGGCTGGTCCTCCCGCGAGCTGGTGCAACAGGAAATGGTTGCGTTCGAAGAGGCAAACGCCCCCTGGAATGCCAAGCTGGTGGAAACCTCACTGGAAGACATCGCCAAGGATACCGAGCTGCAGCAATACGCAGTGAACGCTGGCGGCGCCGTGTTCCGGACCTGGTGCGCGCAGTGCCACGGTTCGGGTGCGCAGGGTGCGCCGGGTTTCCCGAACCTGTTGGACGACGCATGGCTTTGGGGCGGTTCGCTCGAGGATATCGAGTACACCGTTGCCTATGGTATCCGGAACGAGGAAAGCGACGATGCGCGCTATTCCGAGATGCCGGCCTTTGGTGAAATTCTTGAACATGATGAGATCACTCAGGTGGTTCAGTATGTCATGTCCCTGACCAATGCGCAGACTGACGATGCAGCGGCGCAGGCGGGCAAAGTTGTCTTTGAAGACAACTGCGCGGCTTGCCATGGCGAAGACGGCACAGGTGACATCTTCCAGGGCGCGCCCAACCTGACCGACGCGATCTGGCTCTTTGGCGGTAGTGAAGAGGCTCTGACCGAGACGGTCACCAACAGCCGCTTTGGTGTCATGCCATCGTGGGAAAACCGTCTGACCGACGCGCAGATCCGCGCCGTATCAGCTTACGTCCACCAATTGGGTGGCGGTCAGTAAGATAATAGAACACCTCCGGGCGGTCTCCCGCCCGAAGGCTGAGGCACCGGCTGTTCCATCTGTTCGCGCGTTTCCAGAACAGCCGGTGCCGACTTTCAAACCTTAGGGCCACGCAAGGCCCGGGTCCAGTTGCCGACCCCGATCAAAGTTCGTTCAAATCGATGCCGCGCGGATTTTCTTTCCACCAGTGACCTTCAGGCAGCCAGCGGCGTTTGCGACGGACCGGTTTCGGCGCGTCATGGATATGGGGTGCGTTGATCCGGGTTGCGGTCAGGAAGGACCGGGCAAAAACGGTCAGCATGGCTTGCCTCCTATGCAAGTGTGTCTCTGCTTAGATGATTGACCTTCGGGCCGCGAAATGCGACTCAATAACCCTTGCATTGTGTAAGTATGGATTACATATGGATTGGCTCTCGCTACCCCCGTTGGCGTCACTCAGGGCTTTTACAGCCTTTGCGGAAAAGCGAAATGTTGTCGACGCTGGCAATGCGTTGAATGTCAGTCATGCTGCGATAAGTCAGCAGTTGCGGCTGCTTGAGAAGCATCTGGGCGCCGCCCTGCTGGATCGCACCGGCAAGGCGCTTACCTTGACTGCAGAAGGTGAGCATCTGGCCCGTGCGCTGCAACTTGGTTTCGGAGCGATTGAGGCCGCTGTAGGCGATCTGGCTAGATCCGGTCACGATCGTCCTGTGCATGTGTCGCTGACATCGTCATTTGCCGCGTCCTGGCTGATGCCGCGTCTTCCGGCGTTCCGCCAATCCCACCCCGAGGTGAACCTGATCCTCGACCCCTCCGCCGAAGTTGTTGAGTTGCGACCGGGCGGCGTCGACATTGCAATTCGTTATGGGCCGGGCGGTTGGGCCGGTGTCCAATCCGAGATGTTGCTGCAGTCGCCGGTGGTTATTGTTGCCGCTCCGAAGCTGTTGGGTGGCCAGACGTCCTGGTCACCGTCAGAGCTGGCCCAGCTGCCGTGGCTGGAGGAGATTGGCACCACCGAGGCAACAACCTGGCTTGCTGAACATGGCGCTGGCCCGGAACGTGGTGCAGGGCGCACCGAACTGCCGGGCAATCTGGTCTTGGATGGCTTGCGCGCGGGGCAGGGGGTCACAGTAACCGTGCGACATTTCGTCGAGCCTGACATCAAGGCTGGCCGCATCGTCGAACTCTATGCCGAGCCTGACGCGCACGGATACCATATTGTAACGTTAAATACGGCACTTAGACCCGCCGTTAAGACCTTTGTTTCGTGGTTAAGGCGACAGGCGCGTGAAACCTGATAAAAGGTGTCTGTACGATGCGCGTTTTGACCCATGTCAAAGTTCCTATGCTTATGATCTGGAAGAACACACATCCAGAAGAGCCAGTTCCGGAGCCAGCCTGTGAGCGATTCCAACCCGACCCCCAGCCTTTACGCCGCCAGAGAGCCGATTTTCCCAAGGCGCGTTTCCGGTCCATTCCGGAACCTGAAATGGATCATCATGGCGGTAACGCTCGGCATCTACTATGTGACGCCGTGGATCAGATGGGACCGGGGGCCTAGTTTGCCGGATCAGGCTGTGTTGCTGGATCTGGCGAACCGGCGCTTTTATTTCTTCTGGGTCGAAATCTGGCCGCATGAGTTCTATTTTGTCGCCGGTCTGCTCATCATGGCCGGGCTGGGGCTGTTCTTGTTCACCTCGGCGTTGGGGCGGGTCTGGTGTGGTTATGCCTGCCCGCAGACCGTGTGGACCGATCTTTATATCCTTGTAGAGCGCTGGATCGAGGGCGATCGCAATGCCCGATTGCGCCTGCATCGGCAGAAGAAACTGGATTTTCGTAAGGTACGTCTGAGGCTGACCAAATGGGTCGCCTGGTTTCTGATCGGTCTGGCGACAGGAGGTGCCTGGGTTTTCTACTTTGCGGATGCTCCGACACTGGCGCGGGATCTGGTGACCGGCAACGCCCATCCTGTGGCCTACACCACCATGCTGATCCTGACCGCGACCACGTTCTTCTTCGGTGGTTTCGCGCGGGAACAGATTTGCATTTATGCCTGCCCCTGGCCCCGCATTCAGGCGGCAATGATGGATGAGGACACTCTGGTCGTTGGTTATCGCGAATGGCGGGGCGAACCGCGCGGCAAGGGCAAGCGCACCGCCGACAGTGAACTGGGGGACTGCATCGATTGCATGGCCTGTGTCAATGTTTGCCCCGTCGGCATCGACATCCGCGATGGTCAGCAGTTGGAGTGTATCACCTGCGCGCTGTGCATCGATGCCTGCGACGACATGATGGCCAAAATCGGCAAACCTCGCGGGCTGATCGACTACATGGCGCTGAGCGATGAAACGCGCGAACGGGAAGGGCACCCGCCCAAGAATGTGTGGAAACACATCCTGCGCCCGCGCACGATCCTTTATACGGCCCTTTGGTCTCTGGTCGGTATTGCCCTGTTGTTTGCGCTGTTCATTCGCTCGGATATCGATCTGACGGTCGCACCTGTGCGAAACCCGACCTTTGTGACACTGTCCGACGGCACAATCCGCAACACCTATGACGTGCGCCTGCGCAACAAGCATGGCGAAGAGCGGCCATTCAAACTGACGCTGACGGGCGATCCGGCTTTGCAAGTTGAAATCGAGGGCATCGAGGGCGACACTGTAATCGTTGCCGCAGATACGGCACAATTGACCCGCGTCTATATCACCGCGTCGAAGGACACCGGACCTGCCGCTGCGGACAGCACTTCTGTTCGTATCTGGGTCGAAGATCTTGAGAGCAGTGAGCGGGCATACAAAGACACCACGTTCAACGGTCGAGGGAACTGAGAATGGCAGAGCGTCAATTCACGGGAAAGCACGCGCTTGCAGTGTTTGTCGCTGCGTTCGGCGTGATCATCGCGGTCAACCTTGTGCTTGCCTACAGCGCGGTGAAGACCTTTCCGGGGCTTGAGGTCAAGAACTCCTACGTTGCCAGCCAGGAGTTCAACGAGCGCCTTCAGGAACAACAGGCGCTGGGCTGGGAGATACAGGCCGAACTCACCGGCGGTCTGCTGGTGCTGCACATCACCGATCAGACCGGCGCGCCCGTTGAAGTGGCGGAATTGCAGGCGGTGGTCGGGCGCGCGACCCATGTAAAAGATGATTTCGCACCCGATTTCACATTCGACGGTATTGCCTATTCGACCCCGGCGGCGCTGGGCAAAGGCAACTGGAACATCCGGCTTGTGGCCAAAGCCAAAGATGGCACCGCATTTGCACAGCGCCTGCCGCTGTATGTGAAGGGATAGCACAATGACTGCGCAAGCGCCCACCGGCACGGCCGCTTGTCCGGGCTGTCTTGCAGCCCCGGCTGAGCCTGCGCGGCCCGTTCCACAGGACGTGCAAATTGCGCTTTCTTTGCCGGGCATTCACTGTTCGGCCTGTATCGCCACAGTTGAGCGTGAACTGAATGCCCACCCCGGAGTTGAAGACGCGCGGGTCAACCTGACTCTGAAGCGCGCAATGATCAAAGCCGCCCCTGAGATTCGGGCTGCGGATCTGATTCCGGTGCTGGAGCGGGCAGGTTACGAAGCCCATGAACTGGACCCCGGAGCGCTATCGGCCACGCAGACCGACAAGGCGGGGCGCGATCTGCTGATGCGGCTGGCGGTGGCCGGGTTTGCCTCGATGAACGTGATGCTGCTGTCCGTGTCAGTCTGGTCCGGGGCGACCGATGCGACGCGTGATTTGTTTCACTGGATTTCTGCGGCAATAGCGCTGCCCGCTATAGCGTTCTCGGCTCAGCCCTTCTTTGTCAACGCCTGGAGCGCTCTGCGCGTTCACCGCCTGAACATGGATGTCCCAATCGTACTGGCGATCCTGTTGGCGCTGGTCACCTCGCTTTGGGAAACCACGCTGAGCGGGGAGCACGCCTATTTCGACGCTGCCCTGACGCTCACCTTCTTTCTGTTGGCCGGACGCTATCTGGACTACCGCACCCGCGCTGTCGCCCGATCCGCTGCTGAGGAACTGACCGCTTTGGAAGTTCCCCGTGCCATCCGACTGGTTGATGGCATCGAGGAAGAAGTGAACGTATCGACGCTGAAGGTGGGCGATCTGGTGCTCGTCAGACCCGGCGGGAGGATGCCGGTGGATGGCAAGATCGTTTCAGGCCAATCCGAACTGGACCGTTCGCTGCTGACCGGTGAAACGCTGCCCGTATTTGCGCAGGAAGGACTGGCGGTCAGCGCCGGTGAGGTCAACTTGACCGGACCGTTAACGATCCGCGTGACGGCGGTGGGTGAGGATACCTCGCTGCACCAAATGGCCGATCTGGTCGCCATCGCCGAGTCGGGCCGGTCGCGCTATACCTCTCTGGCAGACAAGGCCGCAAAGCTTTACGCACCTGGGGTGCATATCCTCTCGGCGCTCAGCTTTCTGGGGTGGTACATCTATTCCGGGGATATTCGCACCGCTCTGAACATCGCGGCGGCGGTACTGATCATCACCTGCCCCTGTGCGCTTGGCCTCGCGGTGCCTGCGGTTACCACTGCGGCCTCGGGGCGTTTGTTCCGCAGCGGTATGCTGATCAAACACGCTACGGCTCTGGAGCGTCTGGCCGAGGTCGACACAGTCGTTTTCGATAAGACCGGCACCCTCACTTCGGGCGCACCGGCGTTGACCAATCTGGGCGATCATTCGCGAGCTGACCTCGAAGTGGCTTTGGCGCTGGCCGAGGCTTCGTCGCATCCCCTGTCGCTCGCGCTTGCCCGCGCGGCGCGTGAGGCGGGGATCAAGCCAGCCACACTGCGCGCGGTAGCCGAGGTGCCGGGTTTTGGCACTGAAGGGTTTTATCGAGATCAACGCGTTCGATTGGGGCGCGCGGCCTGGGTTGGCGGTGAGGATGGTGAGCAGACCGCCGCATGGCTGGTCGTCGGATCACAACCGCCAATGCGGTTCACATTTGTGGACAGCCTTCGTGCCGGTGCGGCTGAGGCTGTAGCAACTTTCCGAGCGACGGGGAAAGAGGTCATCCTGATTTCGGGTGATACCGAAGGTGCGGTTCGGGCGCTGGCGGACGAGTTAGGCATTGAAAACTGGTTCGCTCAGGCCTTGCCGCAGGAAAAGGCGGCGAAGGTTCAAGAGTTGAATGCGCAAGGTCGTCGCGTATTGATGGTCGGGGACGGGCTGAATGATACCGCAGCGCTGGCTGCAGCGCATGTTTCCATCTCTCCGGCGTCGGCGCTTGATGCGGCGCGGGTGGCGTCGGATATCGTGCTGTTGGGCAATGATCTGTCACCTATCGCTGACGCCTGCGATACGGCGATCAAGGCGACCAAGAGGATTCGCGAGAATTTCCGCATTGCCACGGTTTACAATGTGATTGCGGTGCCTTTGGCCGTGGCGGGCCTTGCGACGCCCCTGATTGCTGCGCTCGCCATGTCGACCTCGTCAATCACCGTCTCTCTGAACGCATTGCGGTTGAGGTAATCTGATGGAAGTTCTGGCCTATCTCATTCCGATTTCATTGCTTTTGGGCGGCGTCGGGCTGGTTGCATTCATCTACACCGTCCGGTCCAACCAATATGACGACCCCGAGGGCGATGCCCGGCGCATCCTGAGCGATGAATGGGACGATAAGCCCAAGCCGTAAAACGCGGTGCCAAGCGCTCTTGAAATTGCCGCAATGCCCGGTTATGTCCGGCCCATCCGCTAGCAGAGAGAACAAAGCCAAATGGCAACTATGAATCCGATCCAGTTCATTCAGCAGGTCCGTGCCGAGGTTGCAAAGGTCGTCTGGCCGACGCGTCGCGAAGTTCTGCTGACCACGGTCATGGTGTTCATCATGGCGGCCCTGACGGCCGTGTTCTTCGCTTTGGTCGATCTGGGTATTCGGGGCGGTCTGCAGCTGATCCTTGGCGCCTTTAGCTAAGCCTGTTTGGGCGGGCACAGACGCCACTGACCCCTTGCACCCCGCGCGATGTCAGAGTAGGTGACGCGGGACTATTCGGAATGGGCGTGCGGCGATTCGGACCGCGCGCCGCTTTTTATTCCGGGTGACGTGACAGAATTTCAACGACGGGCGCAGTCGCGGCCCAAAGGTAAACAAGGACGACAGGTTCATGGCGAAACGGTGGTACTCGGTCAGCGTTCTTTCGAATTTCGAAAAGAAGATCGCAGAGCAGATCCGCACGTCGGTGGCCGAACAGGGCCTTGAGGACGATATCGATGAGGTTCTGGTGCCCACCGAAGAGGTGATCGAAGTGCGCCGGGGCAAGAAGGTCACGACCGAACGTCGTTTCATGCCCGGTTACGTTCTGGTGCATATGGAAATGTCCGATCAGGGCTATCACCTTGTGAACTCGATCAACCGCGTCACCGGTTTCCTGGGCCCGCAAGGCCGCCCGATGCCGATGCGCGACGCCGAGGTGAACCAGATCCTGAACCGCGTTCAGGAAGGTGAAGAAGCGCCCAAGCTGATGATCACTTTCGAAGTGGGCGAGAAGGTCAAGGTCAACGACGGCCCGTTCGAGGATTTCGACGGTATGGTCGAAGGTGTGGACGACGAGAACCAGAAGCTGAAGGTTTCGGTCTCGATCTTTGGCCGCGAAACCCCGGTCGAGCTGGACTTTACGCAGGTTACGAAGCAGAGCTGATCAGGCAGGGCCCGGTCGGGTTCGCCAGACGGTCTGGTTTTCCTCGTACCCTTTCAGGGGAACAACTCCGATTTGTTCGCAGGATCCCGGCAGCAGAGCCGCAGCGGTTTCCGACAGGACATCGTCATGGTCTAGCTCAGTTGCAGCTGTCAGCAAGCGCGCAGCCAGGTTCACGTCGGGGCCAATCGCGGTGAAATCCAGCCGGTCTCCGCCGCCGATATTCCCATAATGGAATCGGCCGTGGTGGATCGCTGTGCGTACTCCCAATTTGTGATCGAATTCCGCTTCTGACAACAGGTGTCGGCCATCAGTGACCGCAGCCATGGCGGCCATGACCTGGGCCGCGGGCAGCAGATCATCACCGGTCGGGAAAATGGCAAAAAACCCATCACCCATGAATTTCAAGATCTCGCCGCCATGATTCATCACCGGCGGAACCAGGCAGTCGAACGTGTCGTTCAGCAACCGGACAAGCGCGTCACCGAACACGGAGTTCGATAGCTGCGTAAAGTTCTTCAGATCCGCGAACAGGATGACCGCCTCGATTTCGTTACCGTCTCCGCGATGAACCTGCCCCTCCAAAATCTGAACCCCGCTGTTGCGTCCGACATAGGTCGACAGAAGATTGGCAGCGTCCAGTCGCAGCATGTAGGCCTCGGTCAACCGCGCCAGCGGCCCGCGCACCTTCTCGAGTATCGCCAGATCGCTGTCCGAGAATCCGCCGGGCGCAGCGCAGGACCAGGTGCAGACATGGGCATCACCATTGATATAGATCAGCGGTTGGGCCAGGTAATCCGTGAACCCCTGTTCACGCAGTTCGCCCACGATGATGTAGTCATCCGGGCAATCGGGGTCTTCCAGATGGCGGCGGATGGTCTGCTTGGTTTCGATGACGCGGGGCAACGGGTTGTCTGTATAGATCTCGGTTGAAAACAACTGCATTGGCGCATCCACCCGGTCTACCCCTTCGCCGGATTTCCAGATGAATCGGCGACCGGTAAGGTTGGGGTGCAGCGTCCAGATAAACAAACCGAACCGGTCGACGGCGACGCCCGCGTCCAATAGGCGCGAGCAAATGCCCTCGATAATATCTACGGCGTTGGCGGCGGGACGCGCGCCATTGACCATCCAGTCGATCAGGGCGTCGATCTTCTTCTGCTGTTCGGGGTTCAACGATAATGGCATGGCAACAGTCCCATGAAGTTGCGCGCAGCCAATGGTCCGCTACGCTGATACGGGGATTCTGACGGCCTTGACGTTTGACTACAAGTTTTAGCGGTGAAACGCCGTTTGTCGCTGCAGAAAGCACTTGCCAAGGCGTGTTCAGGAGAGTAAGGCCCAGCTCTGTCGTCATGGACGGCATCCCTGTGGGAGGCGAGGCGCGCGCGCGTGCCGGATCGGACCACATCACATATATCTCTCAGGTCGCGACCTGAAAGAGTTGAGAAAGGAAAACCAAATGGCCAAGAAGCTTGCTGGTACAATGAAGCTGCAGGTTCCTGCAGGTCAGGCGAACCCGTCGCCGCCAGTTGGTCCGGCGCTGGGTCAGCGCGGCATCAACATCATGGAATTCTGCAAGGCGTTCAACGCCAAGACCGCAGACATGGAGCAGGGCGCTCCTTGCCCGACCGTGATCACCTACTATCAGGACAAGTCCTTCACCATGGACATCAAGACGCCACCCGCGTCTTACTACCTGAAAAAAGCGGCTGGTCTGAAGCCGGTTGGCAAGCGTAACCGTCCCCGTGGCGCGGAAAACCCCGGTCGTGAGACTGTGGCCACCGTGACCTCGAAGCAGGTTCGCGAAATCGCCGAAGCCAAAATGAAAGATCTGAACGCCAACGACGTCGAAGGCGCAATGCAGATCATCCTGGGCTCGGCCCGCTCTATGGGCATCGAGGTGAAGTAAGATGGCAAAACTCGGTAAACGTACCCGCGCTGCGCGCGAAGCTGTCGCCGGCAAGGAAAACCTGTCGGTAGACGAAGCAGTTGCCCTGGTCAAAGCCAACGCAACTTCGAAATTCGACGAGACCATCGAGATCGCTCTGAACCTGGGCGTTGACACCCGTCACGCAGACCAGATGGTTCGTGGCGTTGTCGGCCTGCCGAACGGCACCGGCAAAGCGATGCGCGTTGCTGTGTTCGCTCGTGGCCCGAAAGCTGACGAAGC
Organism: Alphaproteobacteria bacterium; assembly: GCA_030426685.1. GTDB lineage: Bacteria > Pseudomonadota > Alphaproteobacteria > Rhodobacterales > Rhodobacteraceae > Ruegeria. The sequence goes on from JAUHYC010000015.1 coordinate 34,174, forward strand.
AAAAGAAGCTGGCGCAGATATCGTTGGCGCAGAAGATCTGATGGAAACCATCCAGGGCGGCACCATCGAATTCGACCGCTGCATTGCCACCCCTGACATGATGCCGATCGTCGGTCGTCTGGGTAAGGTTCTGGGCCCCCGCAACCTGATGCCGAACCCCAAGGTCGGCACCGTGACCATGGACGTGAAAGCGGCCGTGGAAGCAGCCAAGGGCGGCGAAGTTCAGTTCAAGGCGGAAAAAGGCGGCGTAGTACACGCCGGTGTTGGCAAAGCGTCGTTCGACGAAGCCAAGCTGGCCGAAAACGTTCGCGCTTTTGTCTCTGCTGTGGCCAAGGCTAAGCCGTCGGGCGCTAAAGGCACCTACATGAAGAAAATTGCGCTGAGCTCGACCATGGGCCCGGGCGTGACTCTGGACGTTGCGGAAGCATCGGGCGAGTAAAGCTCGCTGACATGCTGGCAATTCGAACCCGGGCAGCACCAGCTGCTCGGGTTCTTCTTTTGGTACGCGTATATTCGGCGTGCTGTATTTGCGTTAAATCAACGTATCAGTCAAAGCCAGCTTTAGGCGCAAGTGCAAGCGGTTGGCCCTATGTTTATCGTAGTCGCTATAGTCGCGGTCCTGCTGGCACAGCAGCAGCCAATCCCGCAGCAGCCGCCCGCGCAAACAAAAGTCCAGAATGTCCATGTTGACCGGATGGCGGTAGAGCCGGAAGAACATCTCTTTGTTGCGGCGCAGGATGCCGCTGCGGTCAATGTCTTCGGCATTACCGGGGCGAAATACATCGGCCTTCAGAAAATCGACGATATCATAGACAGCAAGCTTGTCGCACGCTTCGGTAAAATCCAGACCAATTGCGGTACCCTGACCCAGGATCAGGTTCAGCCCGTGGAAATCCCCATGAGAAAAGACGCGCGTGTCTTCGAGCCCGCGCAAGTGCACAGCATCGGAGCGCATGATGTTCATCATGTGCTGGTATTCGTGACGGGCATGCGAATTGATTGTGTGGGACGAATTGCGGATGCGCTCCATCATCCATTGAGGCCAGAACTGAAAAGTCTGAGCTGCTTGCACACTGTGCAAATCATGCAGCCAGGAACCCGCACGGCGATAGACTTGTGCCACCCTGTTGTCATCGTTTTCGTGATAGATAACATCCAGCGCCGTAGGCCGATCGACAAATTCGGTCACAAAAAACAGGCCCGAGGGGGAGACATAGACTGGCTGCACCACCTGTGATGTGGGGGTTTGTGCAAAATGCGCGCTCAGGTCAGTCAGGACGCGGAATTCATGCTGCAGACGACCGGTCTCGGGTGAGTCTAGGTCGATCTTGAGAGCGTAATCCTTGCTGTTGGTCCTGATCCGCAGCAGAAGCCGTTTGCCGGGGAAATCATGCGAGCGCTTGACGCCCTCGACCGACGTAACCGGTTCCGACAGGAAAGCACGGGCGCATTCATTGCTGAATTGCGTGGCGCGCTGCGTTTCGTCAGGTGTGAGGGTCAACATACCGGGGAGGGGCCGCAGCGTTGTTCGTCAAACAATGGTGCGACCCGACACCAGGCGCGCAGGTATGTCAATCCCGCGCCACGAGGGATTAGGTCCGAAGTCTTTGAATGGCGCAATTTACCCCTTGGAAACTCCGTCCGTCTGCCCTAAGTAGAGCTACGGAATAAAGCGTGCGATTCGTCGTGCGCTTTATTTTGTTTCGTCCAAGACGGTGGGTGACCTTACGAAAGGTCTTAATTCCCTGCCTGAGACGGGTAAGACCAAAGAATTCTGGGGGTCCAACCCTCGGGCGCATTTTGGCCAATCCCGTAACAACGGACCTGAACGCCGGAGGCTTGCCTTCGGCAAATATGAGCCGGGGTGAGTGATCGCCCCAAACTTGGAGAGAACTGTGGATAGAGCCCAGAAAGAGAAAGTGGTCGAGGAACTCGGCCAAATCTTCGAAAGCTCTGGCGTCGTAGTGGTATCGCACTACGCCGGTCTGACAGTTGCCGAGATGCAGGACCTTCGCGCACGTGCCCGTGACGCGGGTGGTGCCGTGCGTGTTGCCAAGAACAGGCTCGCCAAAATCGCCCTTGAGGGTAAGCCGTGTGAAAGCATGGCCGACCTGCTGACAGGGATGACCGTTCTGACCTATTCCGAGGACCCCGTGGCAGCAGCCAAGGTGGCCGAGGACTTCGCCAAGGATAACAAAAATTTTGAGATCCTCGGCGGTGCAATGGGCGAGAACGCTCTGGACCGCAAAGGCGTCGAAACAGTTTCGAAAATGCCGTCTCGTGAAGAGCTTATTGCTTCGATCGTGGGCTGCATTGGCGCACCTGCTTCGAACATCGCTGGCGCGATTGGCGCACCTGCAAGCAACATCGCAAGCATCCTTTCCACCATCGAAGAGAAGGCGGAAGCTGCGTAAGCGGTTGGCACTGAATGATCTGCGTAGGGGAAATCCCCTGACGTTGGAACACACACTGTAAACGGAAAGAGCTGATAAAATGGCTGATCTGAAAGCACTCGCAGAAAGCATCGTGGGTCTGACCCTGCTGGAAGCACAAGAACTGAAAACCATCCTCAAAGACGAATACGGCATTGAGCCCGCAGCTGGCGGCGCCGTAATGGTCGCAGCCGGTGGCGACGCCGGTGGCGCAGCTGAGGAAGAAAAAACCGAATTCGACGTCGTTCTGAAGAACGCCGGCGCTTCGAAAATCAACGTGATCAAAGAAGTTCGCGGCATCACCGGTCTGGGCCTGAAAGAAGCCAAGGAACTGGTCGAAGCCGGCGGCAAGATCAAAGAAGGCGTGGACAAAGCAGAAGCCGAAGACATCAAGGGCAAGCTGGAAGCAGCTGGCGCCGAAGTCGAGCTGGCCTAAGCTTAGTCTCTGGTGCATCGCTGATGTGCCGAAAAATTTGGCTGGGTCCGGAGAAATCCGGGTCCAGCCGAACCTGTCTTAGAAAGGGCCTCATCAATTGGGGCGTTTTCTAAGACACGGTTTTTGGATCGGGAGGCCACCTTCGGGACGGTGGCCACGAATTGATCCGGACGTGTCGTCTCGAATGTGCAAGATGCCGGGGCCCGACGGTGTCTTTGCCCGCTGAGAACATCGAAAGGTGACATCTGACATGGCTCAAACGTTCCTTGGCCAGAAACGTCTTCGTAAATATTACGGCAAAATCCGCGAAGTGCTGGAGATGCCGAACCTCATTGAGGTGCAGAAATCTTCTTATGATCTTTTCCTGCGCTCCGGCGATGCAGAACAGCCCACTGACGGCGAAGGCATCAAAGGTGTGTTCCAGTCGGTATTCCCGATCAAGGATTTCAACGAAACCTCCGTTCTGGAGTTCGTGAAATACGATCTGGAAAAACCCAAATACGACGTCGAAGAGTGCATGCAGCGCGACATGACCTACAGCGCGCCGCTGAAGGTCACTCTGCGTCTGATCGTGTTTGATGTCGATGAAGATACCGGCGCCAAGTCGGTCAAAGACATCAAAGAACAGGACGTGTTCATGGGCGATATGCCCCTGATGACACCGAACGGGACGTTCATCGTGAACGGCACCGAGCGTGTGATCGTGTCCCAGATGCACCGCTCGCCCGGTGTGTTCTTTGACCACGACAAGGGCAAGACCCATTCTTCGGGCAAGCTGTTGTTTGCCTGCCGCATCATCCCGTATCGCGGCAGCTGGCTGGACTTTGAGTTCGACGCCAAGGACATCGTATTCGCCCGGATCGACCGTCGCCGCAAACTGCCTGTGACAACCCTGCTGTATGCGCTGGGTCTGGATCAGGAAGCGATCATGGACGCGTATTACAACACCGTGTCCTACAAGCTGGACAAGAAGAAAGGCTGGGTCACGCCCTTCTTCCCCGAGCGTGTGCGCGGTACCCGCCCGACCTATGATCTGGTTGATGCCAAATCCGGTGAAGTGATTGCCGAAGCGGGCAAGAAAGTCACTCCGCGCGCGGTCAAGAAGCTGATCGACGAAGGAGCAGTCACTGACCTGCTGGTTCCGTTCGATCATATCGTTGGCAAGTATGTCGCCAAGGACATCATCAACGAAGAAACCGGTGCGATCTATGTCGAAGCCGGTGACGAACTGACGCTGGAATACGACAAGGACGGCGAACTGATCGGCGGTACCGCGAAAGATCTGATCGACGCAGGCATCACCGATATTCCGGTTCTGGACATCGACAACGTCAACGTTGGTCCGTACATGCGCAACACCATGGCGCAGGACAAGAACATGAACCGCGAAAGCGCGCTCATGGACATCTACCGCGTCATGCGCCCGGGTGAGCCGCCCACCGTTGAGGCTGCGTCGGCCCTGTTCGATACGCTGTTCTTTGACAGCGAGCGCTATGATCTGTCCGCTGTTGGCCGCGTGAAGATGAACATGCGTCTGGCGCTGGACAAGCCCGATACCCAACGCACGCTGGATCGCGAAGACATTGTGGCCTGCATCAAGGCGCTGGTGGAACTGCGCGACGGCAAAGGCGACGTGGACGATATCGACCACCTCGGCAACCGTCGTGTGCGTTCGGTCGGCGAACTGATGGAGAACCAGTACCGCGTCGGTCTGCTGCGCATGGAGCGCGCGATCAAAGAGCGTATGTCGTCGGTCGAGATCGACACCGTCATGCCGCAGGATCTGATCAACGCGAAACCGGCTGCGGCTGCTGTTCGTGAATTCTTCGGCTCATCGCAGCTGTCGCAGTTCATGGACCAGACCAACCCGCTGTCGGAAGTCACCCACAAACGCCGTCTCTCGGCGCTTGGCCCGGGTGGTCTGACACGTGAGCGTGCGGGCTTTGAGGTGCGCGACGTGCACCCGACCCATTATGGCCGGATGTGCCCGATTGAAACGCCGGAAGGTCCGAACATCGGTCTGATCAACTCGCTGGCGACCTTTGCCCGCGTGAACAAGTATGGCTTCATCGAAACACCGTACCGCGTCGTCAAAGACGCTGAGGTGACCGATGAGGTTCACTATATGTCCGCGACCGAGGAAATGCGTCACACCGTGGCGCAGGCGAACGCGACTCTGGACGCGGATGGCAAGTTCATCAACGATCTGGTTTCGACCCGTCAGGCCGGTGACTACACTCTGGCCCCGCGCGAGAATGTGGATCTGATCGACGTGTCGCCGAAACAGCTGGTCTCAGTAGCTGCATCGCTGATCCCGTTCCTAGAAAATGACGACGCCAACCGCGCTCTGATGGGCTCGAACATGCAACGTCAGGCGGTTCCGCTGTTGCGCGCTGAAGCGCCGCTGGTCGGTACCGGGATCGAGGAAAAGGTTGCGATCGACTCGGGTGCTGCGATTCAGGCGAAACGCGCCGGTATCATCGACCAGGTCGATGCCCAGCGTATCGTTATCCGCGCCACCGAGGATCTGGAACTGGGCGACGCCGGCGTTGACATCTATCGTCTGCGCAAATTCCAGCGGTCGAATCAGAACACCTGCATCAACCAGCGTCCGCTGATCAAGGTGGGTGACACCGTCCAGAAGGGCGAGGTCATTGCCGATGGTCCGTCGACCGATATGGGTGAACTGGCTCTGGGTAAGAACGTGGTCGTCGCGTTCATGCCGTGGAACGGTTACAACTACGAAGACTCGATCCTGATCTCGGAACGTATCGCGCGTGATGACGTCTTTACTTCGGTTCACATCGAGGAATTCGAAGTTGCGGCCCGTGACACCAAGCTGGGACCGGAAGAGATCACCCGCGACATCCCGAATGTCGGTGAAGAAGCGCTGCGCAACCTCGACGAGGCCGGCATCGTTTACATCGGTGCGGATGTTGAGCCTGGCGATATTCTGGTCGGCAAGATCACTCCGAAGGGCGAAAGCCCGATGACCCCGGAAGAAAAGCTGCTGCGCGCCATCTTTGGCGAAAAAGCATCTGACGTGCGCGACACCTCGCTGCGCGTGAAGCCGGGCGATTACGGTACGGTCGTCGAGGTCCGCGTCTTCAACCGTCACGGCGTCGAGAAAGACGAGCGTGCGCTGCAGATCGAGCGTGAGGAAGTCGAACGTCTGGCCCGTGACCGGGACGACGAGCTGGCGATCCTTGACCGCAACATCTATGCGCGACTGCAAGGTCTGATCCTGGGTAAAACCGCTGTCAAAGGCCCGAAAGGCGTCCGCGCCGGGTCGGTGATCACCGAGGAATTGCTGGAAACCCTGACCCGTGGTCAGTGGTGGCAGCTGGCGCTGGAAGACGAGCAGGACGCACAGATCGTTGAAGCTCTGAACGAGCAGTACGAAGTGCAAAAGCGTGCTCTGGACGCCCGTTTTGAGGACAAGGTCGAAAAAGTCCGTCGCGGCGACGACCTGCCGCCGGGTGTGATGAAGATGGTCAAAGTCTTCATCGCCGTGAAGCGCAAGCTGCAGCCGGGCGACAAGATGGCCGGTCGTCACGGGAACAAAGGTGTGATCTCCAAGGTTGTTCCGATGGAAGACATGCCGTTCCTGGCCGATGGTACGCCGGTCGACTTCTGTCTGAACCCGCTGGGTGTGCCTTCGCGTATGAACGTTGGTCAGATCCTTGAAACCCACATGGGTTGGGCCGCGCGCGGTCTGGGTCTGAACATCGACGAAGCACTGGGTGAATACCGCCGCTCCGGCGATCTGACCCCGGTTCGCGAAGCGATGAAGCTGGCCTATGGCGAAGATGTCTACGAAGAAGGCATCACCGGTCTGGACGAGGATGGCCTGATCGAGGCCGCGGGCAACGTGACCCGCGGTGTTCCGATCGCAACCCCGGTCTTTGACGGTGCCAAAGAGGCTGACGTCAACGACGCGCTGGTGCGTGCGGGCTTCTCGGAAAGCGGTCAGTCGGTTCTGTTCGACGGTCGTACCGGTGAGCAATTCGCACGTCCGGTAACCGTGGGCATCAAGTACCTGCTGAAGCTGCATCACCTGGTGGACGACAAGATCCACGCGCGTTCGACCGGGCCGTACAGCTTGGTGACCCAGCAGCCGCTGGGTGGTAAGGCGCAGTTCGGTGGTCAGCGCTTTGGTGAGATGGAGGTCTGGGCTCTGGAAGCTTACGGTGCCGCCTACACCCTGCAGGAGATGCTCACCGTGAAATCGGATGACGTCGCCGGCCGGACCAAGGTCTATGAGTCGATCGTCAAGGGCGAGGATAACTTTGAAGCGGGCGTACCGGAATCGTTCAACGTTCTGGTTAAAGAAGTCCGTGGCCTCGGCCTGAATATGGAACTCCTGGATGCGGAGGTCGATGAGTGACGAAGGGAAGCCGGGCTGAAGCTCGGCCTACCATCCGATCCGGCGTAGGCTGGGCTTCAGCCCGGCACTGCGTGACCCCCGCACCCTCTAACTCTGAGGTAGACAAATGAACCAGGAAATCACCAACAACCCGTTCAACCCGCTGACGCCCCCGAAGGTCTTCGACGAGATCAAGGTCTCGCTGGCGAGCCCTGAGCGGATCCTGTCTTGGTCCTATGGCGAGATCAAGAAACCCGAAACCATCAACTACCGGACGTTCAAGCCAGAACGTGACGGCCTATTCTGCGCGCGCATCTTTGGCCCGATCAAAGACTACGAATGTCTGTGCGGCAAATATAAGCGGATGAAGTATCGCGGCGTTGTCTGCGAGAAATGCGGTGTGGAAGTCACCCTGCAGAAAGTCCGCCGCGAGCGTATGGGCCATATCGAACTGGCCGCGCCCGTTGCCCACATCTGGTTCCTGAAATCGCTGCCGTCCCGCATCGGTCTGATGCTGGACATGACGCTGCGCGATCTGGAACGCGTTCTGTATTTTGAAAACTATGTCGTCATCGAGCCCGGTCTGACCGACCTGACCTATGGCCAGATGCTGACCGAAGAAGAGTACATGGACGCGCAGGATGCCTATGGCATGGACGCGTTCACCGCCAATATCGGTGCCGAAGCCATCCGTGAGATGCTGGCCCAGATCGATCTGGAAGCCGAGGCCGAGCAGCTGCGCGCTGATCTGGCCGAAGCAACCGGCGAGTTGAAGCCCAAAAAGATCATCAAGCGTCTGAAAGTTGTTGAATCCTTCCTCGAGTCGGGCAACCGGCCTGAGTGGATGGTGATGACCGTGATCCCGGTCATTCCGCCGGAACTGCGTCCGCTGGTTCCGCTGGATGGTGGCCGCTTCGCGACCTCGGATCTGAACGATCTGTATCGCCGCGTCATCAACCGGAACAACCGTCTGAAGCGTCTGATCGAGCTGCGTGCGCCTGATATCATCGTCCGCAACGAAAAGCGGATGCTGCAGGAATCCGTGGACGCTCTGTTCGACAACGGCCGTCGCGGCCGCGTGATCACGGGTGCCAACAAGCGCCCGCTGAAATCGCTGTCGGACATGCTGAAAGGGAAACAGGGCCGCTTCCGTCAGAACCTTCTGGGTAAGCGCGTCGACTTCTCGGGCCGTTCGGTCATCGTGACCGGTCCGGAACTCAAGCTGCACCAGTGTGGTCTGCCCAAGAAGATGGCGCTGGAGCTGTTCAAGCCGTTCATCTACTCGCGCCTTGAAGCCAAGGGTCTGTCTTCGACCGTGAAACAGGCGAAGAAACTGGTCGAGAAAGAACGTCCCGAAGTGTGGGATATCCTCGACGAGGTGATCCGCGAACACCCTGTCATGCTGAACCGTGCGCCGACGCTGCACCGTCTTGGCATTCAGGCGTTCGAGCCGGTTCTGATCGAAGGGAAAGCCATCCAGCTGCACCCGCTGGTCTGTTCGGCCTTTAACGCCGACTTCGACGGTGACCAAATGGCCGTTCACGTGCCCCTCAGCCTTGAGGCCCAGCTGGAAGCCCGCGTTCTGATGATGTCGACGAACAACGTTCTGTCGCCTGCAAACGGCGCGCCGATCATCGTTCCGTCGCAGGATATGATCCTGGGTCTCTACTATGTGACCCTGGAACGCGAAGGCATGCCGGGCGAAGGCAAGGTCTTTGGGTCGATCGAAGAAGTTCAGCACGCGCTGGATGCGGGTGAGGTGCATCTGCACTCGAAAATCACCGCGCGGATCACGCAGATCGACGACGAAGGCAACGAAGTTCAGAAGCGCTATGAAACCACTCCGGGCCGTCTGCGCCTGGGTGCGTTGCTGCCGATGAACAACAAGGCGCCGTTCGAGCTGGTCAACCGCCTGCTGCGGAAGAAAGAAGTGCAGCAGGTCATCGACACCGTCTACCGTTACTGCGGTCAGAAAGAGTCGGTCATCTTCTGTGACCAGATCATGTCGATGGGCTTCAAAGAAGCGTTCAAGGCGGGCATCTCGTTCGGCAAGGACGACATGGTTATCCCGAACGACAAGTGGGGCATCGTCGATGACACCCGCGGTCAGGTGAAGGACTTCGAACAGCAGTACATGGACGGCCTGATCACTCAGGGCGAAAAGTACAACAAAGTTGTCGATGCCTGGTCGAAGTGTAACGACCGCGTGACTGAAGCGATGATGAGCACCATCTCGGATGTTGCCAAAGCCGAAGACGGGTCGGATATGGAGCCCAACTCGGTCTACATGATGGCCCACTCGGGTGCGCGTGGCTCGGTCACTCAGATGAAACAGCTGGGCGGTATGCGCGGCCTGATGGCCAAGCCGAACGGTGACATCATCGAGACACCGATCATCTCGAACTTCAAAGAAGGTCTGACCGTTCTCGAGTACTTCAACTCGACCCACGGTGCCCGTAAGGGTCTGTCGGATACCGCTCTGAAAACGGCGAACTCGGGTTACCTGACCCGTCGTCTGGTGGACGTCGCACAGGACTGCATCGTTCGCGAGATCGACTGTGGCACCGATCGTGCGATCACGGCCGAAGCCGCCGTGAACGACGGTGAGGTTGTTGCATCGCTGGCTGAACGTGTGCTGGGCCGTGTGGCCGCAGACGATGTTCTGCGTCCGGGCACGGATGAGGTGATCGTGGCTGCTGGCCAGTTGATCGACGAGCGTATGGCGGACACCATCGATGAAGCCGGTGTTGCGTCGATGCGCATCCGCTCGCCTCTGACCTGTGAGTCCGAGGAAGGCGTCTGTGCCACCTGCTACGGTCGTGACCTTGCGCGCGGTACCATGGTGAACACTGGCGAGGCTGTCGGTATCATCGCCGCCCAGTCCATCGGTGAACCCGGTACACAGCTGACGATGCGGACCTTCCACATTGGTGGCGTTGCGCAAGGTGGTCAGCAGTCGTTCCAGGAAGCCAGCCAGGAAGGTGTTGTTTCTTTCGAGAACCCGCAAATTCTGGTCAATGCCGCAGGTGAAAGCCTGGTCATGGGTCGGAACATGAAGCTGGTGATCAGCGACGAACACGGCGAAGAGCGTGCCAGCCACAAGCTGGGCTATGGCTCCAAGCTGTTCGTCAAGGACGGCACCAAAGTTGCTCGTGGCGACAAGCTGTTCGAATGGGATCCCTACACCCTGCCGATCATCGCCGAGAAAGCCGGTACCGCGAAATATGTCGACCTTGTTTCGGGCCTTGCGGTCCGGGATGAGACCGACGATGCAACCGGCATGACCCAGAAGATCGTGATCGACTGGCGCGCGGCCCCCAAAGGCAGCGACCTCAAGCCCGAGATCATTCTGGTCGGTGAAGATGGCGAGCCGGTCCGCAACGATGCGGGCAACCCGGTTCACTATCCGATGTCGGTCGATGCGATCCTGTCCGTCGAAGATGGTCAGACCATCGAAGCCGGTGACGTTGTTGCGCGTATCCCGCGTGAAGGCGCCAAGACCAAGGACATCACCGGTGGTCTGCCACGTGTGGCCGAACTGTTCGAAGCCCGTCGTCCGAAAGATCACGCGATCATCGCAGAAGCCGATGGTTACGTGCGCTTTGGCCGCGACTACAAGAACAAGCGCCGCATCAGCATCGAACCGGCTGACGAGTCCATGGAAACGATCGAGTACATGGTGCCCAAGGGCAAGCACATCCCGGTCGCCGAAGGGGACTTCATCCAGAAGGGTGAATACCTGATGGACGGTAACCCGGCTCCGCATGACATCCTGTCCATCATGGGTGTCGAAGCGCTGGCGGATTACATGATCGACGAGGTGCAGGACGTGTATCGTCTGCAGGGCGTGAAGATCAACGACAAGCACATCGAGGTCATCGTGCGCCAGATGCTGCAGAAGTGGGAGATCCTGGACTCCGGCGACACCACCTTGCTGAAAGGCGAGCATGTCGACAAGCAGGAGTTCGACGCGGCCAACGAGAAAACCATCGCCCGCGGTGGTCGTCCGGCACAGGGCGAGCCGATCCTTCTGGGGATCACCAAAGCCTCGTTGCAAACGCGTTCGTTTATCTCGGCGGCGTCGTTCCAGGAAACCACTCGCGTGCTGACCGAAGCTTCGGTTCAGGGCAAGAAGGACAAGCTGGTTGGCCTGAAAGAGAACGTCATCGTCGGTCGCCTGATCCCCGCCGGTACCGGTGGGGCCACGCAGGCCGTGCGTCAGGTCGCCCAGTCGCGCGACAATGTGGTGATCGAAGCCCGCCGGGAAGAGGCCGAGGCGGCCGCTGCCCTGGCTGCGCCTATGATCGACGACGATATGGTTGGCGACGAACTGGACGTTCTGGTGGAAACACCGGAAAGCCGCGAGTAAGCACTTCCATAGCAACTGATCAAGGCCCTGCAATTTGCGGGGCCTTTTTCTTATGTGGGCGTATGTCAAGCGTCAGCAATCGCGCCAAATCCATTGCCACGCTGCCTCGACAAGAACACCGCGCAACGGTTCGACCTGCAAGCATTTCGATCCAAGCCTATGCTGGAATTGCTTCAACGCTGCCGAATATGTATCCAGTCAAAACCGAAAGGTCTTGGCGTCAACCGGTGGTCTGGCGGGGTCGCCAGATCGGAGATATCCACGCTGCAACCAATGGCCAATTCTTCAGGCTGGTTGGTTCTTGAATGTCCGGGGCCGGAAAGAGGCTTTTGACCCTCTGTTTGATCTTGCGTCTGCACTCAGCAACCCGGTTTTGCCTTCGAACAAGAGCGCGATACCCGCGACGGTTAATCTCGGCCATGAAACACCTCATCCCGAAAAAGCCGACGATCTCGCGCATCTTGTGCCGGATGAAACCGCCCTTGCCTTGGGTGCTCAGGGTCGTCAGTGTTGCCTGCATGACCCGTGATGAGTTCAACGCTTTCTGTACCTCTCTCAAAGCCGCCAGCCATGTGGTGCAATGGGGCAATGCGGACGTATGGAAAGTGGGCGGCAAGGTGTTTGCGATCTGTGGCTGGAACGACGGCTGCGCCGCCTTCACCTTCAAGGCCACCGATCTGGCGTTCGAAGTGCTTGGCGACGAGCCCGGCATTCGCCCGGCCCCTTATCTTGCCTCAAGGGGCATGAAATGGTTACAGGTCTATGACGAGCGCGGGATGAGCGACACATCCCTGCGCGAGCATATCGTGACGTCTTATGATCTGGTTGTGGCGAAACTGACCAAAAAGATGCGGGCGGAGTTGGGGGTGTAGGATTGAGTTTCACCCCATCATACGACCTGATCCGGAAGAGTGATGAGTTGAAAACTCATCCTACGCTTGCTGTACCTGAATCTCGGCCAGTGCGACATGGGTGCCACGCACCCGGTGAATGGCGCTTTGGACCTCATACGTGCTGGGTAGAGTGTTCGGGTTCGTCATGGCAGCCGTTTGGATTCACAAATTGTGATTTCAAACGTGGAGGAGTGCGCGCTGGGCTGCAAGGGTGGAGTGATGGGTTGGTGGAAACCCATCCATGCTTGCTACCCGGATATGATGGATAGAACCTACCTATACTGGCTAACGATACTGTGTATCCAATTTGGGAATACCCTTTGCAGCGTTGATTGCCTTCGCCACTTCTTCAAGTCGCTTAATCTTCCCGCTGTAAATAACATCAAGAATATGGTCGGTAATCTCAAAAAGATCCAACATGTCGTCTCTACTTATTTTTTCGTCTTGGGCGTGGCTACCAGAGTTTCCAATCCATTTTATTGCAAGAAGAAACTCGGCTCCTTTCTCATCGATTTTTTTGTACTCTTCTATTCTTTGATGCAGCTTTATAGGTTTTTCGCTTCCGTCCTGAGATTTGACAGTGCTCGGTATGCCAACATCATTTAGCAGGAGCTCAATGCAAATGCGGAGTCTGTTTGCTGAAGCCTCATGGTCAGACCAGAGTAGTTTGAATGCAGAGAACAAACTGTTCTTCAGTTCCTCGGGGGCCTTATCAGGGGCGACAAAAACTGCCGGTGGTGGTGTTATCCAATCCGGACATAGGCTCTGGATTATCGCATGACCCACCTCACCGTTTGGCTCGTAGAACTGATGAAAGTAGTTACTTGTACGTCCTGAAACAACGTAGATTTCTTCGCAAAGCGAATTGCTACATTCCATAAACTGACAAAAACGTTCTTCAATCCAATCGGGGTCCCAAGCCTCATGAGCATGTGCAATCCTTGAGGGTCCTGTCTCAATTACTTTCTTAGTATCTTGAATAACTCGTAATGTTCCATTGCAGCAGGTTGAACACGTCCAGCTAGGAAGCTTACTAAAACACTTCTTGAAGTTCTCTCGATTCACCGCCAACTGGCTGACCCCTCGTTTGTTTTCAAAACCCACATCACCGTTTCCTCCGCTTCACATTCCCACCCCGCTGCCCCGGCCTGCCAGCCGTTGAGCGCCCACGCGATTTCACCGCATCTTCCGAGGCTTTCTCGACCGCCCATTGGCGCGCCATGGGGTCGTCGGCGATGGCGAGATCGACCGCTTCCAGACGTTTGATCTCATCCCGGATATTGGCGGCCTCTTCGAATTCCAGATTCTCAGCGGCTTTGCGCATCCGGTCGCGCAACCCGTCCAGATGGGCCTCCAAATTCGCGCCGTGCATCGGTTTGTCGATGGTGGCGGTGACGCGGTTCATGTCGACGTCGCCTTCGTAGAGACCGGCCAGAACATCCTCGACGTTTTTCTTCACCGTCTCCGGGGTGATGCCGTGTTCCTCGTTATAGGCAAGCTGTTTGGCGCGGCGGCGGTTGGTTTCCTCCAGCGCGCGTTCCATGCTGCCGGTGATCTTGTCGGCATACATGATCACCCGGCCATCGGCGTTCCGCGCGGCGCGGCCGATGGTTTGGATCAGCGAGGTTTCCGAGCGCAGAAAGCCCTCTTTATCCGCGTCCAGAATGGCAACCAGCCCGCATTCGGGGATGTCGAGCCCCTCACGAAGCAGGTTGATGCCGACCAGCACGTCGAACGCCCCCAGACGCAGGTCACGCAGGATTTCGATGCGTTCCAGCGTGTCGATATCCGAGTGCATGTAGCGCACCTTGATGCCCTGTTCGTGCAGATATTCGGTCAGGTCCTCGGCCATGCGTTTGGTCAGCGTGGTGACCAGCGTGCGATAGCCATCAGCGGCCACTTTGCGCACTTCGTCCAGCAGGTCATCCACTTGCATGGAAACAGGGCGGATTTCGACCTCGGGATCCAGCAGGCCCGTGGGTCGGATCACCTGTTCGGTGAAGACACCGCCGGTCTGTTCGATCTCCCACTTCGCAGGGGTGGCCGAGACGAAGACAGATTGCGGGCGCATGGCGTCCCATTCCTCGAACTTCAGCGGGCGGTTGTCCATGCAGGACGGCAGGCGGAACCCGTGTTCGGCCAGCGTGAACTTGCGCCGGTAGTCGCCCCGATACATGCCGCCGATCTGCGGCACGCTGACGTGGGATTCGTCGGCGAAGACGATGGCATTGTCGGGGATGAATTCGAACAGGGTAGGGGGCGGTTCACCCGGTGCGCGGCCTGTGAGGTAGCGCGAATAGTTCTCGATCCCGTTGCAGACGCCGGTGGCCTCAAGCATTTCCAGATCGAAGTTGGTGCGCTGTTCCAACCGCTGCGCTTCCAGCAGCTTGCCCTCGCCCACCAGCTGATCCAGCCGGATGCGCAGTTCCTTTTTGATGCCGATGATTGCTTGTTGCATTGTCGGTTTCGGCGTCACGTAGTGCGAGTTCGCGTAGACGCGCACCCGCTCCATCGTCGCCGCTCGTTCGCCAGTCAGCGGGTCGAACTCGGTGATGGTTTCCAGTTCCTCGCCGAAGAATGACAGCTTCCAGGCGCGGTCCTCAAGGTGGGCGGGCCAGATTTCCAGACTGTCGCCCCGCACCCGGAACGAGCCCCGCTGAAACGCCTGATCGTTGCGGCGGTATTGCTGGGCCACCAGATCGGCCATCACCTGCCGCTGGTCGTATTCGTTGCCCACCTTCAAGTCTTGCGTCATCGCCCCGTAGGTCTCGACCGAACCGATACCGTAGATGCACGAGACCGACGCGACGATGATCACATCATCCCGTTCCAGCAGTGCGCGCGTGGCCGAGTGGCGCATCCGGTCGATCTGTTCGTTGATCTGCGATTCTTTCTCGATATACGTGTCCGACCGCGGCACATAGGCCTCGGGCTGGTAATAGTCGTAGTAGGACACGAAATACTCGACCGAGTTTTCGGGGAAGAACCCTTTGAACTCGCCGTAAAGCTGCGCCGCCAATGTCTTGTTGGGGGCAAGGATGATCGCTGGGCGCTGAGTCTCTTCAATCACCTTGGCCATGGTGAAGGTTTTGCCCGTCCCGGTCGCCCCCAGCAGAACCTGATCGCGTTCACCATCATTCACACCACCCGCCAGCTCTTTGATCGCCGTCGGCTGGTCGCCGGCTGGGGCGAACTCGGTGTGCATGACGAACTGCTTGCCGCCTTCAAGTTTCAGGCGCGCACGCACGTCCTCGGCGGTCAGCTGGGTCTTGTCGGAATGGGCGTATGGCATAGGCAGGCTCCGGGTCAGGCCCCTACATTTGTTCTTATTTTGTCCAACTGCAAGGGCTGATCCGGTCTGGAAACTTCAGATTCAGTAATAGGCGGGTTGCGCATCCGGCATGTGATCCGAATTCACCTTGTCGGCCAGTGCCCTCAGGTTGCCGTCGAGAACTTTCGACATCATCATTTTCATCAAGGTCTGCCCCATAAGCCAACCGAGAGAGCCGTATTTCATGGCATAATCCATACTCCAGATCACCCGGGTGCCAGTCCCGTCCAGTGGTTCAATGGCGATCGCGGCATGCGCGTCGGTTAGGGGCATCGCCGACATATCGGACAGGCGCACGCTGTAACCTCTGTTAGGGTCCCACTTGGTGACTTCCTCGACCAGAGAGGTTCCATTCTCAA
This sequence comes from Alphaproteobacteria bacterium, assembly GCA_030426685.1. Classification (GTDB taxonomy): domain Bacteria; phylum Pseudomonadota; class Alphaproteobacteria; order Rhodobacterales; family Rhodobacteraceae; genus Ruegeria. Next base: position 50,360 of record JAUHYC010000015.1, read on the forward strand.
AGTAACACCGCCGCTTTGATCCAACGCCATAAACCCCATGAGTCAGGGCCTCGACATATGCGATCTGTGGGGCAATCTCGTCAATCTGCATAAACCGGCTGAGTATCGCCCAGATGGCCTCAGGGGTCGCGTTGATTTTTAGGGTTCGTTCGTGATGGATCATCTGTTCAATCCTTTGGCTGATCTCTCAAAGATCATAAGCGTTGCCAATGTCAGTTTCTGTCATCAGTCCGTTGTCGCAATCCGCGACAATTGTCATCTTGTCCCGGGCCGCGCTCTGGCGCATAAACAAGCCCAGCCAAGTGAGTACGGAGAGGCGACATGCGCGCACGGATTTACCAGCCTTCGCGAAATGCGATGACCTCGGGGATGGCCAAGACCCGCAAGTGGGTTCTGGAATACGCCCCTGCTTCGGCGCGCGAAGTTGATCCGCTGATGGGCTGGACCTCGTCCAACGACACGCAGACTCAAGTACGGCTGAAGTTCGATACCAAGGAAGAGGCGCTGGATTACGCCAAGGACAACGGTATCGACGCGCAAGTCAGTGAGCCGCACAAGCGCAAGCCCAATCTGCGCGCACACGGCTATGGTGAGAATTTTGCCACCGACCGGCGCGCGCCCTGGACCCACTGAATGATCGAGATTTGGCGGGCCGATCCCACTTCGGACGCCCTGCGCCCGTTGGTAGAGGCGCATTTTGCCCATGGCGAAGCGGCGGGCCCTGCGGAAAGCAATCACACCATGGATACCGGTGCGCTGGCCAGTCCCGGAATTCGGTTCTGGGCGCTTTACGAGGCCGGCAGACCGCTGGGATGCGGCGCGCTCAAGGCCCTGCCGGATGGCACTGCCGAGGTGAAATCGGTACATATCATGCCTGATGCGCGCGGGCGCGGGCTGGCGCGTATGATGATGTCTCACCTTGCCGATCTGGCACTGGCCGAGGGCATCCCGGCGCTGGTTCTTGAGACCGGATCAGCCCACCTGCCGGCTTATGACGCCGCGCGCAGGCTCTATGAACAATTGGGATATTCCTATTGTGATCCTATCTTTGGGTATGAGCCCGACCCCAACAGCGCCTTCATGCGCTTGGCACTTGAACCCCGCGCGTAAAAACCGCAAGAAGGGCGCAGCGGTCCCTTAGCTCAACTGGATAGAGCAGCTGACTTCTAATCAGCAGGTTGAGGGTTCGAGTCCTTCAGGGATCGCCATCTGTCTTGCCGTACTGCCAGACTTACTTTTGTTTGCGCCAAGGTTTGTTGTGCTTCGTGCCATTCAGCTTCCACATCTGGAAGGTGTCGGGATCGAGCTGTTCGACATTCCAACATTCACTGCCGCTGCCCCAGTCTTCGCACCAGCGGTCACCTTCGACATACCATTTTGATTCAAAGATGGTTCCGTCATAATTGCCGGTGATCTTCCCCTTTTTCTTCTTGCCGCCATTTGAAGGTGCGTAAGCCTGAGCCCAGGGCACGCCTTCTTTGTCTTTTCCCTGAAGGGTCGAACCCGGAATTGCCAACAGTAGTTGTTCCTGCGTCATGAATTGCTGAGCTGCGGAGATGTCCGGCACTGAGTTGGTAAAAATAAATGCGGCTGCACAAATCGATAAGTCTCTGAAGTTCATGAAGAATCCCTCCGATACAATAACAGATAAAAAATTACTCAATATCAGCCGAAACTGTATAGCACGTTTAGCCACGAAGTTTCACCACCGGAGCAAACTCGATAAGTTCTTGAACCGATGCGGTGGTAAGACATGGCTGCGATCAGCAATGATTAACACAACGTGAACGAATCGTTCACAACGAGTCTTGGCCCGTCAGGTTACACTGCAGTTGGCAGTTTCGAGTTTATGACTGCTCTAATTTTAACAATTGTGGGGTTTATTATGCAAAATTCCAAACTTGCAATCATCACGTTTATCGCTGCCTCTCTGGCTTTCTCGGCACCTGTCTACGCTTTGGAAGAGGTTGAAGATCCAGAGCCGCCATCGGAAACCAAAAAGGGCGATAACGGCTGGGGTAACGGTGCTGATACCACGAACGCTGGCAGTTTCTCGGGCGGTACAAGTTCGTCAAAGAGCACGAACGGGGCATCGCGGAATGACAGAAACTATCCTTCGGCGCTTGACAAGTTCGAAGGACGGTAACGCAAGACGCGCGGTTTTGTTCAATTCGGCTATGTCATCATGCCTGAATTGAGCTTTTCAGATGGGCGGCTCAGGTCGCCCATTTCTGTGCGCGGCTTCTGTGAAACCGGGTTTGGTTTGCACCCAATAAGCTATTCTGGTGGATCGGGTGGGCTCTGAATTTCCCAATAGCCTGCGCCCAATAAATTCTGACCCGAACGCAGAACAACCGAATTAAGGTATATTTCTACCAGAAACCGCCACTATGCGCGGCGGAGACATCGACGAAAACTGAATTGGATCTCCATGTGCAAAGCGGTTTGTCCTTGCCATTTTCCCATTTCGGCACTCGCTTATGAACGGGTGGTTGAATGCCAAGCACCAGATGCTGAGAATCCTGAATTGGCGGTCCGATTGGTCAAATATGAAGGTCAGGACCAAGGCCGCGTTACATTGGGCGATGTCGAAAAGGACGCAGCGGAGTATCCCGGTTGCCTGCCATGAGAACACCTTTTGTGGCCAAAGCTGCACCCTTGAAACGGACAAAGGCCTTATTTGCAAGGCAATTCTTTTATATCAAAAGGTTAGAATGGTGGGTGATGAGAGACTCGAACTCCCGACATCTTCGGTGTAAACGAAGCGCTCTACCAACTGAGCTAATCACCCGTGAGGGTTCATGTAGCCAAGCCCGCGCGCAGGCGCAAGAGGGTCTGGCAGAAATTCTTTCGTTCTCTCATGCCGCGCCACGGATCAGGGCTTAAGATCTCGGAGGGCCGCCAGTAACTGTGCGACCTCGTGCTCGGTATTGTAATGGCACAGCGATATGCGGATGCAGTCGTTCAGACCCAGCGGGTCGAGGATATTGCCGCTGTAATGGTCGGCCTTGCGGGTATGGGTGCGGATGCCCTGCTGGTTCAGATGGGTGACCACATCAGCCGAGGGCACGTCCTGCGCGGTGATGGATACCAGCCCTTCGCGCGCTGGATTGTCGGCTCCGGCCAGAATGGTGATGTGGTTCATATCGCGCAGGCCGGGCAGGTTGCCGGTGCCGTCGATCATGGCCTGGGTCAGATGGGTCTCGTAGGCGTGGATTGCGCGCCCGGCGGCACGTATGCGGTCGCCCCGGCGGGTTGCGTCCGATACCTTGCTGCCCAGCCAGTCGAAATAGCTCACCACGTCGGACATGGTGGCGTAGGCTCCGGTATCGCGGGTGCCAAATTCCCAGCCATCGGCGGGGGCGCCGATCAACTGATCATGGGGTAGGGCGGTCAGACGGTCCGAGATCCAGGCGATGCCGTAGCCGTGACGCGAGAACACCTTGTAGGGAGAGATCGCATAGCCGTCGACGCCGTAGCTGTCGATATCCATCTGGCCGTGTGCGGCGTGCTGGATGCCGTCGACGATGATGAAACAATCGGGGGCAACGGCGCGGATTGCGTTCGCGATGGCGACGACGTCCATTCCCATGCCGGTCACAGGTGAGGCATGCAAAATGGTCGCCACCGCGACATCCGGGGTCATGAGCGTGGCATAGTCCGAGGCGGTGACAAGGCCGGTGGCGTTGTCATGGGGCACGTTGATGTAGTCCAGCCCGGCGATCCCGGCCCAACGCCGCGCCGCGCTGCGGCTGGCGGGGTGCTCGATAGAGCTACCGATGACCTTGCCACCTTTGGGCGCGTTCACGCAGGCGGTGCGGATCATGCGGAATAGTAACTCGGTCCCGCTTTCACCGACAAAGAATTGCCCGGCTGAAGCGTTCATGAATTCCGACAGATCCGCCTTGGCTCGGTTGATGATATCAACCAGTGCATGGCTGGCCACGTTGTCGCGCCCCTGATTGTCCGGGATGGCCGCAAATTTGGCCGAGGTTTCGACCACCGCGTTGAGCGTCAGCGCGCCCCCCGCGTTTTCAAAAAAGATGCGCGGACCCTGGAAGGGGCAGGCGTCGACATGGGCGAAGAGGTGGCGGATTTCGTCAATAAGTCCGGGGGTCTGGTGCAGCATATGGGCGGGTCCTGTCTCTGGTCGGCTCACATTCAGCCGGATTTCCGCCCGGGATCAATCCCGATTGCGACAGAATTTGGTCTCCGCACAGGTCGCATTTCCCGCCGCGTTGGGAAAGGGCCTTGCCTGTCCGGTGCTGCCTCCGATATGCCCAGAGGGATTGCAACCATTTGAACCGGAGGCACAAGATGCGCTGTCTGATCGCGGCTTTGGCCTTTTGCGCACTGCTCGCAGCTCCGGTTCGGGCCGAGGGTGTGCTGGTCTTTGCCGCCGCCAGCCTGAAGACGGCTCTGGACGCCATCGCGCCCGGTTTCGAGGCCCAGACAGGGCAGGAAGTTACTATGTCCTATGCCTCCTCCTCAGTGTTGGCGCGGCAGATACAGCTGGGCGCGCCAGCGGATCTGTTCATCTCGGCAAATGCAGACTGGATGAATGTGCTGGAGCAGGAGGGACTGATCACCGCCACCTCGCGAGTGGATCTGCTGGAGAACGGGTTGGTTCTAATTGGCGCGCCCGGAGAGGACAGCGCCGAAATCAGGCCGGATTTCGATCTAGCCGGGCGGCTGGACGGTGGATATCTGGCGATGGGGCTGGTCAATGCAGTGCCAGCCGGGATTTACGGCAAGGCGGCGCTGGAGGGCTTGGGCCTGTGGGACACAGTTCAGGGTCAGGTTGCGCAGGCGGACAATGTACGGGCGGCGCTGGCGCTGGTTGCGACGGGCGCTGCGCCGCTGGGCATCGTCTACCGCTCGGACGCGAAGGCCGAAGACCGGGTGCATGTTGTTGCTGATATTCCCGCAGAGCTGCATCCGCCGATCATCTATCCGGCTGCCCTGACCACTTCAGCGAGACCTGAGGCGCTGGCGTTACTGACCTACCTGCAATCTGACACCGCGCAGGCCGAGTTTCTGAGGCAGGGTTTTTCCCTGCCCGACGGGTAACGCGATGGGCTGGCTGGGACCGGCAGAGATGGAGGCGTTGCGGTTGTCGCTGCGCGTGTCGTTCTGGGCGACGCTGGTCACGCTGCCTTTTGGGATTTTTGTCGCCTACGCGTTGGCGCGTTGGCGCTTTCCGGGGCGTCAGGTGTTGAACGGGCTGGTGCATTTGCCGCTGATCCTGCCACCGGTGGTCACCGGTTATCTGCTGTTGCTGACCTTTGGCCTACAGGGGCCGTTGGGCAAACCGCTGGCCGGGCTTGGCATCGTCTTTGCCTTTCGCTGGACCGGTGCGGCGCTGGCGGCTGGGATCATGGCGTTTCCACTGATGGTGCGCGCGATCCGGTTGTCGATCGAGGCGGTGGACCCCAAGCTGGAACAGGCCGGGGCCACGCTGGGCGCCTCGCGTCTGATGGTCTTCGCAACCGTGACATTGCCGATGATCTTTCCGGGCGTCATTGCCGGTGCGATCCTGGCCTTTGCTAAAGCGATGGGAGAGTTCGGGGCCACGATCACCTTTGTCTCAAACATCCCCGGTCAAACACAGACACTGCCCTCGGCCGTCTACGCGTTCCTGCAGGTGCCGGGGGGTGAGGCTGCGGCGACGCGGCTGGTGATCATCTCGATCATCATAGCTATGGGTGCGTTGCTCTTGTCGGAATATGTGGGTCGACGTGTGGCCGAGCGGGTGGCCGGGTCATGAGCCTGTCGGTCCGTCTGAAACAGCAGCTTCCGGGGATTGCGCTGGATCTGGACTTTGACGCGCCTTCGGGTGTAACAGTTCTGTTCGGGCGCTCAGGCTCGGGCAAGACGACCGTGGTGAACGCGGTCGCGGGCCTGCTGCGTCCCGAGGCCGGGCGCGTGGCGGTGGATGATTGGGTTCTTTTCGACACCGACCGCGGCGAATGGCTGCCGCCGCATCGTCGGCGGCTGGGCTATATCTTTCAGGAAGGCCGTCTGTTTCCACATCTGACCGTGCGCCAGAATCTGAACTATGGCCGCTGGTTTGCGCCGCGCGGGGCACAGCGGGAAAACCCGGATCGCGTGATCGAGATGCTGGGCATCGGCCACCTTCTGGATCGTCGCCCGGCAATGCTGTCGGGTGGTGAGAAACAGCGCGTCGCCATTGGTCGCGCCTTGCTGGCCAGCCCGCGCCTGATCCTCGCCGATGAACCTCTGGCGGCGCTGGACGATGCGCGCAAGGCTGAGATTCTGCCCTATTTCGAACGACTGCGCGATGAGGTCTCGGTTCCCATCCTGTATGTCACTCATTCCGCCGCCGAGGTCGCGCGGCTGGCGACGTCGGTGGTGGCGTTACAGGAGGGTCGGGTTCTACGGCACGGTCCTGCCTCTGAGGTTCTGGCGGACCCATCGGTCGCACCCGCGGGTGTGCGTGCAGTGGGTGCGCTGCTGAAGGTCCGGGTAGCAGCGCATCACAAGGATGGCCTCTCTGAGCTGGAAGCGGGTGGTGCGCGACTGTTCCTGCCGCGGATTTCGCACAGGATCGGGGAAGAGCTGCGCATCCGTATTCCGGCGCAGGAGGTGATCCTGTCGAACAAACAGCCTGAGGGGCTTTCAGCGCTGAACGTGCTATCGGGGCAGGTTGAGGCGATTCGAGCGGGCGAAGGTCCCGGGGCCATCGTGTCGGTTAATACTCCCGCAGGTGTGGTGCTGGCACGCGTGACGCGGCGGTCAGTCGCGGCGCTGGGATTGGAGCCCGGTCGCCCCTGCTACGCGGTCATCAAGACCGTCGCGCTGGCGCCCCAGGATGTCGGTGGGCGGGTCTTTGCACCCTAGGCACGGGCCTGCGTCGCGTTCGGTGGATTGCCGTGACAGGCCCACTGATGCCGCCCGTGATCGAGACCAGGTCACGATCTCTCCAGGCACGGATTCTCCGCGAGTGTATTGAAAGAGCACTCTCTTTTGTCTCGGGTGACTGTTCAACTTTGACAAGGGGTGTGTCTTTTGCGCCAAATTGCGCTACCCTCGGGTCTCGGTATTTCTTCAAATTTGGCCCAGTGTGCCTAAGAGGTATTTGACGATGCGATTTCTGAAATTTGTCTGCCTGATGGTTGTGGTGCTTACACCCGCTGTAAGTCAGGCCGTTGGGTTCGGTGTGGGCGTGCGTCCCCAATTTCGCACAACGGTGACACCGCTGCAGGGCGGCACCTATGAAGTTGCCGCCATCGGCACCTCGGCTCCGGTGGCATTTTGGTGTGGTATCGGGGACTATGCGATCCGGACCCTGCGCACCTCGGCAACGCAGCGCATCTATGTCTCGAAACCCTATGAGCGGGGTGTACGCACAGTGCAATTCTCGCTAACCCCGCCCGAAAGCGGAGAGGTTGAAACCTATTCCGTGACGGTAAAGACCGTGGGGGCCAACATGACGGCCGGGTCGGCGCAGGGATATTGCTGGGACAACTTCATCGACATGGGGTTCTGAGGTTCAGACCCATTTCGCCAGCGGCGGAAGGCTCATCAGGACCGCATCCGGATCATGCCCGGTTTCCAGCCCAAACTTGGTGCCCCGGTCATAGACCAAATTGTATTCGGCATAGAGCCCGCGATGGATGAGCTGTGTGTTCTTGTCATCGTTCGAGAACGGCTGAACCCGGCGCTTTTCGACCAATGGCAGGAAGGCAGGCAGGAAGGCGCGACCGATGTCTTGTGTCAGCGCAAAATCCGCCTGCCAATCCCCGGTGCAGTAGTCATCCATGAAAACTCCACCCACGCCGCGGGCGCGCTTACGGTGGGGAATATAGAAATACTCGTCGGCCCAGTCCTTGAGGCGCGGGTAATGCCCCGGCCCATGCGGGTCCAGATGCATCTTTTGAGTGGCGTGGAAATGGGCGGAGTCCTCATCATATTCGATGCAGGGGTTCAGGTCCGACCCGCCGCCGAACCACCAGGCATGCGGGGTCCAGAACATACGCGTGTTCATGTGGACTGCCGGGACATGCGGGTTCTGCATATGCGCCACAAGGCTGATGCCCGAGGCCCAGAACCGCGGGTCATCCTTCATCCCCGGAAGGCCCTTGCGTGCGGCCATCGCGTTTTGTGCGCGCTCGCCCAGCGTTCCGTAAACGGTTGAGACGTTGACGCCCACCTTCTCGAACACGCGTCCGCAGCGCATGACAGACATCAGACCACCACCCGCATCCGTGCCATCGTCGGATTGGCGTTTGGTCTCGGTCACTTCGAACCGGCCCGGTTGGGTGTCTGAAAAGGGGCCGGTGTCGTGGCTGTCTTCCAGCGCTTCGAAGGCTGCGACGATTTCGTCCCGTAATTGGCGGAACCAGGCAGAGGCGGTGGTTTTTTCAGATTCAAACATGAGGATCAGTGTGCGGGGGCTGCGACCGGGTCGAGCAGTGTTCTGCCGCCATCAATGGTCAGGATTTGCCCGGTCATGAACCCGGCGGCGTCGGAGGCGAGGAATTGAGCGGTCTCGACCAGCTCATTCGGGGCGGCGATGCGGGCCAGGGGGGTATGTTTTTCGATATCGTTGCGGAAATCACGGTTTTCCTTAAGCGTCGATTGCAGCGATGCACTCATCACCGATCCCAGTGCGATCGAATTTACCCGGATGCGGTTGGGGGCGAGCGCCACTGCCAGCGAGCGGGTCATCTGATCGAGCGCAGCAGTCGAAACCGAGTAGGCCATCAGATCCGGATGGGTGCGCCGTGCGGCAATCGAGGACAGGTTGATGATGGACCCGGCCGGGTTCTCGTCGTCGCCATTGGCTTGTTTGATGAACCGTTTGGCAACTAGTTGGCTGAGCCGCAATGCAGGCATCAGGTTCTGATTCAGCAGGGTGCGGACGGAATCGTCGTCGCTGTCCAGCGGGTCCGATTGGATCACCTGTCGCGCTCCGTTGATCAGGATATCGACCTGATCGAAAGCGTCCAGCGTGGCGGACAGTAGATTGGCGATGGTCAGCTTTTCCCGAAGATCTCCGGCGAAATAGCGGATGTTGCTGTCGTCAGCTTGTTCGCCCAACTCTTCGGCCAGGCGCTTTTCGTCCATATCGGCGAACATGACGTTGGCGCCCGCGTCGGCAAAATGCCGTCCGATGGCCAGCCCGATACCATTGGCACCGCCGGTGACGACTGCGGTTTTGCCCGCGATGGAAAAGGACATGCGAATCCTCCTGAGTTCTGGCGCAGGTTAACGGGCCTCAGGCCCGAGGGCGAGAGGCGTGGAACACCTTGAAACGGTTGTCTCCGGCCACTTCGCGGACCTGCGCGAAGGTCTCGGTCAATGTGGCCTCGTAGGGCAGGTGGCGATTGGCAACCATCCACAAGCTGCCATTTCGTGTCAGGTTGCGCGCAGCACTTGCGATAAAGCGCTGCCCCAGCGCCGGATCCGCGCTGCGCGAGGTGTGAAAGGGCGGATTCATGATAACCATGTCCAGCGGCTCGGGCGCGGTCCAGGTCGTGGCATCGGCCCAATGAAACTGCGCGCGGGGGTCCGACACGTTGGTGCGCGCACAGGTGAGGGCGGTGTGATCGGCCTCGACCAAATGCAGGCTGTGCAGGGCGTCGTCGATCAGATTGGCCGCGAGATAGCCCCAGCCCGCGCCCAGATCGGCGATACGCGCGCCGCGTTTTGCGGGCAGCGATTTCAGCAGCAGGGCTGAGGCCGGATCAATGCCATCGGCGGAAAACACGCCCGGTGCGGTTCGGAACCCATCAACCTTCTGGGTGGTGGGTGCGGCCCAATCGGCGAAGGAGTCTGCGTCGGCCTGAAACCAGAAGATCTTGCCATGTGCTTTTGAGATCGGCCCTTCGATGGCTACCCGTTTGCGGATATCTTTCAGCAGACTGTCCACGCCATCGGTCTTGGTCCCATCCACCACGACCACGCCGCTGGCGCGGCTACTGGCCTGATGGACCAGCGCACGGGCCAGCGCCTTGGCGCGGGGCAGGAAGACGATCGCATCCTGACAGGGCGCATCGCTTTCGGGAACCGTCACAAACCCCTGTGCAGCAAAGTGGTCGTGAAAGGGTTTAAAGGGCTGCACCACCTGCGTCTCGTTCGGCAGGGCTGACAGATCGTGATCCGGGGTCGGCGCAAGCACGAACAGCGGCTGCGACAGGCTGAGCCCGCTGTTGAGGGCAAGATCAAGGCGAGGGGACATGGGCAATTCTGGGGCCAATCCGGCTGAGGGCGCGCGCGCCCTATTCTTCGCGTTCCATCGTGCATTGCAACGGATGCTGATGGCGGCGGGCGAAATCCATCACCTGACCCACTTTGGTCTCGGCGACCTCGTGGCTGAAGACGCCGACAACGGCGACACCTTTCTTGTGTACCGTCAGCATGATCTCGAACGCCTGTGCGTGGGTCATGCCAAAGAAGCGTTCCAACACATGCACGACAAACTCCATCGGGGTGTAATCATCGTTCAGCAACAACACCTTATAAAGTGGCGGCCGCTTGGTTTTCGGGCGCGTCTGCACAAGGACCGACGTCTCGTCGTCCTCGTCCTGCTTGTCAGACATGATCCACTGGTGTTCGAGCATTGCGATGAGAGAATCCGATTCAGGCTTCGGTTTGTTTCAGGGCTTATATAACGTCAGCATAGCCGGAGAAAAGAGCAACAAGTCGGAAACACGATGCAGACCAAACTGACCACAATCGGATTCGATGCAGATGATACGCTGTGGCATAACGAACGGTTTTTCCAGCTGACTCAGAATCATTTCGCCGAACTGCTGGCAGATCATGCCGAACGCGATCACCTGATGGAGCGTCTTTTGGCCGCGGAGAAGCGCAACATCCGTCACTATGGCTATGGCATCAAGGGCTTCACCCTGTCGATGATTGAGACCGCCATCGAAGTAACCGAGGATCGGGTTCCGGCGCAGGTGATCCGCCAATTGATCGAAGCCGGGCAGGAAATGCTGGCCCATCCGATCGAGCTGCTGCCCCATGCCCGCGACGCCATTGAGACCGTGGCCGAAACCCATCGGGTTCTGCTGATCACCAAGGGCGACCTGATCGATCAGGAGCGCAAGTTGGCCCAGTCCGGATTGGGGGAGCTGTTCGACGGGGTTGAGATCGTGTCCGAGAAGAGCGCGCAAACCTATCGTTCGATCTGTACGCAGTATGGTGACGGCCCTGCAGCCTCGATGATGGTTGGAAACTCGATGCGTTCAGATGTAGTGGCGGCGATCGAGGCCGGGTGTTGGGGCGTTCACGTGCCCCATGGGTTGGAATGGGAAATCGAGCAGGCCGAAACCCCGGCGGCGAATCCGCGCTTTCGCGCATTGCGCGATCTGGGTGATCTCGCGGTGCTGGTGACAGGGATTTCCTGATCTGTTGCCGTTTCGCCGCAGTTTCCGAAAAACCGAAGGTACCACCTGCCTGATTTTCGGCACATTCGCCGGTGTGGTGTCTGGGGCGGCGCAGACTACAATATGTAGCATTGTTACACGGAAGAAAGTGGCGCTGGGACACGTAGCTTTCGGTTTCTTTAAGCCCGTCTCTGTGTTAGCCTGAACGATACTAAAATAATATTTGCTGACCGGGAAAACCCGGCGGCGCGAGGCAGACAGAGGCAAAGATCGTGCAGATTCGGCGGACAGTTCCGGCCCGAATGGGCTTATTCCTTATAGCAATTCTGTGGCTGCTTTCTTTTGCGCCACTCCAGGGTATGGCGGCCCCCTACGCGGCCATGGTGATAGACGCGCGCACCGGCGAGGTGCTGCATTCGCGCAATGCCGACACGCGACTGCATCCGGCATCGCTGACCAAGATGATGACGCTTTATATCGCGTTTGAAGCGGTTCGGAACGGTGAGATCACGCTGGACACGCCTGTCCGTATCACCAAGGCGGCAGCGGCTGAGCCACCCTCGAAACTGGGCCTGCGTGCGGGGCAGACGATTGCGTTTCGCTATCTGATCCGGGCCGCGGCGGTGAAATCGGCCAATGACGCCGCCACGGCGATCGGCATAACCCTCAGCGGGTCCGAGGCTGCCTTTGCCCGCCGCATGACGCGCACTGCCAAGGCGATGGGGATGAGCCGCACAACCTTCAAGAACGCGCATGGCCTGACCGAATCGGGGCATTTGTCCACCGCGCGCGACATGACCACGCTGGGCCGTCACCTGCTGTATGATTACCCGCAATATTACAACCTGTTCTCGCGGCAATCGACCCATGCCGGGATCAAGACGGTTCCGAATACCAACCGACGCCTGCTTGCGGCCTATAAGGGCGCTGATGGGATCAAGACTGGCTACACCCGTGCCGCCGGGTTCAATCTGGTTGCCTCGGCCAAGCGCAAGGATGAACGCATCATTGCCACGGTCTTTGGCGGCAAATCGGGGGCCTCGCGCAATGCACGGGTCGCCGAACTGTTGGATATGGGATTCCGCCGTGCCCCTTCACGTGCGCCAATCCGCAAGCCGGCCCGCCCGGCCTATGCGGGCAATACCGGCATCGGTGGTGCCGTGCAGGTTGCGATGGCAGGGGCGCCCACTCGGAGTCTGCGCCCGGTGTTGCGCCCCGTCGCTACTGCAACCGTTCAGATTGCGGGCTCAGTTGCCAAGACGGCCGAGAAGAATGGCGCCCGCATTCAGGACAGTATCGCCGCCGCGATTGCGGCAGCGGATATTTCACCTGCGGACAGCGCCACGCGCCCCGCACCGCGCCCGGAGGATCTGGTGCTGGCCTCAGCAGAAGCCGCGCAACCTGAACCGGAACAAGAGGTCGTCACCCGCCTGTCCACATCTGGTGGGCATCTGTGGGGCGTTAACGTGGGCCGCTACACCACGCGATATGAGGCTGAAAAGGTTTTGCTGAAAACCGCCCTGTCGGAAATGACCACGCTGGAAGGCACGCTGCGCAAGGTCAACCAAAGCGCGCGCGGCTTTGATGCGACATTTCAGGGCATGACCCGCGAACAGGCCGATCTGGCCTGTCGACGGTTGCAGGCACGCAATGTCACCTGTTTCATGATCGGGCCGTCATAAGACCCGGCATATTCTCTCCTGGATGGGCCTGGGCTGCGATCAACTCGCAGCCCTTTTTTTATGTCACGTCAGTCAAAGACGTGACCGTGCTTGTACTGCTCATCCTGACCTGCGGCAGCGGTCAGGGCGGCCACGTTATCCTTGGTGAAAAAGCCGTCATAGTGATGGCACCGTTCGATATATTCGGTGATCAGAAGCGTGTTTCTCGAGTGTTTTGAGAAGATCTGTTTCAGGTTCGGATCGTCTTTGCATTCACCCACCACATGGGCCAGAAACGGCACGCCTTTGTCTTTCAGCGTGTTGACCACGAAATCGACATTCTTTTCGCCCGCATTGTGATCGCCGTCCTGAATCTCGACGGCCATATGGTGCAGGCGGCGCCCGAAATTGCGCACAAAATCCTCTGTCGGCATCGGCAGCTTGGCGAAGGAGTTCACGAAAGAGGGCGTGTTGTTTGCGGTGAACACCTTGGCAGGGGATTTCTTGTCATCATCCACATTGGCATTGCGGTTCACATTGGTCGATGAATTCATGTCGAAGATGTTGTAAGCTCCCCAGAAGTAATAGGGCACCATGGTCAGAAACTCGAGGATCGCATCCTCGCGCTCGCCAGCCAGAACCCGGGTGGCAAGGTGATCGATACCCAGCATAAGCGGTGCTATTTTGCTGTCCGTGCCAAATGCCGCAGCCTGATCCAGTTGTGCCTGTTCCGCATCGCTCAGCAGGACACGGTCGCCCAGTCCGAGGCTGTCGGGATCGTTGAAGTCCAGCGTCGAATAACCCACGCGATTACAGGTGAAGTCCGAGGGCGTGGTGAAACGGAATCCGTCGAGCGTGTAGAACGGGTTCTCGGTATCGCCAGAATATTCGAAGCGAATATTCTGATCTTCGAGCGTCCCTATCAGGGCATTCAGATCGGTGGCCTCATAAATCTCGCCGACATAGCGCGTCTGGGGGGTGCTGCGGGCCAGCGGATACATGCGGTTGATGCGGGGAATGAAATCCTCGAACGCCGGGCTGAGAGGCGCCATTACAATAAGCGCCGGGTAGTCGGCATGCGAATGCATTACCGAGAACTTGTGCGTCTGACCCAGATAGCTGGCTGAGTGGCGATAAGGTGTCATCACATAGAGCTCGACCAGCGTATCGAACATCGCGTCGGTCTCGACCTGAATGACAATTGCACGCATCGCACCGACCTGATCTGCAATGCCTGAGCTGATACGGCGCTCGTAAATCTTTGGCAGATATTCGGTAAAGAAGTCCGAATTCTTCTTGTCGCCCCGCGGCTGGTAGGACATCAGGTCGAAAGACATAGGCTCACCTCCATATGCGGCGTTGCGCAGGTTTGTGGTAATCAGATCATGCACTTGGTGCCCATGCTAGGCGTTGGGGCCTGCATGGGCAACAGTCCGGAGATGGGGTTTGAACCTAAGGCAAAGATGGTTAGCGCATGAATTTCGTAACCTCGACACCGCCTTCGATCAGGTTTTCACGCACCGACCGCGCGATCTGAACCGCCGTCGGGCCATCGCCATGCAGGCAGATCGTGTCGATTGAGGTTTCCAGCCGCTTGCCGGACTCGGTAATGATTGCGCCTTCCTTTACCATATTCACAATACGAGGCCCGGCCAGTGCGGGGTCGTGGATCACGGCCCCCGGCAGAGACCGATCAACCAGTGTGCCGTCGTCGTTATATGCGCGGTCGGCAAAGATCTCGCCCACCCATTTGCAGCCCAGATCGCGCGCCGCTTCTTCCTGTTTGGTGACAGCCAGCACCATAATGATAATGTCCGGGTCCACATCCAGCGCGCCTCGATAGCAGGCCCGCGCCATATCGATATCGACCGAACACATATTGGCCAGTGCTCCGTGCAACTTGAGGTGCCGTACTTCGGTGCCCACGGCTTTGGCCATGCCCATCGCCGACCCCAACTGATAGCGCACCAGATTGCGCAAGGATTCATGGGGCACTTTCATATTGCGGCGTCCGAACCCCTGTAGATCCGGGAAACCGGGATGCGCACCGATGCCCACATCGTTCTCAGCCGCCAGAGTCATGGTCTTGGCCATCACATCCGGGTCCCCGGCGTGAAAGCCACAGGCGATGTTTGCCGAGGTGATGATCTTTAGCACGCTTTCATCATCACCCATGTTCCACGGGCCAAAGCTTTCGCCCATATCGGCATTTAGATCGACGCTCGGCATCGCGATAACTCCTTATTCAGTGGCTGAGATCATTCCGCTGATCAATTGGTAGGACAGAAGGTCCGGGATATCATGCGGATCGCGCACTAGAGGTTCAACGCGACTAGGCAGGCGCGCGAGGTCAGCGTCATGTGCAGATTGCAGCGCGCAAGCCTGTTCCAGAGACACGAATTTGAATCTGATATGCCCGCCCGCCGGCGTTTGAGCCGCGCGCGGCAGGTCGCAGGGCAGGACGGTTGCGATGCGTGGATAGCCGCCCGTGGTCTGGCATTCGGGCAGCAGGATGAGCGGGTCGCCGGCGCCAGTCATCTGGATGTCACCTGGCGTGATGACCTCGGATAGGATGTTGAGCTGACCCTTCGCGGCAAAACCTTCACCGTCGCTGTTCAGTTGCATTCCCATGCGGTTGGTTCTCACCCCGCGCCGAAACTCGGTCCGGGTGAAACGCCGCAGCGTATCGTCATCAAACAGTGCGGTCTGGAAACTGGCGACCACGCGCAACACTCCGCCCGCAAACCGCTCGTCGGGACTCAGCTTCAGGCCCGATCTGCCGGCTCCTGTCGCGGGCAGGTGATCTCCCGCCTGAATGGCCCGTCCGATCCTGGCAGTCAGATGCGCCGAGCGTGAGCCCAGGATCACCTCAGAATCGATACCACCGCCCAGATGCAGATAACCGTAATTGCCCTGCAGGACCGAGCCGATCGTCAGCCGCTGTCCGGGGGCCATCTGGTGTGAGGCATTCCAGATGACCGGACTTCCGTCGATGCTGGCCTGCATCGGTGCGCCGGTCAGCGCGATCGCGATTGGCGCAGTGGCTTCGAACTCGCCGCCTTTGCCCGCCATCTCTAACGCCGCACAAGTGGGGCTCTGCCCCAGCAGCAACGCACCTTCATGCAAGGCTAGAACATCGGCAGCACCCGAGCGCGACAAGCCCTGATCCAGATACCCCGCGCGCCCCTGATCCTGAATGGTACAGGCCGGACCGATGCGATGAACGATCAGGCTCATGCCGTGATCTCCTGACAGGTCGCGCCGCCGGTGCCGTCCTCGCAAGTGCTGCGTATCTCCTCCAACTCCTCCTGGGAGACGGGTAGGAATTGCATCTCGTCCCCTGGATTAAGGGCAAAGCTCTGCTCCATTTCGGGGCGGAAACACCGAAACGCGGTCTGCCCAACATGCCGCCACCCGGTAGGTGTCGGCCCCGAGATCAACACGAATTGCGATATCGCCAAAACCAGCGCACCTTCAGGCACTATCGGGGTCAGCTCTTTCAGGCGCGGTATGTCGAATTCGGGCCCAAGCGGACCGAGATAGGGTTGCCCCGGGGCAAAACCGATGGTCAGAACCCGCACCCGCGTCTGACTGAGCCGCTCGATGGCGTCCTCGGTGGACAGGCCCGCTGCCGCGGCCGCATCATCCAGCTGCGGCGCAAGACCGGTGCCATAGACCGTGGGAACCTGCCATAACCGGCGCCCGGGTGGGAGCGGGGCAGTGTACCAATCCCGTTGACTCAGTACCTGATGAACTCGATCTTCAATTTCTGCATGTGGCAGGCGAGCGGGGTCAAATCGGACATAAGTTGACGCCAACGAGGCGGAGGTTTCAACCACGCCTTCCAGTTTCTGCATCTCGATCGCTCCGCGAAGCGCCAATGCAGCCCGGTTCGAAGGCTCTGTCATGGTATCGGCAAAGGTAACAAGCAAACCGTCGAAACCTACGGTGCGCATCAAGGGGAATTGGATAGCGTGGGACATAGGCAGTGGGGCGGGACCTTCGGCTGGTTCACATTGCGACCTGACCGCATCCTGGGGGAATGCGCAAGGCTTTGGTTGATCTGGACGTTGAAGCCCGTTTTAGGGTGAAAAAGGAATCGAGTCGGATTCTCCCAGCCGGGTGAGTCTTGTATGAGTACCAAGCCCGCTCACTATATATAGTGCCCGTTTGGGGAAGCGCTGAATACTAAAGTGTATATTGCTGGTTGGATGGTGTAGGGATTTCCGGCCCTAGGAGGCTTTGTAAGTCTGTAACATATTGATAAATATATATAGTTTATGGGATTGCAAAAAAGTTTCACAGTATGCGATTTTCCACTTGCGGTGAATGTTTGTAGACCTTAGAACCCCCTTCACCGGCGCTGCTGAGGCGGTTGTTGGGGGGCTGGGAGACTGGCTTTGACGCATCGGAGAGACGGTGGGCATCTTGGGGTTAGGATTTAGGCGGTTGCGCTAAGGGATTGGCG
>JAUHYC010000016.1 GCA_030426685.1 Alphaproteobacteria bacterium
GCTCGAACAGGGAATTGGCAAAGCGCAGGGCCATCAGGTTCTGCACGGTTTCCTTGCCCAGATAATGGTCGATCCGATAGATCTGGTGTTCTTCAAAACAGGCGCGCAGCCCTTCGTTCAGCGCTTGTGCAGATGCCAGATCATGGCCAAAGGGTTTTTCGACCACGATGCGGCTGTCAGGTGTTGCAAGTCCGTGATGGTTCAGCCGTTGGGCAATGCCCGAGAACAGGCTCGGACCAACCGAAAGGTAGAAGGCCCGCACGACGTCGGGGCGCAACGCCCCGGACAGATTGGACCATCCCGACTCACCCAGCGCGTCCACCGGGACGTATTCGACGTGAGACAGGAATTGATCCAGCGTCTTCTTTTTGAACTGTGGAGCGAATTCCTGCATCGAGGCGCGCAGCTGATCGCGGAACCCGTCGCTGTCCATATCGGTACGCGCGGTTCCAATGATGCGCGCGCTGTCCGGCATCTGGCCGACCTCGAACCTGTGATACAGGCCCGGCAGGATTTTGCGCTGCGCCAGATCGCCTGTCGCACCAAACAGCACCAGATCGAACGGATCCACCGGTATGACACGTGAAACCATGGCGAGGCTCCTTATCGGGGGTCCCTGCTGGTTTAGCAGGGTGCGGCCCGGATTAGTAACGTAAAGGCAGTATTGCCGATGTTATCGCTAACATTCATCGCGTGGATAAGAAAGTCGGATGCAAAAATCAAGCCCGGAATTGTGAAAGCCCAATTCCCCGGGCATTGGCGACAATCCGGCAGGCCAGCACTAGGCCACCCCTCAACGATAGCGGTGTCCCGGAAAGAAACCATGCCTGAAACCTTGAGAGTTTCAGGCTTCGACAGTCAGGACTGCGCCCGCAGCCAGTCCATCACAGCCGGGCGCACCGATTGTTCGCCGCGGTGACGGGCGTCGGCGATAATCTTGCGCACTTCCTGAAGATTGGACCGCAGCAACAGGCTCTTGACCGGTCCGATCGAGGCCGGGCGCATCGACAGGGAGCGGATCCCCATCGCCGCCAGACACAGCGCTTCGACCGGGCGGCCTGCGTCTTCGCCACAGAAGCTGAGCGGCGTATCCGAGATCGTACAGCGTTCCACGATGCGCTCGATGAAACTGAGAAAGCTGACATTCAGCGTATCATAGCGGCGGCGCACCAGCTCATTCTCGCGGTCGGCAGCAAAGAAGAATTGTTTCAGGTCGTTGCCACCGATCGAAATAAACCCGACCTCGTCAAAGAACTTTTGCGGTGCAAAGGCAAGCGAGGGGGTTTCCAGCATCGCGCCAACGTCGAGCGTTTCAGGCAGGACGTGGCCCAGCCGCCGTTCACGTTCGATCGTTTTCTTGACCTCCCAGCGTGCCTCGCGGAACTCATCGGCCTGCGCGACAAAGGGGAACATGATCGTCAACGGACGACCCTCGGCAGCGCGGATCAGCGCCTGCAACTGCATGCGCATCACGCCGCGCTTGTCCAGACCCACGCGGATAGCGCGCCAACCCAGTGCCGGATTGGGCTCTTCCACGTGCTTCATGTAGGGCAACACCTTGTCCGACCCGATATCCAGCGTGCGGAAAACAACACGTTTGTCACTCGCCGCATCCAGAACCCGCTTGTATTGCGCAACAAGTTCAGACCGCTTTGGCATCTGGTTGCGGATCAGGAATTGCAGCTCGGTTCGGAATAGACCCACGCCTTCGGCACCCGAGTTATTCAGTGATGGCAAGTCTGCCATCAGGCCCGCATTCATCGTCATGTTGATGCGAACCCCGTCTTGCGTCACCGTGGGTGTTTCACGGATCGATGCATAACGTTCCTGCGCCTTGGTCTGCATCGCCATCTTGTCGCGGAACGCGCTGACCACTGTGTCTTCGGGCCGCAGGTGGACTACGCCATTGTCGCCATCGACAAGTATGTGATCTCCGTTCAGCGCCTCGGTCGTGATCCGCCCCACATGCACCACCAGCGGGATGGCGAGCGCGCGGGCCACGATGGTGGCGTGGCTGCCGACCGATCCTTCTTCGAGCACAATTCCCTTGAGCGCGCGCCCATATTCCAACAGATCACCGGGGCCGATATTGCGGGCTATGAGGATCGGATCGGGTGGCAGATCGGCGCTGTCGGTTTTGCCCTGCCCGGTCAGGATGCGCAGCAGGCGATTGCTGAGGTCGTCGAGATCCGCCAGCCGTTCGCGCAAATATGGATCGGTCACCTGTTCCATGCGGGCGCGGGCCTGCGATTGCTCCTTTTCCACAGCAGCTTCGGCGCTGAGACCCCGCGCGATGTCTTCTTCCATGCGCCGCATCCAGCCCTTGGAATTGGCAAACATGCGATAGGCCTCGAGCACCTGAAGCTGTTCGGTATCGCCGCCCCGCGAAATCTCAAGCATCTTGTCGACGCCGACGCGCAATTCCTCGACCGCCTCATCCAGGCGTTCACGTTCGCGGTGCGGGTCGTCCGCGATGGGGTTGGTCACAACTACGCGGGGTTCGTGCAGCCAGACATGGCCCTCGGCCGAGCCTTCCTGTGCAGGTCCACCGGTCAGCTGTACGGATTGCTGATGCAACGGGGACAGGGCCGCGCCCTCACCCACGAAAGCACCCAGTTCGGCCATTTCGGCCAGCACCATGGCGACGACCTCCAGCGCGTAGACCTCATCGGCGGAAAACTCGCGCGCTTCGCGCGACTGCACGACCAACACGCCCAGCTTTTCACCCAGACGCTGCACCGGGACGCCCAGAAAAGAAGAAAACCGTTCCTCGCCCGTTTCGGGCATATAGCGGAACCCCTTGGCCGAGGGCGCATCAGCGGTGTTCACGACCTTGCCGGACTTGGCAACACGGCCCACCAGACCTTCGCCCATGCGCATCCGGGTTTTGTGGACCGCTTCGGGTGACAGACCTTCGGTGGCGCAAAGCTCGAGCGTATCCTCGTCGCGGAACAGATAGATCGAACACACCTCGCTGCGCATGCTATCCGCAATCAGATGTGTGATCCGGTCAAGACGTTCCTGACCGGCGGCCTCGCTCGCCATCTCTTCGCGTAACCGCCCGAGCAGCTTGCGAGATTCTGTTTCGGTGCCGTCCGCCATGGCCCAACCATATTATAGTGTCAGGCGTGACCCTTGGCTTGAAAGCTCAGGCCGCCTTGTCCAGTTCAAAAGCATCATGCAGCGCCTGAACGGCAAGTTCCATGTATTTCCTGTCGATCAGCACGGAAATTTTGATCTCGGAGGTTGTGATGACCTTGATGTTGATCCCCTCATCGGACAGGATTCTGAACATCTTGGCCGCCACACCGGATTGCGAACGCATCCCGATGCCCACAACCGACACCTTGCAGACATCTTCGTCAGCGACCAGTTCGGCATAGTTCAGCTCACCCTGTTCCTTGATCGCCAACAGCGCCTTTTCGGCGCGCGTCACCTGATTGGTGGGGCACGAGAAGGTCATGTCGGTGCGCCCTTCATCCGAGATGTTCTGGATGATCATATCCACGTTCACGCCTTCATCGCTGAGCGCCGTGAAGATGGTCGAGGCGATTCCCGGACGGTCCGCCACGGAAACAACGGTCATTTTGGCTTCGTCGCGGGAATAGGCCACACCGGCCACAATATTGGATTCCATGATATCCTCCTCATCGCAGACCAGCGTGCCGGCCTCGTCGGATTGTTCCTCAAAGCTTGAAAGAACGCGCAGTTTCACCTTGTAGCGCATGGCCAGCTCGACCGAGCGGGTCTGCAGGACCTTGGCCCCCAGTGAGGCCAGCTCGAGCATTTCCTCGAACGAGATTCTGTCCAGCTTGCGCGCCTTTTCGCAGATGCGCGGGTCGGTCGTGTAGACACCGTCCACATCGGTATAGATATCACAACGCTCGGCCCCGAAGGCGGCGGCAAAGGCCACAGCGGTGGTGTCCGAGCCGCCCCGGCCCAGCGTGGTGATGCGCCCTTCGGGGCTGATGCCCTGAAATCCTGCCACAACCGCGACGCGCATGCCCTCATCAAACTTCTGGTTGATGTTCTCGGGCGGGATATCTTCGATCCTTGCGGCGGAATGAGCGCCGTTTGTAATCAGCGGTACCTGCCAGCCCTGCCAGCTGCGCGCTGGAATATCCATTTCCTGAAGCGTCAGCGCCATCAGACCGGCGGTGACATTCTCGCCCGAAGACACCACCGCATCATATTCACGGGCATCATAGAGCGGTGAGATTTCATCGACCCAGCCCACCAACTCGTTGGTCTTGCCCGACATGGCCGACACGATGACGATGACGTCATAGCCCTTGGCTACCTCGACACCAACCCGTTTGGCGACACGGCGGATGCGGTCCAGATTGGCGACTGAGGTGCCGCCGAATTTCATCACGAGTATGGGCATGGGGGCAAGTGTCTCCGCGCCTTGATTTTCTGATCCCGTGCGTCTTATGCGAGGGGGGACGCAAGGGCAAGGGCGCAAAGACGGTTCGACTGCGGCGCAGGGCCGCTTTACATTGCCCGGCCCCGGTGTCAGCCTGCGCCAAGTTGTTCTTCCGAGAGGATTTCCATGTACCGCCTTGCCTTCGCCCTGACCCTGATCTCAACCGCTGCAAACGCGCAGGTCGCGACCCTGTCGGGTACTGACGGCCAGAACGCATTGGGCACA
The DNA here is from genome assembly GCA_030426685.1 of Alphaproteobacteria bacterium. Classification (GTDB taxonomy): domain Bacteria; phylum Pseudomonadota; class Alphaproteobacteria; order Rhodobacterales; family Rhodobacteraceae; genus Ruegeria. Next base: position 4,652 of record JAUHYC010000016.1, read on the forward strand.
GTTCCCTGCGCGGCGCTGGCGGGCGAACCAATGGAAAGCTGCCCCGCCGAATTGCGCAGGCGCGAGGACGGAACGGCGACGCTGGCCGTGCAATTGAAAACCGGTGAGGTGCGGCGGATTTACTTTACCGACGGTGTGCCCGATTCCAGCAGCTCGACCTCGAAAATGACCTATGAGACGCCGGGGGACATCATGATGATCTTCATCGAACCCGGTGAGGTTTATGAAATCCCCAAGGCTGCGCTGAACACTCAGTAAGGGTATGCGCCACCCTCTCAGGCGTTGATATTTCCAGCCGTCTCGTCAGCGAGCCTTTCGAGCCGATTGACCAACTCCGCTGTGGCATTATCGACAGTGATACCGGCACTCGCCAAGCCAATCCGATCACTGTCGAACAGCGGCGCAGCATTGATTCAAAATGGTTTTTCTGATCCGGCGACGTGCATCAGCTTTGACAGCGTTTTGCGTCAGTTGGCCTTGCGGCTGGGGATAAACGGAAGCGGAGCTACAGGCACACCGTCTTCCACCAGCGCCTTCGCCTCTTCCGGTTTTGCCTCGCCATAGATGGCGCGTTCTGGCGCATCGCCGAGATGGATCTTGCGTGCTTCGGTGGCAAAATCCTTGCCGACATAGTCCGAAGTTTCCTCGACCTTGCGGCGCAGTTCGGACAATATCTTTTCGATCTCGGGAGCAGGCGTCGTCATACTGATCTGATCCGGGGCAGGTTTGTCCGGTGCCGTCTTGGCCACCGCATTCCGCGCCGGACGTACGCGCGGTGTCATCACCGCCTTTTCCACCTTTTCGCAGCCGCACACCGCGCAGGTCACCATTCCGGCCGCTGAGAGCTTGTCAAAAGCGGCTGCGGATTGGAACCAACTGTCAAAGCTGTGGCCGTCGCTGCATTTCAATGCGTATTGAATCATCACACATCCAGAATCCGATTGGCGAATAGATACCGACCAACATGGCAATATCAAGTCTTGATCTCATTACCCTACTGCGACAGGCACATGAATCCGCGCAAAAGTGCCGCAAGATCGGGCGATGTCACCCGTTGCGCCGCTTTTTGCGGCGAATACCACTTGCGCCTGCGTTCGCCCACCTCAGGGTATTGCGCCTCCAATCTGCGCACATGCAGTGGAAACACATCGACCAGACACAGTGCAGAGGCCTTGTTGGACCGTTTCTTCACAGTCGCAAACCGGCCCAGGCTATCCGCTCCGCACACCCCCAGAACACCTGCTTCTTCCCAGGCCTCTCGTGCGGCGGTCTCTGACGGGGTCAGCCCGTTGATCAGCCAGCCCTTCGGGATGATCCAACGCTGCGCCCTGCGCGTGGTGATCAGCAATATCCGAGGCTGGCCAGCTTCGACACGGTAACACAACGCTGCCGACTGGGTATACACGGGCAACGCCCCTGCAAGAGAAAGGCTCTCAGACGAAAGCCCGTCCTCCGCGATGTCGCTGCGCCCGTCAAACACGGTTCTTTTCCACTGCTCGCTCCGCTTATGTTGCGGTTTATACAGTGAAAATTAGCACAGACCGGGTCACAAGCCAAGCGTTATGAGTTTGACCCGGTCAAATCGCCACCCGCCCCGACAACCGTCGCACCAGATCGTCATGCGGGATATCGGCATCGATCGCCAGCCGCCGCAGCCCGAAATGGACATGGGCAATCTGTTGGTAATAGCGCGTGTAGATGAAATTCGTGCCACCCCCGGCCAGTGCTCCCAGCAGCGGCACCGATTGCGCCGCCAGTTTCTGGCCCAGCACCACCGACAGGCGCGGCGCCACCATTGCGACCAGCCGCTGCATCGCAGGCCCGGTCAAGGTCAGGCGCATCGAGAAGAACCCCAGATCGGCCCCGTCATCCTCGGCCAGTGGGCCAGCCGCAGACAACACCCGGATCGAGTCGAATTTCACATTCTCGGCGGTCGGGTCAAACCCCTCTCGCGCGGCGGCGCCCTGTATCGCGCGCAGGATCATCGCAGTGGTTGCCGGCAGTTCGACCAGTGCGGTCGACACGCCGCCCAGTCCCCCGGCCGCCCCCATCGCGGTGGTCAGCGCGGTGTTGACCCACGGTTTCTGATCCGGCACCGCCCGGCGCGACCCTTGGGCGGCATACATAGCCACCCACAGCGCCTGTTCGGTCGCTTCGGTCAGGCCATTTCGCACCGGTTCCGGCAATTGATCCAGCAGCGACTCCGCCGTCCCGCCCAGCTTGTTCAGCAATGAGACCCCGGCCCCTCCGGCGGAGCTGTAAAGCTTTGCCAAGCGGTCTAGCTCGGCCTCGGGATCGAGTTTTTCGACAAGAACCACGTCCTGCATCTGTGCCCTCCTGTCCTGAAAAGATCGGCACTTTGCCTTCGCTTTTCAATGGGTCAGCGGCTCCAGCGGGTGACAAGCCCCTGGATTCCCGCCCAAACACCTGGCTTAAGCTCCAGGCCCAGGACGCGGTCGGGGTTGGTCGGGGGCGGCATCTCAACTCCGGTCAGTGGGGTGAAGCCAAACCGCGCATAGTAGGGCGCATCACCCACCAGCATGACGCGATCCCAGCCCATTGCGCGTCCGGCCTCGACCCCTTCGTGGATCAGATATCCGCCCAGCCCTTCGCCCTGATGGGTCGGGTGCACCGCCACCGGCCCGAGCAACAGCGCGTCATGATCGCCGACATGCACCGGCCAAAACCGGATCGCACCGGCCAGAATGCCCTGCCCGTCGCGCGCAACCAGCGACAGCCCGGCCACAGGCGGCACATCATCGCGCAGACGATAGGACGAAAGCGCCTCGCGCCCCGGCGCAAAGCACAGGTCATAGAGGGCTTCGACCTCCCACCAATCCTCTGCCTCTTCCGGCCTGATGCTGAATTGCTGCACGCCCGCCCTCGTTTCCTTACTGGAATTCGCCCTAGCACTTCGATACGCCTTGGGCAAACGCTTGGAGACCCGGATGTTCTACCGCCCCGAAGACGGCCATGGCCTGCCGCACAATCCGTTCAATGCCATCATCACCCCCCGCCCCATCGGCTGGATTTCGTCACGCGACGCGGATGGGGTCAACAATCTCGCACCTTATTCGTTCTTCAATGGCGTCGCCTACACGCCACCGCAGGTGATGTTTGCCACCACGGGCACCAAGCAGGATCAGGAAGGCGGCAAGGACAGCATCGCCAATATCGAGGCCACAGGCGTATTCTGCGTCAACGTCGTGGCGCACGCGCATCAGGACGCCATGAATGCCAGCTCCGCTGGGTTGGGAAAGCATGTCGACGAGTTCTCTCATGCCGGGTTAACCCCGGTCGAATGCGAAACGATCAATTGTGCCCGTGTTGCAGGTGCTCCGGCGGCACTGGAATGCAGGCTGACTCAGATCGCGACTTTGCCCGGCGAAGCGAACCGTGTGGCATTCGGTGAGGTGACGGGGATACATTTACAGGATGATCACATTAAAGACGGGAAATTCGACGTGACGTCTTTCAAGCCGCTGGCACGGCTGGGCTACCGGGATTACGCGGTGGTGTCCGAGTTGTTCAGCCTCTCAAGACCGGATGACTGATGCCCCTGCCTGATCCCACGCGCCGATATCCCATCACTCTGCCAGATGGGACCGAGCACAAAGGCACGGTCTTTTTGTCAGAGGCGGTTGACCACCCGCGTTTCGAGGCCGGGGCGTTCAGCTATGCCTCGGATTTTGATGCGCCGGAAGACTGGGCGGCGCGGCTTGCGCCTTATCTGTTTCCGTTTTCACGCGAAAAACTGGTGCTGGGTAAATTCTGCCAGATCGCACATGGCGTGCGGTTCATCACATCCTCGGCCAATCACGCGATGGACGGGCTGACCTGTTTTCCGTTTGCGGTGTTCGATCCGGATAATATGTCTGGATTTCAGCCCGACACGCGCGACACCATCATCGGTCATGATGTCTGGATCGGATACGGTGCCATGATCCTGCCCGGAGCGCAGATCGGAACCGGTGCGATCATCGGCGCGGGGGCGGTCGTGCGCGGCGTGGTTCCACCTTATGCCATCGTCACTGGCAACCCGGCAGAGGTGCGGCGCTACCGGTTTGATCGTGACACCATCGACAGGCTTCTGGTCCTGCGTTGGTGGGATTGGCCCGTCGAAATGATCTCTGCAGCCGAGGAGGCGTTGCTATCAGGCGACGTTGAAGCGCTGGAGCGTGTTGTGCCAAAATAAAAGGCGGCCAATCTGGCCGCCTTGTTCCGATCAATGCCCGCCCAGGATGCCGGTTCTGACCGAATAGTCGACGGCCAGTTCGTAATCCGGGTCGTCGTCGCTGTCGACCATCAGATGGCCTGCTTTGGTCAGCAGCTTGTGACAATCCCGACTGAGGTGGCGCAGCATGACGCGTTTGCCCGCCGCCTCGTATTTGGCTGCGATATTCTCGATGGCCTGCAGGGCGGATTGGTCCACCACGCGGCTGTCGGCGAAGTCGACAATCACGGTCTGCGGATCGTTTGGCACGTCGAACAGTTCCACGAAGCCTTCGGACGAGCCAAAGAACAGCGGGCCCTGGATTTCATAGACCTTTGCGCCCTCTTCCGTTGCCGACTCGCGGGTGACCGCGTGGATGCGCTTGGCGTTGTTCCAGGCATAGGCCAGCGCCGAGACGATCACGCCCACGACCACCGCCACAGCAAGGTCTTCCATCACGGTTACGACGGTTACCAAGACGATGACGAAGGCATCGGTCATCGGAACTTTGCGCAGAATGTTGAGCGAGTTCCAGGCAAAGGTACCAATCACCACCATGAACATCACACCCACCAGTGCGGCCAGCGGGATTTGTTCGATCAGGGATGAACCCACAAGGATGAACAGCAACAGGAACAGCGCAGCAGCAATGCCTGCGATACGGGTGCGGCCGCCGGATTTCACGTTGATCATCGACTGGCCGATCATCGCACAGCCACCCATGCCGCCGAAGAATCCGGTAACGACATTGGCTGTACCCTGCGCGATACATTCCTGTGAGGCACCGCCGCGTTTGCCGGTGATTTCGCCGACGAGATTCAGGGTCAGCAGGGATTCAATCAGGCCGATGGCGGCGAGGATCAGGGCGTAGGGCAGGATGATCTCGAAAGTTTCCCAGTTCAGCGGCACCATCGGGATGTGGAACTTGGGCAAGCCACCCTCGATTGAGGCCAGATCGCCCACGCGTGGCACATCCAGGCCCATGCCAATGACCAGCGCGGCCACGACCACGATCCCGGCCAGCGGTGCCGGAACGATCCGGGTGATGCGCGGCATGACCCAGATCACTGCCATGGTCAGCGCCACGAGGCCCAGCATGGTGTAGAGCTGCATGCCCGAAAGCCATTCACCCCCGCTCATGCCGTGGCCGGTGTTTTCCATGGTGCCGGGAACCTTGAACTGGCCCATCTGGGCCAGAAAGATCACGATCGCCAGTCCGTTCACAAAGCCCAGCATCACCGGATGCGGCACAAGGCGGATGAACCGGCCCCAATGCATCACGCCTGCGATGACCTGCATGATCCCCATCAGAACCACGGTTGCAAACAGGTACTCGACTCCGTGTTGCGCGACCAGCGCCACCATGACCACGGCCAGGGCGCCTGTCGCGCCCGAGATCATGCCCGGACGGCCACCGATCAGCGCCGTGATCAGACCAACCAGAAACGCGGCATAAAGCCCGACCAATGGGTGCACCCCGGCAACGAATGCGAAGGCGACAGCCTCGGGCACCAGCGCCAGCGCGACGGTGAGACCCGACAGCAGCTCGATCCGAAGGCGTGAGGCAGTCAGCCCCTCATCCGGCATCCAGCGCAGATCGGGTATGGCTAGGCGTTTGGCAAAACTTGCCAGTAAGGCTCGGGGCATTGGACGTCCTGTCGGTCAGATATGTTCGCGCGAAAGGGGCCTTCTAGCGGTCAAACGGGTCTCGAGATACAGCGTTTAGCGGGAACCGGATATGCGTATGATGCATAGCTAATGGCTGCGCCGTACGGATCGGCACACAAACCGTTGAACCCACTTGCCAAATACGATCGTGGCCCGCAGAACTCTGACAACAGGAATTTTCACCGGAGAGCTGCTGTGACCCAAACAAAAATCGCCGTCATCGGAGGATCGGGCATTTATGACATCGATGGTCTGGAAAATGCCGAATGGGTCGCGGTGGAAACACCCTGGGGCGACCCGTCGGACCAGATCCTGACAGGATCGTTGGGCGGGGTCGAAATGGCCTTTCTGCCGCGTCACGGGCGCGGCCATGTACATTCGCCGACCGAAGTACCTTATCGCGCCAATATCGACGCGCTGAAACGGCTGGGGGTGACGGATGTGATCTCGGTCTCGGCCTGCGGGTCGTTCCGCGAGCATATGGCACCGGGCGACTTCGTGATCGTCGATCAGTTCATCGACCGGACCTTTGCCCGTGAGAAGAGCTTTTTTGGAACCGGATGTGTTGCGCATGTGAGCGTTGCCCATCCCACCTGCCCGCGCCTGTCGGACGCTTGTGAAACCGCAGGCGGGGCAGCAGGCATCACCATCCATCGCGGCGGCACCTATCTGGCGATGGAGGGACCGCAGTTCTCGTCACTGGCGGAATCGAAAATGTACCGCGAGCAATGGGGCTGTGACGTGATCGGCATGACCAACATGCCCGAGGCAAAACTCGCCCGTGAAGCCGAGCTTTGCTATGCCTCGATCGCCATGGTTACGGATTATGACAGCTGGCACCCGGATCATGGAGAGGTCGACGTGACCGCCATCATCGCCACGCTGACCGGCAACGCGGAAAAAGGTCGGGCCTTGGTCAAAGGTCTGCCCGCACTGCTGGGTGCCGGACGCGCCCCCTGCCCACATGGCTGCGACCGCGCGCTGGAATTTGCCATCCTGACCGCGCCGGAAAAACGCGACCCGGCCCTGCTGGCCAAGCTGGACGCGGTGGCGGGGCGGATCCTCTGACCTCAGTTCTGCGGTAGGTTCTTTTGCACCGCGTCCCACAGGCCATGCGACCAGAGGTCATTGTGTCTGCCGTTTGGGATCACATAGAGATGTGCAGTCTCGGACAACTCTGCCAGAGCCTCGCCGTGATGCAGTGGGATCGTTTCATCGTCGGTTCCGTGGAAAATCAGCGTCGGCACGGTGATGTGTTCGATCAGGTCGCGCGTGGTGAACTGATCTTTCATCAGGACCGAAACCGGCAGAAACGGATAGCGTTCCGCAGCAACATCCACGGTTGCAGTGAACGGGGCCTCAAGCACCAGCAACTCAGCGTTAGGGCGTTGCGCAGCCACGGCGGCGGCGATGCCGGTCCCCAGGCTTTGGCCGTGCAGAACAACGCCGTTGCCCTCGCCGGCCAGCTTGTCGAACAGTTGCACCGCGTCAGAGATCAGCGCTTGCTCCGAGGGCTCCCCTTCGCTGCCCGGAAATCCGCGATAGCTGGGCGCAAGCAGCCCGTAACCTGAATTGAGGATTTCACGCAGCCGGTCCGCGCGGTCACCCAGATTGCCGCTCTGACCGTGCAAGAACAGCACACTTGGCGCACCGTCGATTGCGGGCGGTGCGGACCATGCCGTCAGAACCGTGCCATCGCTCATGGGCAGTGACAGAATGTCGACATCCGCCAACCCCACCGAGGCGGGTTCAGGCAAATCGCCGTCGGGTTTGTAGAGCAATGATTGTTGGTTAAGGTACATGTAGCCAACGATGCCCGCATAGATCATCGCCGCGGCAAGTAGGAGACCAATTAGCGATTTCTGCAGGTGTGAGGTGCCAGTTGGCGCGGTGTTCGCGCCTGAATGTGCGGTATGTGTCTGCGCCATTGACCCCTCCTGATACGTCCTTCTAGTCTGGGTTCGTCCGCGTGGGTTTCAAGGCTTTCGGGGCAAAGATTCATTCAATCTTTATCCTGTTGCCACAAGAATAATGGCCGCAGCTTTTGCGGGGTCGGATGGTTGAGTTTCACCCGCACAGCGCCATGTTGGCTCTGATTATCAGCGCAAAGACAGGAACTTAACCCCGCGCTGCAGAGGATAAGGAAGCCGATGAAACGACTCGACGCACTGGACGCGGCCCGGTTTCTGGCCTTTTGCGGTATGGTGCTGGTGAATTTCCGTATCGCGGCACAGGTAGCTCCGGGCACGGATTGGGCCTCTGCCCTGATTGACGCGCTTGAGGGACGGGCGGCGGCCTTGTTTGTGATACTTGCAGGGATCGGCATTGGACTGTCCCGCATTCGGGCGGCGCTGCTGCTGCGCCGGGCGGCCTTTTTGTTTGTGATCGGCCTAATCAACATGACTGTTTTCGACGCCGATATCCTGCATTTCTATGCGCTCTATTTTATAGTCGGGGCGGCGTTCTTGACGACCTCACGGCGCGGGCTTTGGCTTGGAGCCCTGGGGATTGTGGCGCTGGCCGTTATCGCCAACCTGATCTTTGATTATGACCGGGGCTGGGACTGGAACACACTGGTGTACACCGATCTCTGGACTCTGCCGGGTTTTCTGCGCAATGCGCTGTTCAACGGCTGGCATCCGGTGCTGCCCTGGGCCTCATTCCTGTTGATCGGAATGGCGATCGGGCGATCCGAGTTGCACTCACAATGCGTTCAGCACCGATTGATAATGTGGGGTTTTGGCGCCGCGGTGCTGGCGTTGTTTCCGCAGATGCTGACTTCAGACCCGGATCTGATGGCCTATCTGGGTGCCGAATCTATCCCGCCGGGGCCGTTCTACATCATGGCTGGTACAGGTACGGCCTGCGTGGTGATCGGATTGCTGCTGAAGCTGTGGCCCGCCCTCGAAGGCGCCCATATCGCCCCGTTTCTGACCGCGCCCGGACGGCAGAGTCTGACGCTCTACATGGCGCATATCCTGATCGGGATGGGTATTCTGGAGGAGGCCGGGATGCTGGATGGCTCACTGAGCGCGCCGCAGATTGCCGCCTATGCGCTGCTGTTCTGTGTCACATCTTCACTGTTTGCGCTGTTGTGGTTTCGCAGATTCAAACGTGGACCGCTTGAAACACTGATGCGGTGGGTCACTGAAGGCACAAAGGCTTGACCTGAGGCCCGCATATGGGCTTGGTGTGAAAAACGCTAAGATAGGATGACCGATGTCCCTTGAACTCTGGCTGGCCTTTGTTGCTGCATCAACGGCATTGTTGCTGATCCCCGGCCCGACGGTTCTGCTTGTGCTCAGCTATGCGTTGTCAAAAGGGCGCAGCGTCGCCGTTGCCTCGGCCACCGGTGTCGCGGCGGGGGATTTGGTTGCGATGACGGCCTCACTGCTGGGTCTTGGCGCACTGGTTCTTGCCTCAGCCACCCTGTTTTCAGTTCTGAAATGGGTCGGGGCCGCCTATCTGATCTGGCTGGGCATCAAGTTGTTGCGCAGCGCTTCTTCGGGTGGGTTGGATACGGTCGAAACCGGGCGGGATGTCACCGCGCAGGGCGTGTTTGGCCATGCCGCCGCCGTCACTGCGCTGAACCCGAAATCCATCGCCTTCTTCATTGCCTTTGTGCCGCAATTCCTGCGCCCGGCTGACCCGCTTGGCCCGCAATTCGCAATCCTCATCGCAACATTTGTCGGCCTTGCCTGGCTGAATGCGCTGGCATATGCGCTGCTGGCGGATCGCCTGCGCCGGATGGTCGGACGTGCGGGTGTCATCACCGCCATGACCCGGTTCGGAGGGTTGACCCTGATCGGGATGGGCGTGGCCACGGCGGTTCTGCGCCGCCCGGCCTGAGGCTAGTCTTCGGCGTTTTCTTTCATGAACCCGCGGATGAACCGGCGGATTTCACGAGCGGCGGACGTATCCATCTCTCGGCACAATTCCACGAACGCATCCCGTTCATCCTTGTCAAGGCGCAGGACCAGCTGACTGTTTTTCTTGGTGGATTTCTTTCCGTCTTTCTTAGCCACGCACCCTACCCCATTCGGATCTTGATTCAACTTGAGATGCAATGTATATACATAGCATAGAATTTGTAGATATTGGGCACATAACAACAGAACCGAGGTGTTCGCAATGAACCTTCATGCCGCACACGCATTTTTACTGCGGGATCAGCGCAATTGGCGCAAACCGCACCTGTCATGGCTACCGAACGCTCTGTATCGCTACTATGGTCTGAACAACGCGATGCGCAACCGCCGCAAGTAGGCGCAGGCACCAAACTTTCCTTGCATGGCTGCCGCTGATGGGCCAAACACCCCGGCGTGTCAGATGCCAAAGGGGTGGGCCATGTCCAGAAGCAAAACGGTCAAGGATTACATTCGGACTATCGTCGATTTCCCTCATGAGGGGATCATGTTCCGTGATGTAACCACCCTGTTCGCCGATCCGCGCGGCTTTCGCATGGCAATCGACCAGATGCTGCACCCCTATGCAGGTGAGCGCATCGATAAGGTCGTGGGCCTTGAGGCACGTGGTTTCATTCTGGGCGGTGCGATTGCGCATCAGCTCAGTGTGGGCTTTGTTCCCATCCGCAAAAAGGGCAAACTGCCCGGCACCACGATCAGTCAGGACTATAAGCTGGAATATGGCGAGGCCATTGTGGAAATCCATGATGACGCCATTCAACCGGGTGAGAAGATCCTGGTAGTGGATGACTTGCTGGCGACCGGTGGTACCGCAGCAGCCGGGATCAAACTGATCGAGAGGCTGGGGGGCGAGATCATTTCCTGCGCGTTCATCATCGATCTGCCCGAACTAAGCGGGCGCAAGGTGCTGGAAGAAATGGGCATGGACGTACACGTCTTGTGCGAATTCGAGGGTCTCTGACCACCCTGACAATCACACCTTAGTGATTGGATTTCCGGTTGCCTGCTGGCTTAGCGCAGATGCCCTGTTTTTCAATGGCACAATAGGCGCGCGATCGGTGATCCTTGGGTGACCAGCCTGCGTATCCCTGTTGATGCCACCAAGGGCATTCTCAGCAAGGGAATCATATCATGTTGCGCAAATACGCTGTTGCCGGAGTCGCCAGTATTTTGTTGACCACCTCTGCCATGGCAGACGGACATGCCAAAGATATCGTCGACACCGCCGTCGGCGCCGGCAGCTTTGAAACGCTCGTCGCCGCCGTGCAGGCGGCCGAACTGGTCGACACGCTGAAAGGCGACGGCCCATTTACCGTCTTTGCCCCCACTGACGAGGCTTTTGCGGCGCTGCCCGAGGGCACGGTTGAAAACCTGCTGAAGCCTGAGAACAAGGACCAACTTGTCTCGATCCTGACCTATCACGTGGTTGCGGGCAAAGTAATGTCCGGCGATCTGTCCGACGACATGACCGCCGCGACCGTACAGGGCAGCGATATCACGATCGATCTGGACAATGGCGTCATGGTCAATGATGCCAAAGTTGTTCAGGCCGATATTGAGGCCGAAAACGGTGTGATCCATGTGATCGACAAGGTCATCCTGCCGGAATCGTAAAGCACGCGCGCGATCCGGCGTGTGGCCGGGTCGCGCCTATTGCGGTAATACCGCGCCGGGATTCATGATCCCTTGTGGATCGAGCGCTACCTTGATCGCCCGCATCGCCTGCAACCTCGCCGGATCTCCATAGCGCTGCAGGTCTTCGGGCTTCAGACGCCCGATCCCGTGCTCGGCACTGACCGATCCGCCAAAACTGTGGACCAGATCATGCACCGCCCGCTTTACAGCTGCGCTCTGACCGGCATAGTCGGCCCGGTCCTGCCCCAGCGGTGGAAACACGTTGTAATGCAGGTTTCCGTCACCCAGATGGCCAAAACAATTCACCCGAAACGGCCCCAGCTTGGCAACCACTTCAGCACCGCGCCGGATGAATTCTGGAATTTCTGAAATCGGGATCGAAATATCGTGACTTGAAACCGACCCGATCAGCCGATTGGCCTCGGGGATCTGTTCGCGTACGGCCCAAAGCGCCTGCCGCTGAGCCTCGTTTTGCGCAATGACCGCATCATCGACAAGGCCACGTCCTTCTGCAGCAACATAAATCGCCTCCAATATTGCTGCGGGGTCCTGCCCTGCGGACAGACCCAGCTCAATCAGAACGCTCCATTCCGGTTGGTCGGCAAAAGGTTGACGGATATCGGGTAAGGCTTCGGTCAGGAATTGCAGGCCCTGCCGGTGGATTAGTTCGAACGCGCTAACCGCTTCGCCCACCTGATCGCGCGCCAGCGACAGCAGTTCGATCGCTGCCTCGGCAGAGACGACCCTGAACATGGCGGTTTCCACCGCCGCAGGTTGGGGGAACAACTTCAATGCCGCCGCCGTGATGATCCCCAGCGTGCCTTCGGACCCGATCAGAAGGTTGCGCAAATCGTAGCCGGTGTTGTCCTTGCGAAGACGGCTGAGCCCATGCCAAATCTCGCCATTGGGCAAAACCGCCTCAAGCCCCAGGCACAGATCACGCGCATTGCCATAGCGCAGCACATTCACGCCACCCGCATTGGTCGCCAGATTGCCACCGATCCGACAGGATCCCTGCGCCGCCAGAGACAGCGGGAACAGCCGATCAGCGGCGGCGGCCGCAGACTGAACCTCGGCCAAAATCGCTCCCGCCTCGGCCACAAGAATATTCTCCGTCGGATAAACACCCCGGATCGCCACCATGCGTTCCAGCGAGACGATCAGTGGTGCCGGTCCGTCGGGCATCACCTGCCCCCCCACCAGACCCGTCCCGCCGCCGTAGGGAACGACCGGTACGCGCGCCGCAGCGGCCTGCCGAACCAGTTCCGAGACCTCCTGCACCATCCGTGGCTTCGCCAGCAGCCCGCCCTTTCCGGCAAAACGCTGGCGTGGCTCCTGCAGATAACGATCCTCAAGGGGGCGCAGCACGCCATCCCCAAGCGTGTTCCGGATCAGCTGGGCAAAATTGTCATCGGCAGGGTTCAGTTCCATCCCTCATCCCTGCCAAAGGTGATGGGCCGGGACAAGCCCTATTCCAGTTCGATCAGATATCGCGGCTCAAGCACCACAACGGTGGGCCGGTCCGGCAATGTCCTGAGCGAAACGACAAGCTCGGACACCCCCCTCCGCTCCACCGGAAACTCATCTCGGATGTCGACCAGAAACCGCTCCAGTGAAAAGCCCGAAAACCAGTGCATCGGAATGATGACCGAGCTTTTCAGACGCTTCAAAACTTCGATCATCTCGGGCAAAGGCATCGTCGTGCCGCCATCGACCGCCGCCATCACCACATCCAACCGACCCAAAGCGGCAAATTGGGCGTCCGACGGAATGTGGTGCAGATGCCCCAGATGGCCGATACATAACCCTTCCACCTCAAATACAAAGATCGAATTGCCACGCTCTTCAACCCCGCCATATACCGAGCGGATATCGGTCGAGACGTTGCGCACCAGCATCTCACCCAGATCAAGGTGATGTTCGATCCCCTGCCCGAATTCACCCCAGCCCGGCAGAACATGCGGGATGGCCGGATCGGGATGGGCCGTCCAATGGGTATTGTGCGCATGGTTCATCGTCACCACGTCTGGGATCAGGTCGGCACCGCCAATGAAGCCGGTGAAATCTGTCACCGCATTCAACCCTCCCTGCGTCTGGATCAGAAAGGAGGCATGCGCAACATAGCTGATCCGGACCGAAAACTCAGGCACCGGATCCTGCCAGGCGGCTTTGTGCAGATACTCAATACCGGGCGCGGCATCCGAAATGGCGATACAATGGCTCGGTCGCCGCTCCTGCGCCACAGCCCCGCCCGCGATCAATATCAGTCCCGCAACAATCCACCGCATGACCCGAGTGTAGCGCATCACGCCCCCAAGTCATGCCCCTTGTTCATCTGGCTGAAAATATCTCGGGGGAGTCGCGGCTTGCCGCGGCGGGGGCAGAGCCCCCTACCCTGCGTCGGTCTTGCCGCGCCGGTCCGATCGAAGGCTCGCGTAGAGAACATGCGTCCGCCACCGCCCGTTGATCTGCAGATAGGACTGCGCCACGCCCTCATATTTGAAACCCGAGCTTTCCAGCAGCCCGCGTGACGGTTTGTTTTCTGGCAGGCAGGCGGCTTCGATCCGGCTGAGGTCAAGGCGGGTGAACGCGTGGTGAACCACGGCCCCGATCGCCTCGCGCATGAAGCCCTGCCGCGCAAAGGATTGCCCGGTCCAGTATCCCAGCGTACCCGCCTGTGCCGGTCCGCGCCGCACATTGTCCAGCGTGATCGCCCCCAGCAGCACGTCATCACTTCGCCGGAACAGAAACAGCGGAATCGCCGTCCCGCTGGCCACCGACCTCTGCGCCCAGTAGACGCGATTGGTAAACGATTTGCGGCTCAGATGATCCTTGGCCCAGATCGGTTCCCATGGAACCAAAAAGTCTTTGGAGGCGCGCCGCAGCGCTGCCCAGTCGTTGAAATCGGAATGCACAGGCGGGCGCAGGCTCAGCCGCTCGGTCTCGAGTTTCAGCTTGCGTCGGCCCAGCAACATCACGCCGCGCGCCTCGCCAGCAACTCCTCCAGCGTTGGCGCACCCAAGACAGGGCCGTAGAGCGCCAGCGCGGCCGGAGCTTGAACCGCCATATCCTGTGCAAAGGCGCGCACCTCTTCAGTGGAAACCGCGTCGATCTTCGCAACGGTATCCTCAAGCGAGGGCACCCGATCCCAGATTTGCACCAACCGCGCCAGGCGTTCCGCCCGGTTTGACGGGCTTTCCAGCCCCATCAGCATCCCGGCCTTCATCTGCGCACGGGCACGGGCGACCTCGTCGGCGCTCATGTCTTCGGCGGCGCGCTTCATTTCGTCAATGGTAATGGTTGCCAACTCGCCAACCTGATCCGCCGAGGTTCCGGCATAAATCGTGGTCGTGCCGGTATCAGCGTAAGCCCCGGTCTGCGCGAAGATCGTGTAGCAAAGCCCCCGCGTCTCACGAACTTCCTGAAACAGGCGCGAAGACATACCGCCACCCAGTGCAGTCGAATATATCTGCGCGGTATAGATCGCATCGTCGCGATAGCCGGGGCTTTCCAGAGCCAGCGCGAAATGGGCCTGTTCCAGGTCTTTTTCCTGCCGCGCCTCACCGCCGGTAAAGCGCGCGGGATCAGCGACCCGCCCCTTGCGAGGCTGCAGATGGCCAAACATCTCTTCGGCCAGTTTCATCAACGCATCGTGGTCCACCGCCCCTGCAGCGGACAGGATCATCTGTTCGGGGCCGTAATGCTCGGCCACAAAGCCCGACAAGTCTTCGCGGGAAAACGCACTGACCCGCTCGGACGGGCCAAGAATGGTGCGGCCAAGCGGTTGGTCGTGATAGCTCTGCTCCTGCAGCCAGTCAAAGATCACATCGTCGGGCGTGTCATAGGCCTGACCGATTTCTTGCAGGATTACGCCGCGCTCGACCTCGATCTCGCGCGGATCAAACACCGGGTTCAGGACGATGTCGCCGATGACGTCCATCGCCAGCGCCACGTCATCCTTGAGGACACGCGCGTAATAGGCCGTCACCTCGCGTGAGGTATAGGCATTGATGTACCCGCCCACATCCTCGATCGCTTCGGCGATTTGCAGCGCAGACCGGCGCCGAGTTCCCTTGAACGCCATGTGCTCAAGGAAATGCGCGATACCGTTCTGCTCGATCCGCTCATGCCGCCCACCGGCGGTCACCCAAATGCCGATGGCTGCCGATTGCAGCCCCGGCATATGTTCACTGACGATACGAAATCCGTTCTTCAGTTGGTCTTGTCTGACAGTCACTCAGCGATGTGCCTTTTGATATGATCCTCAAGGGCGCCCAGATCGTTGGCAATGCGGGTCACCCGTTCCGGACGTTCATACAGATCAGACATGCGGGATGGAAGAGGCGGATGTTCGCCGCTTGCCTTCTCGACCGCTGCCGGGAATTTCGCCGGATGCGCTGTGGCCAGCGTGATCATCGGAACATCCGCCGCGCGGTGATCTTCGGCGACCTTGATGCCGATGGCTGTGTGCGGGCAAACCAGCTCGGCGCTTTGATCCAGAGTGGATTTGATCGTGGCAAGCGTTTCCTCTTCGGACACGCGCCCCGAGTCGAAGTTTTCGCGCAGCGCTTCCATCGCGCCCTGGCTGACGTTGAAGCCCCCGGTTTTCAGTTCGTCCATCAACTGCGCAATGGCCCCGCCATCTTCGCCATAAGCGTAGTAGAGCGCGCGCTCAAAATTCGAGCTGACCTGAATGTCCATCGACGGGCTGATCGAAGGGATGGTGTCGCCCTTGAAATATCCCTCGCCCGAGAGGCAACGGTGCAGAATGTCGTTTTGGTTGGTTGCCACCACCAGACGGTCGATGGGCAGCCCCATGCGCTTGGCCAGATAGCCCGCAAAGATGTCGCCGAAATTGCCCGTTGGCACCGTGAAGCTGACCTTGCGGTGCGGCGCGCCGAGGCTGACAGCGGCCGAGAAGTAATAAACGATCTGCGCCAGAACACGGGCAAAATTGATCGAGTTCACACCGGCCAGCTTGACCCCATCGCGGAAGTCAAAATCGTTGAACATATCCTTCAGCGCGGCCTGACAATCGTCGAAATCGCCGTCCACTGCCAACGCGTGCACATTGCTGTCCGCAGGCGTGGTCATCTGGCGGCGCTGCACCTCGGACACGCGGCCATGCGGGAACAGGATAAACACATCCACCGCGTCCAGCCCCCGGAATGCCTCAATCGCAGCCGAGCCGGTGTCACCGCTGGTCGCGCCCACAATGGTCACGCGATCATTGCGCCGTTTCAAAGCCACCTGGAACAGCTGGCCGATCAGCTGCATGGCAAAGTCCTTGAACGCCAGCGTGGGGCCGTGGAACAGCTCCAGCAGGAAGTGATTCTCGTTGAGTTGTTTCAGCGGCGCGCGGGCATCGTGACCAAATCCTTCATAGGCGCGCGCGATGATCTGCCTGAACTCATCCTCGGCAAACGACTCGCTGACATAGGGCCACATTACGCGGAACGCGATTTCCTCGTAGTTCAGACCGGCCAGCGCCGCGATCTCGTCCTGCGTCATGACGGGGATCTCGGCGGGCAAGTACAGACCGCCATCGCGTGCCAGCCCCGTCAGCATCGCCTCTTCAAACGTCAGTTCGGGCGCTTGGCCACGGGTCGAGATATATTTCATTACGCTTCACTCTCAGAACGGGCGCCGCTGCGCCATAGGAAATAACCGGTCATCGCGGCCCAGACCAGAGCCAGACCAAACCATGTGATTGCATATTGCAGGTGATCGTTGGGTATGCCTGCTGTATCGACTGGCAGAGGCGTCACATTTGGATCAGTCGACGACCGGGCAATCAACAACACCGGCTCAGCCCCCAGCGCAGCGGCCAGGTTGGATACATCGCGGGCAAACCAGATGTTGTCATCGATATCAGGCGCAGGCGTGTAGCTGTCAATCTCGTCAGGCCAGTGCAGGTTGCCGGTGACCTCCATCGGGCCCGTCAGACGCTCTGCCTGCTTGGCGGTTGTCGGAACAAAGCCCCGGTCCACCAGAATGGTCCGGTCACCAGTGCTGAAAGACTGAATGATCCGGTACCCCGCCCCGACCTGCTTGACCGAGACCAGGACGTGAATTTCCCCCGGTTCCATCTCACCGGATATCGTGACCGGCAGGTACTTGTCCGTTTCTGCAGAAACCTGATCCGGCAGCGCTTCAGGCGCGGCTGAGATCCGATTTTCAATCTCGGCCAATACGTCCCGTTTCCACGCCAGCCGCTGCACCTGCCACACGCCCAGTGACACCAGCACGCCCAAACCGGCGACGCCGAAGATCAGCAGGAACAGAATACGGCGCATGGCAGAACCAAACCTCGTTGCAGAAACCGGCGTCTTGTTAAGGGGCGTGCGGGCCGAATTGCAACAACACAATTGTATGGGGCGCAATCTTGCGCCCCGGATAGAGAAAAAGCCGCCCCGTAGGGCGGCTTTTGCAATTGGATTATCTACCCGAATTTACATCAGAGGTGCCTGACCCCAGATGTAGACGGCGAAGAACAGGAACAGCCAGACAACGTCAACGAAATGCCAGTACCAGGCCGCGGCCTCGAAGCCGACGTGTTTCTCCTCGGTAAAGTCACCGCGCAGCGCCCGGATCAAACAGACGGACAGGAAGATCGTCCCGATGATCACATGCGCCCCGTGAAAGCCGGTTGCCATGAAGAAGTTCGAATAGAACTGATCACCACCAAACTTCCAGCCTTCGTGCGCCAGCAGTTCGTAGTACTCAAAGCCCTGCAGGAAGGTGAATGCAATGCCCAGCGCAATGCCGATCGCCAGACCCTGCACCAGTGCCTTACGGTCATTGCCATGCACCAGCGCGTGGTGCGCCCAAGTGATCGCGCATCCCGACAGCAGCAGAACCAAAGTGTTGATCAGCGGCAGGTGGAACGGATCGACTGCGTGGATATCCGGCTGGATGTACTCGGTGCCGGCATAGTCGTACATCGGGTACATGCGATGTTTGAAGAACGACCAGAACCAGGCGAAGAAGAACATCACCTCGGACATCACGAACAGAATGAAACCATAGCGCAGGCCGATACGGACAACCGGCGTGTGATCTCCGGCGCGGCTTTCAGCCACCACCTCGGACCACCATGCGAACATGGTGTAAAGTACCCCCACAACTCCCATCCAGAAGATCCAGGGGGTGATCCCGTGCATCCAAAGGACGGCTCCGAACAGCATCACGAACCCACTCACGGCGCCGATCAGCGGCCAGATCGAGGGGTTCAGAATATGGTAGTCATGGTCTTTTGCGTGTGCCATCAGCGTCCCTCACCTACAGGCGTTAGTTCTTGTTTGTCTCTGCCTGCACGTCAAGGGCGGCATAGCCCTCGGGCAGGTCAATTTCGTAGAATGTATACGATAGTGTAATCGTATGAACATACTGTGCTTCGGGGTCATCGATCATATCCGGATCGACAAAAAAGGTCACAGGCATCTCGACCCGTTCGCCCGGTTGCAGAACCTGCTCATCGAAGCAAAAGCAGGCGATCTTTTCAAAATAGCCACCGGCCGAATATGGCGTCACGTTATAAGACGCCTGCCCGGCAATGGGTTTGTCGGTCGGATTATAGGCCTCGTAAAAGGCCAGCCCGGTTTCACCGATGCGGACCTTCATCTCGCGCTCGACCGGCTTAAACTCCCACGGCATGTCCTTAGCCTTGGACGCGTCAAAGCGCACCGTCACGACGCGATCCAGCACATCCTCGGGTGCCTGCTCGGCCACGCCTGTGGTGCCGCCGAAGCCAGTGACCCGGCAGAACCAGTCGTAAAACGGCACTGCTGCCCAAGCGAGGCTGCCCATCAGGACAACCACACCTACCGTCTGAGCGACAGTTTTCTGAGGACCCGAAAGCGCCATCATTTCTGCACCTCTTGGGGTGCCATGTTGAAATCGGTGCCCGAGACCTTGACGATCGTGAGCCCGAAGATGATCACGATAAACGCGGCAAGCGTCAGTCCCACGCCCAGATTGCGGCTGAAACGGCGTTGGTGCAGTTCATGGCTTTTGCGCAGGCTCATGACCAGCCTCCCAACCCGTAAGGTTTCAGCAAAGCCTCAGCAAGAATCGCGCCAAAATGCAGGAAGAGATACAGAAGCGATAGCTTGAAGAAGCTCCGCTCAACCTTGAAGTTATCAGCCTCGGCATCGTCCTCGGTCCGGCGCGAGATCGCCCATGCTCCGCGCAGGAACAAGGCGTTCAGCACGAGCGCGACCACCAGATAGATCGGACCACCGATATCCGAGAACGCCGTTCCAATAGCCAGCAGCGCCAACAGAGCCGTGTATACCAGTATATGCCACCTCGTTGCACGTCGTCCGTGTGTGACAGTCAACATCGGGACACCTGCGTCGTCATAATCCGAGCGCATGAACAGGGCCAGCGCCCAGAAATGAGGCGGCGTCCACATGAAGGTCAGGGCGAACATCAGCCAAGGCTCCAATGTCATTGAGCCTGTGGCCGCAACCCAGCCAATGACCGGCGGGAACGCCCCTGCCGCGCCACCGATAACGATGTTCTGAGGCGTCGAACGCTTCAGCCACATCGTATAGACGACGACATAGAAAAAGATGGTGAACGCTAGAAACGCACCAGCAAACCAGTTGGTGGCCAGCCCCAGCATGATCACGGACAGGCCCGACAGGGCCAGACCCAGCGCCAGCGCCTCGCCCTCTTCGACCTTTCCGGCGGGGATCGGACGGCCCTTGGTCCGCTTCATCACGCGGTCGATATCCGCATCCCACCACATGTTCAGCGCACCCGATGCGCCGCCACCGATGGCAATGAACAGGATGGCACAGAAGCCCACAAACGGATGCACGGAAACCGGGGCGGCCAACAGACCGACCAGAGCCGTGAACACAACCAAAGACATCACACGCGGCTTCAGCAGGGCGAAGTAATCGCCAAAGCTGGCCTCGTCCGCGCGGGGCTGCGCGGTTACGGTGCTGGCATTGAAGCTTGCGTCGCTCATCTCAGGTCCTTTTGGGGCGAAAGCTGCGCGATACCCGCGCAGCCTGCATGTGTTTACCTAGGCCGCAAAAGGCTTAGTTCGAGGCCACTTGATAGGCGGCAGGCTGACCCGCATATTCTTCCAGCGCGCCTTGCAGCCACTGTTCATAGGCTTCTTCGCTGACCACTTTGACGGTGATCGGCATATAGGCGTGATCCTTGCCGCACAGTTCCGAGCACTGGCCGAAATAGATGCCCTCTTTGTCGGCCTGGAACCACAGTTCGGCCAGACGCCCGGGCACACCGTCCTGCTTCACGCCGAAGGCCGGGATGGTCCAGGAATGGATCACGTCCGATGCGGTCACCTGCATGACGACAACTTTGTTCACTGGAACCACAACAGCGGTATCGGTGGCCAGCAGCCACTCATCCGAGCTATAGCCTGCGTCAGCCAGCTTGGCGCGCATTGCGTCGTCCAGAACAAACGGTGTTACATCCGCGTCGGCCGGGCGGGCGCCTTCATCCAGCGTCGCCGGATGGCCCAGCAGGTAGCTGTCGAATGCAAAGTCATGATCGACATATTCGTAAGTCCAATACCACTGGTTTCCGACGACTTTGATCACAACGTCGCCCTCAGGGATTTCCTGTTGCTTGAACAGCACCGGCAACGAGAACGCGCCGATAAAGACCAGAATCAGGATCGGCCCCAGCGTCCAGGCGATTTCGACCGGGGTGTAATGCGAGAAACGCGCCGGATTCGGGTTTACCCGCGAATTGTAGCGCACGATGCAATAGACCAGCAGCCCGGCAACCAGAAGACAAATGGCGGTGATGATTACCAGAATCATGCTGTCGAGCCGCTGAATCCCGTCAGCCAGGCTGGTCGCCGCGGGCTGGAAGCCCAAGCCACCATCGACCGGCTTGCCAATAATCTCAAGCTCCTGAGCCATGGCGGGAAGGCTGGAGAGGGCTGTAACAAGCCCCGAAAGCATCAAAGCATTCTTCATTTTCTGTCCTGATCGTTTGATCTTTGCGTCTCTCGCGAAAAGATGTGAATCGGTCACACCTCTCCCGTTGTCTTTGGCCGCGTTAAAAACCATATTCCGGGAGGTAGATAAAGCAAAATGCTTGCGTCAAACAGACGCTATTTTTGATCTGGATCAAACCCGAAAGGTCGCAACCCATGACTCAGGCCCCGTTTCGCCCCTTTGAAGCCGCGCTTCCGCAGGATGAAGCGCTTGCAGTCTTGCAGTCGGCCACTGCCGGGGCAGAAGACGGAGAGCTGTTTGTCGAACGGCGAAAGTCCGAAACTCTGGTCTTTGATGACGGGCGTCTGCGCACTGCATCTTATGACGCATCCGAGGGGTTCGGCCTGCGTGCGGTTCAGGGTGAAGTGGCGGGGTATGCGCATTCGACCGATGTTTCGATACCCGCTCTGAAGCGTGCCGCCGAAACCGCTCGGCTTGCGGTGGGAGATGGCGGCGGAACGCTGGCCGAAGCCCCGCGTTCAACAAATATCCGGCTCTATACGGATGAAGATCCCATCGAATCCGCCGGTTTCCCGGTCAAGGTCGATACCCTGCGCGCGATTGACGCCTTTGCCCGTGATCTGGACCCGCGTGTGGTACAGGTCAGCGCGACCATCGCCGCCGCAGTGCAAGAGGTCGAGATCCTCCGTCCCGATGGTGTGTTGGTGCGCGATGTGCGCCCGATGACCCGCCTGAACGTCTCGGTCATCGTAGAGCAGGACGGGCGCCGCGAAAGCGGCTCGGCCGGCGGTGGCGGGCGTGTTGGGCTGGACGGGCTGATCGATCCTGCCGACTGGCAGGACAAGGCGCGCGAGGCGCTGCGCATCGCCATGGTCAATCTGGACGCTGTCCCCGCACCTGCGGGTGTGATGGAGGTCGCGCTTGGCCCCGGTTGGCCCGGCATTCTGCTGCACGAGGCCATCGGTCACGGGCTCGAGGGCGATTTCAACCGCAAGGGAAGTTCGGCCTTTGCCGGGCTGATGGGGCAACAGATTGCTTCAAAAGGTGTGACTGTGGTGGATGACGGCACGATTGCCGACCGCCGCGGCTCGATCACCGTGGATGACGAAGGCACGCCAAGTTCGCGCACCGTGTTAATCGAAGATGGCGTTCTGACCGGCTATATGCAGGACCGCCAGAATGCGCGCCTGATGGGCGTATCCCCCACCGGCAACGGGCGGCGGCAAAGCTATGCGCACAAACCGATGCCGCGCATGACCAATACGATCATGCTGGGTGGCGATGCCGATCCTGCCGCTTTGGTTGCTGATATCAAAGATGGTATCTGGGCCGTCGGTTTCGGCGGCGGTCAGGTGGACATCACAAACGGCAAATTCGTATTCTCTTGCACCGAGGCGTACCGCGTCGAAAACGGCAAGATCGGCGCGCCGGTCAAGGGTGCCACACTGATCGGCGACGGGCCTTCTGCGTTGAAGCGCATCCGCGGTCTGGGCAATGACATGGCGCTGGACCCAGGCATGGGCACCTGCGGAAAGGATGGGCAATGGGTGCCCGTGGGCGTCGGACAGCCGACCGTCTTGATGGATGGCCTGACGGTTGGGGGCTCTGCGGCCTGAGTCGGCTTTATGTATAAGATGGGGCCCCGGGTTAACACTGCCCCGAACACAGCCCAAGACGGACCACGGCGAAGTTAGCGAAGAAAATTCGTACGAATTTTCTCTTTCATTTTCATACGCATACATTGAGTTTCAAGGGTAAATCCCGAGAAATGCATATTCAGCACTATTGCGGTTTACAAGCTGTTAACCCCGAATCCCGTAAACCAGTTCTGCAATCAGGCGGAGCATCGGATGACCGAAGAGCAGCTTTCTTCCAATCACCCCCCACTCCCACCCACCACGGAAGAGGACCGGTTTTCCTGGCTCCGTCTGTTGCGCTCGCGCAAGGTAGGTCCGGCGACGTTCCGGCGCCTGCTGCGCGAACATGGCTCGGCGCAGAATGCGCTGGTCGCACTGCCGGAAATGGCACGCGCTGCCGGTATCGAGGGGTATGAAATCTGCCCGACCGGCGTGATCGAGGCAGAACTCAAGGCCGCAAAATCCGTCAAGGCGCGGCTTTTGTGCCTTGGGGCCGCCGACTATCCAGATGCGTTGACCGACCTGAACGATGCGCCGCCGATTCTATGGGCCATCGGTGATGTCTCGGTGCTGCTCAAACCCGCCATTGCCTTGGTTGGTGCGCGGAATTGTTCATCCCTCGGCGCCCGAATGGCGCGGGGGCTGGCAAAAGACCTGGGCGAGCAAGGCCATGTCATCGTTTCGGGTCTGGCACGCGGGATTGATACGGCAGCCCACCTCGCTGCGCTGGAGACGGCCACCATTGCAGTCATGGCGGGCGGTGTTGATGTTATCTACCCGGCAGAGAACACGGATCTGGCGCATAAAATCGCCTCCAGAGGTTTGCGATTGTCAGAGCAGCCGATGGGTATGACACCACAGGCTCGGCATTTCCCACGGCGCAACCGGATCATTTCCGGCCTTGCGCGGGCGGTCGTGGTGGTCGAAGCGGCGGCCAAGTCCGGCAGCCTGATCACTGCGCGGGACGCCTTGGATCAGGGGCGCGAGGTGCTGGCTGTGCCCGGCCATCCTTTCGATGCGCGGGCGGCTGGCTGCAATCTGTTGATTCGGGACGGAGCGACGCTGGTGCGGTCTGCCGAGGATGTCATCGAAGCGCTGCCGCGGAAGCCCGATCAACTGAACGAACCGCCCCAGGCACCGGAACCGGTTGTGCCAGCGCCCGCGCAGCAGCTTCACGCACAAATCCTTGAACGGCTTGGTCCCTCACCCATCGCCGAGGATCAGCTGTTGCGTGACATCGCCGCCTCCGCCGGAGAATTGGGACCCGCATTGGTGGATCTGGAATTGGATGGGCGAATCCAGCGCCAACCGGGTGGGCTTTTGTCATTGGCGAGTTGATGCACTCGCCACCCGCCATGAGAAATCCAGCGGGTCATGAAAGGTCCGACACCCACCTACCCCCATGAATTCGCACCTCTTTTTCAGTTTGAAAAGGAACGCATTGACAATTCCACCTTGCCCCACACATTTTGCACCACGATAAAAGGCGCCCAATCCGTCGAGCGAGGTTTCCCCTTAAATGCCCGTAGTTGTTGTAGAATCTCCGGCCAAAGCAAAAACGATCAACAAGTATCTCGGCCCCGACTACACCGTTTTGGCCTCATACGGCCATGTGCGGGACCTGCCTCCCAAGGATGGGTCGGTCGATCCCGAGCATGAATTCTCGATGAAATGGGAGGTCGGCAATGACAGTCGCAAGCATGTCAAAGCCATTGCCGATGCACTGAAGGAAGACAACGCCCTGATCCTCGCCACTGACCCCGATCGCGAGGGTGAGGCGATCAGCTGGCATTTGCAAGAGGCGCTGACCAAGCGCCGCTCGATCAAGAAGGACACACCCGTCAGCCGGGTGACTTTCAATGCCATCACCAAGGATGCTGTGACCGAGGCGATGCAGAACCCGCGTCAGGTCGACATGCCGCTGGTCGAGGCCTATCTGGCCCGCCGTGCGCTGGACTACCTGGTGGGCTTCAATCTGTCCCCGGTCCTGTGGCGCAAGCTCCCCGGCGCCAAATCCGCAGGTCGCGTGCAATCGGTCTGCCTGCGTCTGATCGTCGAGCGCGAGATGGAAATCGAGGCGTTCAAACCCGTCGAATACTGGTCAGTGCGTGCCCTGTTCGAAACGCCGCGCGGCCAGACCTATGAGGCACGTCTGGTCACTCTGGCCGGGAAAAAACTGGACAAGCACGATCTGACCAACGCCACACAGGCGGAGCTGGCGGTACAAGCGATTACCAGCCGCGCCCTGAGTGTCACCTCGGTCGAGGCCAAACCCGCCGCGCGCAACCCCAGCGCACCCTTCATGACCTCGACCCTGCAGCAGGAGGCCAGCCGCAAGTTCGGCATGGGTGCGCGCCACGCGATGCAGGTGGCGCAGCGTCTCTATGAGGCCGGCTACATTACCTATATGCGAACCGACGGTATCGACATGGCCCCCGAGGCTGTGGCGGCGACACGCGACGCGATCAAAGCTCGCTACGGTGACGAATATGTGCCGGACAGTCCACGCATGTATAAGAACAAAGCCAAGAACGCACAGGAGGCGCACGAATGTATCCGGCCGACGGATATGTCGCGTGATGCCAAGGCGCTGAAGGTCACAGATGAAGATCAGCGCAAGCTTTATGACCTGATCTGGAAACGCACCATTGCCTGCCAGATGGCCGCCGCACGACTAGAGCGCACGACGGTCGAGATTGGCAGTGATGATGGTCAGGTCGGCCTGCGCGCTACCGGTCAGGTGGTGATGTTCGACGGTTTCATGCGCGTTTACGAGGAAGGCCGCGACGATGTGGCCGATGATGACGAAAAGCGCCTGCCGCAGATCATGCAGGGCGATCCGGCGCGCTTTGCCAAAACCTCGTTGCGCGATCAGTACGCCAAAGCAACCGGCGACGACAGGGCCGCCATTCTGTCCGAGAACGAAGCCGTTCTGGCGCTGCAGCACCATACCCAGCCTCCACCACGCTATACCGAGGCCACGCTGGTCAAGCGGATGGAGGAGTTGGGGATCGGACGGCCCTCAACCTATGCCTCGATCGTGACCACAATTCAGGACCGGGAATATGTGCGTAAGGACAAGAACCGGCTGATCCCCGAAGAGAAAGGCCGGATCGTCACCATCTTCCTGTTGAACTTCTTCCGGCAATATGTGGGATACGAGTTCACCGCCAATCTGGAAGAAGAGTTGGACGATGTCAGCGCAGGTGATCGCGACTACAAGGACTTGCTGGGCAAATTCTGGCGCGACTTCTCGGCTGCGATCGGCGAGACGTCGGAACTGCGCATTTCGGAAGTGCTGGATAAGCTGGACGAGGCGCTGGCACCGCAACTTTATCCGCCTCGTGAAGATGGGTCCGACCCGCGCATCTGCCCGAAATGTGGTGTGGGTCAGCTGCACCTTAAAACCTCGCGCACCGGCGGCTTTGTAGGCTGCGGCAACTATCCCGAATGCACATATACCCGCCCCATCGCGGGCGAGGGTGCTGAAGGTGAAGAACGGTTGCTGGGCGAGGATGCAGGTGATGAGATCTGGCTGAAATCCGGCCGTTTTGGTCCTTACGTTCAACGTGGAGAGCCCACACCCGAAAACAAGAAACCACCGCGAGCCTCGCTGCCGCGCGGGTGGAGCAAGGATGACATGGATCTGGAGAAGGCGCTGACATTGCTTAGCCTGCCGCGCCAGATTGGTGAGCATCCTGAGGGCGGCATGATCACTTCGAATTTCGGGCGCTTTGGCCCTTACCTGATGCATCAGCTCGCGGATGAGGCAAAGCCGGTCTACGCCAATCTCAAAGACCCGAATGATGTGTTTGAAATCGGAATGAACCGCGCGGTCGAATTGCTGGCCGAAAAGCGTGCCAACCCGGGTCGGCGCGGTCAGGCGGCAAAGCCGCTCAAGGAGTTGGGTGAACACCCCGATGGCGGCGCTATTCAGGTGCTGGATGGTCGATATGGGCCCTATGTGAAATGGGAGAAGGTGAACGCAACACTTCCCAAAGACATCAAGCCCGAAGACGTGACGCTGGAAATGGCGGTGGAACTGGCCAACGAAAAGGCGGCCAAGAAAGGTACCAAGAAAAAGGCGGCACCCAAGAAGAAGCCCGCTGCAAAGAATACAACCAAAAAGGCGGCCAGCTAAGGTTTAGGTAGAAATACCATCACCCCCTGGTTTTATTGACTTCCCCGTGACGTGGCGGCAAAACCTGCGTCAACACCATGTCATTGGGGGAGTTTTCCATGAAGAAAGTCTATGCCAATGCCACCGAAGCGCTTGATGGAGTGCTGTCGGACGGCATGCTGATCGCGGCAGGCGGGTTCGGCCTGTGCGGCATTCCCGAACTGCTGCTTGAGGCGATCAAGGACTCGGGCGTCAAGGATCTGAGCTTTGCCTCGAACAACGCCGGCGTGGATGATTTC
The DNA here is from genome assembly GCA_030426685.1 of Alphaproteobacteria bacterium. Classification (GTDB taxonomy): domain Bacteria; phylum Pseudomonadota; class Alphaproteobacteria; order Rhodobacterales; family Rhodobacteraceae; genus Ruegeria. Next base: position 32,097 of record JAUHYC010000016.1, read on the forward strand.
GGCATCGGCATCCTGCTGCAGACCAGGCAGGTCAAGAAGATGATCAGCTCATATGTCGGTGAGAACGCTGAATTCATGCGCCAGTATCTGAGCGGCGAACTCGAGCTGGAATTCAACCCGCAAGGCACCCTGGCCGAGCGCATGCGCGCTGGCGGGGCCGGCATCCCCGGCTTTTATACCAAGACCGGTGTAGGCACCGTGATCGCCGAAGGCAAAGAGCACAAAGAGTTCAATGGTGAGACCTACATCCTCGAAGAAGGCATCTTTGCAGATCTCGCCATCGTGAAAGCGTGGAAAGCGGACGACACCGGCAATCTGGTGTTTCGCAAGACGGCCCGCAACTTCAATGTGCCCGCCGCCACCTGCGGCAAGATCTGCATCGCCGAAGTTGAGGAAATTGTCCCGCGCGGTTCGCTGGACCCGGACATGATCCACCTGCCCGGCATCTATGTGCATCGCATTGTGCAGGGGAACCACGAAAAGCGCATCGAACAACGCACCACCCGTAAGAAGGAGGACGCATAATGCCCTGGGACCGCAATCAGATGGCCGCGCGCGCGGCAGATGAGCTGGAAGACGGAATGTATGTGAACCTCGGCATCGGGATTCCGACGCTGGTGGCGAACTACGTGGGCGACAAAGACATCACCCTGCAGTCCGAAAATGGGATGCTGGGCATGGGCCCCTTCCCTTACGAAGGTGAAGAAGACCCGGACCTGATCAACGCGGGCAAGCAGACGATTACTGAACTGTCCCGCACTGCCTATTTCGACAGCGCCACATCTTTTGCCATGATCCGCGGCGGCAAGATCGCCGCTGCGATCCTCGGCGCGATGGAAGTGGACGAAAAAGGTGATTTGGCCAACTGGATGATCCCCGGCAAGCTGGTCAAAGGCATGGGCGGCGCGATGGATCTGGTCGCCGGTGTGGGACGTGTGGTGGTGGTCATGGACCACACCAACAAGCACGGTGACAGCAAGGTTCTGAAGGAATGCACTCTGCCGCTGACCGGCAAGGGTGTGGTTGATCGCATCATCACTAATCTGGGCGTACTGGATGTGGTCGAGGGGGGCTTGAAAATCGTCGAACTGGCTGATGGGGTCAGCGAGGATGAGATGCGGGCCGCCACACAGGCAACAATCGTCAATTGATCTGCCCCGAAAACAAACAAAGGCCCGCTATCCTGCGGGCCTTTGTTAGTGGGACGTCTGAAAAACGCAGGCGTCCGAGATAAACTGAGGCGGCGTGGTGCACAGAGCGCTCGCGACCTGAAACGCCGCGAGAACCTTGGGCACATAGTCTCGCGTCTCGGCAAAAGGTGGCACCCCGCTGTGTTTGTGCACAGCCCCCTCACCCGCGTTGTAGCCGGCGAGAACGAGGATCGGGTCATTTCCGAACTCTTCCATCAGCCAATGAAGGTATTTTACACCACCCTTGATGTTCTGCTCGGGTTTGAAACTGTCCTGAACTCCGAAACGCGCCGCAGTAGCGGGCATCAGTTGCATCAAACCTTGTGCGCCTGCTGAACTGACCGCTTCGCTCTTTCCGGCCGATTCTACGGAGATCACCGCCAGCACCAGGGCCGGGGAAACATTGGTGCCTACGGTTGCCCGCAGGATGTCGACCCCCTGCTTGCTGGCGATATCCTGCAGCGTCTGCAGGCGCGGCGCGGCAACCCCCGTCGCTGTCAGCGCCTGTATGGCCTCGCTCAAGCGTCCTGCACTGGCCTTGGCGAGCTCTGGCGAGACCCGATTCCAAAACGCCTTGTAGGAGCCGATGGGTTTGGCAACTCCGGCAATCTTCGGCGCTGTCGAAGGTGGCACCGTCGCAGGCGTCACGATCTCAGGCACTTCAAGCTCGGCACCGGTGCTGGGAGCAGATGGGGATGCGGCGTGCTGCTCTGGCGTGATTTGAATCGTCACCCGCGGGCGTGTCCCGGGCTCAGGGGCTTTGATGCGCTTATAGATACCGCGCGGTTCTGCCTCGGTCGCGGATGCGGGAATTGCGCCAGATGTCAGCAACGCCGCAGCGCCGACGCATAGAAGTGCGTCCCGGAAATACATTTGCCTGCCTCGATTTTATCTTTTGGAACAATCTGAACCCCAGAATCGCGCGCAACACCAGAAAAACAAAGCGAATTGGGGCAATTTCGCCTCATTTGCCGCTATTTTGCATCGCGCCAGGTGAACAGATCAAAAAACGTTTGATTTTTTATTGTTTGATTTCAACACTTTAAAAGATTTCTCACTAAAATCTTAAGCTTTGAACGAAAAAAATGGGGATTGGCCCAATTCCTGCCACGCACAAGGGTCAAACATATATCCATACCGAGACGATCGGGAGCGGACTGAGAGAGAAAGCTCTGAAAGACGCCGAGGTTAATTGCTTTTTGATCCTTTAGGAGGGACGTAACATGATCAAGTTCATCAAGAACTTCAACAAAGACGAAGACGGCGCCGTAACAGTTGACTGGGTCGTTCTGACCGCAGCCGTTGTTGCCCTGGCGGCAGTTGCCTACAACCAAGTTCGCACCGGTGCCAGCGATCTGGCAGACGGCATCGAGCAGGCGCTGACATCGGCAGCTGTTACTCTGCCGAACACCAACTAATCTTTCAGATTGGTTTGAAATTCTTGGGGGCCATGTCTTTCGCGAGACGTGGCCTCTTCTTTTTATCGAATTAGTACCGGTGCAGTGAAATGGTAAATAAGTTACTTGTTTTTGGGACTGACGAGTCTGGCGCCATAACCGTAGATTGGGTAGTGTTGACATCGGTCGTCGTTGCCTTCGGCGCTTTGATGTACGTCTATCTACATGAGTCTGTCGAGAATCTGGACGAGGCGAGCGGTCAAGCCATCGCCAATGTCGATGTCGAAGAGCTCACTTTCGACTAAACATTGGTCGCTATGCGGATTCCGCACAACCGCAGGATCGCAGAACAATCTGCGCTTTTTCCGGGTTTAGAGCGGTATTGTCCGCTTTTTCGACACAATTCAAAAATAGTCTGACTGATGAATCAATGTGTCGCCCGGCGACACAGATGTCTTGAAGAAGAATGAAGAGGGACACATGCGAGCTGTTTTTGGACTAGTCCTGATCATCGGGGTCGCGTTGGCTGGCGGTGCCGTCTATATGGCGCGTGAGTATATTTCTGAGAATCAGGCCAAACTCGCACTTGAGCGGAAGCTGAGAGAAGAAGCATTGGCCAATGCCAAAGTTGATATTGTTCCTACTGTTGGCGTTCTGGTTTCAAACCGCTCCTTGCAATATGGGGAGCGCGTGAACAAAGATGACGTCCGCGTTGTGGAATGGCCGGAAAACGCTATCCCCGAAGGCAGCTTCGTCGATATGGCTGTTTTGTTCCCGGATACCGACAAGAATGAGCGCTTTGTCCTTCGCGCGATGGAGAAAGACGAAGCAATCATGGAGATTAAGGTCACCAAGCCCGGTGAGCCGGCAGGTCTTCGGTCTCAGTTGGCAAAGGGTATGCGTGCTTTTGCAATCAGTGTCGACGTGGCGTCCGGTGTTTCCGGTTTCCTTCGCCCCGGTGATACTGTCGATGTCTACTGGACAGGTACCGTGCGCAATTCGTTAGACGATGGGCGCGGTGAGATCACGCGTTTGATTTTGACAAACATCGAGTTGGTTGCCGTTGACCAGATTGCCGGACTGGATGTGACGGGGACCACGATTGCGCGTACGGTAACAGTCGCCGCTACACCGGAACAGATTGCTGCTCTCGCACAAGCTCAAAACACCGGGCGCATGTCGCTGGCCTTGGTTGGTGTTCAGGATGACGGCGTGCTGGATACCGTCGAAGTTGACCAGCGCATACTGCTGGGAATTGAGGAAGCTGCCCCCGCGCCCGTCAGAGTTGAGAAGAAGGTTTGCACGATTCGGACGCGTCGTGGCGGCGAAACCGTCGAGACACCGATACCCTGCACAAATTGACGCCAATTCAGTCTGTTACGACATAAAGGCCGCGCAATATGCGCGGTCTTGTTTATTGTAATGTTGCGCATTGTCCACATAAGGAAAATTCCAGAAACCATTGATTATTGCAATAAATCCGGAATTCGCGCAGGGTTCCGAGATAGAGGGCATAAGACCCATAAAATCGAGTGGTGATCGGAGAGGCAGGTCACATGACAATACGTTCCTGGATCAGCGCAACCCTGCTGGGGTTGACGCTTGTAGTGAGCCCGATCGGCGATGCCGCTTGGGCTGAAAATCTTCGCGTGGTTAAAAAAGGGACAGCAGAATCGCTGGATGTCCCCGTGAACCGCGCCATCGTGGTGGAAAGCGAACAGCCGTTCGCGGACATCAGTATTGCGAACGCAGGGATCGCAGACATCTCGACATTGTCGGATCGCACAATCTACGTGTTGGGCCGAGCACCCGGGATGACCACCCTGACCCTGTTTGATGGCGCAGGCAATCTGATTACCAATGTTCGTGTCCGTGTGGCGCCGGATGTTACAGAATTCAAGGAACGGCTGCGGCAGATCCTTCCGAATGAACGGATTGAAGTGCGCACTGCCAATGACGGCATTGTACTGTCTGGCACCGTATCCAGCAGCGCCAGACTGGCGCGCGCACTTGAACTGGCTGAACGCTATGCGCCTGAGCGTGTCTCAAACCTGATGAATGTTGGTGGCGTCCAGCAAGTCATGTTGAAAGTGCGGTTTGCTGAAATGAACCGGTCGGTTGCCAAAAATCTGTCGGCCTCGCTGGGCTTTGGCGGTGGCGATGTGACCGCAGGCTTCAACACACTGAACAACCAGGGCGCGCTCTCAAATGCTTTGGCAAACAACATCCCCTTCGTTCAAACAAATACCGGTGCGATTCTGTTTGGCTTCGGAGCAGGTTCGACACAGGTTCGACTTTTGTTGGAAGCGCTTGAGACCAAAGGGCTTGTTCGCAGTCTGGCCGAACCGAATCTCTCAGCCCTGTCCGGGCAGGAGGCAGAATTCTTGGCAGGTGGCGAAGTTCCGATCCCTGTGCCTCAGGGAGATGGTGTCGTTGCGATTGAGTATCGCCAATTCGGTGTCCAACTGCTGTTCATCCCGCGCGTGGTCGATGGCGATCTGATCAACCTCGAACTGGGCGCGACTGTATCGGCCATTGACGAAAGCGCTGATTTCACGATCAACGGTGATAGTGTTCCAAGCTTCATTACCCGCCAGACCCGCACAACCATTGAGCTGCGGGATGGTGAGAGCTTTGCGATCGCAGGCCTGATTCAGGACGATTTCACCGATCTGAACAGTCAGGTTCCGTGGCTTGGCGATGTTCCGGTGTTGGGCGCACTGTTCCGGAGTGCTCAATACCAGCGCGCACAAAGTGAGCTGATCATCATCATCACGGCACATCTGGTATCGCCAACGCGCGGTGAGGCACTGGCCTTGCCCACGGATCGTGTCAAACCGCCCAGCGAGTTTGATCTGTTCGTGAATGGCAAGGTCGCAAGGACCGAACGCGCAGGTAACGGAGCAGCCTCCGAGGTGGCAAAGCAAGACTTCGGCGCCTCTTACGGCTACGTCCTGGATTGATTGGGAGGATAGGACCAATGGATAAGTGGATCATTGCACTGGGTCTTTCGGTTGCTGTCGCTGGATGTACGCGTGAAGCCGGATACGAGATCGACGCTGGCACTTTCGGGAACGCGACCCTGAACAACATCCAGGTCATGAATGGTGAGCTAACATATAGCCAGATCCTGGCGCAGCGCTTCGCCGCTGAGGTTCCGACACAGATCAACTTTGCGTTTGACAGCGCAAAGCTGGATGCTTCGGCGCAGCAGATTCTGTTGCAGCAGGCCGCCTGGATCAAACAATTCCCCGAAGCACGGTTCCGGGTATACGGTCACACAGATGCTGTTGGCTCTGACGCTTACAACAAGCGTCTGGGTCAGCGTCGCGCCAACGCGGCTGTTGCCTTCCTCACACGGCAGGGAATCTCGCGGTCGCGGCTTGAAGCTGTTGTCTCATTCGGAAAGTCCCGGCCTCTGGTGGCAACGCCAGATCGTGACAGACGCAACCGGCGTACGGTGACAGAGGTTTCGGGCTTCGTTGATCGTCATCCGACTCTGCTGGATGGAAAATACGCCGAAGTGATCTATCGCGAATATATCTCGAGCGCGATACCAATCAGTGTCATCCAACGACAGGAAGATGTCGGCGGTGGCGAATAATACCTGAGGGTTGGGCGGCATTGTCGCCCATTTCCCTACAATTGGTTCTTTTGCGCCCAATTCTCGCCCAACTTCCAAGCGACGTTGTGAACAATTGGGTGACCTGCGGCCAAAACTGACCGCATCGGGCGACAGCAAACCAGAACTGACACTCTCATGCGTTCAATCGGTTTGCTCAGCCCTCTCGACGAGGATTGTATTAATGACCAGCGCGACGCCGCAAGATGACAATACCGCCATTCTGGCCTGTACAATCAGCCGGGATGTCCAGAACTTCGATCTGCTGATCGAGGACATGGAAGCCGCGTTAGGTGAGCGCTGGGGCGATCTGGGATTTGCCGAAGCGCTTGCATTCTTCAGCCAGCCCGAAGCCGAATCGCTGCAATTTGTGGCGTTGGCCCTTGATGGGGATGACGAGGACAACCTGACCCTGATGGGTGAAATCATCACGCAGGCCAAGGAAAAGGGCATCAAAGTTGTTCTGATTGCCGAAGATGTCACACCGGCCTCACTGCACCAGTTGCTGCGCAAGGGTGCGGATGAATTTGTGCCCTACCCCCTTCCGGAGAACGAGCTTCAGGAAGCCATTGACCGGATGAACAAGCCCGATCCGGTAGCTGCCCCGCAGGCAACTGCTGTGCCGCTGGCAAACGGTGCATCGAAAGAGGGTGCACTGTTTGTTGTTCAGGGTCTTGCCGGAGGTGTCGGATCCACGACGATGGCTGTCAATTTGGCCTGGGAGTTGGCCACCGTTTCGGCCAAGGAAGCCCCCAAAGTCTGCCTGATCGATCTGGATCTGCAATACGGGACTGTTTCCACCTATCTTGACCTGCCGCGCCATGAAGCCGTTTTCGAGATGCTGTCGGACACCGATTCAATGGATGAGGAATCATTTGGCCAGGCGCTTCAGACTTTTGAGGACAAGCTGCAGGTCCTGACAGCCCCTTCGGATATGGTTCCACTGGACATCATCACGCCGGACGATATTCAGCGCGTCATCGACACCGCGCGTGCACATTTCGACTATGTTGTTGTCGACATGCCGAAAACGTTGGTGCACTGGTCCGAAACCGTTCTGCAGGCAGCGCATGTATATTTTGCATTAATCGAACTGGACATGCGCTCGGCCCAAAACGCGCTGCGGCTGAAGCGCGCGTTGCAGGCCGAAGAGCTTCCCTTCAACAAGCTCCGCTTTGCCATGAACCGAGCGCCGAAATTTACCGATTTGAATGGCAAAAGCCGGGTCAAACGCATGGGCGAGAGTCTGGGTATTTCGATTGATCTGCTTCTACCCGATGGCGGCAAGCCGGTCATGCAGGCCGGTGATCATGGTCTGCCGCTGGCCAGTTCGGCAGCCAAGAACCCGCTGCGCCGGGAAATCGCCAAACTGGCCCAATCGCTTCATAGCCTGGGAAGCAGTGACGCCGAAGCCGCATAACACGAAGGGGAGCTGCCGTGTTTTCAAGATACAAGAAACAGCCTTCGGCTCAGCCGGTTGAAACCAACGCGCCCGCTGCAGCCCCCACCGCCGCACCGGCCGCGGCACCTGCGGCAACTGCGATTGCCCGCAAACCCGCCCAGAAAAAAGCTGCTGAAGTTGTCGGCAACGACAAGGAGCGTAAGCGCAAAGAGCGGTTGGGCGAAATCAAGCTGGAGCTGCACCGCGAGTTGCTGGAGAACCTGAACCTTGCCGCCTTGGAGAAAGCCAGCGAGGCGGAACTGCGGACAGAGATTAGTGCGATTGCCAGCGAGGTATTGGAAACCCGCAATATCGTTCTGAACCGTGAAGACCGCACCCAGCTAAACAAAGAGCTGTATGATGAGGTCACCGGCCTCGGCCCGCTTGAAACACTGCTGCAGGATGATTCAGTCAACGATATCCTGGTAAACGGCCCGCAACAGATTTTCGTGGAACGCCACGGTAAACTGGAAATCAGCGACATCACCTTCAAAGATGAAAAGCACCTGATGCGGATCATCGACAAGATCGTGTCCGCGGTGGGTCGCCGCGTCGATGAATCCAACCCCTATGTTGACGCCCGCCTTGCAGATGGCTCGCGTTTCAACGCCATGGTGCCGCCGATTGCGGTAGATGGATCGCTGGTCTCGATTCGTAAGTTCAAGAAAGACAAGCTGGGCATCGACGATCTGGTCAATTTCGGTGCGTTCACTGAGGAAATGGCGGCCTATCTTCAGGCTGCGGTGTCGACCCGGCTGAACATCATCGTTTCGGGTGGTACGGGTTCGGGTAAAACGACGACTCTGAACGCCCTGTCCAGCTTCATTGACGATGCCGAACGCATCCTGACGATTGAGGATACGGCGGAACTTCAACTCCAGCAGACCCATGTGGGCCGGATGGAAAGTCGCCCGCCCAACGTGGAAGGCAAAGGTGAGGTCAGCCCGCGCGACTGTCTGAAAAACGCTCTGCGTATGCGCCCTGACCGCATCATCGTGGGCGAAACGCGTGGTGCCGAAGTGATCGACATGCTGCAAGCCATGAACACCGGCCACGACGGGTCGATGACCACGATCCACGCCAACTCGGCCCGTGACGGGATCTCGCGTCTGGAAAACATGATTGCGATGGCGGGGATCGAGATGCCGATCAAAGCGGTGCGCAGCCAGATCTCATCCGCGGTGAACCTGATCGTACAGGCCAGCCGCTTGCAGGATGGTTCGCGCCGGATGACATCGATTACGGAAATAACCGGAATGGAAGGCGATGTGATTTCCATGCAGGAGATCTTTCGTTTCCAGCGTGTTGGGCTAACGCCTGACAACAAGATCATCGGCCATTTCACGGCGACCGGTGTGCGCAGCCATTATTCCGAGCGCTTCCGTCTGTGGGGCTTTGACCTGCCCCCTTCGATCTACGACCCAACCACGATGTAGGAGACTGGGGATATGCAACTGCCTGTTGAGGCGCTCATCTATGTCGCCATCTTCGTTGGGGTTCTGGCCCTTGTCGAGGGCATATATCTGGTTGCTTTCGGGAAATCGATCAGCCTGAACAGCCGTGTAAACCGACGCCTGGACATGATCGACAAAGGTGTCGGTCGCGAGCAGGTCCTGGAACAGCTGCGCAAAGAAATGCAGCAGCATATGAAAAGCCAGAGCATCCCGCTTTATTCCCTGTTGGCGGACAAGGCTCAGAAGGCTGCGATTGCCTTTTCGCCGAGACAGCTCATCCTGATCATGGCTCTGGTCTCGGGCCTTGTATTCATGGCCCTGAGCGTTGCAACTGCCACAGAAGTGGTCCTGCGCTCTGCCCTGTCCGTCGCCATCGGTGTGGGAGCGGTCTACGCCTGGGTGAATAAAAAGGCCAAGAAACGTATGGGGATGCTCGAAGAGCAATTGCCAGACGCGGTTGAGCTCATGGTACGTTCGCTGCGGGTGGGAAACCCTTTCGTCTCATCTGTTCAGATTGTCGCAAAAGAGGTTGAGGACCCGTTGGCCACGGAATTCGGCATCATCTCGGACGAAGCAGCCTATGGGCGCGATGTTGGTGAAGCCCTGAAAGACATGGCCGAGCGGCTCGACATGCAGGATTTGCGCTTTCTTGCGGTTGCGGTTTCCATCCAGCAGCAATCAGGGGGTAACCTTGCCGATATTTTGGCCGGTCTGGCAAAAGTTATCCGTGCACGTTTCCGCCTGTTCCGCCGTGTCAAAGCCATCACGGCCGAGGCGCAATGGTCCGGCAAGTTTCTTTCGGGCTTCCCGCTGGCCTGTCTTATGTTCATTCTGGTCAAAGACCCGAACTACTATGACTCGGTTATTGATCACCCCTATTTCATCCCCGCATGTTTCTTTGTCGGCATCATGCTGACGCTGAACCTGATCGTCATGCGAATTCTGACCAACATCAAGGTTTAAGGCGCAGCCATGGAATTTCTGTCTCAAGCAAATGAGTTTCTGAAACTGCATCTTGGCGAGTTCGGCCCTCTGATCGTGGTGGGGGTCCTGGGCTTGTTCATGATCCTCATCACCGTCCCGTTGATGCTGAACCAGCCCGAAGATCCACTGAAGAAACTGCAGCGTTCAAATGCGGCCCCGAGAGCCAATAAGAAAGAAAAGAAAGAACGCCTCAGAAACACCAGCCGCAACGAACAGCTTGAGAAATTCGCAAATTTCCTTGAGCCTCAGAATGAAGAAGAATACTCGGCCGCACAGCTAAAACTCCGTCAGGCGGGGTATCAGTCAAAAGACGCCGTGCGGTTCTATCACTTTGCGCAATTTGCGCTCGGGATCATCGGTATTTTGATCGGAATTTCGCTTGTTACTATCTTCGCAGGCGATCAGGAGTTTGATTCGACCCAGCTTTTGATCCGCGTTCTGGTCCCCGGGGTTATCGGGTACTTCGTTCCCAAATACTGGATCACACGACGTGTCGCCGAGCGGCAGGAAGCGATTACCAACGGCTTCCCCGACACGCTGGATCTGATGCTGGTCTGTGTCGAAGCTGGCCAATCCCTGGATCAGGCCATCGTGCGCGTGGCTGGTGAAATGAAGGCGTCTTATCCCGACATCGCGCTAGAATTCGAAGTCGTGGCCTATGAAATGAAGGCCGGTAAGGAAAAAGACACCGTGCTGCGCGACTTTGCCACACGCTGTGGCGTGCAGGATGTCAGTGCTTTTGTAACCGTGATGATCCAATCGGCGGCATTCGGCACATCCATTGCCGATGCGCTGCGTGTTTACGCCGACGAGATGCGCGACAAACGCGTGATGCGCGCGGAAGAGGCTGCAAACAAGTTGCCAACAAAAATGACGCTTGCGACAATGATGCTGACCGTGCCCCCGCTGCTGGTCATTCTGGTTGGTCCTTCGGCAAAAGGTATCATGGAGTTTGGAAGCCAATAGAGCGCGTTACCCGGTCGAGAAGACACTCAGGCCCATCAGCTTGAGCCTTCGTGAAACAATTCTGGCCACCATGGTTCTTGCCATGGTGGCTTCTTGCACTGAAACCCGCGCGCCGGATGACCCGTTTGCGCCGGGTGTTGATCCTGACGGCCCTATGGTGGATGAGATCGCAGTGGGAAATCGCCTGATGGCCGCAGGTGAATATGAGCTGGCGCTTGAATCCTTCACGCGCGCCGCTCTGCAGCAAGGCATGACGCCACAGGTTCTAACATCCCTGGGCACCGCCAATCTGGGATTGCGCCGTATCGGACAGGCCGAACCCTTGTTGCGGCGCGCCGTCAGGGACGACCCGGACTGGCCTGTCGCCTGGAACAATCTGGGTGTTTTTCTGATGGAAACCGGCGAATATGCCGAAGCATCTCAGGTGTTTCGCAAGGCCTATGCGCTGGACAATGGCGAAAGTGACGCAATCCGCGACAATTTGCGGTTAGCACTCGCAAAAATGGAAATTCCTGCTAATAATACCCCAGAAGAACAAGAATTTGAGCTGGAGCAGCGGAGCGACGGAGAATTCGTTCTGCGCAAGAATCCAGCAACAGAGGCAGAGCAGTAAAGGACGCAAAAATGCGCCACCCCTTCTTGATTCCGACGATGCTTGTGTGCGGGCTGGTTGTGACCGCCTGTGCAAAAGAAACCGAAGATGAAAAGGTCGAGCGGACGTTTCAGGAGGTCAATGTCATCGATGAGACCAACCTGAACGACGTGATGCTGAACGCGGCCGACCCGAACGAAGCGGTCACCTATTTCCAGGGCGCAGCCGCTAAGAATCCTGACCGGATAGATCTGCAACGCGGGCTTGCGATCACCCTGACCCGTGCCAAGCGCAGCACTGAAGCCGCAGCCGCCTGGAAACGCGTCCTTACCATGAAGGGTGCGAACAATGCTGACAGGGTGGAATATGCCGATGCACAGGTGCGCAGCGGCAACTGGAGCGGTGCCAAGACAACGCTGGACAAGATCCCGCCCACCTACGAAACCTTCAAGCGCTATCGGTTGGAAGCATTGGTAGCGGATTCCAGAAAAGACTGGAAAAGCGCCGATCACTATTATGAAACCGCCGTTGGCCTGACGACCCGCCCGGCGGGTGTGATGAATAACTGGGGTTACTCGAAACTGGCCCGCGGCCAATATGCCGAGGCCGAGCGTCTCTTTACCGAAGCGATCCGCCACGATGAGTCGCTGTTCACCGCCAAGAACAATCTGGTTCTGGCGCGCAGCGCTCAGGGCAACTACAGCGTACCGGTGGTGCCGATGTCTCAGGTCGAACGGGCCAGGCTGTTGAATACAATGGCGATTTCGGCGGTCAAACAAGGTGATATCAACCTTGCGAAGAACCTCTATCGCGAGGCCATCGCCACCCATCCACAGCACTTCGATGAAGCCGTCCGCTCGCTGCGGGCGTTGGAAGAAGCCTGACCCATGGCCATCCCAGCGGTGGCGGCGGCGTGGTTTCTGCCCTTTGTGCTACCGATCTGTTTCTATGTCGCCTTCACCGATATGCGCGAGATGCGGATCAAGAATCATGCGGTCGTGGCGCTGGCAATAGTCTTTGTTGTCGTCGGATTTTTTGTCCTGCCGCCCTGGTCAGGTGACTGGGTCGGCGGCTATCTGGGGCCGATTAACCTATCGCTGCCGGTCTATGGGTGGCAATTGCTTCACATTATCGTTGTCCTGCTGCTTGGTATCATCCTGAATGCAGCCGGGGCGATGGGCGCGGGTGATGCCAAGTTCTGCGCAGCCGCAGCAGCGTTTGTTTGGATCGGTGATCTTTTGCTGGTGATTGTGATCCTGATGGCAACAATTCTTGGCGCCTTTGCAGCGCATCGTCTGATCAAACACACGTCGCTGCGCCAACTGGCCCCACACTGGGAAAGCTGGGATCGCGGCAAACAGTTTCCCATGGGTCTGGCACTTGCAGGAAGCCTTGCCATCTATCTGATCCTGGGAACAATTCACGGATCGTAAACAATCATGAGCGCGCCTTGCCCGCGCCTTGGTCCTGCCACAAAGCAGCGTCAAATTTTCCTCAAACGGCTCTTTTCGGGGCCTTTGTTGTGATAACTGATGGACGAGCCTCGCTCATGAACATGCAGACGACCTCCGTTGTGGCCCCTCCTTCCCCCAAGGGGTTGGCCGAAATGCAGCTCCCACTGGTAATGATGCGAGACATTCTGCTAAAGACCATCTTCCGAAAGAATGTGGACACTGTCACCGAAATTGCCGAGGCTGTCTGCCTTCCCGGCGCGGTAACGCAGGAATTGATCGACATCGCGCGTGAGCAGAAACTGCTGGAGGCCACCGGCACCCTGAACGCCAATTCAGGCAACGAGATGGGCTATCAGTTGACCGACGCGGGGAAGGCGCGCGCCCTGGACGCGCTCAGCCAGTCGGAATATTTCGGCGCGATGCCAGTACCGCTGGATGTCTATCGCGAACAGGTCAAGCGCCAGTCGATCCGCAACATCCAGGTCACCCGCGACCAGTTGACCGGGGCGATGGGTCATCTGGTTCTGCCCGACAGCCTGCTGGACCATCTGGGCCCCGCGGTCAGCGCAGGCCGCTCGATCCTGATGTATGGCCCTCCGGGTAATGGTAAGTCCTCGATTTCCAACGGGATTCGCGATGCGCTGGGGGATAATGTCTATGTCCCGCGCGCCATCGAATATTCAGGACAGGTGATCACCGTCTACGACCCGATCGTGCATACGGCAATCGAACAGGAAGCCGACGACCCCAACAGCCTGCGCCGCCGCAAACGGTTCGACACGCGTTATGTGCAATGCGAGCGACCCACTGTTGTAACCGGGGGTGAATTGTCTCTGAGTATGCTTGATCTGGTCTACAACCCGACTGCAAGGACTTATCAAGCCCCGCTGCAGCTGAAATCGACCGGCGGCATCTTCATCGTGGACGACCTTGGGCGTCAGGCCGAACCCCCGCAGGCCCTGATCAACCGCTGGATTGTACCGCTCGAAGAAAGCAAGGATATCCTGGGCCTGCAATCAGGTGAGAAGTTCGAAGTCCCCTTCGACACGTTGGTCATTTTCTCGACCAACTTCCATCCGAATGAAATCTTTGACCAGGCGGCCCTGCGCCGGATCTTCTTCAAGATCAAAATCGACGGCCCGAACCAGGAGAACTTCCTGAAGATCTTTGCCATGGTGGCCCGCAAGCGCGGTATGCCGCTGGACGAGGCCGCACTGGTGCATCTGTTGAAGGTCAAATACCCGACCATAAACAACACCTATGCAAACTATCAGCCGATCTTCCTGATCGACCAGATGATCTCGATCTGCGAGTTTGAGGGTATTCCCTATCAGATGAGTCCTGATCTGATCGATCGCGCTTGGGCGAATATGTTCGTCAAAGAAGAAAAGATCGTCCACTGACCCCTGCCATTCTGACCCCGGGCGGGTAATCTGCGGCCATGACGCAGATTCCCGCCCGGATCACAGATTGGTTCAGCGCCAAAGGCTGGTCGGTCCATCCACATCAGCAAGAGATGTTTGACCGGGCACATGAACCGGCAACATTGCTGATTGCACCCACGGGTGGCGGGAAAACCATGGCGGGGTTTCTGCCGTCGTTGACGGAACTGGCGGATGGAGACCAACCAGGCCTGCACACGATCTATGTTTCGCCGCTCAAGGCGCTGGCGGCAGATATCCGGCGCAATCTGCGGGTACCGGTTGATGAGATTGGCCTGCCCATCCGCATCGAGGACCGGACCGGCGATACGTCTGCAACACAAAAGAAACGCCAACGCGCGGACCCGCCGCATATCCTGCTGACAACACCTGAAAGCCTTGCGCTGCTGACCTCATACGAAGATGCGCACAGAATGTTCGACGGAGTGCAGCGCATCATCGTCGATGAGATTCACGCACTGGCCGAAAGCAAACGTGGCGATCAGTTGATGCTGGCGCTGGCCCGGTTGCAAACGCTGTGCCCCGGCCTGCGCCGCGTCGGCCTATCCGCAACGGTCGAGGACCCTGAAGGCATCGCGTGGTTTCTGTCGCGTCACCCTGACCCTTGCCGTATCATCCAGGCCGATCCTGGCCCCGATCCCGATATCGCCATGCTGCAAACCGATGAGATGCCTCCCTGGTCGGGCGGAGGCGCAGCTTATGCGATCCCGGCCGTGATGGAGCAGATCAGGCAGCACAAGACGACGCTGATCTTCCACAATACCCGCGCACAGGCCGAAATCTTCTTTCACAACCTCTGGCTCGCCAATGACGACGGCCTGCCCATCGGCATTCACCACGGCAGCCTGGACCGGCAGCAACGCGAAAGAGTTGAGGCCGCCATGGTCCGCGGCGATCTGCGAGCGATCGTCTGTACCGGCAGTCTGGATCTGGGCATCGATTGGGGGGACGTGGACCTGGTGATCCAGATCGGCGCCCCCAAGAATGTCAAACGGCTGGTGCAGCGGATCGGGCGGGCAAACCATCGCTATAACGCGCCTTCAAAGGCGTTGCTCGTGCCTGCGAACCGCTTTGAAGTGGTTGAGTGTGTCGCCGCGCTGGAGGCCGTGAAAGCGCACGATCTGGATGGAGACCCGCGTGGCGCAGGCCCGCGTGATGTTTTGTGCCAGCATATCCTGACCACGGCCGCCGCCGGGCCATTTCAGGCCGACGCGCTGTTTGCCGAGATGGTGGCCGCCGGCCCCTATGCTCAGCTGACCCGCGCTGAGTTTGACGCCTGTCTTGAGTTCTGCGCCACCGGTGGCTACGCCCTGCGCGCCTATGATCGCTGGCAGCGTCTGCAACAACGGCCCGATGGTCTGTGGCAGTTGCGTGACCCTCGGGCCGCGCAGCGGATTCGGATGAATTTGGGCACGATACAGGATACCGATACACTCAAGGTCCGGCTCAGACGCAATCGTGGCGGCAAACCTTTGGGTGAGATCGAAGAAGGTTTTGCGGCCTCGCTGACACCTGGTGATACTTTTCTGATCGGAGGTCAGATCGTTCGCTATGAAGGCCTGCGAGAAATGGTGGTCGAAGTCAGCCGCCGCGCCGACAAAAAGCCCAAGATCGCCACCTTCATGGGTACGAAATTCGCCACCTCGACCCAATTGAGCGATCGAATTCTACGTATGTTCAGCCAGCCGGATTGGCCCCAGCTGCCCGTCCACACCGCAGAATGGCTTGCCCTGCAGCGCCAGATGTCACAGCTGCCCCAACGCGACCGGCTGCTGATCGAAAGCTTCCCCGACAAGGGGCGCGAGCATCTGTGTGTCTACGGCTTCGCGGGCCGTAATGCGCAGCAAACGCTTGGGCTGCTGCTGACCAAACGGATGGAAGAGATCGGGCTGGCCCCGCTGGGCTTTGTCGCCACCGATTATGCCACACTGATCTGGGGGCTGGACGCGGTGAGTGATCCGCGCCCTCTGTTTCGGCTTGATGCGCTGCGTGATGGTCTGGAGACATGGCTTGCTGGCAACGCCGTAATGAAACGGACCTTTCGCGCCTCGGCCACCATCGCTGGCCTGATCGAGCGCAACACGGGTGGCCAACGCAAAAGCGGGCGGCAGGCGACATTCTCGTCAGATATCCTGTATGACACTTTGTTGAAGTACGACCCGGACCACCTGCTAATGCAGATCACGCGCGAGGAAGCGATGCGAGGTCTGGTTGATTTCGGACGCATTGAGGCGATGATCTCCCGGATCGGAGATCGCATTGATCTGCTGCGTCTGGACCGGGTGTCACCACTGGCCGCGCCGTTGTTTCTGGAGGTCGGCAAAGTGCCGGTCAAGGGCGAAGCCGAAGAGCGGCTGCTGGCTGTGGAAAGCGCACGCCTGATGCAGACAGCGGGGTTGGAACCCCATTGATTTCGCTTGCATATAGCCTGTAAACGCGCAAAGAACGGATCATGAACACGCTCGCATTTACGTTTGCCGGTCAGCCTTTGCTTGCCATGGGCTCTGGCGCGTTGTGGTGGCCGGATCAAAACCTGCTCTGTGTCTCGGATCTGCATCTGGGCAAGTCCGAGCGTATGGCCCGTCGCGGTGGTCCGGCCCTGCCCCCCTATGACAACCGTGAGACCCTGACCCGACTGGCAGGCGATCTGCACCGGACCGGGGCGACGACCGTAATTTGCCTGGGTGACAGCTTTGACGACGTGGAGGCCTCAGCGGCGCTGCCGGAAGAGGACAGACTGCATATCGCCGCACTGCAAGCCGGGCGGCGCTGGCTTTGGATTGAGGGGAACCACGATCCCGGGCCGGTCGAAATGGGGGGCACTCATCGGTTGGACTGGGTCTGCAAGGGCTTGACCTTTCGTCATATCGCGCTGCCCGACGGCCACGGCGAAATTTCTGGGCACTACCATCCCAAAATACGCCTGAATGCCCGCGGTCGTTCTATCGCACGCCCTGCCTTTCTGTTGGATCATGAACGCCTGATCCTACCGGCCTATGGGACCTATACCGGAGGGTTGTGCAGCACGGCTACGGCCCTGACCAATATCATGGCGCCAAATGCACAGGCGATCCTGACCGGAGCGCAGCCAAGGCTTGTTCCGATGCCCCGTTAATCGCTATAGCAGCCCGTCCTCTTCAAGCAACGGTTTGTATTTTCGGCTGACCGGGACCAGATCGTCATTGCGAAGGCGAAGGCAGATCTTGCCACCCTGTTTCTCGACCCCCGCAATCGCGGCGTCCACAACCCAGTGAGACCGGTGTGTGCAATGGCCAGGAACAGGCTCCATATCTGCAATGGCATCGGTTAGTCGCGAGCGGATTGTGAACGTCCCCTCGGAGGTCACAACGTCAACTGAATGATCGCGGACTGTCAGCCGGTAAATCTCACCCTGAAAAGCGGCAGGCAACCGGTTGTAGAGGCGCGGTCTGACCGTAGCATCCTGTGGATTGGTGTCTTCGCGTTGCCGGATCAACAGAAATCCCGTTGCGATGAGCACACCATAGGGTGCCACCATCAGCAATCCGGGCGCCATCTGTCCATTCAGCGTGAATACAACCCAGCTCAGCAGCCAGAGTGACGGTGCAAACAACAGCAGGATCAGCAAGGCAAATGCAAAGTCGCGGAGTAACAACCCCGAGTGAAGCAGCTTTTCACGCACCAGTTTTCTGGCCATCCAGGTCGCTGCCAATGCCAGCACTAAAACGCCGGACCAGAACACCATTCGCTGAGAGAACGACAATGTCATGTCCCTGAACGGTGCAAAGCAATAGGCCATCAACGGAACGAATACGATGCCTGCAAACACCCTTTGCACCGTACACTGCGTGAGTATCGGACTCAATTTAGAACTCATACCAACTAACACACACCCCCGAAAGTCGTTGCCAATGTCACAATGGTGGAGGGCATTTTAACCTCCTAACCGACTGGAACAGAAGGAGTATCACTGGTTGACGTTAAGTCAATCTTGTTTCTATGTGATTTCTGAAGACTGTTGAGTGGTACAGGAAAGGCCGGAACGCGAATAAGCATTCCGGCCTTTCGTCGTGATCAGCTATTGCCCGACTCCGCTGCCGGGGTAGAACTTAGGCCGTCAGGCCTTCGGGTTCCGGTAGTCCGTTTGCGCGGCATGCGGCGGTTAGGGTATTTGCCAGCAGGCAGGCGATGGTCATGGGGCCAACGCCGCCGGGCACCGGGGTGATGGCGCCCGCGCGCTCGGCAGCGCTGGCATAGTCGACGTCTCCGACCAACTTGTTCTTGCCGTCGCGTTCGATGCGGTTGATGCCAACGTCGATGACGGTCGCGCCTTCCTTGATCCAGTCACCGGGCACCATTTCGGGGCGGCCGACGGCGGCAACCACGATATCGGCGCGGCGAACCACATCGGGCAGGTCCTTGGTGCGGCTGTGCGCGATGGTCACCGTGCAGCTGTCGCCCAGCAGCAACTGCGCCATCGGTTTTCCGACGATGTTCGAGCGGCCAATGACAACCGCATCCATACCTGACAGTGAGCCGTGATGATCGCGCAGCATCATCAGGCAGCCCAGCGGAGTACAGGGCACCATCGACTTCTGCCCGGTGCCCAGCAGGCCCACGTTCGAGATGTGGAACCCGTCGACATCCTTGGCCGGATCGATCGAGTTGATCACCAGATCTTCGTTCAGATGCTTTGGCAGCGGCAGTTGTACCAGAATACCATTGACCGCCGGGTCGTTGTTCAGTTTTTCGATCAGCGCCAGCAGGTCTTCCTCGGAGGTGTCCGCATCCAGCTTGTGCTCATATGAGTTCATGCCGACCTCGACGGTCATCTTGCCCTTCGAGCGGACATAGACCTGGCTGGCAGGGTCTTCGCCCACCAGAACCACAGCAAGGCCGGGGGTGATGCCGTTCTCTTCTTTCAGCTTCGCAACCTGATCGGCCACCTGCGCGCGCACTTTGGCGGCAAAGGCCTTCCCGTCGATAACCTGCGCTACCATCCTGTCATTCCTTCTCTCAAAACCAATTTGGCGCAAACTGCGCCCGAGACCATCAGTCGCTTCCAATCACACGCTCTTCGCGCGCAATCGACCAGTCGATCAATATGCGCCAAAGTTGCTCGGCCAGGGCTGCGTCAAGACCCAGCTCATCGGCACTGGCGCGCACTTTTTGCACCACGTCCTCGACCCGGGTCGGGATACGCGCGGGCAAGCCCTCACCCGGCTTCAGCTCAGACGCGCGGTCAATGTAGCCTGCGCGCTTCACCAGCATCTCGATCAGCTGGCGGTCCAGCCTGTCGATCTGAACCCGCAAATCCTGCATCGAGTGGCAGTCTTGCGGCGGTGTCAGAGTGGGCATCCGTGATCTCCTCGTGGCCCGGGGCGCATTCCCCGGACCACGAGATGTCTTATTTGGCGGCTTAGAACAAGCCCTCGATCTCACCTGCGTCATTGAGGCAGATGGTCTCGGCCGCGGGTTTGCGCGGCAGGCCGGGCATGGTCATGATCTCACCGCAGACAACCACGATAAAGCCAGCACCGGCGGACAGGCGAACCTCACGCACAGGGACCGAGTGGCCGGTGGGTGCGCCGCGCAGGGTCGGGTCGGTCGAGAACGAGTACTGCGTCTTCGCCATGCAGACCGGCAGATTGCCATAGCCTGCCTCTTCCCAATCGCGCAGTTGGTTGCGGATCTTGTTGTCGGCCAGAACTTCGTCTGCGCGATAAATGCGCTTGGCGATGGTTTCGATCTTCTCGAACAGCGGCATTTCATCGGGGTAGATCGGTGAGAAGTTCGCGGTACCCGCATCAGCCAGTTCAACCACCTTATGCGCCAGATCCGCAGACCCTTCCGAGCCGAGTTCCCAGTGCCGCGACAGAACCGCCTCAACACCGTGCTCGCCGCAGTAGTCCTTGACCGCCTGCACCTCGGCATCGGTGTCGGTGACAAAGTGGTTGATCGCGACGACAACCGGCACACCGAAGGATTTCACGTTCTCGATGTGGCGACCCAGGTTGGCGCAACCCGACTTCACGGCGTCGACGTTTTCAGCACCCAGATCGGCCTTGGCAACGCCGCCGTTCATCTTCATCGCGCGAACGGTAGCAACCAGAACCACTGCCGACGGAGCAATGCCCGCCTTACGGCACTTGATGTTCATGAACTTCTCGGCACCGAGGTCGGCACCAAAGCCTGCTTCGGTCACGACATAGTCGGCCACTTTCAGCGCGGTCTTGGTCGCGATGACCGAGTTACAGCCATGCGCGATGTTCGCGAAGGGGCCGCCATGGACAAATGCCGGGTTGTTTTCCAGCGTCTGCACCAGGTTCGGCTGCATCGCGTCTTTCAGCAGAACGGTCATCGCGCCTTCGGCCTTGATGTCGCGGCAGTAGACCGGGGTCTTGTCGCGGCGATAGGCCACGATGATGTCGCCCAGACGCTTTTCCAGGTCTTTCAGGTCGTTGGCCAGACACAGGATCGCCATGACTTCGGAGGCCACAGTGATGTCAAAACCAGCCTCACGCGGGAAGCCGTTCGATACGCCGCCCAGCGACGCCGTGATCTGACGTAGCGCACGGTCGTTCATGTCGACCACACGACGCCATGCAACGCGGCGGATGTCGATGTCGCATTCGTTGCCCCAGTAGATGTGATTGTCGATCATCGCCGACAGCAGCGAGTGGGCCGAGGTGATCGCGTGGAAGTCGCCGGTGAAGTGCAGGTTCATCTCTTCCATCGGAACAACCTGCGCGTAACCGCCACCTGCAGCGCCGCCCTTCATGCCGAAGTTCGGACCAAGCGAGGCTTCGCGGATACAGATCATCGCGTTCTTGCCGATGCGGTTCAGACCGTCACCCAGACCGACTGTGGTGGTGGTCTTGCCTTCGCCCGCGGGGGTCGGGTTGATCGCGGTCACCAGAATCAGCTTGCCGTCTTCGCGGTCCTGAACCGAGTTGATGAAGTCCTGGCTCACCTTCGCCTTGTCGTGGCCATAGGGCAGCAGATCCGCAGATTCGATGCCAATCTTTGCACCGATTTCCTGAATCGGCTTCTTGTTCGCCTCCCGGGCGATTTCAATGTCGGATTTATAGCTCATTGGCCGGGGTCCCTATTTGAAGTCCGTGCAAAACCGACGCAGGACGTCGGCGCTGCGCAATCCATACCGTTGTGTACAATCTCGTTAGCTTTGGATTGCGACATTCTTGGGTCGCGAAGCGTCGTGAGGCCGGTCTAGTGTCTCCAATTGGAAACCTATGGCATCCAGGCGCGCTGATCTGGGATGAACAATTTCATGGTGTCACCGATGGACAATGACCCCGGTCGTTCCACCCATGCGGTAACGCCACGACGGCCCTGCGCTGCCGGTTTGAAGCCGGCTCCCTTCCCCGTCGCTTCCGCCTCAATCTCTCGTCCCGGCAAGACGCAGGGACGGTTTTCCATATCGATCACGATGGTCAGCCCGCTTTGGGCCTGCAGGCGCGAAGACGGAGGTACATGGGTGAAATCCGGGATGCCGCGCAAAACGATGCTGGCCCCCATCAGGGCCGGATCCAACTGATCCATTCCCATTTTCGCTGCAATTTCCTGCAGTTCTTCTTCGGACAATACGGTCAGCTGCCGCACATTCCGAATCTCGGTGCCCTGAGGATAAAGGTTCTTGACCCGTACGCAGGAGGGTCGCGTCTCACCCTCGTGCCGGGCCCCTGGATCACCTGAGAAACCGAGGGACAGCGCGTCAACCGGCTGCGCGCGCAGGGATAGGCCTGCGGGGACATGGCCCAGCCACGTGACTTCGGCCACAAATTCAGTTTCTTTCAGGACCGGCATAATACATCACCTCTGGCTGCGAATTTGCACACTAGAGGCCATCGGTCGCGGGTTGAAAAGCAAAAACCCGGGCGATGCCCGGGTTTCATAATCTTATGCCGAGGGTTCCGGCTCCATCCCGCCCTCAGGCGGCGTTTTCTTGGCCTTGGTTTTCGGAATGGCCGTCACGCTGGGTGCATTACCTTCGTCCGGTTTGTCGCCCTCATCATCGCTTTCGCTGGGTGGCTCACCGTTCATGACACGCTTGATTTCGTCCCCGGTCAGGGTTTCGTATTCCAACAGACCCTGCGCCAGACGTTCCCATTCCTCATTTTTCTCGGTCAAAATGCCGTGCGCGCGCTCATATCCCTGCTGGATAAGGCGTTTGACCTCTTCCTCGATCAGCTCTTTGGTATGGGCAGAAACCGAGAAACCAGCGGTGTTGCCCGAATACCCTTCATGTGCCTCGGCATAGTCGATATTGCCGACCTTGTCCGACATACCCCAACGCATGACCATCGCGCGCGCCAGCTGGCTGGCCTGCATGATATCACCCGCCGGACCGTTCGAGACATGATCCTCACCGTATTTGATAACTTCGGCGGCCTTGCCCGCCATGGTCATGGCCAGCTTCTGCTCACATTCGTCGCGGTGATAGTTCAGCTGGTCCATCTCGGGCAGGCTGACAACCATACCCAGCGCACCGCCGCGCGGGATGATCGTCGCCTTATAGACGGGGTCGCACAGCGGCAATGTCATGCCAACAACCGCATGGCCTGATTCGTGGTACGCGGTCTTTTCCTTCTGGTCCTGCGTCAGCACCATCGAGCGCCGCTCGGCCCCCATCATCACCTTGTCCTTGGCGTTCTCAAAATCTTCCATGGTGACAAAGCGACGACCTACGCGCGCGGCCATCAGTGCGGCCTCGTTCACGAGGTTTGCCAGGTCAGCGCCCGAAAAGCCAGGCGTACCTCGCGCAATGATGCGCAGATCAACGTCAGGGCCCAGAGGCGTCTTGCGCGCATGCACGCCCAGAATCTTCTCACGCCCTTTGATGTCGGGGTTGCCGACCGTGACCTGACGGTCAAACCGGCCCGGACGCAGCAGCGCGGGATCCAGAACATCCTTACGGTTGGTCGCGGCCAGAATGATCACACCTTCGTTGGCCTCGAACCCGTCCATCTCGACCAGCAGCTGGTTGAGGGTCTGTTCGCGTTCGTCGTTGCCACCACCGTAACCGGCACCACGATGACGACCCACGGCGTCAATCTCGTCAATGAACACGATACATGGTGCGTTCTTCTTGGCCTGTTCGAACATATCGCGGACTCGCGAGGCGCCGACGCCAACGAACATCTCAACGAAATCCGAACCGGAAATCGTGAAGAACGGCACGCCCGCCTCACCTGCGATGGCACGCGCCAGCAAAGTCTTACCAGTACCCGGAGGGCCAACTAGCAACGCGCCCTTGGGAATCTTGCCGCCAAGACGTGAGAATTTCTGCGGATTGCGCAGGAACTCAACGATCTCTTCCAGCTCTTCCTTGGCCTCGTCGATGCCCGCCACGTCGTCAAACGTCACGCGGCCATGCTTTTCGGTCAGCATCTTGGCCTTGGATTTGCCAAAGCCCATCGCACCGCCTTTACCGCCGCCTTGCATCCGGTTCATGAAATAGACCCAGACACCGATGAGCAACAGGAAGGGCAATAGTGTGATCAGGAACGACTGGAACCCGGATTGCTGCTGTTTTTCAGCGCGCACCGGGATGTTCTTGTCGATCAGCAGCTTGGTCACCTCGGCATCGCCGGGTTTGATGGTTACGTAGTCTTTATTGTCATTCGTGCGATAGCGAATTTGTTCGCCGTCCAGCGTCACGCTGGAGACGTCTCCGGCATCCACGGCACTGACGAATTCAGTATAGGTACGTTCATTGTTTTGCAGCGATCCGCTGGGGCCGCTGAACAGGTTGAACAGTGCTAGGATCAGCAGAAACAGAACGACCCAGAAGGCGATGTTGCGAGCGTTGCCCAAGGAAAATCTCCTGAAAGGTTTCGGCAGGCGGGGACCTACCGGGGTTGCCACTTAAAATAGAGAGGATTGTGGCAGGTTCAATGCGATAAAATCGCGGCGTAGAAGTCGGACCTTTCAGAAGGCATCTCGGCACGCCATCCATTTCCGAATCCGGCAAGAGGTGCGGCCAATACAATGCCCCCCGCCCACACTGCCGGGGTCGACAAAAGCACCGCACGCGGCTTTCCCGCAGAACGCCAGCTTTCTAGCTGTAAAATACCTTCCTCGCCCAGTGCCCGGATTTCAGCGTCGGAAGTGTCTGGTCCGGTCACGATCCAGCGCTGGTCCCAGATGTTTCCGGGCAAGGCGGTTTCACTACTGACTGCGTTTAGCTCTCTGCAAATCCAAGCTTTTTCGCCATCCTGAACCAGAAGGCAGCCACCCAGATTGGCCGATCGACCGGCCGAAAGTGCCTCCAGCGCCTGTTCGATCGCGGATTGACGCGGCGGATATTCTTTGTCCGCAATCCACATGATGGCGGCAACAACAAGGCGACGGCGGATTTCACGCGGCAAGGCAGCGAAACCGATGCGCTCGATACAGAGGTCACCGTCCACGACAGAGATACATTGGCGGGCGGATTCCTGCGCGTATTGCGCCAAAGCCTCTCGAGCTTGTGCGAGATTGTCAGCGACACGCGACAGACCTTCTGCCGTGATCCCGATCTGATCCAGCCGGGTCAAAGCCTCCCGGACCTTGATCCTGTCAAAGCGCTGATCCTGATTCGAAGGGTCATCGATCCATTCGACACCCCCTGCAGTCAGATAGGTGCGCAACCGTGCGCGCGTGACCGTCAGCAGGGGACGCAGCAGGGTGACCCCGCCCACTTTGCGTTGCGCCGCCATTGCGGACAGGCCGGACACACCTGCGGAACGGGCAAGGCGCATCAACACCGTCTCAGCCTGATCATCCGCCGTATGGCCCAGCGCGATCGCTTCAAGGTGATGGTCCTCAGCCCATTGAGCCAACAACCGGTATCGCGCCTGACGCGCCTGACTCTGCAGGTTGCCGGTTCCGTCCCAGCCCTGCCATTTCAATGTCGCATGCGGAATACCCAGGCCGCGCGCCAACGCGGCGACTGTTTCGGCCTCGGCGGCGGCTTCCTGGCGCAGGCCATGATCGACCGTTGCCGAAAACAGCTCAACCTGCGTGTGTTTTGTGATCTTCGCCAGCACGCACAACAAGGCCGTTGAATCGCTGCCCCCCGATACGGCCACACCTAAGCGGTGCGGCAAAGGATCGGGCAGACCTGCCCGAAGCTCGGCCTCAAGCGTATCTGCGTCAGAACTCAAGAACAGCCCAGCGCTGCCATTTCCTGCGTGGCCGAACTTGCAGGGGCCGAGGATGGAAAGCGCACCCCAACCTCGCCCAGTGTGATGCAGGCCTGATCGGTCTGGCCCAGACGACCCAGAGCCGCGCCCAGCTCAAACAGCGCCTCGGGGGCCAGAGGGCCTTCGGAATCGCCGGTGAAACTGGCCAGGAACGCCCGTGCAGCCTCCCGCGTGTCTCCCAACCCCTCAAGTGCCTGACCGCGCCGCAGATTGGCCTGCGCCGCCAACGGGCTGCCGGGATAGGATTGGTCAAACTGCAAAAACAGGTCTGATGCCGTTTGGAAATCACCGTCTGCCAGAGCTTGCGAGGCGGCATCGAAATCGGCCTGTTCACCGACGGCCAATTCGCCCTGCTCGGTGATTTCGGGCTGCGGCGGCGTCGGTGTAACTGCAACTTCGGTCTGGGTGTCGCCACCCAGCGTCGAGGTCTCACCCAGCGTGCTCAGATCGCCACCTTCCAGTTCAACCAGACGAAACTCCAGATCGCCAATGCGGTTGGTGCCATCGGTGACGATATTCTGCACCCGCTGGTTCAACTGCTCTGTCTGGCGCGTCAGGCGCTGCAATTCGGCCTCAATGGCGTCAACACGTTCCAGTACCGAGCTGCCGGACAGGTTCGGCGCGGGCGAGCCGGTGGTCGAAAACTCTCGCTTGAGACGTTGAATTTCTACATGCAACACCGTCAGTTCCTGACGGATATCCGCCAGCGTCTGCTGATCCTGTGCCTGAGCCACACCAGCGGCAGAGATAACCGCCGCCAGAACCAAACCTGCAAATCGCATCATTTTACCCCAAGGTTGAACCGGTCAACACCGTCACCGCACGGCGGTTCTTGGAATAGCATTCCTCGGTGCTGCAAATTTCGATCGGTCGTTCCTTGCCATAACTGACAGTGGTCAGCCGGTTGCCTGCCACCCCGCGCGAGATCAGGTACTCCCGCGCCGCGTTTGCCCGGCGGGCACCAAGGGCAAGGTTGTATTCACGCGTGCCCTGTTCGTCCGCGTGGCCTTCGATATTGGCGACAAAATCCGGGTTGGCCAACAGCCAATCCGCCTGCCCCTGCAGGACCGTCTGTGCCTGCGGGCTCAGCGTGGACTGGTCAACGGCGAACAGCACACGGTCACCTACCGTCTGCTGGAAATAGGCAGGCGAGCGCGGATCACTGGGCGAACCCGGCACCAACGAGCCGCTGCCGCCTGCACCGCCACCCAGCGCCGAAGGATCATTGTTGGAACAGGCAGCGATCACACTCAACGCGCCCAATGCAAGGATTTTGCCCAATACGTTCATTTCAAGTGCCTCGTGTTTTGTTTATTGCCGCTTGTCTAGCACAGCGGCGGTTTGTTGTGAACTTTGTCGGTGATCGGTTCCAATCAATTCTGCAACGGTCCCCAGGATGGATCGCTTCCGCCATCGGGCGTGCGCACAGGTCGCAGATTGCGCCCCGAGATATCAACGGAATACAGCGTCGACCGCCCACTTGCGCCCTGAGTCTCGCGGGTGAACATGATAACGCGCCCATTGGGTGACCAAGTTGGCCCTTCATCCAGGAATGAGGCTGTCAACAGCCGCTCCTCGCTGCCATCGGTGCGCATGACACCGATATGGAACCGGCCCTTGTTCTGCTTGGTGAACGCCACCAGATCGCCGCGCGGTGACCAGACCGGGGTGCCATAGCGCCCCTGCCCGAAACTGATCCGCGTCGCCTCGCCCCCATTTGCAGGCATGATATAAAGCTGAGGCGTTCCCGAGCGGTCGCTTTCGAACACGATCTGACTGCCATCCGGGGAATAGCTGGGTGCCGTTTCAATCGCCGGCGTATTGGTCAGGCGCGCGCTCTGGCCCGAGGCCAGATCCATTTTCCACAGATCGGTATTGCCGCCCTGCGTCAGCGAATAGACGATCGAGCGGCCATCCGGCGAGAAACGCGGAGAAAAGCTCATCGTGCCTTCCTGCGTGGGCAACTCCTGCCGTTTCACACGGCCCACATCCAGCAGGTATATCCGCGGCTGGCCGGTCTCGTAGCTGGTATAGAGCAGGCGATCCCCGGTAGGCGAAAACC
This sequence comes from Alphaproteobacteria bacterium, assembly GCA_030426685.1. Taxonomy (GTDB): domain Bacteria; phylum Pseudomonadota; class Alphaproteobacteria; order Rhodobacterales; family Rhodobacteraceae; genus Ruegeria. The sequence continues at coordinate 59,887 of JAUHYC010000016.1, forward strand.
GCGGCGCAAGCACAATTGCGGCGCTGTCGGTCAGGTACTGAACATTCGCGCCGTCATAATCCATGATTGCCAGCCGCTTGAGGCGCTGATCCTTCGGACCACTTTCCGATACAAAGGCCACGCGGCTATCGAAATAGCCACCCTCGCCTGTTATGCGGCTATAGACCTGATCAGCGACTTTATGCGCCATCCGACGCCAGCCCTCGGTGGTGCCTGCAAATTGCAAACCGGTGCCAAGCTCCTGCCCCGAAAAGACATCCCAAACCCGGAACCGCACGGTCAGTTGCTTGCCCGATACATTCACCGCACCCGTTACCAGGGCCTGAGCGTTGATCGCCTTCCAGTCGGCAAACTGTACCGGCGCCTCGAAACTGCTGACCCGGCTGATGAAAGCATCTGAGGAGATTTCGCGAAACAGACCCGTCCCGGTCAAGTCCGACACAACAACGCGCGAGATATCCTGCGCGTATTGCGTGGCCGCTGGCCCGTCGGGCACAAAGCTTGGCACCGCGAAGGGCATCGGTTCGATTATCCCTTCGTCGATTTCCAGGCGCAGCGGACCGCTCTGGGCTTGGGCCGGTGCTGACAGAAGGGTGAGGCCAACAAAGAGGCTGGTCAGAAGTTTCATCATTTGATCCGCATCCTCTCGGGATTGAATGTAATCTCAATATCCTGCCAATGGCTGTATTTGTCAGCAGGCAGGTCGTATCCTTTGGAGCCGCAGCGCAAAATCGCGCGTCGGGCTGCTTCGTAAGCCTGTTTCGCCGAGGCCGCCGTGCCACCGGAGCTATCCAGCATCTTCAAGCTGCCCCCAACCACTTTGCCGTCCCTGCTCAGCGAGAAACCAACAACAACCACGGTCTGCAGGGCATCGGTCGACAGCGATCCAACGTTCCAGCATTGCGACACAGCCACACGCATCGCATCTTTTTCGCCGCTGGTCAGCGGCGGGCCTGAGGGTTCGCTTCCATTTCCCAGCGCCTCAGCCAGCGCGTCATTGATCGCATCTTCGTTCTGGGCAGGTTCAGCCGGGGCAGGCTCACGTGTTTCTGCCACCTCCGGCTCAGGCTGGGGTGCCGGGCGATTGGGGCGAACGCGTGGGCGCGGCGAGGTTCTTGGCGCTTGTTTGTCGGTCTCTTCGGCCTCGGTCACGATCTCTGGCGCTGCCTCTTCGGGCGCGGTCTGATCCTGTTGTTCCTGCTGGATCTCTGCCCCTTCCTCCAACGAAACCGGGGGCGTTTCGACATCATCCGGTTTTACTTCTGGCGGCGGCGCTTCAACAGGTTCGGGTGCTACTTTGTCCGCCGGTTGCGGCTCTGCCTCAGGACCCGGCGGGACGGGCAGCGCCGCCACTTCGGGCTCGGGCTGGTCCAGCGTCGGGGGTTCTTCGATCAATTCAGGCTCGGGCGCGATCTCAACCGCTTCCGGCTGAATTTCCGGCTCGGGTTCCGGTTCAGGCTCAGGCACTGGCTCGGGCTGAGGCGGTTCCTCGGGCGTTGACTCCGGAGCCGCGACCTCTTCGGGTACTTCGGGCTGCTGGAGCTCTTCCGGATCGCTCGGCACCTCGGGTGCGCTCCGCTGCGCGGTCATCGCTGCAAATTGCTCGGACGTGATCACGGATACATCCTGCACAGCCATTGGAAGCGGCTCGGAACGGAACGTGCCCCCAAACAGCGCCCAGCTGATCAGGCTAACATGCGCAATCGCTGAAATCTTGGTGCCGGTCTCCACCGCGCGACCTCACTCTCACCCATCGTCCAGCGTCGGCCCGCCGGTATCGGTCACAAGGCCCACATTGGAAAAGCCACCCGCGTTCAGCGCACCCATGACCTGCATCACCTGAGCATAGGGAATCGCGCCGTCCGCGCGCAGGAACACGCGGTCACTGCTGCGTTCAGATGCAATGGCGCGCAGTTTGCCGATCAGTTCTTCGCGCAGCACATCTGTCGTCTGAATCTGCACACGGCCATCGGCGGTCAGGGTCACGGTCAGTGGCTCTTCGTTGTCACCGGGCAGCGCACTGGCGGCGGTCTTGGGCAGATCCACCGGCACCCCGACGGTCAACAGGGGTGCAGCCACCATGAAAATGATCAGCAACACCAGCATGACATCGACAAATGGCGTCACGTTGATCTCGGCCATCGGCTGCGCACGCCCACGACGACGTCCGCGTCTGCGCCCGTTTCCACCCGAGGGCTGCTGTACCGCCGCGCTCATCGTCAGCTATCCAACTGCCGCGACAGGATGGTCGCGAATTCGTCGGCAAATGCCTCGTACCCACCCACGATGCGATCACTGTCTGCGCTGAGCTTGTTGTAGAAAATCACCGCCGGAATCGCGGCCAGCAGGCCCAGCCCCGTGGCCAGCAATGCCTCGGCGATACCGGGGGCCACCACAGCCAAATTGGTGTTTTGCTGCTCGGCAATCTCGATGAAGGCATTCATAATGCCCCAGACCGTCCCGAACAGGCCGATAAACGGTGCCGTAGATCCGACGGTCGCCAGAATGGGCAGCCCCTTCTGCAGCCCTTCGGACTCTTTCGCGATCGCCACGTCCATCGACCGGTCAATCCGCGCGGTCGCCCCGGCGATCAAGCCGCCATCGGTGCGGTGCGAACGTCGCCATTCGATCATGCCAGCGGCAAAAATCTTCTCGGAACTGCCATCGGGTTGCGCTCCGATCTGTTCGAACAGCTCATCCAGCGGATTGCCGGACCAGAAGGATTCATCAAACACCTGTGCCTCGCGGCGGGCGGCCCGGTAGTTGATCAGTTTCTGTATGATGATCGCCCAAGACCAGAAGGATGCGATCACAAGGATCAGCATCACCACCTTCACGATAAATGTTGCGCGGGCAAACAGCCCCCACATGGAGAAATCGATCTCCTGCGCCAGCGCCAGCGTTTCAGCTTCCATGAACCTGCTCTTTGTTTTGCCTGATGGCCATTTGGCCTTGTTTTGCCAAACGCTAACGCAGATGGAGGCGAAAAGCCAACAGAACCACCCCAAGCGGGTATTTTGTTACATCAATGCGCGAATCTCTGCCGGAAGGCGCACCGGCCTACCCTGTTTGTTCATGCAGACAGCGGTAACAACGGCACGAAAAATTTCGGTATCGCCCCGTCTGACGAGTTGCGACATCGTCAATCGTGCGCCGGACAGCGACATGATGTCGGTTTCAATCACCAGTTCATCTTCGAACCTTGCAGCCGCCAGATAATCCGCCTCGATCCGTCGCACGACCCACACGATACCCTCGTCACGCATCGCATTCTGGTCATTGCCCAGCTTGCGCACCCAGTCCGACCGGGCGCGTTCGATAAATTTCAGATAGTTTGCATGATAGACGACCCCACCCATGTCGGTGTCTTCATAATACACTTTGACCTGATAGACATGCGTCACTGTGGTGGCTCCAATCTTGCGAACAGGCGCAGCGCATGCGACGGGTCCTGTGCCGCGCCCGGCAGGACCGGGTCGTAAGCCGCACGGATCACCGCGGCAATATCGGGGCGCAAAATCGTCACGTCACCCGCTAAGGCCAGCGGCGATGTGCTGCGGAACGCTGTATCAGACCACAGCAGGATGGTCTGCACCACCTGGCTCAAGGCCAGAGTTTCTGCAGGAATCTTGGACAACTCTGCGTTCATTCGCAAAAACACAAAGGCCGCGCGAATGGCCCCGTCTTCCTCAAACCGAAATATGCGATACTGGTTGGCATCGGCAACAACCAGCCGGTCAACCAGTGGCCCAAGATCTGGGATCAACCGGTCCAGATCGGGCACCTCCAGCAGTTCCTGCCACTCACGGAAGAAGAACACCATACAGTTTGACCCGAGCTCCGGGTCGGTTTCCGCCATCTTGTGACCGGCCAGCGCCACCACCGCCTCGAATGCGCCCTTGACCGTTGACAGGGTCTCTTCCTCAACGCCAAACACGATCGGCGCAATGGGTCGCCCCCAGCGCGCAAACAGAAACTCGCCACTTTCGCGGGTGAACAGCGCCTTGATTTCTTCAGGTGTCACGCCCGGCCCTTCATCTCTCAAAAGAATACTCTCACCGAGAGGCATAAAATCTCTGGCGTGCGGCTTCAACCAAACAGATCACTCTGCCCTTTCGGCGCGGTCATTCCCAGATGAGTCCACGCCTTTTGCGCCAGCATCCGACCACGTGGTGTGCGCTGGATCAGCCCCTGCTGCAATAGAAATGGCTCGATCACCTCTTCTAGCGAGTCCCTGCTTTCGGACAAAGCGGCCGACAAGGTTTCAATCCCCACCGGCCCGCCCGAATAATTCTCGGCGATTAACTTGAGATAGCGGCGGTCGGCTCCATCCAGGCCGAGGTGATCAACGCCCAATCGCGTCAGAGCCCCATCCGCCAAATCGCGCGTAATCCGCCCGTCACCTTCGACGATGGCGAAATCCACCACACGCCGCAGCAGCCGCCCTGCGATCCGCGGTGTTCCGCGCGACCGCCGCGCGATTTCTCGTGCACCGTCTTCGTCAGCAGGTGCACCCAGCTTGCGAGCATTGCGCGTAACAATCTCATGCAGTTCGTCCACTGTATAGAACTGCAGCCGGGTCGGTATGCCGAACCGGTCGCGCAGCGGTGTGGTCAACAATCCCATCCGAGTGGTGGCCCCGACCAGCGTAAAAGGCTGCAATTCAATGCGAACAGTCCGCGCGGCGGGGCCTTCACCGATCACGAGGTCAAGCTCAAAATCTTCCATCGCCGGGTAGAGCACTTCTTCGACTGCCGGATTCAGGCGGTGAATCTCGTCGATGAACAGCACATCGCGTGCCTCAAGATTGGTCAGGATCGCCGCCAGATCACCCGCCTTGGCCAGCACCGGCCCTGAGGTCATGCGAAAGTTCACCCCCAACTCACGCGCCATGATCTGCGCCAGCGTGGTCTTTCCCAATCCCGGCGGACCATGGAACAGCGTATGATCCATCGCCTCGCCTCGCTGGCGGGCCGATTGGATAAAGATGCGCAGATTGGCACGCGCCTCGGCCTGACCGATGAATTCATCCAGCCCCTGCGGACGCAGGGCGCGGTCATTGTCCTCGGGCATAGGCTCGGGGCGCAGGGTGGGATCGGCGTCTACCATTCAGTCACCCTTTCACTTAGCTTTTCGGGGCCAGGAGTTTCAGCGCGGCACGGATCAGATCAGCTTCACCCGCATCCGGCAGATTTGCAGCGGCCTCGGCGACGGCAGATGCTGCGTCCGAGGGACCATAGCCCAGATTCGACAGGGCCGACAGCGCCCCCGCCGATGCTGCCGCGCCAGAAGCTGGCTTTGCCGTCAGCTTAGGAACGGGTGCAGGCTCGGCGGGTTCGACAACCTCCAGCGCCGGCCCATCCAAAGCCTCGGTCACTGTGCCGCCCATCGCCATCACACCCGGTGCCTTGTCCTTTAGGTCCAGCACGATGCGCTGAGCGGTTTTGGGCCCAACCCCTTTGGCCGCCTTGACCGCACCCCAATCGCCCAGAGCGATTGCACGGCTCACTCCATCCGGTCCCAACGCGCTGAGGATCGCCAGCGAGACTTTGGCACCGACACCCTGCACCGAACACAGCAGCCGGTGCCATTCCTTCTCAACCAAAGACAGAAAGCCATAGAGCTGCATCAGGTCTTCGCGCACGACCATGTCTGTGTAGATCGATACCGCCTCTCCCACACCAGGCAAGGCCGCCATAGTCCGGTCCGAGCAATAGACGATGTAGCCCACCCCACGCACGTCGATCAAAACGTGATCTGCCGCGCGGTAATCCAGCCGTCCGGTAAGCTTGCCAATCATGCACGCACCTCTTTCAGCCGCGTCTGTCGGGCTGTCCCATAGTAGGAGTGACAAATCGCAATCGCCAACGCATCCGCGGCATCCGCCCCTTTGGGTTGACAACCCGGCAGTTGCAGCTTGACCATATGCAGAACCTGCTCTTTCTCGGCGTGGCCGACACCGACCACGGTTTTCTTGACCCGATTTGGCGCATACTCGCCCACCGGCAGACCTGCCTGCGCCAGCGTCAAAAGCGCAACGCCGCGCGCCTGTCCCAGTTTAAGCGTCCCCGCCCCGTCCTTGTTGACAAAGGTCTGCTCAATCGCGGCTTGATCGGGCTGATGTTCGGCGATGACCTCAACAATCTGGTTGTGCAGGGACAGCAACCGCTCACCCAGATCATCGCCATCGGATTTACACAAGCCGTTGGCGACGTGGCTCAGGCGCGTGCCTGACGATTCGATAACGCCCCATCCCAGGGTCCTTAGCCCCGGATCAATGCCCAGAATTCGCATGTTTTGCTTTGGCCTGCTCGGGTTTATGTGATCTTTTTTCATCGATTAGCACGAAGCGTGAACATTTTCCAAGGAAATCGGCATGTGCTCTGAAAACGGCATCCCTGTCGCAGCCAAAGCCTCACGGCCTGTTTGCGACAAGGAATGTGCCGTAATCGACGCAATTTCGAACGGAAATTAACCAATAATTTAAAGGGCTTTCACGAAGTTCGAGCATTGCAGAAATTGCATAGGACACATGCAATTTCTACGCTTGTGTGGATCCGCACACATCACTAGATGCCCGGCAGATCGCAAGATCAGAGTTTAACACAAACCAGAAGGAAACAGGATATGGCTGTACTGGATACCACCCGCGCCACCACTGGCTCATTTGGCCTCGTCGGCCGTATCGGCGCAACTTTCGCATGGGCTGTAAGCAGCATTGCTGATTGGAATGACGCCCGCGTTACGCGCAACGCGCTGAATGGTCTGACCGACCGCGAACTGGAAGATATCGGCCTGATCCGTGGCGACATCGACTTTGTTGCCGAAAGCCGCCGCTAAAGGCTTCGCACCTTCTTTCAAACGCCCCGTTCCTCCTCCCTGTGGGGCGAACAAAAACACCGCGTCGCCAACGGCACGCGGTGTTTTTTGTCATGAGGGAAGGTCAGACGCTAGAACAGAACTTTGTTCAATTGGGACGCCATAAACTCCGTCAACAGATCGGCTTGCATGATCCAGGCACCGGCCTGTTCGACAGGCGTACCCTGGTTCAGACTTTCGACGCGCGTCTCATAGGCGGACGGCCCGAGATGTGACAGCAGGAAGGCTTTGAAGCCAAAAAATCCAAGCAGGCACAGAACCAGAACCTTCGCCGGTATCGCCGACCGGATTCGCTGAGGTTTCATAACCACCAGCCCGTCCGAGCGCATTGTGGCCCTATAGCCACGGCTGAGTTTCTGGTGTTTTTTGTTCAA